>NZ_DAIQBT010000010.1:0-99929 GCF_036781005.1 Clostridium sp. | reverse complement strand
TTTATATAGATATGGCTTGTAGCATATGTTGAAAGAATATTTTAATTCTTTCTTCCAACGTAGGCTTCTTCTAAATCAATTTCCTTGATGTTATCTAGATCACTTAAATCCATGCCTTGATATACTGTCAAGAAACGATTTATCTCCGAATTGCTTATTTTAAGACTCCTTATTTTTAAGGCTTTTAATAATCCTCTTTTTATAAGCTCATATACTGTGGCTTTATCCGTTTTTAATCTCTTAACCGCATCTGATACAGACATTAAATAATCTTCCACTTATTTCAGCTCCCTTCTTTATTGCCTTATATCTTCATTAAACTTAAATACCTTTTCTACTTTTTCACCTAATGCAGATGATATTTTTTGCATAGTATTAAAACTTGGATTAGTTCTTTTATCCTTCGCCAGAAAACATATATAAGCAGAAGATAAACCTGTTTCTTTAGCTATAAATCCATAACTTAAGCCTTTTCTTAATCTTATTGAATCTATTCTGTTCAACTATTCCACCTCTTTTCTCTTAGTTAATGTTTACTGTAAGTAAATAATATCATATACTGACAGTAAGTAAAAATTGCAAATAACCTTATATTTTATCACAATCGTTAACTGGTAGCAAATAGTTTACTCATACTTTTATTATCTTAATTTTTCTTCAATTATTATTGATTTTTATTAACTGGTAGTATATAATATTTACCATGAGGTGATAAAATTGTTAGGGGATAATATAAAAAGAATTAGACTAAGTAAAGGCATAGGTCTTAACGAGGTAGCAAGACGTGCCAATATAAGTGGCGGATACCTCAGTTCTATTGAAAATAATAAAAGAACAAATGTAGGTACAGAGGTATTAGATTCTATAGCAAATGCCATTGGTGTATCAGTTAATGAATTCTTTGATGAAGATGGCACTGTAGAAGAAAAGCCTATAGATAGAATAAATAAAATAGTCAAAGACAACGGAATAAACACAATTGCAGCACACTTTGAAGGTGAAGAATTTACAGAAGATGATAAGGAAGATATAGAAAATTTCATAAAATATGTGTTATCAAAGAAAAAGAAAAAATAACTTTTTATAAAAAGTAAGGGGGATAACATATGGGGTTTGATGATTTAATCAATGAAGCTAGCAAAGAAGGTGTGAACGTTATTGAGATGAATTTTAAAGGTAAATCTAAAGGATACTATTTAGATAATGTAATTGCTATAAATGCTAAGTTAGAAACTACAGCTGAAAAACGTTGCACCTTGATTGAGGAAATAGGCCACCTTAAAACATCTTCTGGCAATATTCTTGATGCTAAAAATACAAGCAATAGAAAACAAGAAAAACGTGCTAGAAATTGGGCTTATGAGAAGTTAGCGGGAATAATTTCTATTGTAACCGCATTTGAAAAGGGCATTAGAAGCAAGTATGATTTAGCTGAATACTTAAACATAACAGAAAATTTTTTAGAAGAAGCTATTCAACACTATAGAGAAAAATATGGGGTGTGCTACGAAATAGATACATACGTTATATATTTTGAACCTAATTTTGGAATCTTTAAGAAGTTTTAAAGGAGGTGGTACATATGTGAAATAGCATATATTTTTTAACTAAATAACAGAACATAGGTTCTGATAAGGAGGATTTTAATGAAAGGTGGAGTTAGAAAGCGTGGCAAAACATGGAGTTATTATTTCTACATTGGAGAAATAAATGGGAAAAAGAAAATGAAAGAAAAGAGCGGCTTCAAAAGTAAACCTATTGCAGAAAAAGCAATGCGTGGTGCCCTATATGAATACGAGCATAGAAACTATATTGAGCCTAAAAAAATTATACTTACTCAATTTGCTTTAGAATGGCTAGATGGATATGTTAAACCCCTTCGGAAGATAACAACGTATAATAGATATAAAGAATTAGTTAACAAGTATTTATCACCCGCTATAGGGCATATAAACATAGTTGATATCCAGCCTATTCATGTTGAAAAAATGTTACTTGATATAAAAAAGGAAAATAGTATTGGTAATTCTACTTTACAATCTATTTATACAATAACCAATACAATAATGAATAGGGCATTAAAATTAAAGCTTATAAAGGATAATCCTTGCAAATATATAGAACGTCCTAAGAGAACAAATTTCAAACCTGATATCTTAGATGTGGATGAAATTGCTAAATTATATAGTGCTTTAGATAAAACTAATATATATGATTATATGTTCCACATAGCTTTAAGATTAACATTAGAATTAGGGTTACGTAGAGGGGAGCTTGGTGGGCTTGAATGGAAAGACATAAATGTAAAAGAAAATATAGTTACCATAAAGAACAATCTAATTTATAGCAATGGCCATGTTTATATGATTAACCCTAAGACAGACGAAAGCAATAGAAGTATTTACATTTCAGATGGAGCACTACAGCTATTAAAAGAACTCCATAAAAAGCAAGCCAAAAACAAGCTAAAATACGGTCAATTTTATATTAATAAAAATATTTTTGATAATAACAAATATGAGCTTGTAATGGTATGGCAGGATGGAAAATATATTCATCCCATGTATTACTTAAACAAATTAAAAAAAGTTTTAAAGAAAGCCAATATAAATAAAAATGTAACATTTCACAATTTAAGACATACTAATGCAACTCTTTTACTCCAAGAGGGAAATGATTTAAAAGTTATCCAGGAACGTCTTGGACATAAAGACATTTCTACTACCGCAAACATATATTCCCATGTAAATAAAAAGATGCAAAAACAAGCCACTGATAGCATTTCGAATTTGATAAACGGTAATTAGTATGGCAAGAGTATGGCAAAATAAAAAGCACTAAGCTACAAGCCTAGTGTTTTCAATGGGTAAGTAAGTCTATAAGCCGAGTTCTGTATTAGACAATCATCTATCTAGGCCTATTGTTACCAATAGGCTCCAGCGATACTACCCGAAAGCAAAGCGGGCCACTTTTTAATATGCTTTCCTATTCGATCTTGCTTCAGGTGGGGTTTACATAGCCGCAAAGTCACCAATGCGCTGGTGAGCTCTTACCTCGCCATTCCATCCTTACTAAAACAATAATTTCTTATTATTTTAGCGGTATATTTCTGTTGCACTTTCCTTCAGGTCACCCTGACTGGGTATTACCCAGCACCCTGCCCTATGAAGCTCGGACTTTCCTCTCCTGTAATTATACAGCAGCGATTGTCTGGCTTACTTACGAATTAAATAATATCATAGATAATAGTATATTACAATAAAAATCTGAAATAAATCTTAAATGGAATTAAATAATACTTAGAAATATTTATTAATTTTAAGATGTTTTATTACAACTTATTATCCTTCCACAATTATCACAGTAGACTATGCCTCTGCGATTCTTTACATTATCTATAGTCATAGCAGATACTTTCATTTTACATCCCAAACATACCCCTTCTGATAATCTGGCCGCTCCTGTTCCTTTAACAGAGGATAACTGATTAAACTTATCCAACAATTCTTTTGGAATCTGCTTCTCAATATCGTAAATATTCTGCTGAGCTTTTTCTATATTTTGCTTAATTCTAGTTATCTTCTCACTACTGTTTTTTTTACTTTTATGAAAATCAGTTTGGAGATCAACTAGCCTCTTCCCACTATATTTTTTTTGTTCTAACAACTCTTCCTCTTCATATAACAGTTTTAAATTTCTCTCTTCTAATTCTTTAACTTTATCTGCCTTTGATTCAATAGATTTTTCCAAAGAATTAATTAATTTTAAATCATATTTTGAATTTCCATATAATTTATTTTCTTCAGAAGATATTTCTTCCTTAACAATATTCAGTTTATTTTCAACACTTTCTATTTCTGTCCTATTCTTTTTTAGTTTAATATCTATGGATTTGTAATTTTCTTTTTCCTGTTCGAATTCATCTTTTATTTTTTTCATAGAATAAATACTCAAACCAGTTTTTAATTCTCTTTTAGCTTCTTTTATTATTTTTTTATTATCTTGAATTCCAATAAGCAAATCCAGCATAATACATCCTCCCTATTAAATTCAACTTCAAATATATAATGAAAGCATTAAATTAAAAAAGCAGAAATGAAACCAAATCTCACTTCTACTTATATTTATACGGACTTCTATTTACTTTTGATAAAATTACAGTATTACAAAATCCATCAGATTGTATTTTTTGCATTAAAAATTCTGCTATTCTTTTCATAGCAGGCCATTCTGTTTCAAAGTGACCGGCATCAATTACAGCAACTCCCTCTTCCTTCAGATCACTTACATAATGATATGTAGTATCTCCGGTAATTATACAATCTACACCTAATAGCTTTGCAGAGTCAAAATAACTTTCCCCACTTCCATTTATAACTGCTATTTTATTTATAATTTTGGATTCGCTTCCTGAATATTTCACCATAGGAATGTTTAAATTATCCTTTACTTTGTTGCAAAGTTCTTCTAATGTAACGGAAGATTTAAGCTTACCAATCCTTCCTATGCCACAATGATCTTTTCCATAACACTGGATATCTGAGGGATCAATTATATGGCAGGATGTTAACTGAAGTAAATTCATAATAATATCATTAATTCCTCCTTTTACAGAGTCCAGATTAGTATGAGCAGAATATACATTTATATTATTTTTTACTAATTCTATTATTTTTCTGCCAATTAAAGTATCTGTAGTCACACTATCCGGTTTTTTGAACAATAATGGATGATGGGTAAGTATCAGATTACACTTATTTTGTTTTGCCTCTTTTATTACTTCTAAAGTACAATCTAAAGCTATAAGTATAGAAGTTACCTTATCCTCCATATTTCCTACCATAAGTCCCACATTATCATAACTTTCCTTAAGTACAGAAGGAGCATATTCTTCCATTATATTATGTATATCTTTCACTCTTAAATACATTCCATCAGCTCCTGCAATTTTTTTATTTTATTTAGTAAATTTGCTTTTCTTTCATTGGCCAGTTCCGTATCTTTATTTATGCTCAAAATTATTTTATTGTAATTGTCAATTTTACTCTTTAAAAATTCAAAAATAAGACTATGCTTCTTTTTTACCAGTAATTCTCCTACCTCATAAAATATACTATCTATATATTGTATATTTTCATCATATGCTACTTTTATTATCTCATAAAATTTATTTTCGTCAATACATAATTCTTCATCTAATATTTTAAATCCACTGTTATATATGTACTTTCTCAGTACCTGGGAATGCTGCATAGGTTGAAGTATTAGAGATTTTGCTTCCTTAAACACCTCTAAACCCTCTTCTATTATATCCCTTATAAGATTGCCACCCATACCTGCAATTACTATTTCCTTAGCTTCCCCAGGTTCTATAGTGGAAAGTCCCCTGCCTAATCTACACTGTATTTTATCTTCTAACTTATGAAGCTTTATATTAAATTCTGCCTTTTTCATAGGCCCTTTATTTATATCTGAAGCTATAGCTCTTCCACAAATTTTATTTTTTATCAGGTAAATGGGCACATACCCATGATCTGTTCCTATATCTGCCATACATTGGCAATTATCCACCATATTTAATAAAGTTTTAAGTCTTATACTAATCTCCATATAATTCTCCATTCTAAAGTAAGCTAATTATCCAAATGTATAAATTATCTTTATCTGCATAACTAAAAAAATCACTGAAACTATAAGTGCTATATATAAAAACCTATAAGCATACTTTTCACCATATCTAGAATAAATATATCCTGCATAATACATACAAAACAATAACCCCATATTTAAGAGACCATAACTCATTTGTTTAAATGCAAACTGCCTACCTGTCCCAAATTCTATGGCCGTAAAATTAGGTTGAAAACTAAGAGGCATTTTATCAGGTAGTTTTCCCTGAAGATATAGTATTATTGGATTTAAAGTAATCAAAATTATAATTATGGCAGTGATTACAAAAGGTATAAAAAACTTTCTTTTTCTATTTAGATTAACAATTTTACTTAATTTGCTTTCCCATTCTGAATAAAGTATTTTTCTTTTATTTAATTCCATTTCAAATTCATAAAAATTTTCTGGAGATACAGCATAGCTTACCGTACCTGTTTTTAAATATATGACATTTTCAGTTGAGGTAACAAACATTTGAGTATTTCCTATTTTATGAATAAAAGATTTACCTATGGCAAATTTATTTTTGCCATAGCCTGATACTTTTACTCCCCTGATCCTACCCTTTGACTTCTGATACATTTGAATATCATTAAAAGAAATTTTTTCATTTTTCAATTTTAACATGCTAGTTATATATAGATTTTCCGAATCTATAAAATATTTTAAGGTTCCACATATTATGATATAGTACAGCTGATACAAATTAACTGCTACTAAAATGAATTTTAATAGGATTGATATCTCATAAGAATCTACATAATATATTAAAAATATTAATAAACTATTATATAAAATAGTCATCCCCAATATAATATATATACCTATTCCTTTTGCTGATTTATACTTCTTCACATATTCACCACCTTTTCAATACCTATTATAAAACAAACTGCATCTTTCGCCAAAATTATATCCTATATATAAAAGCACCTTGCAAATGGTGCTTTAATCTAGGTAATCTTTTAACTTTTTACTTCTACTTGGATGTCTTAACTTTCTCAGTGCTTTTGCCTCTATCTGTCTTATTCTTTCTCTGGTTACATTAAATTCTTTTCCTACTTCTTCTAAAGTTCTGGCTCTTCCATCGTCTAATCCAAATCTTAATCTCAATACTTTTTCTTCCCTTGGAGTTAAAGTGTCAAGTACATTTATAAGCTGTTCTTTAAGCATGGTAAAAGCTGCCGCTTCTGCCGGAGCTGGTGCCTCATCATCAGGTATAAAATCTCCCAAATGACTATCCTCTTCTTCTCCAATTGGGGTTTCTAAAGATACCGGCTCCTGTGCTATTTTCATAATTTCCCTGACTTTATCTACAGGCATCTCCATTATCTTAGCTACTTCCTCAGCATGAGGTTCCCTTCCAAGTTCCTGGAGTAACTGCCTTGAAACTCTTATAAGCTTATTTATAGTTTCAACCATATGAACAGGTATTCTTATAGTTCTAGCCTGATCTGCTATTGCTCTTGTAATTGCTTGCCTTATCCACCAGGTTGCATAGGTACTAAACTTAAATCCTTTCCTATAATCAAACTTTTCTACTGCCTTTATAAGACCTAAATTTCCCTCTTGAATTAAATCTAAAAAAAGCATTCCCCTTCCTACATACCTTTTTGCTATACTAACTACCAATCTTAAGTTGGCTTCTGCTAATTTCTTTTTGGCGATTTGGTTTCCTTCTTCTATTTTTTTTGCAAGGGACATCTCTTCTTCAGGTAAAAGCAAAGGTACTTTTCCTATTTCTTTTAAGTACATTCTTACAGGATCATCTATGGCAATGCCTTCTGGAACTGATAAATCTAAATTCTTTTCATTTAATTCCAGATCATGCATATCTCCATTTACTTCTATTCCCATAGATTCAAGTACCTCATATATCTTTTCTATTTGCTGCGGACTTAAATCTACTTCTTGTAATTCATCCATTATTTCTTTATAGGTTAAAGTGCCGTTTTTTTTACCTTTTTCTATGAGCTTCTTAACTAATTTTACTTTTGCACTTTTATCTTTCATTTACTTGCCTCCCTTGACCATTACTGTATTTCACCTATTCTTTTTTGTATTTCCATCAACTGTTGTGCAAACTCCAGAGATTCTTCTAAATTTCCTTTAGATTCACATTCCTTTATTTTTCCAATAATATTTTTTTTATATTCTTCCAATTTGTATTTTTTTATTCTATTTATAAAATTATGTAACATATTCATCCATTCTTCACTATCACACTGAACTTCTGTTTCCATAATATTTACCCATTCTTTAGATGTGTCTATATCTACACATTTTGATTCTATACACTTTTTTCTTTTTTGTGGGTCATCATACTTTATATTTTCAATTATATATTCATATATCTTTTTATGACTTTCTAGTATAAGTTCATCATTTTTTATTTTATTCAAACTATATTTAAAAGCTTCATTATTTTCTAGTATAAGCTTTAAAAAAGCCCTCTCTGCCTTTAAATATGCGGGTTCTAAATATAATTTTTGTCCAAAATTCATATCTATATTCACATTTACATCTTTTTTTACATTTTTTTGTGCAGTTATATTTAACATGTCATACAGTGTTTGTTCTTTTATACCTGTATCCTCCCATAATCTCTTTATATGTATTTCTCTTTCTATGGGATTTAACTCAACCAATATCTTCAATACTCTTTCCGTATACTTTACAACATCTTGTGGATTATTAAAATCTATATTCTTTTTTATATTTTTAACCCTATAATCTATTAAATCATCAGCTTTTTCTACAAGTTCCAAAAATGATTGTCTTTCATTTTTTCTAATAAATTCATCTGGATCCTTACCCTGCGGTATAGATAGGATTTTCACCTCAAGCCCCACATTTTTCAGTATGCTCATACTTCTTAGTGTAGCTATTTCACCTGCCTTATCCGCATCATAGGATAATATTACTTTATCTACATATCTTGCCATGAGCTTTGCCTGATTTACAGTGAGGGCTGTTCCTAAAGAAGCTACAACATTTTTTATACCATATTGATGGAGTGCTATACAATCCATATATCCTTCCACAATTATAAGAGTCCTAGACATATTACTTTTTATAGCAAAATTTAATCCGTAAAGATTTACACCTTTCTTAAACAAAGGAGTTTCTGGTGAATTTAAATATTTGGGCTTTGAATCATCTAATACCCTACCTCCGAACCCTATTATTTTCCCTCTATAATCAAATACTGGAAACATTATCCTGTTCCTAAATCTATCATAATAATTTCCTTTTTCACTTCTGATTATAAGTCCATTTGAAACCATATCTGACTCAGTAAATCCTTTGTTTTTCAAAAAACTCATCATATGATTCCAACCGTCATTAGAATATCCAAGGCCAAATTTCATTATGGTATGTTCCGTTATTCCTCGATTCAATAGATATGATTTAGCATATTTATTTTTATTTAGAGAATAAAAATAATATTTAGCTGCTTCTACATTTAATTTATATAAATTTTCAAATGTACTTTTCCTGTTATTTTTACTTAAATCTATATCTATATTTACTCTATCTGCCAACAATTCTATTGCTTCTAAAAAGCCTAAATTCTGTGACTTCATTACAAAAGTTATTACATTACCTGCCTCTCCACATCCAAAACATTTATATATCTGCTTATCTCTAGATACACTAAAAGAGGGAGTTTTCTCATTGTGAAAGGGACATAGTCCCAAGTAATTCCTACCTGATCTTTTTAAGCTTACTTTTTCGGATATTATATCTACTATGTCATTTTCCGCTTTGATCCTTTGAATGACATCTTCCGATATCACTAAATTCCCCCCTATCTCAAATTATTACGCTCAAGAATAAATATATTCGACATAAATTACTATATTCCTTCCTTAAAAATAAATATTTTTCTTTTTTTAATAGGAATATATTATATATAATATATTCTTTATAAAAATTAAATATCCTTCTGTGAAAATAAATAATTAAATTTACTATATTTATATTCGTATTTTACCCATATAATAGTAAAAATTATTCTTCAATATATAACAAATTTAGGCATATATATATTATTAAACTGCATAATACAATAATCGTCACTCATGCCGGATATATAATCTGATACCCCTCTATAAAGTCCTTCACTTTCCACAATGTCCATATAAAATTCAGGCATTTTATCTGGATTTTTTAAAAAGTAATTAAACACCTGTTCTAATACAAATTTAGCCTTATCTCTTTCATCTTTAAGTATATTGCCCCTATAAATTTTTTTAAACATAAATTCTCTTAGTATACTCAGGGCTTCAAATACTTCCTTACTTAAAGACACCTGGCTTATTCCTTTTTCAATATTATCTATAGTTGTATAAATACAGTCTTTTACCAGTGTATCTATTCTTTCACTATTGGTATTTCCTAGTACCTTTACTGAAGATGAAGGGATTTGTTCATTTTTTAACAGTCCTGCTCTTATGGAATCATCTATGTCATGATTTATATAAGCTATTTTATCACTATATCTAACTACCTGTCCCTCTAATGTCAATGCTTTTGACTTACTGGAAAAACCACTGTGATTTAATATTCCATCCAATACTTCTTCAGTTAAGTTTAAGCCTTTACCTAATTTTTCTATTTTAGTAAGTACACGCACACTATTTTCGCTATGATTAAATCTCTGAGGCAAAAGTTTATTTAACAGTTCCTCTCCGCTATGGGCAAAAGCTACATGACCTATATCATGTCCCATTGCTATAGCTTCTATTAGATCTTCATTTAATCCTATACCTTTTCCTATACTTTTCCCTATTTGATTTACTTCCAAGGTATGGGTAAGCCTGGTTCTATAATGATCTCCTTGGGTTTTTATATACACTTGAGTTTTATGCTTAAGTCTTCTGAAAGACTTACTATGTATTATTCTGTCTCTATCTATCATATAATCAGTTCTAATGTTGTCTTTTTCTTCATTTATACTTCTTCCCCTACTGTTAGAAGAAAGAGCGGCTTCTTTTATCAACATCAATTTTTCTTTATCTTCTATTTTTTGTCTTATATTCATAAAATCATCTCCTAAAGTTTATTATTGAAGATTGCTTTTTTAACAAGAAATGTATATTATAAAAAACTCTCTAATATTATTATAAGGAAAGAACTTTTTAAGGAGTTTTTGTATGGATTTATTATCTGAGGAAAATGTAAAAGAACATGTACTTCCAAAATACAATATGAAAAATGCAGATATAACTAGAATCAAATTTAAAGACACAAACAAACAAAGGGCAGTATATAAAATATCCTATTTAAATAAAGATTATTGTTTAAAAAAAGTATATTTTGATGAAAAAAATTTACTCTTTGTATATTCTGCAATAGAATGGTTGTTCAGAAATAACATAAAAGTTCCAAGAATACTGCCCACAATTAATAAGGACCGCTTTGTAAAATACAATAATATGCTTTTTATATTAACACCCTGGATAGACGGTATAAAATGCAATTATGATAATAGTTTCCATTTATTTAGCACTACTTTAAACCTGGCAAAAATGCACAATAGATCTAAAAACTTCATTCCGATAGATAACAGCTACAAAAGAACTAATTTCCAAAAAATATATACCTCCTTTGAAAAACATTTTAAACAACTTCTAAACTGTTCAAATTTATCTTTTAGATATCAAGATAAATTTTCTAAACTATTTTCAAAAAATTTTGAAGTTAATTCCACTCTGGCTGAAATAGCACTTACAGTATCTTCTACCATAAACTATCATAATTTAACTACATCTCTTTGTCACTTAGATTATGTAAATAAAAATATAATATTCGATAATAACAATAAAATTTGGGTAATAGATTTTGACAAATGCAGCATAGATTACTGTTCTCATGATTTATCTTACTTTCTAAGAAGATTTTTAAAGAGAACTAACATTAATTGGGATTTAAATACAGCTATAAAATGCTTATCTCTTTACGAAAAAATCTCTAGCTTAACCTTAGATGATTATAAGTATATCATTTCTTATCTATCCTTTCCTCAAAAATTTTGGAAAATATCTAGAGACTACTATAATAATATAACAAAATGTAATATGAACTCTTTTTTTTATTTATTAAAAAAGGCTTCTAATAATAATCTTAATCAATTAGAATTTATAATAGGCCTTGGAAAATATACAGAAAAAAAATTTAATACTCTAATTAATTAATTATCCCTGGAACATAAATAGGGTTCAGGTGGAGATAACATTTACCTATATAAACTCCACCTGAACCCCCTACTTCTGAGTCACTTAATTATTTTCTATAAAATATTCTTCTATACTTTCAAAACAGGCATTTACCATAAATTTTATTTCATCTTCATTAATAATATATGGAGGAATAAAATAAAGGACATCTCCAATAGGTCTTAATAATACTCCCTTGCCAAGAGCAATTTTATAAATTTCATACCCTACTCTTATTTCCCAGGGATAGCTTCTTTTAGTCAACTTATCTTCTACTATTTCAATAGCTGTTATCATACCTATACTTCTAACTTCCCCTACATGTTTTGATGTTTTTGCTTTTTCTAGTGCAAGCTTTTTTATTAGTTTGCCTTTTTTTCGATTATTTTCAATAATATTATCTTCTTTAAATATTTTTAAACTTTCTAAGGCAATGGCACAACTCATAGCATTACCTGCATATGTATGACTGTGAAGAAATGCTTTTCGTTCATTATAATTACCATAAAAACAATTATATATTTCATCCGTTGTCATAACTACAGACATGGGCATATATCCTGCGGAAATTCCTTTTGAAAGGCACATAAAATCTGGACTTATTTCAGCATGATTACAGGCAAACATTTTTCCAGTTCTTCCGAAACCAACTGCAATCTCGTCTGCAATAAGATGTACATTATACTTATCACAAATTTTACGAAGCTTCTTTAAATAATCAGGTGAATATATTTTCATACCTGCAGCTCCCTGAACCATAGGTTCAACTATTATAGCACTTATTTCATCATGTTTTTCTTCCATACACTTTTTCATACTTTCAAAACACTCTGCATTGCAATTATCTTTAGTATATCCATATTTACACCTATAGCAATCTGGTCCCTCTACTCTTATAGTATCTAAAAGAAGAGGCTTGTATATATTATTATACTCATCAATATCACAAACAGATAAAGCACCTAAAGTTTCTCCATGATATGCATTACTCAGAGCCACAAATCTTTTCTTTTTAGTGTTTCCTCTTTGCATATGATAATGAAAACTCATCTTTAAAGCTATTTCTACTGCTGAAGAACCATTATCGGAAAAAAATACTTTTGTTAACCTATCTGGCGTTATATTTACCAGCTTTTCTGACAAATCTATTGCAGGCTTATTTGAAAAATTTGCAAATATAACATGCTCGACATTATCTATTTGTTCTTTTATAGCCTTATTAATTCTTTTATTACTGTGTCCCAGGGTATTTGTCCACCAAGATGACACACAATCTAAATATTTATTCCCCTGAATATCGTAAAGCCATACTCCTTCTCCCTTTTCTATAACTATTGGATTAAACTCCTCATAATCTTTCATTTGTCCACAGGGATGCCATATATATTTTAAATCTCTTTTTACATAATTCCTCATAATCACACCTCAGTTTTTATTATAATTGCTCCATATACTCTATTATATTCTCAGCATTGAAAGCTTTTTCAGAACTTATTCTTATAGCTTCTATATATTCATCATCCATACCCTTTATATATTCAAGCCTTCCTATTATAGGCAGTTGGGTAATTTTTTCTATCATTTCAATATTATCATCATAAAATAAATCCTCTTCATATTTGTTTATTATAATACCTTTAATTTTAATCCCTAAATTTTCTATATATTTTGCTGTAAGCACTGTATGATTTATTGTGCCAAGTCCAGCACCTGCCACAATGATAACGCTCATATTTAGATCCTTAATAAGATTTCCAATAGTATATACTCCTATTTCATAATCTATCAATGGGCACACTATTCCACCACTGCCTTCAGCAACTATAAAATCATATTTTTCCTTTAAATAATTATATTTTTCTTTTACTATATCTAAATCTATAGGATTGTTTTCCAACCTTGATGCAAGATGAGGAGATACTGCAGTACCATAAACATAAGGTGTCATATTTTCATAGGATTCTTTTAACCCACTCACATCACTTACAAATTTAGTATCTCCTGGAATAAACTCATCACTTATTTTCAAGGCACCACTTAAAGCGGCTTTAAAATAAGTAGCATTATATCCCTTATTCCTTAATACATACATAAGTGCAGCAGTTACAATAGTTTTACCAATGTCGGTATCTGTCCCAACTATAAATATTCCTTTAGCCATTTCTCTTAACCTCCATATCTAATTTACTTCATTTTTCTTTGCCAATTCTGTATTTTTAAACTTCATAGATTGTATTTTCTTGTTAGCTTTTAAACTATATACCCATTTTTTCTTAAAGCAGGTAATATTTTTATAGATACATAAGCTGCCAACACTGTTAATATCAAATCCCCAGCTATACAAACCACAAAACCATAAAAAAATGCAAAATAAAAAGAAATATTCTTTCCTAAATATAAATTATAGATAATATACAAATATATCACTCCAAATAGATATATAAAGAACAAACCTAAAAGCAGCATAAATACTGCTTTAGTAAATGTTAATTTCTTTATATTTTCTCTTATTTTGCCTATGACATACGCTGCTATAATAAATCCTAGAAGATACCCAAAAGTAGGTTTAAATATGTAATTAAAACCACCACCTTCAGTAAAGACAGGTACACCAACAAGTCCAGTAACAACATAAACTATTTGTGATAAAGCCCCCATTTTTGCCCCTAAAATTATACCTGCTAAAGCACAAAATAAATACTGCAGAGTAAAAGGCACATATGGTATTGGTATTCTGATGAATGCTCCTATTGCCGTTAAAGCTGCAAACATAGCTACTAAAATTAAATTTCTTACATTTTTCATAAAATATTCACCTATTCCACTATTTGTTGCATCAATAATACTAAATAACTCCACTATTGTCAACCCTATTTTTTTATTAGTTTACAATCAGGATTGCACATGACAAATAGGGTAGTGTACTTAAACCCTAAGGAAATTAAGTTACAATACCCCACTTGCCACTATATTAATAGGTTAGCCTTCCCCACACCCCTTGGAACTCTCTCCCATATTATCAAAAGCCGAAAAAGTCAATTATTCACTATCCCCTTTATTTAGATATATCGTTTTGTTAACAAACTTTACATCCTCTTCTTGATGAGAAATAATCATTAAGATGCTGCATATATCTCTTTCTTGAAGTATTTTAAGAATAATTTTTCTGGTTTCTATATCCATATTACTTATCCCCTCATCTAAAATGATTACATCCTTTTTTTCAATGGTTGCCCTTAAAAAAGCAATAATCTGGGCTTGTCCTCCTGATATTCCAACTCCATTTTGGCTAATTTCAGTTTCCAAGCCATTTTCAAATCCCTTAATATATTTTTCCAGATTATATTTTTGGATTAAAGATAACACATCTTCCTTGTGTTTATCAGATTGCCCATATAAAATATTATCTAAAACACTCCCTTTAAATAAAAATACATTTTGAGATACAACTCCTATTTTATTTCTCACACTTCTTTTATCAATAAGTGAATATCTCTTACCATTTATAAAAATTTCACCTTCCGCTGGAGAATATAGTCCTAAAATATTCTTAATTAATGTGGACTTACCTGCACCATTTTCTCCTTTTATAAGAACTTTATCCCCTTTATTCATTTTAAAATTTAATTTATTTATTACATTCTCACTATTTTCATCATATTTAAAGCTTAAATTTTCACCTGAAATACTAATTATATGTTCATTCATTATTTCATGCTTTTCTGTATTTTCATCCTCCATTTCTAAAAACTCTTGTATCCTTTCAATACTTACGCATACAGGTTTTACAGTCATCCCTAAACTTGCAAAACTTGAGGTTGTTGAAAATACTTTGCTCATATATGCAATAAAAGCAGTATATATTCCAATAGTTAACTGATTGCTTAAAATTAATATTCCTGAAAATAATAATATTAAAACCGATGCTAAATTATTTACTAAAAGTATATTTTCCATAAAAAATAAAATTTGCTTACTTTGTCTTATACTGTTTTTTACCATTTCACTTAATTTCATTTTAAATTTTCTAAGTTGAACATTTTTGCCATTTAATATTTTTATCTCTTCTATGCCATTTAGTACTTCATAAGTTTCACCATTTAAAATAGCCCCTGTTTCCAGCATTAACTTTGTGCTCTCCGATAACTGACTGGATGAATGTTTTACAGTTAAAAAATATATTGGAACTATAATCAAAACTATAATACTCAACTTATAACTTAAAGTAATCATCATAATTAGTGCAAATATAAAATCAAATATACTTAAAAACGTATTTATGAACATAGGGGAAAATAAACTTCCTATGTTTCCACATTCAGATATCCTGCTAAGTATATATCCTTTTTCTTTTTTGTCTAAGAAACTCATGGGCAAATCTATTATCTTATCCATCATGGATACTCTAACTTCATTAACTACAAAATTTTGAACTTTTATAAAAAGACTTTTTGAAATAATACTTATACCATACCTTAACATATGTAATAAAATTAACACAGCAATTATTTTATATAACTCTATGTAACTTTTATGTGGTATCAGAACCTTGTCTATTATATATCCCATTAAATAGGGTACAGGGGTATACATAATTGAACAGATAATCATTCCTGCTATGCCAGCAAAAAAATTGAATTTACATCTTTTAATATATATATTTAGTTTTAGTAAGTTACTATATCCTCTCATATTGCTCATTTCTCCCATCATTAAAAATATAGAAAGCATTTTTTCCATATATAAATGTATTAATCTAAAACGTTCTCATTATCTAAAAAATCGCACTAAACTACTACCATACTCATAAAATTCTTCTTTAAATTATAGTTCCATAGATTTTTTCTACTTTAATTAATGACAAAGAATATTAATAATATTATTCCAATAACTACAATACTAACAATAATCTTCGTAAGTAAATTTCCCTTTGTTAATTGACTTAAATCGCCTACATATGAACGATTTACTGAATCAGCAAAATTAGCCATTGAATCTTTTTTTATATTCTTCCATTTTACGTTTATCTTCTTTATCCATAATGCACCTCCCATAATAACTGAACAGTTAAAATATATAAGCACTCAAACTGGTTCTATACGTATATGGAATAACAATTTTAAATTCGTCAATGCCTGAATAGTTACAGAATATTAATAATTTCATACTTCTGATTATTCAGACTAACAATATCTCCTTTATTTTTACCAACAAATACTTTTTGTAATGGATATACTTTGCTATTTACTGTTGTTTCTTTACATTCCCCAGTTCCAATTTTCTTATATACAACAAAGTTGCCATCCATAATAGCATGAATCCTTTCATTATCTTTTCCTTCTATCATAACTTCATCTTCATCATAAAGTAAATCTCTCCTTGAATGTATATTTGAATTATTTAAAGTATCAGAAAATTCCTTCCTTTCATGTTCTTTTTCATCGTTTGGCAAACCGTATTCATCAAGTAAATCAAATATTGCTTGTATTTCAGCTATATGAATCTGTGTAAAATACAGTGAGTTATCTGAATTAAGTTCAATTTTATATTCACTAGATTCCTCATCGATATCCAAATTTTTAATTGCCTGCTTCATATCATTTTTAAACTTTTCCCTATTAGCATCTCTCATCATTTTATATTTAGCAGCACAATTTGGACATAGACATAAGTTCAACTGTTCTAGTTCAATTCCATAATTAGCAATAGCAGTTACTTCTGCCTGATCTGCAGGATGCTTACACATTTGACATATTTTTATATTGCCATCATTCGTATACATACCAATTGCATATGCTCTTACTGTCTTAGGATTTTTGCTTACACGAATTTGTCTTAATACCTTCTTATAGGTTATAGGATCTGCACAGAAAAACTGTTGTCTAACATGCTCAATAAGGTTGTCCAAATTTCTAACTTCTCTAGTTGGAAAATCTGTAGATATCAATGAATTTGGATCAAATACGCCTTCTTCTTCATCTTCTGGCAATTCATCTTCACACTTATCGGGATCTGTAACTTGCATTCCAAGCTCTCTTGCAAGCTGTTTTAAAAGAATACTCTTATCTTTTTTATTCAGAGAATATACCATATCAAAAGTATCTGCACAATTATCAGCCTGCGTTTCAATAAATCCAAGCCTTTTGTATGCTTCCTTATTTCTGATCAGTTCTCCATATATACCTGTATTCAGATCATATTTTGACATTCCAACCGTTGAACAAGTCTCTCCATCTTTATTGTATAACCACTCATAGCTCTTTATTGAGCTCAGGACAGAAGATTCTTCAAACTCTTCATAAGGATCAGTCTTCCTACAACGTATCGTACCACTTAACTTCTCACTTATAGCCAACATGAGCTTTAATATTTCCGCAGATTTCTTCCTTGCCAACTCATCATCTGAATTATTTTCAATATAAGTTAGATTAGTTTTTAGACCATCAATATCTATTTTAGGACAATATTCACCTAAAGCTGTCCAGCAGTATCCATAGCCTTGACCTCTACCATGCCTAATTCCTTCTACTACAGGTGTTGTAATCAATCCAAGTTGCTCTAACTTTTTAATTGATATACCATGTGAATTATAAAACTCTGTATCTAAGTGATAAACATCAAATTCTTCATCAATATCATTTTTAGGAATATGGGCATAATAAATTGTCATATCAATACCTTCCTCGGAAATATCAACATAAACTTGGCTTGGTCTGCAAAATTCTTCTAAACCATCGTCAGTCATAACCCTAATAATATATGCATCATTAACTAAATTAGCTATTTGATTAGCATCATGAGTATCATTAATCAATTTCAATATTTGCCGAATATCCTCAATGTACTCCTCTTTGTAATCATCCGGATTATCAAAGTCAACTGTATTTTCAATTTTTGTATATTTCTTAATTACTTTCTCTTTTACATATTGATAGTTATTAAATTCACTAACATTAAAGCCATCAGTTAATACAGGCATGAACTCCCTAGCTATTTTTGCATTTACAATTGCAGAAGCTATTACACTCTTATATTCACTAGATGAATTAAGATATATATTGGGTAAATCTTTATGATATGCAGGAACCAACTCATCATTGGCATTCAGAATAATTGGTGCGTGACGTAAATATTTCCATGCTTCACCCAAGCAGTCTCTAATTATCCTCTCATAAGAACCACTTCTTGTATATCTCAAATTCGTATTATATATAGACTCACGGTTATCAGAAACAAAAGTATAAAATTCTTTCAAATCTTTAAATTCTGATTTCTCAGTATTAACTGATTGTGTTCTCATATTACTGAGCATATTTGCCCAAGACTCTAGATTAAAGAGATTTAAGTGCAAATCATCTTTAAGCCACATATAATAATCGGTAAAGTTACTTTCTCGTACATTATTGAATGTTACAAATCCCTTTATTCCTCTAAATGATTCTTCAAAAATTGGTTTATCAAAAAAGTCGGCAATACCAAATGGTACAGCTATAGATAATTCATCAGTATGCTTATAATTACCATTTTTATCTGGAAGTAAATTTTCATTAAGAAATACTTTTGTAATCTTTTCTCTTAATCCGGGAATTGTATGATTTTCAGCCTCATCTTTAAACGCTGCTATAATAACTTTTCTTAAAAACATCTGTGTTATGAGTTTTCTTTCCCTTAACTCAAGAAATGACTCACAAATCAGATCTCCCATCTTATCAAACATATCAGAGTTAAATTCAGATGGTGCCATAAGTTTTTCTCTTGATACAGCTGTTTCAAAAGAGCCATGTATAAGGAAAGGCAGTTCTGTCGTATCTTTTGTAGGAAAATAAACCCATATATTTGTTCCAGACATTTCATTTATATTATTGGAACGGTTATTTATTCTATATGCAATACTAACCTCTGCATTAGTCATTTCAGGATGATTAAACTTTTTTGTAAACTTCAGATAGTTTGCAATTTTTTCACCTTTGCCGTAAGCAGTTCCCTCAATCCTACAGGTCTTTAAATTCTTATCCTGCTTATTTCCCTCAATAGTAATCATGGCATGTTTACCAGATTCCTTATCTATCCAAAACAATCTTTTTATATGTGATAAAAACAAAAGTATTTCTAAATCAAGGCTTTCCAATTTTTGAAGGACTTCTTTTCCTTGAACTTTTATTGGTCTCCCTTTATCACTCTTTTTTGAAAATGGAATAATAAATTTAGTAAGATGCTTAGAGCCATCAAAAGGTATAACTACATCACCTGAATTCAATGTATATGAAAGCATACTTTTTTCTTTATGCCAGTTCCACTTTTCTTCAAGTTCTATTGGTAACAAATAGTTTCCTATACGAAAAGCCTCATCATCAGAATAAATAATCGGTTGACGGGTGTATTTATATACAGACTTAAATCCCATGCCAAACTTACCAATGGTCTGGGCAGATTCCCTATTTTTTGTCCCCATCAAAAGAGAAGCTACACCTTTAACATCTGCCTGATCAAAAGGCTTTCCATCATGATAAAATATTAGCTTGTCCTCATAGTATTCAAATATAACCTTAGTAGCGCCAGCATCTTCCGCATTCTGTAAAAGTTCATATATAAAATGGTTACTTTCAGAATAATGTCCAGCTAATAGAGCCTCATGCTTTTCCGGCTCCAATATAAAACCCAGATACATCTTTTTATTGTATTCCCGTATTGCTTTATAATCAATTTTCCCCATAAATAATACCACCTTTTATATCACATGTAATATACCTCTAACAAGCAGCTTCGTATGTATATCAGCCCTCGCAATAATATCCGCCATATTCTTTTTCTGCTTATTAAAATCTATAAATAACTTATCTAACTGTGATTGACGCATCCTCTTTATCTTCTCATCTTCCGCATTGCTTATCATATTTTTAAATATTTCCCTACGCTGATTATATGACTGACTAAGCTGTTCAACCCTATAATTACATTCATCTTCAACAGTTTTGGCATAAGTATCCTTATCTTGTTGCCAACACTCATAATGTAATTTGTCCATTGAATCCCATTTTTCCGTATGTACTGAACTATCAAATTCAAACTCTGTACAATACTGCATACATGCCAAAACGTTCTTCTGAACCATTTCATTATCACTAATAGCAACCAATTTAATATCCGGTCGTAATCCAACATATTTCCATGCATAAATAAGGAATTCATAATCACCTGCATGTATGTTCTCATCACTTATGCTAAGACCAATCTCACAGGGAAAATTAGAACTTTCATAAGCAGCTGCCTGGATTACAAACGGATGCATCTGCGTGAGGAATGCCGTATTTCTGTTGTCTTTTGCACAAACACTATCAAAAGTTATCGGAAGAATTGGTTTATCCGATTTCAAATAAGCCATCCAAAGCTTATTTGCATTATTGTTATTAACAATTTGTACATTCTTTAGATTATCAAGAAGTATTTGCCTCTTATCACTTGAAAGACGCAAGCTCTTTAACTCTAACTTGCCTCGAATATATTCACCTTCACCAAGAAAATCCCTCATGAACATATTGACCAAATCATTAATACTCTCCGGCGAAATCCATGAATTTTCAGCATCCTGTACATCTTTATTTATTACATAATTAGATAAATCAAAACCAAATAATGTCTTTTCATCATGTTCCAGTTTCTGCATTTCATGGACTTTCATAATTTCATTATCTGCCATCTTCTCAATCTTCATCTGGCGTTCTTCATCGGTGAGTTCAGAATCAAGCATAATCTTTGAAATCTGTTCACTGATATCCCCAAGTATTTCTGAGCAGTCACCAATACTTGCTTCAAATACACCAATCTTACTAAGGCATCTGTCATAAATCGTTTCATCAATGGTATCCTCAGTAATCATGTTGTAGATTTTTACTGTATCACTCTTCTGTCCACGTCTGTCGATACGGCCAATTCTCTGCTCTATCCTCATAGGATTCCAGGGAAGATCATAGTTGATCATGGTATCACAGAACTGATAGTCAAGACCTTCACAGCCGACTTCACTAAAGAGCAGTACATCAATGGCATTCTTATCTTCTCTATCCAGAAGGAAACGCTGTCTCATTGCAAAACGTTCCTCATCATGCACAGAACCATCTACCTGACCAACACGTATTCCTTTATTTTTAAGTTTCTTTTTAATATAACGCAGAGTATGCCTGAATGAACTAAATATGATTACTCTGTTATTATCTTCTTTCATCTTCTGGCAAATAACCTTATACATCTTTTCAAACTTCGGATCAGCTTCTGGGAGTTTTTCTGATAAAGACGTAATTTTATCCCCCAATTGAAATAAAAAATTGCTTTCATCATTATTTAATTCAACATCATATTCATATAATTCTCCATCTTCTTGTATCTGGTTTAACCTTTTATTCACAATATCATTCATAAATGGAGCCAATCCATAAATACAACTTGCTGCTTGTCTCATAATTGTACACATCATAAAACGAACACTACGACTACCATGAAGCTGCGTTAATGCAGTACTTTCAAACTCTATCAATGAATCATATAAATCCTTCTGTACTCCATTAAATGGGACTTTCAGTGTCAATGTCCTTCGAATACAGAAGTCTTCAATATCTTTTCTTCTAGTTCTGTTAATAATTCCATTAAAGGAATGTAACCCCTCGATCATAGAAAGTAATTCAATCTTTTCATCTCTGGTAACTGTTTTTTTATTCATAAAATCATATATCTTCTCAAAATTCGGATTATGCTGAATAACATTACGTCCCCAGCTTGTTTCAAGTATATGTGTAATCTCAGCTTTTCCCTGCTCCTGCCAGCCATCTCCCTGTTTACGGACAATTCGAAGCAGATTATTAATGTAACCGTTCGGTTCAGACATTGTATCAAAAGTATCTTTATCAATGACAACATCCGGGCGGAGAAGATTAAGCAATGTATATAAGTCTTTATTGCTGTTCTGAAGCGGCGTCGCAGTAAGGAATACAACAGCATCTGCATTTCTGCAAAACAGTTCTACACCTTTGTACATCCAGGTATTAGCATTGCGGATATTATGAGCCTCATCTACAATTAGCAAATCAAAGTGCGGCAGTGGATCAAGTTCCCATAAGCCAAGATTTTTGTGTTTCTTGCCTGTACTTGCCTGTGTTCCCATAATAGTATCTTCACCAAATAGTGAATATGGGATAATTGTCTTACTATATCTATCCGGCCATTCTCCATCCCTATCAGTTTCAGATATCGCTTCAATTAATGATTTTCCATCTAACTGAGTGAAATTTTCATCAAAACGCTTCATCTCAAGTTCCCACTTACGTTCTGCTACTAATGGTCTTGGACATATGACTAATACAGAATTAATACTAGAACGAGCTTCTAACTCTTTTAAAATAAGTCCAGCTTCGATAGTCTTACCAACACCGACATCATCAGCCACCAAAAGTCTTGGGCTATCTGATTTAATCATCTTTAATGCTGGCCTGAATTGATATGGTACAAAATCTATTCTTGCTGAATTCAAAGAATACAGATTGCTTGATCCTGGATTATTTATCTGATAAGCAGTTAAAGCAGACCTCACCCTATTAAGGGATACATGCCTGCTCTTTTTCTTACTTATTTTTAATTTAATCTGTTCTCTATAAAATGACTGTACTTCTCCATTAATCAATACAGAGTATTTACCACCACTAATACCAATGACAGCACCAACCACAGATTCATCGCTTGTAAGACAGACAACACTTCCTGCAACAATATCAGTATCAACAACTTCATTCTCTGTAACCACCACTATATCTAGCTTTTTCCTTTCTTCTTTCTTAATCCCATGGTCTTCTTTTACATCAAAAATGAATTCTTCCATATCTCTGGTTTCCCTCATAGATGCATCAAAAACTTGCATTAGTGCAATAATTGTCTCTACATCATCTATTACTTTTACTTTTGTAATATCGTTTGGTGTAATATGTGCCCATGAATTTCTTACTTCCTGCATTTTTCTTATGTTTGCACGTTCTCTGTTATTCACAAAATAATAACTTGTAATTACAAACCAGTTACGATCAAAGACACGAAGACGAGATGCTAAATCAAGCCCATTTATCTCATGTATATTGTTCTTAATGACCTGTTCACGCTGAAGATCGCTTAAATTATTCATAACAAGCTCGTTCCACCAGTCATTTGTTATCTTAGGAAGAATCCTATTAAACCATGTTCCAATCTTGTCATTTAACCTGAACATAAACTCATTCATCTTACTTATAATATAGGTTTCATCCATCACTAGCCCTCCTTCAGTACATTATTTCTAAATGGTTCCTGCAATATCGATCTCAAATTTGTATCTATGCAGTTCTATTCTTTCATCATCCATGTCTGCTATAACAAGATAATAATCTTTTTTTCTATTATACTTACCACTCTTTAATGTAAACTTTTCTGTCATAAGACGATTTGAAGCATTAGTATCCCTGCTGTTTGCTATAATTGGAACATCATATGAAATCTTATTACCATCTTCATCAATAAAGAAAGCCAGTAATTTTCTCCCTTTGACAACATCAGTTACAGGCTCCATCTGCATGAAATCAAGCTTCATTTCGATAGATGTTATTTTATTATTAAATGATGACAATTCAACATTGACAAATCCAGTTTCCTGCTTACCCTTTGCAGTACGTACCTTAATAACCGGAACAATCATTTCCTGTAATGAAGAACCACCATGTACATAGTTCTGGCCACCGCCTGGAGCCTTGATTATATCTGCTCCCTTTGGAGTAGTTACATATAGCTCATTTAGTTTACTTAAATATGTCAATGCCCTGCTTGTTATAGCATCATTATTTATCTTCTGTAATGTAAGAAGGAACCTTTTATTAACAAATGGAACTTTCTTCTTATCCATTACAATCTTATCGCTTTCCTCCAGCTTTTCTCGCTTGTAGATAAATCCGTGATCTGCCGTAATAATATATCTGGTGCAGGAAACATCATTCGTCAGTTTTATGAGCATCCTATGTATCTCATCTATTGTCTCTGCACAGGCATTGAACACCTCATTTTCAGTTCCCATTTTTTCTCCGCGATTATCAATCTGGTTATGATATATATAAACCAAATCCTTGCCCTGTATCATTTCACGGACTTCCGACTTTTTCGCATTGATAACATCATCAAACTGTAAACACACAGAATTTGGTACAGTATTTTTTAAAATCTTATCTCTTTCTGTTATACTGTTCCCACATGCCATACCATCAACAGTTACACCTAAGTTTTCATCCACAACAATTTCTTTATGTGGAAGCAGTGAAGCCATTCCTAAAGTGGTTTCTGATGGAAGTACACTTAACATATGGCCTACATTTGCATCACACTTTTCATCTAGTGACAGAGCATTCATAAATTCCATAGCACACTCAAAACGCATACCATCAGATATAATAACAATTACCCTATTATTATTTGTACGTCCTTCGTTCATATAAGTACGAACTACTTCATGATAAAAATCTTCTTCCTTAGTGTATGGATAAGTCTGGTAAGCTTCATCCGTAAGAATCTGATTCCACTTATATGTAAGACTTGATAAATACCTATTTGTGTATACATTTTCTACCAAATCTTTTATTTCTTCAAAACTCTCTGGAAGTCCTGTCTTATCCATATAGTAATAAAATTTACGGTAATAGGTATCAATCTTATAAGTTTCTTTTACATAATCGTCCATTACCTCTTTCATGGTAGATTTAAACTCATATAAATAAACCTCTTTTAATACGTGATGAGCATACAAAAGCATTAAATATTGTGCTTTGTACTTTTTTGAATAATGATAACTATCCTTAATTCGCATCTCACATATATCTGGAATAGACATATCCGCTATCTTTTCATCCAGCATATCATCCTTAATCTTTGAAGATACCCAGCTTAGAATATTCTGATCAAATGCTTCAAATACATCGCAGCCAATAATATACTGTAATGGAATACTCTTTATGGCATTCTCTGCCTTAAGCTGATAGGAAATCATATCTGCAAACCTATCATAACAATCACAAGTCTCACTATTATTCATCATGTTCTTAATGAATACCACATTGTCATTATGCTTTTCTGATACGAATGTTTTCCATTCCTTTGGCAGATTGTATTCCGTTAATGTCTCAGCATAAGTAAGCAGCATAGTCACCATCAGACGCATTACTGAAGGATTATCATCTACATATCCATACTGTTTCTTGCACATATTCCAGAAAGAAATATTTATCTTATAATATTCTATTTTCTTTAATACTGGATTTTCTCCATTATTTTCTGATAGAATGACTTTCCTAAGTAGTTCCTCAAAGCTAAGTACTTTTACAGATGCTACCACGCACATAATTCCAAGTTCTACTGCACTCTTTGAATACTCTGATATCTGCAAATCCTTAAACTTCTGCGTATTTCGAGATGTCCAGAATCTCTTATACTTCTTAACTGTATCTTGGCAATTTGTCGGAATGCCAAGATCACCACAAAGCTGCACAATCTTATCAGAATAAAAATGCTCTGAATAATAGAAAGTATCTGCCAAATGATTTTCCCTGTCATCCGGTCTCTTGAACGGTGCATAAATCAGATAATTACTCTCTGTATCACGCACTTCCAGTAATAGCTTTGTTTCAAACCAATTATCTTGTGTAAGTATATGAAGTTTATTTCCTTCTGACAGTACAATGTTTTGGATATCTTCCTGATATTCTGCATCATCATCATACCAGAATACAATCTTTCGCTCAGTTCCACTTAGCAGACCATTTATTTTATTTTGTATTTCTGTTAAATCCATTTGCCCACCTCATCATATTTTCGCAAGTAAATTAACCTTTTTCTTTTTAGCATCTTCACCTTCACTTGATATTTCTACTTCCTGGAATAACTCATAATTATGTTTTACCCCATCATCCAGATCAATATCAATTCGCTTCAATGCAACATGTGCAAGCGCCTGATCATATATTTTCATTTCATTTAGCTGCTTAATATATTTATCCCTGTCTTTAGTTGCATTTGCTTTATCTACAGCACTTGTAGATGAAGATATAATATACTCTGCATTTTTAAGAGCACCCTCAATTGCATTTTGTGTTTTATGGAGATAATTAGTTCTAATACGACCAACAGTATCTTTATCATAAAGGTGCATATAAATAAGTGCTTTAAATCCATTTTGCTTGCCAGAATCAAATAGCCAATAAATTGGACGTTTTTTATATATTTTACAATGGTCTTTGTAAAAATCTTTTATAAAATAATTTCTTATAATTTCTCTTGAACTTTTTCCTTTTACAGCAAGTACACTCGCAATAAAATCAAGATTTTCTTCAAGAGTATCTTCACCATACACAACTTTTACAAAATCAACAAATCTGCATACTATATCATCATCAAAATATTCTTCATCAGTAATAGGAATAATATTATCAGCATCAGGGATAAATGTTTTATACTTGCTGTCATCCCACTCTCCACCTGCATAGGCAAGTCCTTCTACATCTAAGGAATATCTTCCAGTCATACATCCTACAGCATAAGAAATGAAGCTTTTAATATCTCTTTCTAAATCAGCTTTTCTTATTTTTATACTATCATCAAAAACTGTACTATTCATTTCGTCCTTCAATGAATAGATATTAATTACTTTTTGATTTATTAGTTCTTCATTAATCTTTAATTCAGAAAAGCTCATATCTTTATAATTTTTCCAATCTTTATATTTACTTTCTATAGTTGTCTTAAAGTTATTATCAGTAACTCTAACTAATGGATGATTTTTAAAATCCCAAGATATTTCAAAATCATCCCAATCATTTTGCGATAGCTGTATATTTCTTTCTACTAAATCTTCTATAACTTCTTTTTCTTTTGAACTATATGCTATTGGAATTCTTCCTACAGGTCCTTCATGGAAATCTAATGTAGGTGCTAAAACGCTTAAAAATTTTCTTGCAACACAACTATTTAACAAACCCAATATATATCTCAAATCACTTTTTTCATTAACAAAGCACATTGAGCCTTTAGATTCAAATAAATATCCCTCTTTTGAATACCTAACTCCAAATTCATTTCCTAGAGATGACCATGTTAATCCTTCTTTAAAATAATAATCAGGATTTCTTATAACAGATCCAGATTCAGCTTTCATTTTAAAACCATTATTTTCCCAATCAGCCACAACAGTATTATTTCCATACCATTTTCGATATGCTCCCCCTTTATTACATGGAAACCACTTTTTATTCATTTTTCTATTATTAATTTCAAACCAAAATCTCAAATATAAATTATTATTCCCAGTTGCAAATCCCTGTTTTGTTTTAGCAACATCATTTAGCTTTTTCCCTTGAAAGCATTTTAATAGTTGTGAACTCAACCAATATGCTAATGGCTTTTCTGGGATAGTTTTTATTTTATCCTGATTCATCAAGAATAACTTATTTCTCCTCAAAAATCCATTTCTCTTTTCTTTTTCCCCATTTAATCGGGTAAGTCTGCTATAATATGCACAATAATTTGGAATATTACTTTTTCTAATTACAAATGATGTTGTTTGAACTACTTCTCCACTAATTTCATCAAAAGCTCTAGCTCCTAAATGAACCATATCAACAATTTGATTTTTCAAAACAATTTCTCTTAGTTTTAAAAAACTTTTAAGAAACATCCATGCTTGCTGTGTTATCATTGCTTGGATTCCATTCAAATTGCACATGGCATTACATTTTTCAATAAAAATTGAAAATAAATCACTCTTACTATTGTAGTAATATTTTTTCGCATACTCATATAATTTTTTACTCATTCCACTTCCACCCATATATGGTGGATTTGTTATAACCACATCGTAATTTTCACTCATCACACAAGCCTGCATCATTAGTTCATCAATAATAGGAAAATGTTCAGCTATTAATAATCTCTGTACTATGTCTAAATTATTTTCTATGCAATATGGATGCGTTTCATCTATCAAAGAATATAGTTTTAATGCCACTGATGCATACTGCCTTGCTTCATTATCAACATTTAAGATTGAACCATATTCTTTTGCATCTTTAAATAAATCCATCACATATTGAATACACTTCAATTCATTATCATTGAACACACCAATAAAGTTTTCTTTTATCTGATTTACTAAATCATCAGGAAGTGTATTGCTCTCCTTAATTGATCTAATATTAGGTGATAGATTCTTTCTCCATGAACGTCCTCCCTGCTCCACTTCTCTGCCAGCAAAAAAACGTCTGTTGTATTCTCTACCTTTCATCATAAGTGCAAAATATGATAATTGATAAGCTCTTTGATCAATATCTAATCCATTAATATTGTTTTCCAAAATATAAAAAACAGCATCTCTCTCACTGTAGCCTTCACTCTTATAGATATCCATAAGCACATCAAACATATACACAAGGATATGTCCGCTTCCCATGCATGGGTCAATACATTTAATATCCATAAGCGTCATATCTTTATATGATGTCCTGATTTCAGCTAGCTTAATATTTACTGAATCTTGCTGCTTAGCTTCTGGCAAATAATATTTCCATCCAAACTCTTCTGCAAGTTGTTTTTCATTTAAAAATGGATCATTCGCTCTTAAATGTTCAATCCATAATCTTCCCAAGGAATTTTCAACCATATAACGAACTATCCAGTCTGGTGTAAAAAGCTGTGTTGCGGCAGGAATTCTTTCTTTTGTAATCTTTACGTTCTTTTTTAATAATGCAAAAGTCTCATCTTTAAGCTCAATATTATAATATTGGTACAACCAGCCAATGATTTCAACCTGACCTTCTTTAGATACATCAAAATCCTCTTCCGGTACAGTGTCTACAAGCATTCTTACTACACCATCATTGGTATATGACAGTTTCAACAGAAGTTCCATATAATCATCTGTCTTTTCAAACAGTCCTGGTAAAATATCATTTAATTCATTGCACTGTTTAATAAATAGCAAACCAAAAGCATCATCATACCTGTTTTCATCTTTCGCTTTCTGAACTTCCGCCAATTCTTCCTGAGACATATTAAGTTCAATATCCAATGACTGTGTTACGATATCAGGCTCTTTTTTACCAGATGTTTCTGATGAAAGTACTCTTACTCTTGTAGGAAGATAATCATTTACTTCCATGAAGCGGATAGCAATCAAACGATTAAACCAAGTATATGCAACCTCTTCAATAACATTATCAAATCCTTTTTCGTCAATAGCTTTTACAAGGCTTGCTCTCTTCTTAATGGTATCTCCAAATATTCTGTTATCCGTCCCAGCTATTGTCTTATATACTTCAAAACCATTACCAGTCTGTACAGGCTCTGTACACTCATCCTCAGTGATTCCATATAACCCTGCCTGGGAAATAGCAGAATCACGAAGCATATTTCTTGCTTCCACTGCAAAATTCTTTATTGCCGTTTTATCCATCTTCTCACCTCTGCATTAGTTCAATTTAATAATAGTATCTTCTGATAATTTGCTCTTTAATTCTTTACGAATTTCTTCAACAAATGCATCTACATCAGCTTCTGTTTTTATTGTATAGGTCTTATTCCTTGTAAGAGTTCTTATGCCTAATGGAATCGTCTTTACTGGATTAACAGGTCTTGGTGTATACTTTTCTCCATCATCGTCTTTTACTGTTTCTGCTGGAGTTAAACTCTTCTGATAGAATTCTTCCTCCTTTTGTATCTCATTCAAACAGTTCTGGCACAATGCACTGCTTTCTGTAGGAATACCATTAAGTGCTGCTACATCATGAGTATGTTCCATCTTTTCTATCAATTCACTGAATTTATTCTCAAACTTTTTCTTTAATCTGTCAGCATAAGGCCTATCCATCATAAGAGAAGTCATTACCAATTCATGATCTGCCTTAACATCCGGTCTAATTCTTTCTGTATCTTTCTCAAGAAGATCTATGATAGAATCATTTAGCTGCTTTGTAAATTCATCTAATTTATTAATACAACTATATGGCTTCTTTAAGCTGATAATTTTTCTAATCTGATCGGAATAGCCAATAATCTTCTGATCAGAGATAAAGTTTTTACTTGCTTCATATATTGATAAAATCTTGCAAGCTCTGTTAAATATGTCTTTTTGCGTACCACCAAGAAAGCTGTTGATATCCTCAATTTCAAGTGATACTTCATCAAAATCATCAAAAAGTTCATAAGCTCTCTTATAAAAAGTCATGGGATCTTTAATATCACATGTATCACCAATTAACCTAACTGCCTTTTCTAGGGCATCTTTGCCAGGCAGCTTTCGATTGAACCTGTAATCTTCATTTAAACACTTTTCAATTGCAGTTTTTTTAATTTCTGCATAATTTCTAAAATCACGCATTAAAGCATCCGGATCATCTGTTACTATTGGTTTTTCAAAAAAATCTTTTATAATATCTTTTACTGATTTAATCCATTGTATCTTTGGAGTTTCCTTCATTTCCAGAAGTATCTTTTCACGGTATTCTTTCCTAGTAATATATTTGTATGCATCATCAGGAGAAGTGCTTGCTGGACTGTATACAACGCCATTCATTTTGAGTGAAATTGTACCTTTTTTATAAAGCGTGGCAATAAGATACTGCACATCTTCCTCTATATATCCATAAGGAGCAGCCATGAACTTATCCATAGCCTGTTTAATAGAAAATTTTGCACTCATTTTTCCTGAATATCTTATGGCAAATACTAATTCATTTAATGCATCATGGTTAGGCTCTAAACTTTCACCAAGATCAAGTGTAAGCTGTGTCTTATTGTTTTTCAGCATATAAAGAATATCTGACTGTCCTGGTTCTGTCTGCATATCACCTAATTTACTATATTCGCTCACAATTAATTTTCCTAATGCCTCATTTACACGACCTACTACATCCTTTGTCTTTATCTGCACCTGTTCACCATTTACATAGATATCTGCTGTTTCGATTGCCATTCTCACATAATCACGAATTCTTTCAACCTTATCTTTTCTTTCCTTCTGTTTTGTAATACGGATTATTTCATAATTTGTCATTGAACCAACATCCTGCTTATTAAGGAATTTAGTTATTTTCAGCATCTCAGTTACTTCTTCCAGATATGGATAATCATCTGACAAGCGAATTATTACACTGTTTTCTGTTGCAGACAACATAGCCAGGGCAACATCTGACTTTTCGCCACTATATGCTGTCATAAGGTGTAAACTGATTGTCTGTGTCTGTTTACTTTTATAGAATATATTATCAATCTTCTGGTTGAAAGAGAACTGATAGCGCTTGTTATAGCTGTATTTATTATTTGAAAACGCAATAATCTCATCGAAAGCTACCTGTGCAACATAGTTTACAATATCTGATGGTGCAATATTTATATGTCTAATGGCATTTTCTGCTTCCTGTTCTTCATTAGTAAGGAATGAATATAGCTGTCCATTTTTCTGTACCAACATCTCATCACATAAAAGTCTAAGAGAAGCTTCTACTTTCTTACGAAGATCAATACGATCATCGTTAACATCTGATATCATAAGCGTTGTGAGATTTTCCACATTTTTAGGAAAATTTTCAACATATTTTGTCATAAATAGCACTTTTAAAAGTTCAACATCAAACTCATTTAGTCTGTCATTCTTTGCTGCCTGAATTATAACAATTCTATGTGTATGGTCAATAAAGTTTTCTAAAGCACTGTAAAATTCATTAAAAGGTACAATTACACCTTCACGTTTGTCTTCTACCTTAACTGCTGCTTCTTTAAATAGGGCAAGCATTGAACGTTCACCTTCTGCTAGGTGCTTACCACTTGCACCATGCTGTCTAATGGCTGTAAGGACACTACCTAATAAATTAAACTGATAAGGTACAAAAGGATACACTTCTGCAAAATCTTCCCGTCCTTTATATAAAGGCATATATGGTGTTCCATCACTAAATGTAATAAGGTTCTTGATCACGGATTCATATTTATCATATAAATCTTCAAGGATTGCAGTTGCATCATCATTTTTATAAAGTATACGCTTCCTTATAACTTCATCAACGTTGGCAGAAGAAAGAGCAATTTTTGTATCAAATCTTCCCTGAATCTTAGAAAAATTATCACCTATTGTTTTAGTAATAGAATCAATATCCTGCTGGCTTGTTACCATGACCCAAGCATGACCGCCACAGGCTGTACCTAAATCCTCAGTTACTGTCTGCAAATTCACCATAAGCTTACCATCATCTGCAATATACTGTCCCATTTCATCCACCAAGAATAATAAATGATGGTTCTTTCCTTTGCTCTCGCAGTATCTTCTAACAATATCTGCAAATTTATCTATAGATAAGCTATATGTACTTTGTGCATTTTCTGCCCAATTTTTTGCTTCACTCTCGCTCATAATATTTAGTGATACAAGAGTGTCAATAATATCATCCTGAATGAAATAATAATCTTCTCTTATTTTCGTCCAATCACTTCCATTTAATTCCTTAAACTTCGCTTTAAAAGCATCATATTTACCGTTCATATCCATCTTATGTTCCAGTTCAGCAAGAAATGGAATAGAACCGCAATAACCAAGATATTCATTGAATACCTTCATAAAAACCTCAACAATAGCATCTTTATTCATTTTAGAATTTGCCGAACTCTTAGAATCTATATTAAACAGGATTACATCAGTATCTTTACTAAAACTTACAACCCTTTCTATCTTCTTTTTTAAACTCTGCTTTCTAATTTTTACATCATCAATGAAAAAGCTGGATGCCGTTCTCTCATTGCCACTTCTATCCTTTACCAACTTATCCGATAGCAGATAAGATAATATTTTTAGGAAATGTGACTTACCACTTCCAAAGAATCCAGAAATCCATACACCCATTTTGTCTATTCTTCCATCTAGACCTTTTGAATATGCATCAAAGAATTTCTCCATGTATTTTTCAAGTTCAGATGTTACTACATATTCATCCAATTCTTGATAAATATTTTCATTATCAGACTGTCCAACCTTAATAACTCCTTTAATATCTCTGTCAATCTTCTTGTAAAACATATCATGAATTTTCATTCTTATACCCCCAAACTATATCAGTGGAAACGCTCTATAGTAATTATCATCTTTTATCGTTCCAAATAAGCTAAGAACCTGTCCGTCCCATGTTCCAGGATAAAACATTACAACCGGTACCTTATCCAATACCTGGTGAAGATTATTTAATATATTATGTGATCTAACTATCGGGAATGCCTTTCCTACTCCTGTAAGAAATACAACTGCATTATCTGGTGTTTTATTCACTATCTTATTTATAATCAGATTATCATCACTTGTAAGGCGTAGCATCTTCGATACTGCATTGCACATATACTCTCTTCCCTTTGTTTTCTCAAACTGAATACATTTATTTATGTAACTTTTATGCTCCAATATTTCTACTATCATATTGTAAAGATCATACTCTACTATTTCAAAACCATCAGCATCTGGATTATTTTTCTTTTTAAGACTTTTAATATGTTCTCTAACTATTAGCTCATTACATGGATCGTAGTCAAAAATATAATATCTAACTTCATTAGCAACACCCCTGTTTGCCAAGAATTCAGTATCTGATATTTTTTTCCAAATGCTATCTAATCGTTCTTGAAATTCCATCTATCTCTCCCCTGTCACCGAATATAAATATTTTTCCATATTGCTGCGTATCAGTATATTCCTTAAATCCTGATCTATATAAACTCTGCATATTTTCTTATTCTTATTTGTTCCTTCTATAAGACCAGCTTCAAACAAATATCTGCTATATGTCTGTTTAATCTTAGCTATAGTAGAATCCGTCCATCCTGCAATCTTTTCACTTTGTTTTGATTTATTTGTAAAAAACACATTAAAATCTATATCCTTAAGTTCATAGTCAGCCATTCTTAATTTATCACGATATACTTCATATACAAATTCAAATAACAACAAATCCGTTACCATAGTTGAAATAAAAACAATTACCTTTGCTGTATTAACGTCCGTTTTTATTAATTCTTTCACCAACTCCTCTGGCAATGCCTGAAGACGTTTTTTTATGCAATTAAATTCTCTGTGAACTCTATCCAATTGATTTTGATGGTATAAATTTGTTTCAATAACTAATTTTTTAACTTCATTATATGAATTGTTTTGTAGTAATTTTGCTGTTTCACGAGTTTCTATAAACCATAACAACTTACTTACTATTCCTGCACTATATCCCATCTTATTTATTCGCCTCTTTTTTTTCGTAATTTATAATATCACCAAAATCACAATTCAAAGATTGACAAATTTTTTCCAAAATCCTCATAGATACTAGTTCACCTTTACTCATTTTTGCAAGGGTACTACTGCTAATACCAATCATTTTAACTAAATCCATTTTTTTCATATTTTTATCAATTAATAATTTCCATAATCCATTATAAGAAACAGCCATATTTTACCTCTCTACATTTTTACATGGTCATTAGTAAGTATTCAAGCATTACTGCCTTTATACAACTATACTCAATTATGGATATTATACTATATAATTATACTTTTTTTCAAATAACTATTTTGATTATTCAAAACTAATTTTTAAAATTAGAAATCTTTCTTTTCAATTAAGTCCATGAGCATTATGTCTTAATAAACGATTATTAATCCTAAAGCTGTCTTTCTTTCCTACATAACTGGATGCTTTTTTTCTCTTGTAAGTTATTTCTTCCATGGTTGGCTCATCCATCCTTACATCTAAATACTATTCAGCTTCATTAAAAAAGAATACCTGGTTAGCATTTAACTGTTCACTTGTTTTACCAAAAATCTTCTTGTTTTTATTGATAATTTAATTTTTTAAAAAATCCAGTTGTTTTTTAGTTCCATAATTTTCTTATCCCTAGATTCAATCTCTTTTTCCATGACAAAATTTATCTCCCGTATTTTTTCATCTCTATAATACCACTTTGCAACTAAAATAGAGCATTGAAACTAAAATTAACTACTAATTTAAAGTTTCAATACTCTATAATTCTTATAATATAAATACCTCTAAACCCTTATTATATAAGGCTTTTCAAGCACTCTTACAACTATTTATTTTACTTTGAACTTGGTCTTGGATGTTTTACCTGAGCCTGTGCTGCTGCTAATCTTGCTACAGGAACCCTAAAAGGGGAACAAGATACATAATCCAGTCCTACATTATGAAAAAACTCTACAGAAGAAGGATCTCCTCCATGTTCTCCACATATTCCAAGATGTATATCCGGCCTTGTTTTCTTACCTAACTCCACAGACATTTCAACCAGTTTTCCCACTCCAATTTGATCTAACTTTTCAAAAGGATCAAATTCATACACTTTCTTTTCATAATAATCATTTAAGAATTTACCTGCATCATCTCTGGAAAATCCAAAAGTCATTTGGGTTAAATCATTGGTTCCAAAAGAGAAGAATTCTGCTTCTTTTGCTATTTCATCTGCTGTAAGGGCGGCTCTTGGAATTTCTATCATAGTTCCCACCTTATACTTTAAATCTAATTTCTCCTTTTGTATTATTTCATCTGCTACTTTTACAACTATGTCTTTTACATATTTTAATTCTTTTATCTCTCCTACAAGAGGTATCATTATCTCCGGTACTATATTATAGCCTTTTCTTTTCTTAACATCTATAGCAGCTTCAATAATAGCCCTAGTTTGCATCTCCGCTATTTCAGGATAGGAAACAGTTAATCTACAACCTCTATGACCCATCATAGGATTAAATTCATGTAATGAATCTATAGTGTCTTTTAATTCCTGAAAATTTATCCCCATATCCTTTGCTAAATTTTTTATATCATCAGTTTCAGTAGGCAAAAATTCATGTAATGGAGGATCTAAAAATCTAATTGTCACAGGTTTATCTTCCATGGCTTCATATATTCCTATAAAATCTCCTTTTTGTCTTGGAAGCAGTTTACTTAATGCCTTTCTTCTCTGTTCTTCTGTTTTTGACACTATCATTTCTCTTACTTCTGCTATTCTATCTTCATCAAAAAACATATGCTCTGTCCTGCAAAGCCCTATTCCTTCAGCTCCAAATTCGATGGCCTGTTTTGCATCCCTTGGTGTATCTGCATTTGTCCTAACCTTTAAATATCTTATGTTATCTGCCCATTCCATAAAAATTTCAAAATGTCCAGATATCTCTGGTGATACTGTTTTTATTGATTCTCCATATACATTTCCGGTACTCCCATCTAATGATATGTAGTCTCCTTCTTTATAAACTTTATTGGAACTTCGCAGACTTTTGGTATTTTCATCTATGATTAAGCCACCGCATCCAGCTACACAACAGATTCCCATACCTCTGGCTACAACAGCAGCATGAGATGTCATTCCTCCTCTTATGGTAAGTATTCCTTCTGAAGCTGCCATTCCTTCTATATCCTCTGGAGATGTTTCAAGTCTTACAAGTATTACTTTCTCACCTTCATCGTGGTGTCTTTTGGCATCTTCTGCAGTAAAATATATTTTGCCGCAAGCAGCTCCTGGAGATGCCGGAAGCCCTTTAGCTATCACAGTTGCTTTTTTCAACTCTTCACTGTTAAAATTAGGGTGAAGCAAAGTATCCAATTGTCTAGGCTCCACTTTAAGTATTGCTTCCTCTTTGGTAATAAGCCCTTCTTCCACCATATCCACTGCTATCTTAAGAGCAGATTGAGCCGTTCTTTTTCCGTTTCTAGTCTGGAGGAAATACAAAGTACCCTGTTCTATGGTAAACTCCATATCTTGCATATCTTTATAGTGATTTTCTAATTTTTGAGCTATATTCATAAACTGTGAATAACACTCTGGAAGATCCTCTTTAAGCTTAGTTATAGGCTCTGGTGTCCTTATACCTGCAACTACATCTTCTCCCTGTGCATTTATAAGGTATTCTCCAAATATAGACTTTTCTCCTGTAGCAGGATTTCTGGTAAAAGCAACTCCTGTACCTGAAGTTTCCCCCATATTTCCAAACACCATGGATTGAACATTCACTGCTGTTCCCCATTTACCTGAAATATCATTAAGCCTTCTATAAACTACAGCTCTTGGATTTTCCCAAGAATCAAAAACAGCTGTAACAGATTGAATTAACTGATGCTTGGGTTCTTGAGGGAAATCCTTTCCTATTTCACTTCTGTAGACTTCTTTAAACTTTTTAATTATGTTAATTAAATCAGATGAATTTAAATCCTTATCAAATTCAACTCCTTTTGCATCTTTGGCACTTTCTAGTATATCCTCAAATTTCCTCTTTTCAATGCCTTTAACTACATCGGAAAACATTTGAATAAACCTTCTATAAGAATCATAGGCAAATCTTTCATTGCCAGTCAATTTAGCCAGTCCTTTTACAGTATCATCATTTAACCCCAGATTTAATATAGTATCCATCATTCCAGGCATAGAAACTCTGGCTCCTGATCTTACTGAAACTAGAAGTGGATTTTCCACACTTCCAAATTTTTTGCCTGTAGTTTCTTCTATGCCTTTCAATGAAGAATAAATTTGTTCTATAATACCAGGTGATATTTCCTTTCCATCTTCATAATATTTAATACATGCTTCTGTAGATATAGTAAATCCAGCGGGAACAGGTATTCCTAAATTTGTCATTTCAGCCAGATTGGCTCCTTTTCCTCCCAACAAATTTTTCATACTAGCATTTCCTTCATTAAAGAGATACACATACTTTTTATTTTGCATAGGACACATTCTCCTTTACTTACAAGATTTTACACATATTTTTTATAAATATGAGCAGATAATTAAACTGCTCATTAACTCTATTTATTTTCCCCTATTTTTACAAAAAGTCTTGTTATATTGGTCTTTGAAACTTTTCCTATAATTTTAAGAATTTCATTATTTGATTCATCATAGGCTCTCTCTACCACTGGAAGGCTATCAACTTCATGTTCCATTATCTTCTGAGCTGCCAGGTATGCAGCATCTTCTTTTTCTACGAACACAATATTAGGCATTCTAGTCATTATTATGCCCACTGGTATTTTATGCATATCATTGCTTCCTATGGCTATCTTTAAGAAATCCTTTCTTGAAACAGCTCCTATAAGAATTCCATTGTTCTCTATGAACAAAGTTCCTACATCATTTAAAAACAAATATACTATGGCATCATATACAGTAGTATTTTCATCTAACATTACAGGTTTTGACATTATATCCTTCACCTTTACATTCATAATATAGTCAGATATCAAACTATATGAAGGTTTTTTAGAATATATATATCCTACCTTAGGTTTCGCCTCTAATATTCCCGTCATAGTAAGTATAGCTAAATCCGGTCTAAGTGCCGCTCTTGTAACATTTAATTTATTTGCAAGCTGTTCACTAGTTATAGGTGCATGTTCTTTTACTAACTCTATTATTTTCTCTTGCCTTGATGATAGTTTAATGATGTCCACCCTCTCTCTCTATAGTAAATTAAGTAATTGTGCAAACATTTACTAAGAGGAATTTAGTATAAGTTCCCGAGCTTATTATACCATATATATGTGGGTGAATAGTATATGATTTCATTCTTTACTGAAAATTGTCATTACGATTAAAATTATTACTATCCATATTTACACAAACAATAGCCTTTAATACAGTTGTTTTTCATTATATATCATAATGATATTTACTCTTTGTGTTCCTCATTATTCCCGCCATACTCTTTTTCTTCCTCATCTATATCATCATCTATATCATCGAATTTTACGGTATATTTATACGTGTTCTTATCCTCTTCTTTTTCTTTATTTGAAAATTTATCCTTAACTGAAGAGGCCGCATCATATACCTTGTCTTTCATATCATTTACTGTATTTTTAACTCCAGTTTTTATTATCTTGTTTACTATCTCTACTGTTCCATCATCTCTGGTTATTTCTATAGTTACTTTAGTAATTACTGCAGTTAATATACCTATAGCTATAAGAGGCGGCCATATAAGAGCCGTCAAAGTTGCAGCAATACCTGCATTTACAGGAATATCCACCACCACTCTGTCATCTTTTTTTATTTTTATCCTGTTTACATTTCCTTTATTCACTAAATCTTTTATCCACTGCAAAAATTCATCTTTTGTTGTGTATAAATTGTCCTTATAGGATTTTTTATTCTGTTCTATATATATAAGTGCATCAACTACATTGGCATCACAAAATTCTAATGCCTCCTTTGCCTCGGAGTAGGTTACTCCAGTTCTTTCTCTTATAATATCAATTTTTTCTAATGTTACTTCACTCATATTTTTCTCTCCTTTTTTACACTTTATTCTTTTCAAAATTTGTAAGATTTCTTAAAATGTCTAAACTTTTGGGTTTTCTGAAATAATTTTGAGAAATAATAAGCGTCAAGACTTTATATAATTCTTCTTTTACCTCTTTAGTCAAAACAACCTTATACACGTTTTCCATGGAAATACCAGACAGATACTTTAATGCACTACAGGTAGAATAACTTATATGCATACTATTTTTTTTATCACATTCTCTGCAAATTCCTCCTAAATACTGAAGATGCAAATATTCAAAAGATGTTATTTTTTTTCTGCATAGAGCACAATAATCAAAATTAAGTCCATATCCCGTAGCTTTTAAAATTTTCAATTCAAAAGTTCTCGCTAAAGTTTCAATATCCATTGCGTGGCTTCTTATAAGATAAAAAGAAGTAGCCAAATACCTAAAAAGTTCTCTGCTACTCTCCCCATCATCCATCGCTATATCTATAAGTTCACAAAAATACGAAGCATACGTTAAATCATTTAAGTCATTTAATAAATCTTGAAATGAATCTATCAAACTACTTTCATTTATAACATACAAACTTTTTCCTTTATAAACCACATAATCTCCATAACAAAACTGAAGAGTAGTAGAAAATAGCGGACTTCTGCTTTTTTTAGAACCTTTAGCTATAGTAGATATTTTACCAAGTTTTTCAGTAAAAAGCCATACTAACTTATCTGATTCTTTTATATCCTGCGTCTTTATAGTTATAGCTCTAGTTTTAAATATAGCCAGAAAATCATCCCCCACTTTAATTTAGTATATCCCTTATTTAAAAATAAATTTCTATATTAATTTATTTATATCCTAACTCTCTCAGCATTCTGTCACTGTCTCTCCATTCTTTCTTCACCTTAACCCAAACTTCCAGATAAACCTTTGAATCTAAAAATTTTTCAATATCTTCCCTGGCATAAGTGGATATCTTTTTTAACATAGTCCCTTTTTTACCTATTATTATTCCCTTATGAGACTCTTTTTCACAAAGTATAGTTGCTTCTATATTATACAATCCTTTGGAATTTTTTTTCATAGACAGTATATCCACTGCTATGCCGTGAGGTACTTCTTTTGAAAGCAGTCTTAGTGCTTTTTCTCTTATAATTTCACTGACTACAAATTTTTCCTGCCTATCCGTTATCATATCCTCTGGATAATATTGTGGTCCTTCTGGCATATACTTTACCATAAGTTCTATAAGCTCTTCTACATTTTTTTGTTTTAATGCAGATATAGGTATAAGCTCTGCAAAATCAAAAATCTCTGAGTAATTTTTTAAAGTTTGGGCAACTTTTTCCCTGGGATTTTCATCTATTTTATTTACTACAAGAAATACAGGTATATTTTCTTTTTTAAGCTGTTCCAGAATATATGCATCTCCCTTTCCCATTTCCACATCAGGAGTTATTAAAAAAAGTATCAAATCCACATCCTTTAAAGAACTTTCTGCAGTTTTTACCATATAATCTCCAAGCTTGTGTTTAGGTTTATGTATACCTGGTGTATCTACAAAAATCAATTGAAAATCATCCCTGGTTAAAATAGTCTGTATACTATTTCTGGTAGTCTGTGGCTTACAAGACACAATAGATAGTTTTTCTCCCATAATACTGTTTAATAATGTAGATTTTCCTACATTAGGTCTTCCTATGATTGTAATAAATCCCGATTTAATCATACACTTTCTCCCTATTTTCCAAATGTTTTTTTATAAATGCATAGGGTAAAATTTCTTCCAGCTTTTTTACCATATACTCATTTTCATTTTTTACTATTATAATTTTCATATCTTCTCCTGCAAACTCAGAAATAACCTGTCTGCATATACCACAGGGATAGGTATATTCTTTATCTGATCCTGCTATTGCAATAGCTTTTAAGTTCCTATGTCCTTCTGAAACAGCCTTAAATATGGCGGTTCTCTCTGCACAGTTAGTGGCACCATAGGAGACATTTTCTATATTGCAGCCTGTATATATATTTCCATCCTCTGTCATCACAGCCGCTCCTACTCTAAATTTTGAATAAGGAGCATAGGCAAGTTTTTTCGCATTCACAGCTTTAGAAATCAACTTCTTATAATCCATATTATCCCCCCTGAAAGTATAAGCTTTCCCATTAAATAAACTTTTCTATCCAAATATTCTAAAAAGAAAAGCTGTTATCAAAGTCCCGAATATTCCTCCATAAACCACCTCCACTACAGAGTGTGCTTCCGAATCTACCCTACTCTGTGCCACTATAAAAGCTAAAAGATAACTTAAGACAACTACCGCTAACTGTCCCGTAATTAAAGCTATAGTAGTAGCTATGGAAAAAGCTAGAGCACTATGCCCACTTGGCATACCTCCTTTAAGTGGAGTTCCTTCTCCAAAGAGAGCCTTTACCCCTATAGTGGCTATACATACAACCATTAATATTATAAATATGGTATAGGGACTTGTACTTCTAACTTTCTTGATAACTATAAAATTTATATATTCTAATTTATCTCCAAATACTATAAATCCTACAGCTATAGCATTTATAGCAGTAATAAGTACCGCTCCTGCCGCTACATTCTTTGAAATTTTAGCTAATGGATGATAATAGTTAGTGGTTGCATCTATTGCAAATTCTACTGCGGTATTAAAGAGTTCAGCCATAATAACCATGCTTATAGTTATTATTACAGCTAGTATTTCTGCCCTGCTTAGGTCATAAAAAAAACATATAATCAACACTAAAAGAGCTACTGTCATGTGGATTCTCATATTCCTCTGAGTTCTAACAGAATATATTATCCCCTCGATAGCATAGTTAAAACTGTCCAATAACTTTTTTACCTTCATGACTCTCCTCATTTTATTAAATTAGAATTTACATGGTACCATATAATCACAATTTAAATTTCTCTAAAATATATTTTTCTCTTTGTCTCATGATTTTCTTGTCACCTGTATCTATATGATCATACCCTAAAAGGTGGAGAACGGAATGTACTATTAAATAGCAAGTTTCCCTGAAAAATGAATGCTCAAATTCCCTGCTTTGCTCTTCACATTTTTCAAGAGATATAACAATATCTCCAAGAACTAAATTTCCATCATCCATATCATATTCAGCAAATTTATGCTCCAAATAAACTTCCTTAAATACCTGGTGTTCTGGATAATCCAGCATGGGAAAAGATAAGACATCAGTTATTTTATCTATATTTCTATTTTCTCTATTTATGTTTTTAATATTCTCATTATCTACAAATACAACACTTATTTCACAGGGAACATTTACCTTTTCATCCTTTAAAACACATTCTATGCTGCTTGTAACAATATTTTGAAGTTCATCTGTGACTTCTATTTTATCCTGTCTATTATCTAAAAAAATCATTTTTTTCCTCCCTGTTTCAGTACATTAAGTTCTTGTAATTGTGCTACATGTTTTTTTGAGAACTTATCTTCTGGATATTCTATTCTGTGGTGATATATGCCAATTAAAACTGTTAAAAATGCTTTCTTTATTTTGCTCATATCCCTTAATGTAAGATCACAGTCATCAAGCTGTCCTTCGTTCAATCTATCTCTAAATATATTATCTATCATTTGCGTAATTTTAAATTCATCAGGTTCGTTTATGGATCTTACTGCTGCCTCAACGCCGTCGGCTAACATTATTATACCTGATTCCTTTGTTCTAGGAATAGGCCCTGAATACTTAAAATCATCTTCATTTATGCTCTCATATTCTTCACTTGAATTTTTCATAGTTAAATAAAAATACTTAACAATGGATGTACCATGATGTTCTTCTATAATATCCTTTATTATCTTAGGTAATTTATACTCTTTTGCCATCTCAGAACCATCTTTTACGTGAGATATTATTATTAAGGTACTCAAATTAGGTGTTAACTTATCATGGGGGTTGTCCTTGCCCAATTGATTTTCTTTGAAAAAATATGGTCTCTTTATTTTTCCTATATCATGATAATAGGCTGCTACTCTGGCCAAAAGTGAGTTACCCCCTACTTCTTCTGCAGCTACTTCTGCCAAATTTCCCACCATTATACTGTGATGATAAGTTCCCGGAGCCTCCATAAGCAACCTTTTTAAAAGTGGTGCATTAGGGTTTGAAAGTTCTAGAAGTTTTATAGTAGTTACTATATCAAACGCACTTTCAAATAATGGTAAAAATCCTATAACTAAAATTCCAGAGACTATACTCGCACTTCCAGTATATATACTTCTCTGTACTACATCTAATATGTTGCTGCTGACCAAAAATCCCATAGAAAAAGTAAGTGTGACATTTATAATAAACACATACAAGGAAGCTATTAATATATCATTTCTCTGCTGCATTTTCTTAAGTATAATGGATCCTACCACTGAATTTACAATAGCTAATATGGTTATATCCAAATTAAAACCCGATGCCACATTTATCAATACACAATTTAGCACACCTAATGTTAATGATATTCTATGGTTAACCAAAAGTGCCATTATCATAGGTATAAAAGTAATAGGCACTAAAAATGGAGAAATCATTCCTACAATTCTGGACAATAGTATAGCTGTACAATTTAATATATTTATCATCACAATCAGTTTTACATCCTGAAAAACTTTTTCATGATATTTATAGATATACATCCACTGTAATAATAATATCAATATTATAAGTATCGCTAGTGATAAATATATATGCCATTGAAAATAAGGGCTATTATTTAAAAGACCCAAATCCTTCAATATCTGTATTTGATGTTCTGTTACCGGCTCCCCTTCTTTTACTACGGTCTGATCCTTCTTTATCATAACAGGAGAAACTTTTTTTTCAGCTTCTTTTCTTAATTCTTCGGTTTTTTCTTTATCATAAAAAAAATTAGGTGAAATTTGAGAATATGCTATATTAGTTGCAAGAGTTCTCAGATCCTTAGATAGGTCAGAAGTAGTTACCTTTAACAATATATTTTCCTGAGCTTTTTTAATGTCATCTTGATTATCATTCTGAGTATTATCGCTTATGTTACTATTATCATATATATCACCTAATATTCTCTGGAGGAAATCCTGAAGTTTTTTCATGTCATCTTTTTCAAGCGTTATTACATCCCTATAAGTATCCTCTGTTATATTCATATTATATTCACTTTTTAATTTTTCTAACTTATCCTTCTCTGCAATTTGCGAATCTTTCAATTGACTTGCTTTAGTAAAAAAACCATTTAGATTATTTAATATATTTGTTTTCACTTCAGGATTCTTGTTATATTGAATAGGTACAGAATCAATAGCTTGCTGCAGCTTGGCATTTGTGGATACTTCATCTTTTACTTCCCTTGGAGCTTTTATATCAACCTTTGGAATATCCCCTACCTTCAGGCTATATCTTTTTGCGGTAAGTCCCGTGGCAAGTAAAAGATAAATAAATATAAAGCTTATTACAAAAACAATTATTTTATTAATATTTTTACCTAAAAAAAATCTTTTCAATGATAATTTCTTCAATGAAAATCACCCTTTGTTTTCTATTTTATATCTTCATACTGGTTTTCTTTATCTATGTTCTCAATTTTATCCTGAACTGCTATATTTTCCTCTGCTATAACCTGAACCTTAACTTTACAGGAATCTCCTTGTTCATAAGTAACTACTTTATCTAAAATATTTATAGATTTATTTAAATCAGAACATATATTCTTATATAACTTATTGCCCGTATCTTTTACTATTTTTTCTATATCCTTTTTTATGGGAACTTCTTTAACCTCAAAATAAGTCTCCTCTGTGAATATAAATTTACTTTCCTCTATTTTATCATACTTATTAAATTTGTTATCATTTTTTTTAAAATATAGTTTTTTTCCTCCCAAACTGATATAATAATTTTTTATCTTTTTCCCTGTTCTTTTTTTTTCTACACTATTTACACTTACCGTTTCCGTATCTTCATATAGAGTTCTACATATAACATACCCTCCTGCAGCAACACTATATGCGGAAGCTTCCTGACCCTGTTCTCCTTTTACAAGTATCTGTCCTTTTTTCACATCATCTCCTACTTTTACAACTGGAGTACCAAGTGTAGTATATATTCTTAATACCTTGCCATCCTTATTGGCTATTAAATTACAGAAACCCTCTTCTTTAATTATGTTAGGAGGGGACTTTCTTTCTATAGTTCTCACAGCTAATTTGGAACCTTCTATTCTTACCTTTGCCCACATTATATTATCATTGTTTTTCATAAGTTCTTTCTCTATTTTATACATATTTATTTTGCTTTTATTCACTCCAGGTTTTATACCATAATTTTTTAATTGCTGTCTTATTATATAAGGCGGAAGGCCCTTATCAGAAGTAATTTCTATACTCCATATAAATGTAGATAAATAATATATTATTCCTATAAATAAAATCATTCCTACTGCTAATGTTACTCTCTTTTTAAGTTTAATAATTAAAAATAAGATTCCTCTCCTTTTAATTATTTTTATTTTAGTTCCCGTTTTCTGAGCTATATCTTTTATATTATAATAATCCTTTAAGTCTATTTCCATAGTCATAGTGGTAATACTTTTCTTTTTTATATTTTTTATATAAATATTATTTTTCCACATAAGGTTAATAAATTTTTCAGGTATTAGAGACTGTATCTCGATTAAAATAATTCCTTTTCTATAGTGTGCTATATTAAATTTATTAATTTCCCTCATAAACTATAGAATTAAACCTCCCTCCTATAGTTATAGTGCTTCCTCCCATAAAAAGCACTTCAAATTTACTACCATATATAGATATTAAGCCTACACCAGAGTTAATTTTTATTTGATTTTCATCAAATAACACAATACCCCTATGATTTTCTATTACTATTTCATTTTTTCCCGTAATTTTAATCTGAGGCATGTTTAAAATTATATCTCTTGGCAAATCCAATTTATCTGCAATATTTCGTTTTGTATTATACATTTTGTCTCCCATAGTATCACCTCTAAAAATTTATCTATGTTAAATACATAGCCTTTACTAATTTATGAAACATATTTATAATAAATTCCTTAAAGGTTAAACTACATTTTAGGAGCACATAAATAAAAAAGCTGAGATAACTCCCAGCTTCTTATATTTATTTAAATATTTTTTACTATTTGACTCCTAAGCCTACCACTTTATATTATAGCTATAGTTCTTAAGTACAACAATTGTCATAATATTTTTATCTTTTATGCTTTCTGCACCCACCCTGTCAACTGCTTTCCCAAAACACGGAAAGTTTTTCCCTACTTAACTGCTGAGGAAGGTAATTCAACAAAATCCCTATTTCAGATCTCATCTTACGGATCAAATCCCATTTTTTGCCTTTTCGGAACTCAAATATAGATTGGAATTTTTGATTTAACAAAATAACCCATTTAGCTATACTTGCAGCATTTAATTTAAACTTACCTATTAATTTAAAATTATATTTCCGGCACTTTTGCTTAAGGGACATATTGTTTAATACCCTCTTTCAAAAAACTCTACTTAAACTTTCTCTTTCTTGCAGCTTCTGATTTTTTCTTTCTTTTTACACTTGGTTTTTCATAATGCTCTCTTTTTCTAACTTCTGAAAGAACACCAGCTCTAGCGCATTTTCTCTTAAATCTTCTCAATGCACTCTCTATAGTTTCATTTTCTCCAACTTTTATTTCTGACATATTATATCCCTCCCTCCGCTAGCTCAATTTAATTTTAAAAATTAAATACAGTTAACACGGGTCAAATAGCACATAGCCATTATACAATAAATCTTTAGACACTGTCAACAATTTCATGGCGGATTATACTAAACATGATTGTACTCCATTAGCCTGGAGGCCATTTTAGAGTTCTTCCTCCTAACATGTGAAAATGAACATGTGACACTGTCTGTCCTCCTTCTTTTCCACAGTTTGTTACAATTCTATATCCTTTATCTGCTATACCTAATTTAAATGCAATTTGTTTTGCAATTAAGTATATGTAAGCGATAAGCTTAGTATCCTCTTCATTGATGTCATTTATACTATCTATATGCTTCTTAGGTATTATAAGTACATGTACTGGTGCACCTGGCTCTATATCTTTAAAACATAACACCTTATCATCTTCATACACTTTTTCAGAAGGTATTTCTCCTTTTATTATCTTACAAAAAATACAATCTTCCATAAATTTCACCTCCTTTAACTGTATAATTTCAATAATTTATAATGAATATCCTTCTAAAATCACATGAAATTTTTAATCTCTCCTAAAATATATCCTTCTTTTACACTTTTAAGGTTTGTATTTAAAATTCTACCTTCTAAATTTCCCCCATCTGTAGATTCTGCAATTACCTTTATATAATTTGGCGTATAACCTTCATAATATACCTTATCTCCTGAAACTTTCTGCTCATATAACACATCCATATTATAGCCTAAAAATCTGTTCATAAACTGATTTTCCAGTACCTCATTTAACTTCATAATCTTATTACTTCTCTCATCTTTTATTTTCCCCTCTATTTGCCCCTCCATATTTGCAGCTTTAGTACCTTCTCTCCTGCTGTATTTAAACACATGAATTTTAGAAAGCTTTATTTTATGTAAAAAATTACAGGTTTTTAAAAATTCTTCTTCTGTTTCACCAGGAAAACCAACTATAATATCGGTAGTTATAGATACATTTTTTATACTATCCCTCAGTTTACAAACTATTTTTTCATACTCTGCAGTAGTATATTTTCTATTCATCCTCTTTAAAGTAGAATCACATCCACTTTGAAGGGAAAGATGAAAGTGAGGACATAATTTTGTCAGCTTTGCCACTCTATTTATAATATCTTCTGTGAAAAATTTAGGATCTATGGATCCTATTCTAACCCTATCAATACCTTTTATCTCATCTATTTCTTCCAGTATATTAATAAGGTTCCAATTTCCACTCATATCCGTACCATAAGAAGCAATATGTATCCCCGAAAGTATTATTTCCTTAAAATTATTAGCTTGAAGTTTTTTTACTTCTTCTATAATTTTATCAGGTTCTTTACTACACACAGGTCCTCTTACAAAAGGTATAAGACAATAGGAACAAAATCTGTTACACCCATCTTGGATTTTTAAAAACGCCCTTGTTCTATGTTGATATTCTCTTATATTTAAATCCTCAAACACTTTATTTTTTAATACATTATTTACTTTTATTATCTTTTTTTCATCCTTAAAGGCTTTATTTACAAAATAAAGTATGTCTCCCTTATTTTTAGTTCCTAAAACCACATCTACTCCCTCTATTTTAGATACTTTTTCTGGTGCAATTTGTGAATAACAACCCACTACAGCAATTACAGCACTGGAATTTTTCCTTTTAGCACGGTGTATCATCTGCCTTGATTTTTTATCTCCCATATTTGTTACTGTACATGTATTTATCACATAAACATCTGCATATTCTTCAAAATTTACAAGTTCATACTCTTTTTCAATAAATTTTTCAGCCATAGCTTCAGTTTCATATTGATTTACTCTGCAGCCGAGAGTTGCTATAGCTACTCTTTTTTTTCTGCCATATAGATAAAAAAATTCACCGCCTGAAAGTGTTAAATCTACTCTATTTGTGTTAATTGGTTCCACTTAACAAAAACCTCCTAAATCTCCCAATTCATACATAAGAAGTGTCATACATACAAATCCCGCAGTTTCTGTTCTAAGTATTCTAGGGCCAAGAGTTACTATTTTAGAATTAATACTTTTAAGTTCTTCTATTTCTTCTTCTTCAAATCCTCCCTCTGGACCAATTACAATGGCTATTTCCCCTATAGAATCTGTATATTCTATAGAATCTATTGCTTTTTTTATCCCAACAGACTTTTCCATTTCATAAGGGACTATAATTAAATCCATATGGGACAAATAATTTAAAAGTTCCTCAAAATAAATAGGAGACTTTACAGTAGGTATTATACTTCTTTTACATTGTTTGCAAGCCTCCAGTGCAATTTTATTCCATCTGTCTACTCTTTTAGATTCTTTAAAATCGCCTTTTACCACTACTCTATTGGTAATTATAGGGGTCACTTCCCATATTCCAAGTTCAGTAGCTTTTTGTACAATCAGATCCATTTTAGTAGATTTTGGCATACCTTGAAACAAATATACTTTAACAGGACTCTCGTTATATAATTTAAGTTCTTCTACAATATTTACCGTAACCTTATCTTTTTCTATGCTATCTATTATTCCTAAAAATTCTTTCCCATAGCAGTTATTTATGTTTACCTTATCTCCTTCTTTCAGCCTAAGTACCTTATGTATATGTTTTAAGTCATCCCCCTTAATGTATGCTGTATTAAAACTTATATTCTCTTCTGACACAAAAAATTTATTCATGGTAAATCACCTTTTTTATCCATAAAAATCACTTCATGGTTGACACTATACATACCCATTCACCATCTTTATTTATTTCCTTTATAAAAAATCCATTATTCCTAAGATTTTCAGCCACTTCTTCTTTTCTGTCTATTATTATACCTGAACATATAAAAACTCCTTGTGGAGCCAAAAACTTTTTAACTTCTTCTGTAAGAGAAAGGATAACATCTGCAATTATATTTATAACTATAATATCCGTCTTTCCATGAACATCTTCCATAAGATTTCCTTGAAATACCTCTATATTTTTTATGTTATTATAACTTATATTTTTTAAGGCAGATTCCACAGCTACAGGATCTAAGTCCACTGCAGTAACTTTCTTTGCTCCGAGTTTGGAGGCAGTTATAGCTAATATTCCAGAACCCGTTCCTATATCAAGCACATTTGAGTGAGGTTTAACATACTTTTCCAAGGCCTTTATACACATTCTCGTAGTCTCATGAGTACCGGTACCAAAGGCCATACCCGGATCAATTTCCACCACTATATCCTGAGCTTTATTTTCATACTCTTCCCAAATAGGCTTTATTACTATTTTTTCTCCAGCTCTATAGGGCTTATAGTACTTTTTCCATCCATTTTCCCAGTCCTCTTCATTTACTCTATTCGCTACAACCAAGCCTTTTCCTTTATCTATTCCCAAATCTTCTAAATTATTTACACTCTCTTTTATATATTCTAAATAACTAGAAAAACTTTCACTTTCTCTGTAATAGGCTTTAATCACTGCTCCTTCTTCAACTTTCAACAGACTCTCATCAAAATAATCCCAGTCTCCAGGATGTTTTTTCTTAAATTCTATATCTTTTGTATCTTCTATGGATATACCTTCAACTTCTGTATTGTATAATATTCCAGAAACGGCCTCTACTGCTTCGCTGCTTACAACTATGGAAACTTCTATCCATTCCTTATTCATATATTGCTCCCTTCTACACAAGTAAGTATACTAGCAGCATCAACACCGAAAACTGTCAGTATACTTACTTATTATAACTTTAAAATCCTATTTGGAATCATTTTTAAATAATTTATCAATAAATGATTTTCTTTCTCCATCTCTTGGCTGAATTTCTCCACTAGCTTCCATAAACATCATAAGGGCTTCTTTTTGTTTTTGATTTAAATTTTTAGGTACATCTACAATTACATTGACGTATTGATCTCCCCTACCTCTTCCATCAACTTTAGGAACTCCTTTTCCCTTCAATCTAAATACAGTTCCTGGCTGAGTTCCAGGAGGAATGTCATATTTAACATCTCCATCTATGGATGGAACCTTTAAACTAGTTCCAAGTGCCGCTTTTCCAAAGCTAATATGTGTATCTAAGTAAATATCGAATCCCTTTCTTTTAAATTTACTATGGGGAGAAACTCGTAAATTTATATAAAGATCTCCTGAAGGACCTCCATTTTTACCATGTTCCCCTTGTCCTCTTAAAGGTATTATATTACCTGTATCCACTCCTGCAGGAACTTTTACTTTTATCTTTCTATGCTTTCTTACTGTACCCTTGCCACTGCATTCTTCACATGGATTTTTTATTATGGTACCCTTGCCCCCGCATTTATCACAGGTAGTCATAGTAACAAAATTTCCAAGAGGGGTACTTCTTTGATTTCTAACCTGTCCTGTACCATTACACTTGTTACAGGTATGAGGATGGCTTCCTTTTTTTGCCCCTGTACCACCACAAGCCTCACATCTTTCATTTCTGGTCACAGGTACCTCTTTTTCCACACCAAAAACTGCTTCCTCAAAGGTTAAACTTAATGTATATTCAAGATCAGAACCTCTTTCCGGTCCATTTTTTCTTCTTCCAGAAGAAAATCCACCTCCAAAGAAAGAGTCAAATATATCTCCAAATCCCCCCAGATCTGAAAAATCAAATCCTCCAAATCCTCCTTGAAATCCTCCACCATTATTGAAATCAGTGGTACCAAACTGATCATATTGAGCTTTTTTCTGTGGATCTGTAAGTACTTGATATGCCTCATTTATTTCTTTAAATCTCTCTTCTGCTTTCTTATCATTTGGATTTCTATCTGGGTGGTATTTTAATGCTAATTTTCTAAAAGCCTTTTTTATATCCTGATCACTGGCTGCCTTATCCAGTCCCAGAATTTCATAATAATCTTTTTTTGCCATTTTTGTGTTTTTCACCACCTAAAACAAAAGTATAAATTACAATCTCTACTTAAATTAAGGGAAGAGCTAAAAACTCATCCCTTAACTATTACTATTATACACATCTATTATATAATCGTGAAGAGAAATATTATTTATCATCGTCTACTTTGTAGTCTGCATCAACTACATTATCATCTTTGGTATCTGTATTCCCTGTGGTTCCTCCTCCTGGATTCGCCCCTCCATCTGCTCCCTGCTGGGCATTTTGACTATATATTTTTGAGGAGATTCCATAGAAAGTCTGTGTTAGATCTTCCGTAGCTTTTTTAATCGCTTCAAGATCATCTCCATCTTTGACTTTCTTAACAGCTTCAGCCTTTTCTTCTATAGTTTTTTTATCTTCACTTGAAACTTTATCTCCTAAGTCTTTTAAAGTCTTTTCTGTCTGATATACTACCTGATCTGCATTATTTTTTATCTCTATAGATTCTTTTCTCTTCTTGTCTTGCTCTTCAAATTTTTCAGCTTCCTTTACAGCCTTATCTATTTCATCATTACTTAAATTAGTAGAAGCCGTAATTGTAATATTAGCTTCCTTTCCAGTTCCTTTATCTTTTGCAGATACATTTACTATACCATTTGCATCTATATCAAAAGTAACTTCAATTTGAGGTACTCCTCTTGGAGCTGGAGCTATACCTGAGAGAGTGAATCTTCCAAGGGTCTTATTATCTGCAGCCATTTGTCTTTCTCCTTGAACTACATGAATTTCCACTGAAGTCTGGCCATCTGCCGCAGTTGAAAATACCTGACTCTTTTTAGTAGGTATTGTAGTATTTCTTTCAATTAAAGGAGTAGCAACTCCTCCTAAAGTTTCAATTCCAAGAGTAAGCGGAGTTACATCAAGAAGTAATACATCTTTTACATCTCCAGTTAAAACTCCCGCCTGGATAGCTGCTCCCATAGCTACACACTCATCAGGATTAACCCCTTTAGATGGTTCTTTACCTGTAAAACTTTTAACCGCCTCTTGAACAGCCGGTATTCTTGTAGACCCACCTACCAATATAATTTTATTTATGTCATTTATTGTAAGTCCTGCATCATTTAATGCCTTTTTCATAGGTTCTATTGTTCTGTCAACCAGATCCTGTGTAAGCTCATTGAACTTTGCCCTTGTTAAACTCATATCTATATGCTTTGGTCCTGTGGCATCTGCTGTAATAAATGGCAAGTTTATGTTGGTCTGAGTTGAAGATGATAATTCAATTTTAGCTTTTTCTGCAGCTTCCTTCAATCTCTGAAGTGCCATTTTATCATTCTTTAAATCTATTCCATTGTCAGCTTTAAAAGTATCTGCTATATAGTCTATTATCTTCTTATCGAAATCATCTCCCCCCAAATGAGTATCTCCATTTGTGGCTTTAACTTCAAATACACCATCTCCAAGTTCTAATATGGATACATCAAAGGTACCTCCTCCTAAGTCATATACAAATATTTTCTGGTTGGTATCCATTTTATCCATTCCATAGGCAAGAGCTGCAGCTGTAGGTTCATTTATTATTCTAAGCACTTCAAGTCCTGCAATTTTTCCTGCATCTTTAGTTGCCTGTCTCTGACTATCATTAAAATATGCAGGTACTGTTATAACCGCCTGGGTAACAGTTTCTCCTAAATAAGCCTCTGCATCTGCTTTTATTTTCTGAAGTACCATGGCTGATATTTCCTGTGGTGTATATTGTTTTCCATCTATATCAACTTTATGATTTGTTCCCATTTCCCTCTTTATTGAGATTATGGTTTTATCAGGATTTGTTATGGATTGTCTTTTAGCAACCTGCCCTACCAATCTCTCTCCATTTGCCTGAAAAGACACTACAGAGGGAGTCGTTCTTGCACCTTCTGAATTTGCTATTACTACCGGATCCCCACCTTCCATAACCGCAACGCAAGAATTTGTTGTTCCTAAATCAATACCTATTACTTTTGACATGTTAATCTACCTCCTAATTTTATCAGTTGAAATTTGTCCTGTATACATCTTATTTATATAATTTAGCTTTACATGTTAAAAATTCAATTTGCCACTTTAACCATACTATACCTTATTACTTTATCTTCCCTTTTATATCCTTTTTGAAACACCTCTACAATAGAATTTTTGCCATATTTATCATCTTCTATATGCATAACTGCATTATGAATATTAGGATCAAACTCTCCTTCCGTAGAAATCTCCTCTACATTTAATTTCTCAAATGCAGTCTTAAATTGCCTTATTGTCATCTCTACACCTTTCTTCAAGTCATCTATATCCCCTTCTACTTCTACAGCTCTTTCAAGATTATCCAGAACGGGCAATAGTTCTTTTAATATGTCTTTACAGGCACCAGAATAAATAGCCTCTTTCTCCTTAGCTGTCCTTTTTCTGAAATTATCATATTCCGCTGCAGTTCTTGACAGCCTATCTTGCAGAGCTTCAAATTGAATATGGATTTTTTCATTTTCAGATTTTAATTTAATATTCTCATTCTTTAATTCCTCTTCTGAATTTTCCTTTGAAACTTCATCTTCTTCTAAATTTTCTGCCTTATCTTCTTCCATTTCTAAATCCACATCTTTATCATTTTCCAAGTTCTCATTATCCTGAAAATCCATATTTTCTTTATCTTTCTCCACATCATTTTGAAAATCTGGTGTATTTTTATCTTCTTCCTTTAACATTTTAAAAACTTCCTCCAATCTAATATTTTATCACTACTTAAACAACTAGTTTACATCACTATGCTAGGCAGTTTAAAACCATATTGGAAATCAAAAAATCAACTACTTTTCCTCTGAATAAGTATGGTTTAATATATAATTCATTTCCTTAACTACATTTTCTAATATTGATATAACTTTTGAATAAGGCATTCTCGTAGGTCCTATTACACCAATTTCCCCTATAGGTCTTCCATTCAAACTATAAACTGAACAGATTACACTGCAATTTTCTGCACCTTCTATATAATTCTCTTCACCTATCTTTACTGAAATATTTGAAGCACTGTTTAATAATCCACTCACCTTGTCTTTATTATCCAGCATAGACAAAAATCCTCTTGCCTTTTCTATGTCCTTATATTCCGGATAGTTAAATATATTAGTAGTACCCTGCATATATATTTGAGAATTATCTACGCTATTTAAACTTTCATATAGGGCAGATATTATATTATTGAATATGTCTTCATAGCCCTTTAAATCTATTCTCAGATCATTTATAACTTTTAAGTTTATCTGTTCTGCAGTTAAATTTTTAAGTCTGGCATTCAATATATTACTCAGTTTGGCAAGAACACTTTCTGAAATAGCCTTACCAACCTTTATCAAATTATTTTTTATAACCCCACTGTCTACTATAATTACTAATAGTATATTTTTACTGGATTCTATATTTATCAGTTGTATATGCCTTATACGTCCCTTTTTAATAGAGGGTGCCTTTACTATGGAAGTAAGCTTTGTCAATTCTGACAAAAGATTAACAGCCTGCTTTATTATCTTATCCACTTCAAATAAAGTTGCATCTATTATCTGGCTCTTTATTATATAAAGTTCCTCAGGAGTTAAATTGGGTATTTGCATTAGTTCATCTACATATAGTCTATAACCCTTATTGGAAGGTATTCTTCCTGAAGAACTATGAAGCTGCTCCAAATACCCCATTTCCTCAAGATCAGACATTTCATTTCGTATAGTAGCCGAACTTACACCTAAATTGTATTTTTTAGCTATGGTTCTAGATCCTACGGGTTCTGCTGTATTTATATAATCATTTACTATGGCTTGAAGTATTCTTATTTTTCTCTCATCTATTTCCATAACATCACCTCTTTATTAGCACTCGTTAGCATTGAGTGCTAATTACCATGATTAAAAAATATCACTCATAATTTTTTTTGTCAACATCATATAAATTATATTATTTAAGTAAATAGTTTAGTTTACCAGGTTTAAAACTGAATTCATGATTTTTTCTCATGTTTTCTCAAAATATCTAATATAATTAAATTAACTCAATATAAATTCACACATTATACTGTTAGATATCTCTATTCCTCTCCCGCTTAAATATAGTCTATCATCTTTTAATATTAACATTTTATTGTTTATATATTTAGATATTACATTTCCATATACTGAATAAATGTTTTTACTAAATCTATTGTTAAAGTCATTTATAGATATTCCCTTTGCTTTTCTAAGACCCATAAACATAAACTCTTCCATATCATTATAAATAGAATTCTTATATTTATCCAATCTTAAAAATCTTCCCCTTGTACCTTCCAAAATATATTGTTCTATATTTTCTGTGTTTCTATACCTATACCCTTTTACATAGGAATGTGCACCTGAACCACAACCTATATACTGATTTAAATCCCAGTATACCAGATTATGTCTGCATACATTATCCTCCCTGCAAAAATTAGATATTTCATACTGTTTATACCCTTTTTTAAAAAGAAACTCCAAAGCAAAATTATACATTTCCCTTTCTTCTTCTTCAGAAGGAAGATCTAACCTGTTTTCTTCATATAAATTATAAAAAGGTGTACCTTTTTCTATAATAAGACTATAGCAGGATATATGCTCCGGTAAAATTCCAACTACATTTTTAAGACAACTTTTCCATATATCCAAAGTTTGCCCTGGAAGTCCAAATATAAGATCTACATTTATATTTGAAAAGCCTAAACTCCTTGCCATTTTATATCCTTCTAAGAAATCCTCCAAGGTATGAATTCTTCCCAAGTTTCTAAGGATATTATTTTGCCAGGCCTGAAGACCTATACTTAACCTGTTTGCTCCCATATTCCTTAAGAATATGAGTTTTTCTTTGGTAAAAGTGCCTGGATTTGCTTCTACTGTAAATTCCAAGTCTTTGGTAATATTCAGCTTTTCTACGGCTCTATATATATTATACCATGCATCCAAAGATAAATAGGTGGGAGTTCCCCCACCTATAAATATAGTGTTTATTTCCCTGCTTCCTATAGTTTCTATATCTTTGGCCAATGCCTTTGAATAATCAATCATAAGATTTTCTTTTCCACTGTAGGAGGGGAAATCACAATACAGACACTTTTTCTTACAAAATGGAATATGTATATATAAAGATATAGGCTTATTATAATTTACTTCCTCTTTATTACCATACATATCATAACCTCTTATTCTTCAGTTTTCAGTATAGCCATAAATGCTTCCTGCGGAATTTCCACCGTTCCTACCTGTCTCATTCTCTTTTTTCCTTCTTTTTGTTTTTCAAGTAATTTTCTCTTTCTTGATATATCTCCTCCATAACATTTTGCAAGTACATCTTTTCTCATAGCTTTAACTGTTTCTCTTGCTATAATTTTTCCACCCACAGCAGCTTGTATAGGTATTTCAAAAAGTTGCCTTGGAATTATGCCTTTCAACTTCTCAGCTACGTCTCTTCCTCTTTCATAGGCTCTTTCCTCTGGAACAATCATAGACAATGCATCTACTATATCTCCGTTTAAAAGTATATCAAGCCTCACCAGTTTAGCCGACTTATAGCCCTTTAGCTCATAGTCTAAAGATGCATATCCTCTGGTTCTTGATTTTAAAACATCAAAAAAGTTATATATTATTTCATTTAAGGGTATATCATAATTTAAGGATACTCTTGTAGTTTCAATATACTGCATATCCCTAAATACCCCTCTGCGATTTTGTGAAAGTTCCATAACCGCTCCTACATACTCAGAAGGAGTTATTATAGAAGCTTTTACTATAGGTTCCTCCATATGCTCTATTTCTGGAACAAGAGGCATATTGGTAGGATTTGTGAGTTCCACTACTGTACCATCTGTTTTTCCTATTTTATATATAACAGAGGGAGCTGTGGTTATTATGTCCAAATTAAATTCCCTCTCTATCCTTTCCTGTATGACATCCATATGTAATAATCCCAAAAATCCACATCTAAATCCAAAGCCTAATGCTACAGAGGTTTCCGGCTCAAAATTTAAAGCTGCATCATTTACCTGAAGTTTTTCCAGTGCTTCCTTTAACTCTCCATATTTTGCCCCATCTACAGGATATATACCACTGTATACCATGGAAATTACAGGTCTATATCCCTTTAAAGGTTCTTTTGCCTGATTCTTAGCTCCAGTTACAGTATCACCTACCCTAGCATCTCTCACATTTTTAATGGAGGCAGTAAAATATCCCACATCTCCCGCTTTTAATTCACCTCTTGGCATAAAACTTGGAACAAATATACCTGTTTCTGTAACTTCGTATATCTTTCCAGCAGCCATAAGCTTTATTTCATCTCCAGGTTTTATGCTGCCTTCCTTTACCCTTATATGGCAAACTACTCCCTTATAACTATCATAATTTGAATCAAATATAAGTGCTTTTAAGGGTGCATTCTCATCCCCCTGTGGAGGTGGTATTTTATTCACTATTGCTTCCAGCACCTGCTCTATATTATGGCCTGTCTTTGCAGAGACAAGAGGAGCTTCAGAAGCTTCTATGCCTATGACATCTTCTATTTCTTCTTTTACTTCCTCAGCCCTGGCACTTGGAAGATCTATTTTATTTATTACAGGCAGTACCTCAAGATCATGTTCCATTGCCAAGTAGCAATTTGCCAGAGTTTGAGCCTGAATCCCCTGAGTAGCATCTACCACTAGGATTGCTCCCTCACAAGCTGCAAGACTCCTTGAAACTTCATAATTAAAATCCACATGTCCCGGCGTATCTATGAGGTTTAATACATATTCTTCTCCATTTTCCCTTTTATATATAAGCCTTATAGCTTGAGATTTTATAGTTATACCTCTCTCTTTTTCCAATTCCATATTATCAAGTACTTGGGAATCCATTTCTCTTTCAGTAAGCGTTCCTGTCTTTTCAATTAGCCTATCTGCCAAAGTAGACTTACCGTGATCTATATGAGCTACTATAGAAAAATTTCTTATATATTTTTGTCTCTCGGTGTGCATACTATTTTCCTCCAATATTACTAACTACATGGATAGCTACAGTAAATTATATCATAACGTATATATAGTGAAAAGCCTATTATTTAGTAAATTTATCTTCTATGTTTTCAAGTATATGTTCCGTTCCGTCTGAAACCTTGGAAATTCCAGAATGAATCTCCTCTCCTATGAAATTTACAAGTTTTTTTGTACCGTTTTTAAAATTATATCCTATTTTATTATCTATACATAAAGAATATTCTCCCATATCCACCTTGAAATAAAAAGGCGAAAGGGAACAATTTATTTTAAAACTTGAATTATCTTTTATAAATTCAGGCAGCCTTGCACTGACAATTGTAAATCCTGAAAAAATTATTATTATAAAAATTGTAATTATCATCATAAACCTTTTTTTACTCACAAAAATCACCCCCATAACAAACAATGTTTACATTATAAGGATGATCCTTTTTATGAATTTTATACAAATTTTACTTATTAAGTATTTCTGCTATTATCCTGGCCACGTATTTGCCTGTAGCTTTAGATTCATCAGATGTATTTATATCGGCTCCTATTTCCATAAGTACTGCATTATTACTTCTGTCCTGATTAAAATACCTAGTCCCATAATTATAATAACAGATGCCTTTTGCAAGTCCAGGAAATAAATTATTAGAAGTTTCTATTATTTTATTTGCCATAATCATATTTTTGTCAAAGTGAGGGTTCTTTCTAGCCATTACCAACATAAATTTAGATACATTTTCTCCATTTAATCTGGCAGTAACTGCCTTTTTATCCTCCACAGAATCTCTATGAAGGTCTATTATAAGTTTAAAATCTCCATATTTTTTTAAATAATTATCTAAAGTTACAGAAGATCTTGCATAACTTTGAGTATAAGCCTCCGCATCATGAACCGTTTTGTCATTTATGGCACATATGCCATAATTATTTTGGAGTTCATTAACTATTACATCTCCCACAGCACAAACATTTTGTGTATTATCAAAACTGTTTGCTTCTCCTGGTTTATAGCTTTCCGTGGTGTGGGTATGATATATAAGCACCTCGGGTTTGCTGGTATCTAAAGTCTTTTTAAGACTTGAATTATATAAAGTTGCAGTTTTGTTTTCCAAATTCAAATCATTCTGGCTGTCAGCATTTGATGCATCACTGCTTTTCTTAATCTCTTTATCTTCTAATTTGAATTCATTAAAACTCACATCCCTTGAGTCATTTAAATCCAAAAAAGCCATTTCCTTTCCTAAAAGCGACAGTACATTACCAGTATTTAATCCTATCATTTTCAAAGCTGTATTTCTTATGGAAAAACTATTTTCTGCCATATCATCTTCTGAAAAAGAGGTGACTTTTACAGTGGACAAGGTGTAATTTAAAACTTGAACATAAAACATATTCCTCTTTTTATCACTGCTGTATGAATTAGCTTTTACCATGCAAGGCAAAATGATAACTAGTATTATGGTTACTGCCAGCATACATATTTCCAACTTGGATTTACCTTTGAAACTCTTTCTTCTGTAATTCAATTCCTTCTGCTTTAAACTCTTCAAAGCAGCTTTCCCCCCTCTCGTAAACTTATTACTGTTAATTTATATGAGAGGTGGATTAGATTTATTACTTAATCTAATGCCAACAAATGTATTTACTTCTTGACACAAATTAAAGTTTAATTTAAGAATGTATTTATATCATCTAAATCCAGAGCAGGCTGCAGCGCTATATTTATTCCATTTGCAATAATTTTTGAAATTGAATCTATAACTAAATCCACATCTTTAGGTGTTACCATTATATTTTCTCCATAGGGTTCCAATATTTCTTTTATCATTTTTTGTTTTTCCTCCTTATCTATGGATTTCAACACCTTATAAAATTCCTTTCCCTTTTCACTCTGATCTATCATTTCATCTAAAACTAAATCAATGGTATCATTTGCCATAGTAGCTGCATCCACTACTGTAGGTACTCCTATGGCTATTACAGGAACCCCTAAAGTTTTTTCACTTAATTCCATTCTTTTATTTCCTATGCCAGAACCTGGAGATATTCCTGTATTGCCTATTTGTATTGTAGTATTTACTCTATCCATCTTTCTGGAGGCCAATGCATCTATACACACTATAATATTAGGCTTTATTTTATCTACAACCCCCTTTATGATTTCCCCCGTTTCAATACCGGTAATTCCTAAAACCCCCGGTGAGATGACACATACCGGTCTTATTCCCTCATCTATTTTATCAGGTACCAGCTCCTTCAAATGTCTGGTGACCATTAATTTAGAGGCTGTTTTAGGTCCTAGAGCATCCGGCGTTATATTCCAATTGCCAAGTCCTACCACCATAGCTGTCATACTTCCATCTACATTTATTACTCCAGATAATACCTTACCCATTACCATACTTACTTTATCTCTCATATCTCCGTCATAATGGGTAAATTCGGGCATATCTATGGTTATGTAAGACCCCTTGGGTTTTCCCATAAACTTTTCCCCTACATCTTCCACTATATTTACATAAGTTACCTTTATATTTTCCTCCATTTTTTCTTCTATTTCCACTCCTGGAATGTTACTCCCAATCTTTTTTTCACATATTTCTTTAGCTTCTACTGCTAAATCCGTTCTTATACTAAACATTTATGTACCACTCTCCATTTATAGATTAACATTAGAATTTAATTTCATTCCTTTTCTACATATACAATTATTATTGCTTATTTTCTCCTTCAGTATACTCCCATACAAAGTTCAGAATATATTAAGTAATATCTTGAATTAGTATTAGAAATGGTACCTTCTGAATAAATCAAAGCTATCAAATTTACCCTTGAAGTGGTTAAAATTTAATGTTATAATAGCATTTGTTAAATATAATGAACTCATTGGTAAATTTCCCCAAGGCTGTTGAGATCTAATAATTAATAAGGGGGTGAAAGCATGGCAAACATAAAGTCTGCAAAGAAGAGAATAAAGGTTATAAAAACTAAGACACTTAGAAATAAGATTATAAAATCTTCATTAAAAACTACTATAAAGAAATTTTTAGCTGCAGTTGAAAGTGGAAATGTAGAAGAAGCTAAAGCTAGCTTTACTGCAACTGTAAAAGCTTTGGATATGGCAGCATCAAAAGGTGTAATTCACAAAAATAAAGCATCTAGAAATAAATCTAAGTTGGCTTTGAAATTAAATAAATTAACAGCATAATAAATAAACCGGTATTTGCCGGTTATTTATTATGCTGCTGTATTTATTATTAGAAGCTCTATTTCAATTTTTCCATCTGTAGACAGACTTTTTAATTTTTCTTCTGTATTTAAACATGCTTCTACGGCTCTTTTTAACTGGTTCAAGGTAAACTTCTTACTCTGATTCAACATAATACTGTATCCGTATTCCGATCTAATATTTAATCTTTCCATAATTTCTTTTTTGGTACTTCCACATTCCAGGTGTAATTTTATCTTCAATAAAATATTAAACTGTCTTTCTATCATAGACAGAATATAGTTTATCTTGACACCTTCATAAATAAGTTCATTTAATATGTTAAGTGCATCTTTTACTTTCTTATTGGATATGGCATTTACAAGATCAAATATATCTTCTTCGCTACTTTTTAAGAATACCTTTTTAATATCTTCTCTTTCTATATTTCTTCCATAGGTATAACAGCATAACTTTTCAACCTCATTTTCTATCATACTCAAATTGTTCTCATTCATAAGACTACAAAATATTCTAAGATCCACCTTTTTTATATCTTTACCTCTTTCATGGAAAAAATTTTGAACTTTATCTTCTAGCTGGTACCCTTTCATTTTATCAGTTCTTACTATACACAAGTGCTTATCAAACCCATATATCTTCTTACTTATTTTATCCCTTTTATTTTTAAATAAATAATACAATATCAAAACGCAATGCTTAGGTACATTCTTTAAATAATTTTGTATGCTGTCAAATTCATAAAGAAGTTTACTTTTATTGTTCTGCTCACCACTTATAAAAGCAGCCCTATATACAAGTACCACCTTTCTTTCACTCATAAAGGGCAGTGTTTCACAGGCATTTATTACAGGATCAAAACTTTCAAGAGAACTTCCATCAAATTTTATATAATTAAATTCGATAAAATCAGGTTTTATAATTTTCCCAACTAATTTTCTTATATTCTCTTTTATAACAAATTCATCTATTCCACAAAATAGATAACAATTTTCTATATTGCCTTTTTTTAAATTTTTCTCAAAAGTAAATACATCTATCATTTATAATCACTTCCATTTTATTTAAATAGAATGAACTATTATTTCACTTTAAAAAGCCTATTTAGTATTATACCATATTTCACATTTTCTTCATCCTTTAATGACAACTTTTTATGCTTGCTATCATCATATTTATTATGTAATTTTGCCTTAGGTATGTATACATAATTATCTTTCTTGAAAATCTCTACAGATTCTTTGTAATACTTGGTCAACAAAAAGTTAAATTCCTTATGTCCATTATAAAATTTAATCTTTATATTATCATCCGTGTTATGACACACTTTCAAATACATATCTTTACCTACTTTATATATAAAATTTTCTTCGGGATTGGTTATTATATTTTCTACATCTTCCCTATCCTTTATATCCCTTATCCACTGAGTATTAACATAGTCATAATTGCATATAAAAGCCCTGTTAAAACCCTTTTTTATAATTATACCCTCCCCATTTATGTTATTCATAAAAGCTATGGTAGGAATAAAAACATAACTTTGAAACAAAATCAGAACTGTGCAAACTATAGGTACATACTTAAACCTTTTATATCCTTTCCTGAACATAATAAAACTTATATAGATTACAATTATAAATATTCCATCTACATATCTTAAATAAATTATATCAGGACAGAACTTTAAAATAATTGTGTTGAGTATCTCTTCCAAGACAAAAATAAAATTTATAATCCATGAAACAAGCTTAAATACAGGTTTAATAAGATACACACACAGTGCTGCATTTCCTAAAATTACTACAAGCGAAAATAAAGGAATCAGAAATAAATTTCCCGCTATAAACCCAAAACTAAAGTTTTCAATGGTAAAAGCTATATATGGCATGGAAAATATTTGTGAACTTAAACTAAGACTTATATTGCTGGCAATTTTAGTAGGCAACTTAAATAACTTTCTATAAATTTTTTTATTGTATAATATCATTCCGAGAGTTGCCAGAAAAGAAAGTCCAAATCCAATATTTACTATATAATAAGGTTTTACAGCCATTAAGATCAAAGCTGATAAACTTAAAGAAGATATGCTGTCATATTCTTTAAAAAATATTTTAGATAACTTAAATATTAATATCATTATAAAAGATCTCATTGTAGCAGCACCCATACCTGTGAAAATCACATATAAGCTTGATATGCCTACAGCAACTTTAAGGCCAAATATAAACTCCAATACCTTATATATTATAGCCATATGAAAACCGGATACACTCACAGCATGGATTATTCCAAGCTTTTGAAACTCCTCCATTTGATTGTCACTCATATAACCAGTTTCTCCATAACAAAGAGACATAACCATAGCTGCCCTGTTTTCCCCTATGTACTTTTTAAATCTTTCATATATATTCTTTTTAAATATATAAATGCCCTGTATTATATCACTTTTACATATTTTATATTGCTTCAAAGTGTAATTTCCCACTATACCCTTCTCTATGTAAGGATTCCTTTTAAAACTGCCATGTGCCCTTATTTTTTGTCCTTCTTCAAGTAGATTAACCTTGCCATTCAATATAATTTTTCTTCCCTTAAGATCCCCTATAAAATAATAATCCTTTTTTTCCACTATTCTGATTTCAATAACTTCTTTAATATCAATATAAAAATATATATTAAAGGATACCGTTCCAAAAATAAAAAATAATATATTGAGAATACAAAACTTAATTTCCAAAGTTAATAACAACATAATAAAAAAAGAAACAGCGAGCACCGCTGCTATAAAAATATTATCCAGAAATGTTATGGCGGATACACAGCCCGCCCCCAAGGAAATAGAATAAAATGCTAGTGGCCTTTTTACAATATATCTGCCATACAAAAAACCACCTCCTGTTATCATTTTATCCCCAAAAATAACAGTTTAAACAAATTCCTCCCTTTGAAATTTATAAAAAATACAGAAAACAGCCCATATTAAAATACTTATTAGAAATACTTTTAAATAAATGCTATTATATAAAATCATAAAGTTACTTACAATTGACGTTATTATAAATTGAATAAGTGTATTTATAATTATAATTGAATTTGATATTCTATTTTTAAAAAACTTCCTACTTGAAAAGCTGTAGGTAAATATTACTGCACAGGTATTTAAAATCCAGAGGGAATTCAAAAGGGCAAATTGAACTTTATATAAACTACCTATATAAAAACCTATAAAGGCCACAATTCCCATTAGAAATCCACCAGTTATAGTAAACACAAAATTATCTGTAACTATGCTTTTATCAATAGAATAGTATGTATAATCTCCCTCTTCCTCTTTATATTGACATATAAGAGCTAAAACAGATAAAAACATAAGTATACTGTTAAACCAAAAGGATTCTGCCATAATATTATTTATAATATGAAAATTAAACAAGAAACTTCCTATTAGAAAGGTTAAAAGTGCAAAATTACAGCTTATAATATATACAATTATTTTCTTAAATACTTTCATTATTTTTCTTGAATCTTCTATAGTACCTAAAATAGTCATAAAATCCATATTATCAGTAAATATATCACATAATCTCTTCACTATTTTACTTTTTGTATTTGTTATTCCCACATTAGATATTTTAAGGGCGGGTAAGTCAGTAAGTTTCCATCCTGTTATGGCGGTAACATAACCATAACCTTTTAACGCTTTTACTATCTGCACCTTGTGCTTTGAATTTACCCTGCAAAAAATATTAACTTTCTCTCCAATACGTTTAAATTCACTCTCTGTCATATTATCTATTTCTACTCCAGATAATATTTGGTGAAGCCTGGATACAATCTTTAATTTTTTTCCTATAGCTAGTGACGCAAGTTTATTATCTTCTGTAATTATAATGGGTCTGATAGAAAGAGCTGCGGATTTTTTAATAGAATCCACTGCATTTTCCTTTAGCATATTATCAAAGCCAATCAATCCTACAAATACAAGATTACTTTCGATATTCTCTTTGACACTAGGTTCATAATTGAAATTTCTATAAGCAAATCCTACCACATATAGGCATTCACCGGACATATTAATATTCCAGTCTTTTATGGCTTTTATATCTTCATCTGTTATTTCAACTTCCACACCATTTTTAAATATATGGGTACATCTAGCTATAATAGAATCCGGTGCCCCTTTTACATTGGCTCTATACTTTTTGCTCATCTTATTTACAGTTGTCATTATGCGCCTTTCACTGTCAAATAAAATTTGAAATATTCTATTATTAGCTTCCTCTAATTCCCCTTTATAAATACCATTTTGTTGTCCAAATCTTACTAAAGCCAACTCTACTAAATTTTCTTTTGAATTTTCCACATTAGTTTTAACAGTTCTGATATCATTACACAATATGCCTATATTCAGCATTCTATATAGACTTTTTCCCATACTTTCTTTTGAAACTTCTTCATCTATATCGATAAGTCCATTACTGTCGTAAGCCTTTACAATTTCCATTCTATTCTTAGAAAAAGCCCCTACTTTATCCGTGCAAATAGCCGAAACTCTTGAAAGCTTTTCCAAGCTGGATAAGTCTTTGAAAAAAATTTTCTTCTTGGTCAGTTTTCTAAATAGTATACTACCTGAAAGTAAAATAATTATAATCATTAACTGAGGAATTGAACTCAAAAATATAAGAGATATATCCTTTAAATTAGTATAAAAATTCTGTTTAAATATAAAAGTCAATATCAACTGAATCACAGAAAGAACCCCTATAGAAATCAAAGTAAACATATTTAAAATTTTATGAAGCCTAAAACCAAAGGACTTCTTTTCTGTTCCCTCCTCAATTAAAAGCTTAACTATATTGGCTACTTGTGTATCCATGCCCACTGACACCACTATTCCTGTGCCATCTCCTGAAACCACAGAGGAGGATTTAAACAATATATTTTTCATATCTGACAAAAGTAATTCCTTATCATCTATTTTAGATTCATATTTTTCAGAAATAAAATTCTCTCCTGTAACAGAACATTCATCAACTTTCAAATCATTACTTTCTATAATTCTCATATCAGCAGGTATTCCTTCTCTTTCCCCTACAATAACTATATCACCAACTACAAGTTCTTCTGAAGGTATTTTTATAGTTCTTCCACTTCTTATTACCCTAGCCATGCCCAAATTTAATTTTTGCAATTCTTTAATATTTTTTTCTTCTTCATATCTTTCAAGTGCTACACATAATATATTAAAAAATATAACAGCTACGCATACAGCCCCATATATAAACATATTGAAATATACAAATACAACCATACACAAAATTAAAAATACAATCCAAATTTCTTTAAATTGTATAAACATAAGATAAAGCAGTCCTTTGGTAGAGGGCATACTAATTTTATTTTTCCCATATTTTCCCCTGCAGAGTTCTATTTCATCATCCTCCAGTCCATAATATACATTACTGTTTAACTCTTTTACCACTTCACTCCATGGATGTCTATACCAATTAATCATATCCCAACACCTTCCCATATCAAGTGATTGTAACTCATTTTACTTTGTCCTCAAATAATATTTATTACCTCATATAATAATCGATTTATACTATAATATACTTTAATATATAACTAAAATAAACCAGAACTTTTAAATTCTCATAAACAAAACTTAATTATTAAAGGTATTGTAGCCATAGAAAAAAGTGTGGACAATGAAACTATAAATACAGAATATTCTTTTCCCTTATTAAAATTCTCTGCAAAAAGAGAAGTTGTAGCACCTGCTGGCATAGCCTGCATTAAGATAAAAGTTTTCATAACTATAGAGTTATCTTTTAAAAAAATTGAAACTATATATAAGGCTGCAGGTATAAATAAAAGCTTAATAAAACTCCCATAATACATACTGACATCATTAATAAGATTTTTAAAATTAGACTTTGATAATAAACTTCCTATTATAAGCATGGATATGGGGGTAGTCAGCCCTCCTACTGCCTTCATGGTATCTTGGAGTACGGAGGGCACCTTTATAGAAAAGATCATAATTAAAATTCCAATTAAAGCAGATATTATTCCCGGATTTCTTAATATCTTTCCAACTTCTCTAATAGTTTTTACTTCGCTAAATAACATTATTCCATAAGTCCATACAAAAATATTAAAAACCATATTGAATATAGATGCATATATAATTCCTTCATTTCCAAAAATACTCTGAGTTATAGGAAATCCCATAAAACCACAGTTTGAAAATACCATAGCAAACTGAAGTACATCTCTCTTTTCCTTTCCAATCTTTATCAATAAAGGCTTCACTATTAATGGAGTTATGGTAAATATAAGTACTGCATAAATAAATGCCTTAACTATGTTATCTACTATATTCCTTTCATAAGTAAAACTAAAAGAAGATATGATCAAAAGAGGAAGAGTTACCTCTAGTAACAATTTAGAAAGTTGATTTGAAAAATTCTCATCAATAATATCTTTTTTCCCACAGTAAAAACCTATTACTGAAATTATAAATAATGATGCTATTTGTTTAATTACTGTATTCAATATCATACAATCCCCTTTTACAACAACTCATACTTTAAAAGTTCACATTATAAAATATTACTTTTTATACTCTTCTGCCAACTTTTTAAATACAGGTAATGCATTTAAAATTTGCTGTGTCTCTACACAATAAGAAATCCTAACATGGCCAGCACAGCCAAAATCATCTCCTGGTACCATTAAAAGATCATATTTTTTAGCCCTTTCACAGAATAAGTCTGCATCAGGCTCTAGGGATTGAGGAAATAAATAGAATGCCCCCTGAGGTTCTACACATTTATAACCCATTTCTATTAATCCATTATACAGTAGATTTTTATTCTTTTCATATATTGAAATATCAGAAGTCTGTCCAACACACTTTGCAACAACTTTCTGAAATAAACTAGGTGCGTTAACATAGCCAAGTATTCTACCTGCACCACAAATAGCAGCATAGGTATCTTTAAAGCTATCCATTTCACCAGGCACAACTATATATCCTATTCTCTCTCCTGGCAGGGATAATGACTTGCTATAAGAATAACAAACAAAAGTATTTTTATAATAATTGGTTATATAAGGTACCTCAATTCCTGCATATGCAATTTCCCTATAAGGTTCATCAGATATTAAATATATAGCATGTCCATATTCTTTGGATTTAGACTCTAAAATAGATGCAAGCTTTAATATGGTTTCTTCTGAATAAACAGCTCCTGATGGATTATTGGGAGAATTGACAATAACAGCTTTTGTATTTTTATTAATTCTCTTTTCAAATTCTGGAAAGTTTATTTGAAAACTTTCTATGTCCGCAGGTACAACTACAAGTTTGCCCCCTGAACCCTGTTCCACAAAGCACTTATATTCTGGAAAAAAAGGGGCAAAGGCAATGAATTCATCTCCTGGATTTGTTAATGCCTTAAAGCATATACTTATGGATGCTGCAGCACCTACAGTCATATATAAATTATCCTTTGTAAAATTTGTATGAAATTTTTTATTTATGGACTTTGCAATTGTATCTCTTACATTGTCGTCCCCCTGCGCGCTGGTGTATCCATGTACTGCAGTAGATTTTTCATGCTCTAATATATCCAAAATTGCATCTTTTACTGAATTCGGTGATGGCACATTTGGATTTCCCAGACTAAAATCATATACCTTATCTCTTCCAACTATAGCCGCCCTTTTCCTGCCAAATTCAAATATTTCTCTAATAGTAGATCTTTTACTTCCTAATTGCACCATATCTTTTGACAACATGTTTTTCCCTCCATAATTATATATATTATATTAAGTTTTTATCCAATTGAGATAGGGTTTCATAAGAAATACCCTTCTCCATCTCAACTTTCTAAAAGCATCAGTAGTATGTCATATAAATATTTTAAAATTATCTGAAATTTCAGTTTACCTTACATCCACTTTATCTCTTATTTTTTCTAAAGTTTTATCTCCTATTCTATCTATATTTTTTAAATCCTCTACTGATGAAAAACCTCCATTTTGTTCTCTATAATCCATAATTTTTTGTGCAGTTACATCACCTACGCCAGGTATAGTTTTTAATTCTTCCTTATTAGCAGTATTTATATTTATTTTTGCATTTTCCGATATCTTTACCTGTTCTCCATTTTGCTGCTGCACATGTTCATTATCTAACTTCTTATCTACATATACATAATCTTCATCTTTTAACTTTTTAGCCAAATTCAGTTTATAACTATTAGCCTCATTTGTAAAGCCCCCAGATGCTTTTACCAAGTCCTCCACCCTACTATCTTGTTCCAGCTTATACACTCCGGGATTCTTAACTTCTCCATTTATATAAACAGTTATGTTACTTGAAGATTGTTCTTTAATATTTGCAGGAGAAGACTGTTCTTTAAATATCTCTTCTTTATTACTGGATATATCCTCTACAGGTTTCGAATTAATATAAAATACTACTAAAAACAAACTAAGTATTGCTAAAATTACAGCAGAACCTATAATTTTCTTTTTATATTTCATTTTTTCCCTCCTAAAATATCTTTTTCTCTTGGATATTAAAATAAAAATATGTAAGCTGCATTATATTCTGGACTAAAATGGCTATAATTTAAGGATATATGGAACTTTATATATTTTTAATTTAAAATAAAATATATATTAAATACATAATTTATATTTGAATTATTGACAACTTTAAAAAAAATTTGTCGCATCTATATTATTTTTTTGATATAATATTTAATGATTATGTTAAAGGAGGAAAAAATGAAAAAAATAGTTACATTTATGTTACTTTTTCTAGCTATCTGCTATACTAATTCCTATAACGTTTACGCTACCCAAACACTTCCTTCTGTTTCAGCCGATAGTGCAGTACTTTTGGATGCTGCAACAGGTGAGGTTTTATATGCCAAAAATCCTGACTCCGCCTATCCCCCTGCATCCACCACAAAAATAATGACTGCACTTTTAACCCTTGAAAATACGAATCTAAACGATAAAGTAATAGTCGGTAAAAATCCACCTTTGATAGATGGAAGCAGAATAGGGCTTTACGAAGGTGAAGAAGTAACTGTAAAAGATCTGCTGTATGGCCTACTGCTGGCTTCTGGTAATGATTGTGCAGAGGCACTGGCAGAATACATAGGAGATGGTTCCTCAGAAAAATTTGCAATTAAAATGAATAAAAGAGCCCATGAACTTGGAGCTTATAATACAAACTTTGTAAATCCCAGTGGATTATTTAATGAAAAACACAAAACTTCTGCAAAAGACCTAGCCCTTATAATGAGAGAATTATGCAAGAATCCCGAATATTCAAAAATAGCCACTACACTATATTACACCATTCCTCCCACTAATAAATCAGCCCAAGAAAGAGGCCTATGGAATGAAAATAAATTGATACAACCAAACTCAACTTATTATTACAGTGGCTGTGAAGGCGGTAAAACAGGATACACCACACAATCTCTGCACTCTTATGTATCTGCAGCTACAAGAAATGGTCAACGTCTTATTGTAGCCCTAGTACATGATAAAGATAAAACTTTTTTTCAAGATTCCATAGCTTTGTTTAATTTTGGATTTGACAATTTCAGTCTTGTAAAATTGTATTCAAAAGGAGATTTAGTTACAACTTATAGTAAAAATGATCTCTCTGTACCGCTCATTGCAGCTTCTGATTTTTACTATATTAAAAATAAAGATGACACTGCCGTTCCCAGTTTCACCTTGAAAAATTCAAATTTATTAGTTAAGTTTTTTAATACCGGAGAAATAGTTGAAGAAGCCACTATATCCTTTAAAGGAAAGACTATAGGAAAATTAGATCTTCTAAGCAACTCCAGCCATTATGAAAAACAAACAATGGCCTCTACTCATATAGAAAATATTATAAAAAACAAACATATAATTTTTATATCAATTATGGTTATACTAACCATCGTAGTTTCTTTTACCATAAGAAGATTTGTTATTTCCAAATAAAATAGTTTTATTTACAATAAGGCATCCAAACTTAAAATAAAAAAGATGCCTTATTGTATCTCTTTTATTAAATGTGAAATATCTTCTGGTAGATTAGCTTCTAATTCCAATATTTTATTCCCCCTAGGATGAGGAAATTTGAGCTTGTAGGCATGTAGAGCCTGTCTATTTATATATTTATTATCTCCCCCTATTCCATACAGTATATCTCCATATAGAGGATGATTTAAATGGCTTAAATGCACCCTAATTTGATGTGTTCTTCCAGTTTTTAATATAAGCTTTAACATCTCACCATCTTTAAATTCTTCTATAACTTCATAATGTGTAATACTTCTTTGCCCCCTTTTATCCACAACTCTCCTTATATCATCTCCTTCTGGTCTATATATAGGTAAATCTATAATACCCTGTTTTTCTCTCATCTTTCCATGAATAACCGCAATATAACTTTTTTCAAAATCTTCACTTCCCATATCTCTCGATAGGCACATATGGGCAAACTGATTTTTTGCCACTATTATAAGTCCAGAAGTATCCATGTCCAGCCTGCTTACTAATCTCACTATACAATTTTCTCCGTTTTTTCTAAAATAATAAATAAGGCCATTGGCCAGAGTCCCACTAGGATAACTTCTTGTAGGATGCACTACTACTCCAGGTCTTTTATTTACTACTACTATATCCCTATCTTCATAAACCACTTCTATATCCATTTTTTCCGGGGTTATATTCTGGGATTCTTCCTTTACTAGATTAAAACATATAACATCTCCTGACTTTAATATATGATTAAGTTTTACCCTTTTGTTATCTATTTCTATTCTTCCACTTAAAGCTGCTCCTCTTATAAGCCTTCCTGAAAACTTTTGAATTTCTTTTAAATACTCCCTTAATTTTAATCCTTGTTCTTCTTCTTTAACTTCAAATACTATTTTATTTTCCTCCATTTAACTTCTCTCCTGTTAAATTATTATATAGCTTTAAAAGAGTGAACCTTTTAAAGTTCACTCTTTTAATATGTTGAATTAGTCTATTGATGCAATTACCTCTATTTCAACTAGAGCATCCTTGGGAAGTTTTACCTCTACACAGGATCTTGCAGGCATGTCTTTTTGAAAATATCTTGCATATACTTCATTTACCTCTGTAAAGTCAGACATATTCTTTATATATACTGTTGTCTTAACTACATTTTCAAAACAAGTTCCCGCTTCTTCAAGTATAGCTTTTATATTTTCAAGACATCTTTCAGTAGCTTTTTTTATATCTTCTGAAATCAACTCCCCAGTTTCTGGCACTAAAGGAATTTGACCTGATGTAAATAAAAAACCTCCTGCTTTTACAGCCTGTGAATAAGGACCTACCGCTCCAGGAGCCTTAGTTGTATTTATTATTTCTTTTTTCATTACAAAACCTCCTATACTCATAAATATGCTCTACATTCTACCTTTCTCTGCTGTGAAATACCAGATAATTTCTTCCTTCTATGGTATTTAAGTGTAAAAGCTGACCTCTATTTATCACTACTTGAATAGTATTATTGAAAGCATCCAGTATTGCACCATCTAGATCTATAAAAGCTTTCTTTCTAAGTTCCTCCACTCCCGGAAAATTTCTGGCAGGTTCTATATAATCTGCAATATATATTATTTTTTCCAGAAGATTCATATTTTTTTTCCCAGTGGTATGGCAAGCTACAGCACTCAATACTTCTTGATCAAAGACTCCCATGATTTTCTTTGCAACCACACTCCCTACATTACCGTGAAGAAGCTTTGGGTTCAATCTGCTTACTTCATCCACAAAAATTCCATTTTTATCTGCCAAACTTAAAATTTCATCATCTGACATATGTTTTGCACAATCATGTACAAGTCCAGCTAATGCTGCCTTTTCTACCTCTCCTTTATAGGTTTCAGCCAACTTTACAGCTGTTTTTTTCACATTCAAGCTGTGTTCATATCTCTTTTCTGACAATCTCTCCTTTAAATATTTTTTTATCTCCTCTTCACTCCACATCCTATATCACTCCAAAATAAAAATTATCCAACCTATTTATAAAGGTTTAATTGTTTTATAATATTACAAACACTTTCAGGCAAAAAGTAGTTTATATTTTTTCCTTCCTTTACACTGTTCCTTATAACTGTAGAAGAAATATCAAATAGAGGAGCATCTAAATATATTATGTTAGTAGAGTACTTATCTTCTATTTCCTTCTTCTGTTTTTTTATACTTTCTGTGGTAAATGCAGGAAAACCCGGTCTGTTAAATACTATAAATTTACATAACTTAAATATGCTATCCACTCTACTCCACTTTTCTATATTCATCAAACAATCTGCTCCAGTAAGAAAATACCATTCAGTTTCTGATTCCAAATTATTGAAATGCTCCAAGGTACTATAAGTATAACTCAAAGTAGGCTTATTTACTTCATAGTTGCTTACTATAAATTTACTTTCTGATCTTATAGCTACCTTTACCATTTCATATCTTAAAAAAGCATCTGTTATGCTCTTTTTTGCCTTATGTGGTGGATTTCCCGTGGGCATAAATACAATTTTATCTAATCCCAATCTATATACTGCCTCATAAGCTATATGTATATGCCCGTTGTGTATAGGATCAAAAGTCCCACCAAAAATAGCCTTCTTAATCATCTATGTTCTCTCCATTATAATATATAATCAAATTCAAAATCATTGAGTCTAACTACATCTCCATCTTTAATTCCCATATCCATTAACTGCTGCATAACTCCTTTATTTTTAAGTACCTTATGAAAATATCTCAATTCGTTCGCATCGTTTACATTAATACTTTCCAATAACCTGTCAACAAAACTTCCTTTAATCAAATATACATTTTCCTGTTTTTCTATTTCATAGGTAAACTTCTTTTCCTCTGGTATAAATTTGTCTTCTTCACTTATATACATATCTGTTACAGGTATATTAGCAAGTGAAGCTGCAGCTTCCTTCATAAGTTCTATCACCCCCTGCCTGGTGGCTGCAGATATTTTAAAAACTTTATTATATCCTAAACTTTCTACTTTTTTCTTAAAATTCTGGAACATACTATCATCATACAACATATCTGCTTTATTAGCTGCAATTATCTGAGGTCTATCCCAAAGCTTTACATCATATTTTTTCAACTCTTCATTTATCTTGATGAAATCCTCAAAGGGATCTCTTCCTTCTAATCCAGATATGTCCACCACATGTATTAAAAGCCTAGTCCTTTCAATATGCCTCAAAAAGTCTATCCCAAGGCCCACTCCTTCTGCCGCTCCTTCAATTATACCTGGTATATCCGCTATAACAAAACCTTGTATTCCTGGAATATTCACCACTCCCAAATTAGGCGATAATGTTGTAAAATGATAGTTTGCAATCTTAGGAGCTGCTTTTGTAACTACAGACAAAAGAGTTGATTTACCTACATTTGGAAACCCCAGAAGTCCTACATCTGCCAAAATCTTAAGTTCCAAGGATATGTATCTTTCTTCTCCTGGCATTCCTGGTTCAGCAAAATCCGGTGCCTGCCTCACAGCAGTGGTAAACCTTACATTACCTCTTCCTCCCTTTCCGCCTTTTGCTACTATATATTTATCTCCGATATGGGAAAGATCAGCCATTATCTTATTTGTCTCCACATCTCTTACAACTGTTCCTAAAGGCACTTTTATATATAGATTTTCTCCATTTTTTCCAAAACACTTAGAGCCAGAACCATTTTCACCCTTCTCTGCAATATACTTTTTCTTATATGAAAAATCTAAAAGTGTCGTAATTTCTGGCTCTACTGTTAATATGATATCTCCACCTTTTCCTCCATCTCCACCATCTGGCCCACCTCGAGGTACATATTTTTCTCTTCTAAATGAAACAGAGCCATTTCCCCCACTGCCTGATTTTACAAATATTTTAGCCCTATCTACAAACATACTAATCACTTCCTTATAATAAAGTTATGAAACAATTCTTAGATCTAGATAAATATGCATATAGCCATTACCTTCCTTAACCTAACAACACTTACCAAATGGCACAACAGTTATACTCCAAATTCAAAAAAATTTGGAGTATAACCATAGTACATCAGTCGAAATTACATTTTCAAAAAAGCACCCTCTTATCAGGGTGCCTCAATAACAACTATTCAGCTACTAATTCTTCTACCTCTAAAGGATATACGCTGGCTTTCTTTTTTGTCTTTCCATATCTTTCATATCTAACTATACCATCTACCTTGGAAAACAAAGTATCATCAGAGCCTCTTCCTACATTTTTTCCAGGATGAATTTTAGTTCCCCTCTGTCTAACTAATATATTACCTGCTAAAACAAACTGCCCATCAGCAGATTTGGTTCCAAGTCTCTTGGATTCACTATCTCTACCATTTTTTGAACTACCCATACCTTTTTTATGAGCAAATATCTGAAGATTCATAATAATCATAAATTACACCTCCTCCATTTCTTTTACAACTATATATTCACCAAAGTTAATCTCAATACTCTTTAATCCAAGTAACATAGTTTTCATAAGCACCTGGCACTTTGAAACATCATTTTCCTCCATGCCATTCAGTGAAAAACTTAAAAAACCATCCTCTAAGGAATATTTTATATTTAAATTTAAAACTTCTGTTATTCCGATTAAAATACTCTGGGATATTGCAGAAACAGCACTACATACCATGTCATATCCTTCATCCACTGATTCTGCATGGCCTTTTACTATAACTGAAACTAAATTATCACACTTTCTATTAAATACTGCTTCAATCATAACTTATGCATCAATTTTTTCAATTTGCAACTTAGTGTATGGCTGTCTATGTCCCTGTTTCTTTCTGTAATCTTTTTTAGGCTTATACTTAAACACTATAATTTTTCTTGCTTTTCCCTGCTTCAATACTTTAGCCTTTACTTTAGCTCCTTCAACTACAGGTTTTCCAACAACTAATCCTTCGTCCTTGTTTACCATAAGTACTTTGTCAAGTTCAATTGTAGAATCAACTTCAGCCTCTAATTTTTCAACATATATTATGTCTCCTTCTGAAACTTTATACTGTTTTCCTCCAGTAGCTACAACTGCATACATAAAAACACCTCCTCAATCCAGTCTCGCCTAAAAGGTATATTAGGAAAAACTTTCCAAACAATTTACATAACCTTTTTTGAGCGGTCTACAGCTGTCATTTTAACACATATGCCTCTCTTTGTAAAGTTCTTTCAATTTACTCTGAAATTCATAAAATTTTCTATATCACTTGCAAATAAAAGTGCTTCTAACTTGAAATATAGTCTTTTTCCATAGGTAATATATACTCTCTTATCTTCACCACCTATGTCTTTTACAAAATCCTTAATATTCTTTTTTATATAACTTTCATAATAAGGATCTATCTCAATATGAATATCCTCTACATTATTTTCACAACACATATTTAAAATTTCATTTCTAATAAGTAAAGTCATATAAGATACTTTCATTTTCTTACCCGTTCCCTGACAGCATCCACACTCTTCTTCTATGTAATCATTTATAGATTTACCCACTCTTTTTCTAGCTATCTGTACTAAATTCAACTCTGTAAAAGGATATATTACAGTCTTATTTTTATCCATTAAAAATCCTTCTTTTAATTTATCCATAACTTTTTTCTTATTTTTATTATTGTCCATGTCTATAAAATCTATAAGTATTATACCATTTAAATTCCTAAGTATTATTTGTGCTGAAATTTCTTCTGCGGCCTGAAGATTAGTTATAAGTACAGTTTTATCCATAGCATTACCCTTTATATTTTTTCCTGAATTAACGTCTATTACAAACATGGCTTCTGTTTTATTTATCACTATATACCCGCCGCATTTTAAATCTATTTTATTATTCCTCAAATTTAATATCTTATTTTCCAGTTCATAATGAGAAAATAGACTTTTATTTCCTGTATACAATTTCAAATTTACATGTGCATTATGTAATCCTTTTAAAAAATCTTTTACATATTTATAATCCCAGGGATTATTCGCATATATTATAAAATCATTACCAACAAGTTTATCTCTAAGTACTTCTCCCAGTATTCCTCCATTATCAAACAATAACCCCGGTTTTTTCAGATATGCGGCATATTTCATTATCTCATCATATTTTATATATAATTTTTCCATTTCACTGCATACTACTTCCATAGGAACATTTTCACTTTCAGTTCTTATCATAAGTCCAACCTTTGCAGGCAATTTTAATGATTCTGATATACTTTTTTTGAAAGATTCACTATGTATCTTCTTTGAGAATTGTATTCCATTATAAGAACTATTTAACACACAATATTTTCCCGGAATACTTACATTTTTTACAATCTTAGCCCCTTTCTTGCCCTGATCTTCTTTCACAACTTCTCCTATAACCATATCTCCCTTTTTCAAATTAAGGTTTTTAAATTTTTTATCCATATACATATAGGCATTCCTTTTGCATCCTATATCTATAAAAGCACATTTTATAGCCGGAACTATATTTTTAACTACACCCATATATATTTCTCCGGGATAAGCATTCCCATCTTTCTCCCTTATAAGGCATTCCTTGACTATTTTTTGATGTGTTATAATTATTCTTAAAACTTTTGATGTTCTCTCAATAAATATTTCTTTCAAATATAATTCACCTCTTCTAAAAGCCTGATGTCTAAAAAATAAACTTTAATACATTTTTTCTACATATTCATATAACGGAACTAAGTTATTTTCCATTTCCCCATACATTTCCTCTCTCATTATATTAACAAAAGAGTTCTTATCAGCCCCTTTAATATTGTCTTTTATATAATCTGATAGGAGTGCTGGTGACAAATTGTCAACACTTCCACTGGAAATAGTAGTATCTAAAATCAATTTATTGCCATAGACAAAATAATCCATATATTTTACCAGTACCTTTATATTTATTTCTTTTTCTCCTTTTTTAGTTTTCTTTAAACTATTCCAGGCTATCATATTCATTAAATTCTCCATGTGTATTTCTATTTTGCTGGTGTCCTTGAAGGGTATTTGTATATTATACTTAGCCGCCCTGACTGCCGCCATGGATTTAAATACCTTTTTACTTTCCATATTATAAACTTTATTGACTTTTAATATTTCTATGCCTAAAGGAGCATTCCTATTTAATTTTTCTAAGATTTCTTCCTCTGACACTCCTTCTTCAAAATACAAGTCCATATATTCTCCGCAGGAATATATTCCAACAGCAAGAGGTTGGGCTATAGACATATTTATATGGGGGTTGAATCCTTTTGAATATTCCACTGGAAGATCTGTTCGCTTTATCATTCTCTGCAAGGTTCTCATTAAATCCAAATGTCCTATAAACTTTATACTGTCTCTTTTACTGAATTTTATTAAATACTGATCCTTCAAAGCATTTACCTCCTAAGTTAACATTCACCCCACAATTTTTACATCCCTTTCTACAATCAGGAGTTACTAAAGCTTTTTTAGCCTTTTCATTTTCTCCTATTAAAAATTCCTTATCCACTCCTATGTCTATGAAATCCCAAGGAAGAGTTTCATTATAACTTCTACTTCTATAAATATAAAAATCTGAATTTACTCCACACTCTTTAAACGCTTCCATCCATAATTCAAAATTAAAATATTCAGACCATCCATCAAACTTAGCCCCTTTTTCATAAGCTTTAACTAATACATCACACATTTTCCGATCTCCTCTGGCAAAGGCTGTCTCCATATAGCTTACTGGTGTTTCATGCCAATTATATACTATATTTCTGCTTTTTATAGAGGATCTTAAAACTTTAATTTTTTCCCTTATCTCCTCCATTTTAGCTTGAGATGACCATTGAAAAGCAGTAAAAGGTTTAGGTACAAATATGGATGTGCTAACTGTTATCTTAAGTCCTCTTTTTCTTACATTTTTAGGAGTTTTAAAATACTCATCTACAACTTTTTGAGATACTTCTGCTATACCTTCTACATCCTTCACATTCTCATAAGGAAGTCCTATCATAAAATACAATTTTATAGTAGACCACCCGGACAAGAATGCACTTTTTACAGAATTCATTAAATCCTCTTCCGTAACACCTTTGTTTATTACATCTCTCATCCTCTGGCTGCCTGCTTCCGGTGCAAAAGTAAGACCTGTCTTCCTTACTTTTTGAATTTCATTTATAAGTTCTACAGAGAAAGAATCTATTCTAAGAGAGGGAAGAGATACTCCCACCTTTTTCTTTTCATATTTTTCAATAAAATTATAAACTAAATTTTTCAAATCAGAATAATCACATATACTTAACGAAGTTAATGATACTTCAGAATAGCCAGTATTTTTTATTAATTTATCTGCCTGTTCCAACAATTTTGATGTATTTTTTTCTCTTACAGGTCTATATATCATACCAGCCTGACAAAATCTGCATCCCCTTGTACATCCCCTAAAGGTTTCAAGAACTATTCTATCATGTACTATATCTGTATAAGGTACTATAAGTTTATCTGGATAAACCACATCATTAAAATTCTTAATTATTCTTTTGGTAATTTTTTTAGGTACATCTTCATATATAGGGATAAATTCTTTAATGGTATCATCCTCATTATAATATACTTCATAAAGGGAAGGTACATATATTCCTTCTATATGGCATACATTCCTTAAAAATTCCTTTTTATTTTCCTTATAATTTTTGTATAAATCCATAACTTCATTGATTTGTTCTTCTGCTTCTCCTATACAAAATAAATCAGCTATATCCCATAATGGTTCAGGATTATATGTACAGGGTCCCCCACACATAATTATAGGCATATCTTCTCCCCTTTCAGAAGCTCTAACTGGCAATCCTGCTAAGTTTAACATATTTAAAACATTAGTATAACTCATCTCATACTGCAGAGTAAATCCTATAAAATCAAAATTACCTATGGGTTCCTTACTTTCAAGTCCGTATAAATATATGTTATTTTTTCTCATAAGTTCTTCCATATCCGGCCAAGGTGCAAATACTCTTTCACAATAAGTATCTTCCCTTTCATTCAATATGTAATATAATATCTTCATACCTAAATGCGACATACCAACTTCATACACGTCTGGAAAACAAAATGCATAACGAATGTCTATTTTCTCTTTATCTTTTATATAAGAATTTATTTCACCACCAATATAACGACCGGGTTTTTCCACCTTAAATAGTATATCATCAGAAATTCTATTCATTAAAATCCTCCTCTTAGGTATTATCATTATATTTTAGCATACCCCTAAATAATTTCAAATGCAAAAGCCAGCATATATATTATCATCTTTTAATTTAATTAAATCACAAAAAAGCACAGATGCAAAAAGCATACTGTACTTTATCCGCTTAACTTTATAAACTCTTCTATGGTTATATTTCCATACAATTTTAAAGCATCAATTATTTCCTCTTCATATATTAAATCCATCACATTCATCTCATCATCTAATACTGTAAACATATTATATTTGCCCTTATCAAATAGTCCCATAGCTGTGAGAAGGTTTTGTTTATAGTATATAGATAAATTTCTATTTTCAATGTATCCTCTTTTTATAAATTTATATTTCTTTTTAACAATATCGCCCATAATTATATAAGATGTCCTTTCATTTTCTTTCAAAGATGTAGTCATTATAAATGTAGCTATTATTCCAATGGTGAAATTATTATGTCCATTTAAAAATAGTAATACATAAATTAACATAAGCATTATTCCAACAATTATACTCACTAATATGGTAATTTTATTTGCCATCCTATATGGTAGTTTAAGATTTAGAATACTTCTTAATATTCTCCCTCCATCTAAAGGAAATGCAGGTATCAGATTGAACAATCCTATAGCTAAATTTATAGAAAAAAACACATAACAAAAGTTAAAATATGATATTTTATACATAAAATAAAAAAGTCCGCTGAAAATCAAATTAAATATGGGACCAGAAATAGAAATTATTAAATCCTCTTTAGGAAATGCTTCATCTAAATCTTTAAGTTTTATAACAGCCCCCACTGCTATGAATTCTATGCCAAATCCAGAAAATTTATAATGTCTAGAAAATAAATAATGAATAATTTCATGAAAAAAAACTACTATAGCCGTATAAATAATCTGCCCTTTATAACCTACTACAATCAAAAGTATTATATAGGGAATAAAATATTTATTTATTTTAATCACAAAAATACCTCTTAAAATTTATTTTTCCCCATTAACCCTAAGTTCCTTAATTGTATTTTTTATATTATCTCCCACATAATTTATATTAATGCTATTTAATTGAGTTTTTAGCTTACTGTAATTATAGTTTTCATTTATTATGCTCTTAGAATAATTATATACACTTCTAGCTTGAGGATTTGAAGTTACTTTACATAATATAATAAATATAAATAATACTAGCACTCCTATTAAATCTCTTATAATTCTCTTAACTAAGTAACCCCTTTTTTTATTGCCATAATTTTCTTTATTGTATACTTTTCCGCCATAGCAACCGGGAGCATAATTTAGTTTTCTTCTTAAGGAACCATAATATTTTTCATATTCTGAATCATAATATCCCACAGCATCCTCCTTTTTAAATAACCTGCTACTTAATATATATTTAAAGTTGCTCCTATTTATTACTTTCAATTTAAGAGGACTACCCTGAAGTATACTGTTAAAAAGACTTTATAAAATCTAAAAACAAAAATTTTATAAAGTCTTTTTAAATCATATATTTACTATACTTTAATTATCACTTTTTACTTCCATATGCCTTAGAAGTTAATTTTCTTTCTTCTCATTCCTATATTTAAGATAAGAGCTATACTTATAAAAGCCGTTAATATAGAACTTCCTCCATAACTCATAAAAGGCAATGTAATCCCTGTTATAGGCAATAAGCCTATAGTCATGCCCACATTTTGAAAAATTGAAAACAGCATAGAAGACACAATGCCTACACACACCATGGAACCAAATATATCTTTAGACTCTCTAGCTATATTTATGGAACGGTATATTACAACTCCATAAAATGCTATTAATGAAAGTGCCCCTATAAGCCCCCACTCCTCTCCAACTACAGAAAAGATAAAGTCTGTATGAGATTCTGGAACATATCCTCCAGATATTTGAGTTCCATTTAAGAAACCTTTCCCAAATATTCCGCCTGATCCAATTCCTATCTTTGACTGTGTAAGCTGAAGTGCAAAGCTTAATTGATATTTATCTGCATTAAACAAAGATATAATTCTCATTCTTTGATAATATGGTATAAGTGTGGTTTTCCAGGCTATAGCAATCACCAATATTAACCCTAACATTCCCCCAAGTATCACCCTTAAATCCAATCCTGAAATGAAAAATATTCCAAGTACAGTAAAAAAACAAACCATAGTCATTCCCATATCAGGCTGACTTACAATTAAAGCCATAGGAATAGCCGCATAAATTGTAAGTTTTAAAAAATTTTTTAAGTTGTTGATATTTCCCTCCATATCATCTAATTCTTTTGCCAGCATCAGTATAATTCCTACTTTGGCAAATTCAGAAGGCTGCATGGTAAACTTCCCAATTTTAATCCATGAAGAAGCCCCATTTACGGTATACTGAAATGCAGGAATACAGTTTATAACCAGTAAAAATACTCCAAGCCAGTATATTACAGCCGCATAACTTTTTATTAAGGAATAATCTATTAAGAGTATGAAATAAACCAGTATAAATCCCATAATTATCCAAATAATCTGAGATTTTAAATATTGATTACCATAACTCAAATGGGAGGCACTATATATATTTAAACTTCCAAAAATACATATAACCAATATCGTAATAAGTATGGGAAAATCAAGTTCTCTCAAAAATCTTTTACTAATGGTAAACCTTTCAAAAAACATCTGTATCCCTCCAATATAACTATAATGATTATACCACAGCAAAGTAAAAAAGCTATGTATAATACACAGCTATTTATTATACTTAACTTTTTTTACAGGTATATTGGCAACAAGTGCTACCGGATCTTCTTCAACTTTTTCGGTAACTGTCATTCTCACATCTATTTCAGCATAATTTATTTCCATATATTTTGAAAGCACCTTAAGTATATCTTCCTTTATATCTTCTAATACTTCCTGTGGCATACTGCATCTATCATTTATAAGTATCAGCCTCAGTCTCTCTTTAGCTATATCTTTGGAAGATGGCTTGGAAAACGCCCTAAATAAATCCATTTCCCTACACTCCTTATTTAATACCAAATATTTTTTTTATGGATGAAAATAATCCTTCTTGCTCACTACTCAAATCTATAAGAGGTACCTCTTCCCCTATTATTCTTCTTGCTATGTTTCTAAAGGCTTGACCTGAAATAGCATTTTTATCTAGAACTATTGGTTCACCTTTATTGGTTGAAACAGTTATACTTCTGTCATCTGGCACTACCCCTATAAGTTCTATAGCTAAACTATCTAATATATCATTTACATCTAACATATCTCCATTTTTAGTCATCTTATAATTTATTCTATTTATTATAAGCTGATGATTTTCAAGACCCTTTGCGTCCAGTTTACCAATAACTCTATCAGAATCCCTAACAGAAGTCACCTCGGGATTTACTACTATAAGTGCCCTATCTGCACCTGACACAGCATTCTCAAATCCCTGTTCAATCCCTGCCGGGCAATCTATTACTACATAATCATAACTAGCTTTTAATTCATTTACCAAATTTATCATCTGCTGTGCACTTATATCTTCTTTATCCCTTGTCTGTGCAGTAGGTAAAAGATATAGATTGGGTAATCTTTTGTCTTTTATAAGGGCCTGTTTCAGTCTGCATTTATTTTCTATTACATCCAATAAAGTAAACACTATTCTATTTTCAAGTCCCATAAGAATATCTAGATTTCTAAGTCCAGTATCCCCATCTACTACCACTACACTCTTATTTAAAGCCGCCAATCCTGTTCCTATATTAGCTGTAGTAGTAGTTTTTCCAACTCCTCCTTTGCCTGATGTTACTACAATTGCTTCTCCCATTTACACTACCTCCCTTAAATAAACTTATTAGGCAAATATGGTTCTACTATTATTATGTTTCCTCTAATTTTAGCTACTTCTGGATATTGGGGTTTCATATTATCTGGGGATCTAGTTACCAAATCAGCAATTTGAAGCATTTCCGGCTGCAGGGAAATTGCAGCAACTATTGCTTTGGAATTTCCCCCAAAACCTGCATGAGCATATCCTCTCAAGGATCCAAATACTATTATATTACCACCTACATATATTTCCGAACCAGCATTTACATCTCCTATTATAACTATATTTCCAGGATAATTTACAACTTGTCCCCCTCTTATAGTCCTCCTTAAAAATTTAGTCCTTCCCTCATAAATACCAGAAAATATTTTACTAGGTTTTTCGTTACTGTCTTCAAATATACAATCCTTTATAAAAAATTTTTCAAATAACACCTGTTTTAATTTTGCATATTGTTTTTCGTTTATATTCTTCAAATCTGTAATTATTTTTAAATTACATCCTTTATAAAACATCTTTCCTACTGAAAGTCTTTTTACTAAGGCCTCTAACATTTCTTCAAAATCTTTAAATTTATTTATATTTATAACTATATTTATGCCCTCTTTATTACCCTTAACTAATATATTATTATCTATCATAAATTAGCCTCCATAAGTTACCTCATAATAATATTTCAACATTATTCATATAAATCCTCCTTACATTTTAACTTTATTTATCAAAAATTCTTATATTCTCAAATTTTTTTGTATTTTTTAAAATATCTTATTTAAGCTAACTTTTATCTTAATACATAATACTACATTAATATCTTATAAGAATTTGCGAATAGATTAATCTATTCGCAAATTCTTATATCATTACTATTATTCACCAGAAACCGAATTTTCTTTACTATTTTCCTGATTCAAATTAAAATATGCAGAATAAATATCCCTTGCAATATAAGCAGAACCAGCTCCCATACCTCCGTCAAATACCACTACACATACAGCTATTTCAGGGTTATCCATAGGTGCATAGCCTACATATTCCGCATAGTCAGTTCTTCCAATCTCATCCTGATTGCCTAAACTTGCAGTACCTGTCTTTCCTGCAGTTTTTATAGGGAAATTTGCAAAAGCCTGGGATGCAGTACCTTTTTCATTAACTGCCTCCATTCCTGCTTTAACCGCTTCTATATTTTCGGCTTTCACCTCTGTGTTTTCAAGGACTTCCGGTTTCACTTGTTCAATAACATTTCCATCAGAATCCAAAAATTTATCTACCAAGTGCAATTTGTATCTGGTTCCTCCATTTGCTAGGGTTGCAATATAATTTGCCATCTGGAGGGGAGTAAATTGATTTAACCCCTGGCCTATAGCAGCATTTTCTACATTAGCTGGTACATTAAGCTGGGCATTGGCATCTGAAACAGCGGTGTAATATATAGCCTCAATTAAACTGTTCATTTCTTTATCGCTAACATACTTTTTGTTATTTGGATCTTCCACCGTCAGTTGTGAAAACAATTGTTTATATTTATCTTTATCAAAGGAACTGTTGCCGCCTTTTATGGAACTTTGTATTAAAGTTTTTATTTCCTTTTTCAATGATTTAACCTTATCAGAATCACTATCATTATCGTATAAATCTATTTTAACTATACTATTTTCCTTATCATCTACTCCACTTTTAAGCAATGACATAATCTTCCAAAGATAGGTATTGGCATAAGTATTTTCATTGGACTGAGTATTATACACCTGTCCAAATTTTTCCGGAATCTCTATGCCAGTAGCAGGCTTTACCTCGCTATTTGTAGGTACTCCGAGTCCAAATTTCCAGGCATATTTAGCCAGGGTATTATCTCCAAAAGCATTTCTAAAAAGCCTGGCCACCTCCATAAAATAAGGGTTACTGGACTTTTGTATGGCAGTTGTAAGGTTTACCAGTCCATTGGCTCCATCCAATTCAAAGTTTACAAGTCTTCCCCCCTGATTATAAGTACCGTTATCATAATAACTGAAATCAGGTGTTATAACACCGCTTTCCAATCCTGCAATGGCAGTCATGGGTTTAAAGGTAGATCCTGGAGGTATTAGAGACTGAGTAGCATAATTATAAAAAGGTTTTGCATATATATCATATACATCCTGTCTTATGGTAGTATTATTTTTTATACTTTTATCAATAGGAAAAAGTATATTTAATACTTCATCCTCAGTTTTTCCGGGATAATTAGATGTAATATTTCTTGCCCTTATATACTCTCTCCCAAATTTCTCTAAATCAGGATTAAAATATTGGTTATATGCTTCTGTTGAAAGTTTCCCAGGAGTTGCAAAATCATTTGGATCATATCCTGGTCTACTGGCCAGTGCTATTATAGCCCCTGTATTCACATTAATCACCACTGCTGCACCTCTGGTTGCATTAGTGGTATCTGATCTCCTTTGACCATAGGGATTCTTTCTTAATTCTGCCATTCTCTCATCCAGTGCCTTTTCTGCTGCTGCCTGCACATCCTTGTCTATAGTAAGCTGTATAGTCTGCCCCGGGTAGGAGTCCCTGCTGCCAAGTTCTTCAAGTACTCTTCCATTTTTATTAAGTTTCACTATCTTGCCGCCTTTTGAACCCTTTAACCTGTCTTCAAAAGCCGCTTCAATTCCAGCCTGACCCACATAATCGCTGCTTATATCATAGCCCTTGTCTTTATATTTTTCATAATTGGAGGCTATTTTTGATATGTATCCTAAAAAAGCAGAACCAAGTTCTCCATTTGGATAGGATCTTATAGGTTGAGTGCTTACATCTATATTAGGAAGCTCATTTAACATCTGTAAAAACTTGAAAGCAATGTCTTTACTTATATTACTTGCTATTGTTACAGGTTTATACCCTGAAAAACTCTGCATCTTTAAAGTGTCTCTTATAATCATAAATCTTCTTTGCTCTTCCTTGGAATATCCACTTGGAATTTTATATTCTTTCAAAAGTGCATTAAAGGTATCTTCTGCGGATATTTTTAAAAGTTCTTTATTAACCTGATTTTTTAAATCATCATCTGAAATATCTTCATCTTTACTTTTAATTTTTTTCTCTATGGCTTCATTCAGCCCTCTATCTCTTTTAAACTTTATCTCTAAAGCATCTCGAGTATTCTTATCATCACTTCTAAATTCAAATTTAAAAGGATTCACCTTAAGTTCAAAATCATCCTGCTGATTTACTTTATTTTCGTCCAATATTTTAAATACTTTGTCCATAGTAGTAAAGAATGTATTATTACTTTCATCTGTATCCTCATCTTCGTCAGGCTGGTTATATACAAGTACATACCCTTGAACACTTCTAGCCAGCTTATTACCCTTGCTGTCTAAAATATCTCCTCGTGGAGCAGTATCAGGTATCTCTCTTATAGATTTATTATTTGACTGTTCCTTATATTCCTTACCCTGCACCACCTGGAGGAAAAAAAGTCTCATAGCCATGGTTACAAAAAGAATTGACATAATTACTATAACCATGGTATATCTTGTAATATTATGGTGCTTCTTATTTTTCATAAGATATTCCCTCCAACTATAAAATAGTGCCATATTTCATTTTTAAAATTTCCACTTAATCTGCATATACTCTTTATTACAAAGGTTATATATAGGTCTATACATAAAAATACATAATATCATATCATAAACACTTATAAAAAATACTCTGCTTATATTTACATATATACCATACAAATATAACAGTCCAAATACTAAAATACCCTTAAATAAAGCTAACAAAAAACATGAAATAACTGGAATAAACCTTTTTTCCTTGAATATATTATCTCCTATGACTCCTGCTGTGACACATATTATCATATTTGTAAATGCATTAATTCCAAACCCCTGGGAAAAGTATACATCCTGTAATAGTCCTACAAATACTCCAAGCCATAATCCTTCCCACTTTCCATTTACAATAGAATAACAGATTATAAAAATGAAAAGAAGACTTGGATAAAAAGTTTTTACAGCAAAAAAAGGCATTAATACATTGTCTAATATGAAAAACACTACAGACAAAACACTTAATACTAATATTTTTTTCATTTTCATCACCCTAGTATTTTATATCTATTTTATTTTTAGGGATTACTATAAGCAACTGTTGAATTTTATCAAAGTTCACATAAGGCTTTATTAGGGCATTTTTCATTACTTTTCCTTTATCCGTTTCTACATCTACTATAGTTCCAATCCTAATTCCACTAGGATAGGAATTGTCAATTCCTGAAGTCAATACAGAATCTCCCTTTTTTACAGTAGATTCCTGTGGAAGATAATAAAGCTTAGCTAAAAACTTGCTATCATCACTTTTATATCCTTTTACAATACCGCTATTTATTGCTCCGCTTTCATCTCCTGTTTTGTTAACAGTTCCTCCCACTGCCATATTTTCATTGGTTAAGCATTGAACTATAGCCCAATTTTTTTCTACATATACAACCTGGCCTACCAAACCCTCTGTAGTAACAGCTATCATTTGTTTTTCTATGCCATCGTTACTTCCCCTATTTATGGCAACTTGATCCAACATTCCACTACTGCTTTTTCCTATTATGTCACAGCCTATATAATTGTATTCCTCCCTTTCGCTTTTAAAACCCAGTTCTTTTCTTAAATTTGAATTTTCATCCTTTAAAGCATTATATTCCACAAGCTTATTTTCCAGGGAACTATTTTTTTCCTTAAGCTCTTCATTTTCTTTTTTAACATCAGAAAAATTCAAAATAAAACTTATGGAATCTTTTATTTTACTATTGATTTTATATAATCCTCCCTGTAGGGAATTAAAAGTAATACCTACACCATTTCTTATAACTGAATTACCATTACTCTTGAAACTAACAGAAATTAATACTAAAAAAATAATCGAGAGTACTATTATAGTTATTACAAGTTTATCTTTCAAAAATCGCATAATACATCACTCATAATTATTTTCTACTAGCTACTATTTTATCAATAGTATCTAATGCCTTTCCTGTACCCAGAGCAACACAATCAAGAGGTGATTCAGCTATATGTACTGGCATATGTGTTTCTATATTTATTAACTGATCTAATCCTTTAAGCATTGCTCCTCCACCTGCCAGCATGATTCCCTTATCCATTATATCTGATGCAAGCTCTGGTGGTGTTTTTTCAAGAGTTGTCTTTATGGAATCAATTATTGATACTATTGGTTCTCTTAAAGCATCCCTAACTTCACTTTCAGTTATATTTATAACTTTAGGTAATCCCGATATCAAGTCTCTTCCTCTTATTTCCATGGAATTTTCTTCTCCCATGTCATATGCAGATCCCAGCTGAATTTTTACATTTTCTGCTGTTCTCTCACCTATCATCAGATTATATTCTTTCTTTATGTAATTTATTATAGCTTGATCCAATTCATCTCCAGCAATTCTAAGTGACTTACTTGTAACAATTCCTCCAAGGGATACCACAGCGACCTCTGTAGTTCCTCCACCTATATCTACAATCATACTCCCTGTGGGTTCATGCACTGGCAATCCAGCTCCTATTGCAGCTGCCATAGGTTCTTCCATAAGGAGTACATCCCTAGCTCCTGCATGCTTTGTTGCCTCTTCTATTGCCCTTTTTTCCACCTCAGTAACTCCAGAGGGAAAACACACAAATATCCTTGGACTTGTAAATGCCGATTTAGGACTTACCTTCTCTATAAATTTTCTAAGCATAGTATGAGTTATATCAAAATCAGCAATAACTCCATCCTTTAATGGTCTTATAGCTACTATATTACCTGGAGTTCTCCCTATCATATCCTTTGCCTCGTTACCTATGGCCATTACTTTTTTTACATCTTTATTTATAGCCACTACAGAAGGCTCCCTAAGTACTATTCCTTTTCCTTTAACATATATAAGTGTATTGGCTGTTCCCAAATCAATTCCCATATCTCTAGACATTCCAAAAAAGCCCATTTTTATATTTCTCCTTTCAATCTCAAAAAATTCCTCTTTCTTTTAAACTTACAAATATCCCATTTCCTATTATTAAATGATCAACTAATTGTATTCCTAAAAGCTCACCACACTTTTTCAATCTTAAAGTTACGTTTACATCTTCACCGCTGGGAGATGGATCTCCTGAAGGATGATTATGACACAGAATAATGAAAGCACTATTCTTTTTTATTGCATAAAAAAATATTTCTCTTGGATGCACTATGGATGAATTTAAGGTTCCAATAAATATATTTTTAATTCCCAGAACCATATTTTTTGTATTCAAGAGAATAACCTTAAGGTGTTCCTGCCGCATACCTTTCATTTCTTCCATAACAAGCACTGCAGCATCTTTAGGACTACTTATCCTATAGTCATCTCCATCTTTGTAGGACCTAAATCTCTTTGATAGTTCTGCCATAGCAATTATTTTAGCTGCTTTAGCTTTTCCTACCCCTGAGATACTTAAAAAATCTTCTAAATCGGAATTAAAAATTCCTTTTAATCCCCCGTTATCCTTTATTATTCTATTACTTAAAGATACTATATTCTCGCCTTTAATACCAGTTCCAAGTATTACCGCCAAAAGCTCTGAATTAGATAAAGCTTCCGATCCATATCTAAACAATCTCTCCCTGGGCCTTTCATTTTTGGGTAAATCCATAATCTTTAAATTATTTTTCATTTCTAGTCTCCCTGCTATAAATTTACCCCCATCCCACTTAACATATTATACAACTTATTTAAAGGTAATCCTACTACATTATAATAACATCCATAAATTTCTTTTACAAAAACCCCCCCATAACCTTGAATAGCATAAGCTCCTGCTTTATCCTTATATTCTCCTTTTTGTAAATAATCTCTTATACGCTTATCATCTATTTTAGAAAATCTTACAGTGGTACAGACAAAATCCCTAACTGTTCTATGCAGAGTATTATCTATTATGGCCACCCCTGAATATACCTGATGTTCATTTCCACTTAATGTCTTCAGCATATAAAATGCTTCTTGTATATTTCTTGGTTTTCCCATTACTTTTCCTTTGAAAAACACTGCAGTATCACATCCTATAACTATGGGACTTTTATCAGTTAACTTTCCACATACATCTTTTGCCTTACCTTCAGCCAGTTCCATAACATAGGATTCACATTTTCCCTGAAACACCACAGAATTTTCATTAAAATTACTTGTAACCACTTCGAATTTTTCTATTAATCTACTTAAAAGTTGTTTCCTTCTACTAGAAGCTGAAGCCAATATAATTTTCACGTCATCACTTCCTAATATTTTCTATACAATATTACTGCTATGATTATACCTATTATAGTCATAATATTTATACTGAAATTTATGCCTAAAGTCAGCACCATAACTTTGAGATTTAATACGATTGGTTCTGTCATTCCTATTGAATAAAAATTTTTAAAAAAATTTAAAAAACTAAAATTATTCCCAATAGCATCTCCTATAAGACTGCCACATATAGCTCCTAGAAATATAAAAAACCATATAAAACTTTTACTTTTTCCGGCCCCTTTCATATAAAATCCCCTACCTTAACAATATATCTTATATAGTTTATCATTTAATAAAACCATAAACAAGTAAATATATTATTGTTAAAAAAATTTTTTAAATTATATATAAGAATGACAAGTATTAGCAATAAATTCCTATACTTGCCATTTGCCTTAAAATTTATTCATGAGCAATATTTAATTAATTAACTAGAGCCTTCACTTATTTTTTTTAATATATTAAATATGTAAATATAATTTTGTTCACCATCTTTTTTTTCAATTTCCTCTGGAAGTTTATTTATATATTCTTTTATTTCTTTTAAAATTAATTTACTATCGTTATTACTACCCTTTACATCTTTTAAAGAAGCACACCATTTCTTTAACTCATCTGTTTTTATAGATTTTACATCACTTTCTGACAATTTATTTAATATCTTGAGATTTGCATTTATTATTTCTATTAATTCTACATTATACAAATCATTTTGATATACATTAAATACTATTTTTGTATTATCTACATTATTTTTTCTAAGAGAATCCATAATCTGTTTTGCATTTTCATCAGTATAAACGCCTATACAAACTCTTGTCTTATCCGAATCCACTATAGAAAAGGGTATTCCATAACTAGATAATAAATTTTTTTGCGCATCTGCATTATTTTTATCCTTATAAATTCCACCTTGAACAGCTACAAACTTTATGTACTTGTTACTAGGATTAGAGACTTTTACATTATTTGAACTAAAACTAGCTGCATTTTTTACAATTACTTTAAATACAAAAGTGCCTATTACAAAAGCAAGAAAAAATATCATTAACAGTACTGCTATAAAAAACTTAACTCCATTTTCCTTCTTTAAATCATATCTTGTGTATCTCATATTTTCACCCCTACTCAAGTATCCCTATATATTATTATTACAGAGCAGAGAAAAATATTACTGAGACACACCAACTTTTTTCATAAGCATCATATCTATATGTTTTCCATTGACATTGTAAAAATTTTTTACTATTCTTATAAGGTTAAATCCTATATTTTTCCAAAAAACTATATTATTTGTTTCATCTTTAATTACTCTCGCAAAGAAAGTATCAACTCCATATCTTCTATTAAAATAGTTCATTAAATAATTTATTATGCCGCTACGTAAATCTTCATTATTACATATATTATCCAAATAAAAGAACCATATCCACAGTTCATTTTGTTTTTTAAATTCAATTCTTCCTTTTAAAATACCTGATAGCTTTTCACTCTTTTCTATTTTAAAAAAGAATTCACACTCACTTATGTAACTTTCCAGAAATCTATTTTTCAATTCTTCCAAGGTAGATTCTTCCTTTAAAAAAACCTTATTAGCTTCCATCCATTTTTGTATTCCAATTAAATCTTTTTCTTCTACACCTGAGATTTTCATATCTTTAAAATTTATCTCAACATCTAACATAATTCCACCTCTTTATATTCATCTATGAGTTTTAAATTCTACATAAATAATTAAATTCCTTTATTTCAAATATATTGAATAAACCATAAATAAAATATTTTATAAATTAAGCAAAGTAAAGGATAATAAGAGGTATATCTTATATTATAATATTAAATCTCAACAACTTTAACTCCTTCTAAATCCGGTTCAAGTAAAACAATATCCCATTTATCTTCTAATCCTCTTAAGTACTTCTTCATGGATATAACAAATTTATCCTCATCCTTGTTTAACACAGCCATAAGTGTAGAACCTGATCCACTTATAAATTCTCCTAATGAGCCAAATTCCATTGCTTTTTGAAAAATATCATCAGAATTTTTTATTAAATTTTTTCTATAGGGTTGATGAATTTTATCTTGAAAACACGTTCTAAGTTTATCAAATTCGCCGTTATAAAGAGCGCTTATAAGCATAGAACATCTTGATATGTTAAATATGCATTCCTCTTTTAAATAGGATTTAGGTAGAACTTTTCTAGAAAGAGCCGTATTCACCTGAAAAGATGGTATCATTGCTGCAAACTTTAACTGTTTGGGCAATACTACTTTTGAAAATTTTATATCATCACCCATCTTTAGAGATACTACCATCCCTCCTACTATTGCAGGTACTACATTATCTGGATGCCCCTCTATTTTAGTAGCTAAGGCAATCATATCTTCCAAATTCAATTTATTCCCCATAATTTCATTTGCTATTTTTATGCCTCCAACTATACAAGCAGAACTACTTCCAAGTCCCCTGGATATAGGTACATCACATTTAACTACATCAATCTTAAAACCTTTATAGGCATATTCTCCTTTATCCAGAGTTTCTATTATGCTTTTATATATAAGATTATTTCTAAAATCCTCTTCAGATTCTAAACCATTATTGTATATTTGCGTTTTTCCCTCTATTTCTTCTACTTCAATTTCATTATATAATTTTAAAGCCATACCCAAAGTATCAAATCCCGGTCCCATATTTGCAGTGGTAGCCGGTATTCTAACTTTCACTTTAGCCATATTTAATTTCCTCCCAATTAGATAGACTTTTTAATGCAAAACTAGCAACTTTTTAACATCACAGGCTTCTCCCCTTGATTTCACTTTTTCAATATAATTATCTACACAGACCTCATTATCCGCATTTACAAAAGCCACTACTTCTTCTTTATTTCCAGAAAAAGTACTAGATAAAATATAACAACTCTTAAAACTTGAAGATATACCCTGTATAATTTTTATTCTATTTTGTGTTTTTACTCTAAGAAACCACTTTCCTTTAAGATCCCAACTTTTATCTATATCTGCCTTTTCACTGCTAAAAGTAATACATTTATTTCTCTTTTGTTTAACTATATCTGCTATATCTGCAAATACAGCACTGGCAGTAGGAAACATTCCTGCACCTTTTCCTGAAAACATAACATCTCCCACAGCATCTCCCTCTACCAAAATGGCATTATACTCGTCCTCAATTTTTCCAAGAACAGAATCTTCCTTTACCATAACTGGCATAACTGTAGCATATATATGCTTACTTTCTAACTTACTAATTCCCATTAATTTTATACTGCATTTCTCCATCTTGGCATATTTAAAATCATATTCATCAATTTCTGTAATTCCCTCTATATTTATGTCTTTCCAATCTACTCTTCTATTATAAGCAATAGTGGACAAAATTGAAAGTTTTCTAGCTGCATCATATCCCTTAACATCTGATTCTGGATTGGATTCTGCAAAGCCCAATTTTTGTGCAAGGTTAAGTGCTTCTGTATAGCTCATGCCATTATGGTTCATTTTAGATAATATAAAATTAGTAGTGCCATTTAATATGGATTTTATGCTTTTTATTTCATTTCCTACAAGACATTCATTTATTGACTTAAGTATAGGTATTCCTCCTCCTACACTAGCTTCAAAATGAATAGTAACTCCATTTTTCTTTGCTATCTGTAAAAGTTCATAACCATATTCAGCAATTAAATCTTTATTGGCTGTAACCACATGTTTTTTCATACTTAAAGCCCTTTTTACATATTCATAGGACGGATTAAGGCCCCCCATAGCTTCAACTATAATGTCCACTTTTTCTTTAAAAATATCATCTACATTTTCTGTCAAAAGTTCTTTATTTTCATTATCTAAATATTTTTTAATATTTCTAACTAAAATTTTTGACAATACCAGTTCTTCATTTAATTCATCTTTAAATTTATCTTTGTTCCTAAGTATAAGTTCTGCTACACCACTACCCACTACACCATATCCCAGCATTGCTATATTAGCCATATTTATTGCCCTCCTTTTTATTTAACACCTTTAAACAAATGAATTAGTTCCCCGGGTACGAAATAAAAAACTCTTCCCCTATGGGACGAGTTTTATCGCGATTCCACCCAACTTAACAGTAATATCTAATAAAATTACCCACATACACCAAATTATGTGCAACAACAAATAACTTTATATTAATTATAATTTCACACTGTTATCTCTATATCTATAACGCAGATTTGCGGAAATACCTAATAAAAATTTCAGTATACAACTCCAAGGTGGTCTTCAATAATTCTTTCTTAAGGAATATTTCAGCTTTAGAATTCCTCTCTCTTTAAAGCAGTTTATTATTTACTCTTCCTTTTCATAGTTTTATTTATATATAATTACACACAGTTAAATCATTAAAAGCATTTAAGATAACCACACATAAACATCACTAAACATATCTTTCATTCCACTGCAACTAAAGTTACCTTTATTACACTTTTTAAAGTTCTTATCTCCTCCATAAGTTCGTTAATCTCAACCTCTAGCTGAGAAGCATCAAGGGTTATGGATACATTAGCCGCATTATTGATAGGTATATCTTGATTTATAGTGAGGATATTTCCTTTTTTCTGAGCTATATTATCAAGTATTTTTGACAACGTACCTGCCTTGTGGGCTAAAGTCAGTCCCAGAGTTATCTTATGCCCTGCTATGCCTTCAGACAAAGTAAACACTGAATCTTTATATTTATAATAAGTACTTCTGCTTATGCCTACTTGCTTTACTCCTTCTGATATATCCTTCACATAACCGATTCTTAAAAGTTCTTTTACCTTTACCACTTTGTCAAATACATCAGGAAGTATGCTAGTATCAATTATAAGAAATTTATTTTTCATAGCTTCACACCTTGTCCGCAATTGAAAGACATGTGTTTTCCAATTGAATATATGAATTATATTACCACATATAAAAAAAATATTCAATAACTTTATAAAAAAAATTACTGCAAAATTAAATTCCAGTAAAATGAATGATTCATCCTACTGGAATTTATATAAAATATTCTCTGTTTTAATTTTTGTCCATTATAACAAATGTGGCAATAAATCTCTATTTGGTCCAGATATAACTTCACTGTTTACAAGCATTCCAGTTTCAAGTGAAACATTAACTCCTGCTTCTACTGCATTCTTAACTGCACTTACATCTCCTGTTAAAGTTACAAAAGATTTTCCGCCCATTCCCATTCCTAATCTAACTTCTATAAGCTGTACATCTGACGCTTTAGCTGCCGCATCTGCTGCAACAATTCCTGTTGCCACACTAAAGAATTCCATAACTCCTAAATCCTTTAATTTTACAACACCTGTAGCCTCATTTACTGCAGGAATTACCTGTTCATGAACATTTGGAAGCAACAACTTGTCTACTACATGTTTTCCTCCTATGCTCACTGCTGCCTCTATTGAAGCTGTAACAGCTCCTACATTTCCTGTAATCATTACAATGTATTTACCAGGACAAATAGTTTTTGCTAACAGTAATTCAACTTCTGCTGCCTTTATCATGGCATCTGCTGTCTTTATTCCTCTTGCTATACTGTTTAATTCTATCATTCCTATAGTTCTTATCATGGTTATCACCTCAACCCTTAAATAGCTTTTATGACTACATTTTCATTTACTTCAACAACAGTTCCATCGATGCTGGCATGTACATTTGTTCCCATTTTTCCTTCGTCTATTGCCCCTATCATCTGTCCTTTTTTAACCACATCTCCTACTTTTACAACTGCTGTAGACGGTGCACCTATACCCTGCTTCAATGGTATACTTACCTGTGCTGGTACTAACTCTTCATTTTCTTTATATGGTTGTCCCTTATACTTATTCATTCCAAGTCTTGTTATAAGCATACCTGTAGGAACTTTTCTGTATTCTCTCTGCGGATCCCCTGTAAATACGTCTGTTTCATTCTTCCATTTTATACCTTTTGCTCCCATTTGTGCTTTAACATATCCATTTATACGTCTTGGAGATAACCCATTTGGACATGCATACATTTCACATATTCCACATTGGCAGCATATTATTGCTTCCTTAAGAACTTCTTCATCGGTTTTCCCTAATGCCATAGTTCTCATTATTTTGTGTGGGTGCAGTGGATGTCCAATTTGATATCTAGGACATAACTCTGTACAAGAACGGCATTGTTCACAGGCTGATTTAGCTCTGTTTATCATCTGTTCTATAGTAAGTCTTTCTCTTTCAGCTACATAATGATCCTTCGGAATTACTATAATTCCTCCGTTTGTTTTTGTAATAAATGTGTTTGCTGCTTCCT
>NZ_DAIQBT010000009.1:0-108149 GCF_036781005.1 Clostridium sp. | reverse complement strand
GATATTTTATGCTTTTTTTGCTTCAATATTTTTGAATACAAGACATAGCACAACGTGTTATTATAGGTATACTGGAGAAAGATTTAAAAGACCTCATAGGGAGGCGTTTAAAATAAGTGTCCATAAAAGCTATAGGGAGAATGGCAAGGTTAAGAAAAAACAATTGATAATATGTACTGTAGGCTATTATGATATAACTGATGGATGGTCATACATAGGGGGATCATATTATAGGCGGAATTGAGAGAAAAGCCGGAGAATTAGGCATTACAGAAGATGAATTATATGATATGGTGTATGAAAAATTTGACCCTATAATAGCGGCAGTAGAAAAAGAATTTGAGGCAACAAAAGAATATAAGGTTAAAAGAAAACATGAGAAAATATTAAAAGAATACATAAAGGCAAAAGCCGCTTTTGAAAAGAAGTATGGGGATAGAACCTATGACTATTGTTATGATGTATTTGGAGTTCTTAGGAATAAGGAGTATTTAAAAGAGCTGAAGGATAATTATAGGGCACAGCAACAATATTATAGTAGTTACTATGACAATTTCAAAAGTAACTACAGTAATAATTATAATAGTGGTTACTTTGAAAATAAACAAAGTACCTACAATGAGGATGATAAGGCCAAGCTTAAAAAGATATATAAAGTTCTTGCATTAAAGTTTCATCCAGACATGGAGGAGGGTGATTCTGATATGATGAAATTCATTAATAAGTTAAAAGAACAGTGGGGAATATGAAAAGCAATTGTTGGATTTTAAATTTAAAATGTAGTATTATTGATTGATTATATAAAAGAAGTAATAAGGAGATAAAAAATGGTTGCATTAATATATAAATTTGATGAAAATATTCTCTCATATATAGCAAATAATATGCATAATCACGCTTTAGATAAGATAATGATTGTATTTACTTCACTTGGTAATAAGGGGCTTATATGGATTGTGATTTCTATGTTTCTGATAACAATTAAGAAATATAGGAAAATTGGAATTATGGTTTTAGTAGCTCTAATAATAGGATCAATATCTGGTGAAGGATTACTAAAACATTTATTTAAACGTACAAGGCCATTTTATTTTGTTCCAGATATGAAGCTTTTGATTGCAAAGCCAGTTTCATATTCATTCCCATCCGGGCATACTACGGCATCTTTTGCGGCAGTTAGTATATTATGTAGATATTTTAAAAACTATACACCTGTATTTTTGGTTGTAGCAATTTTAATAGCTTTTTCACGAATATATTTATATGTGCATTATCCCACTGATGTGCTTGCTGGAATAGTTTTGGGGCTTATATCTGCCAAAATAACAGTATATCTATTTAAAAGATTTAATTTAAAAATGAAAGCTTAATTTAATATGATAAAACATAAAATAATTATAAAAATAACATAAAATGTATAAAAATGCTTAATTCAGACGACATTATGATATAATAAATCCCAAAAATAAATATTTGAGTTAAGTACCCTACTAGAGATAGTGGAAGCTGTAAAAGGCACGGGAAAATTAGGACAATCTAAAGTTAGAGAATCCTTTTTCCTGTGCTTTTTTATATCAGAGTAATTCATTTAATAGAATTATTGCGAGTTTTCTGAGTCCCTAAAAAGAAATATCTACAGTTTTTGCAGTCCCTAAAAAAGAGGTTATCTATACTTTTTGAACTCCCTAAAAAGGGAAATAAATAATTAATTCTTAGATTTACTGCTTAAAAATTAACCGCTCCTGGTAATTAAAATAATAGAAATGAGGGAGGTCCTACTATGGTAAAAGATAAAATAAAACGTCAGGATTTAAAGTTGTATTTCCGGAAACTGCATGAAATAAAGATGCTGGAATCTGAATGTATAAAACCTGACAAGAATAATAAAGCTGAGTATGATGATTATTTAGAGAAATGTTCCAAGGTATCTAGGCTTAAGAGGGAAATATCTAGTGTTAACGTAGCATTTAACTTACTCACTGAAGATGAAAAGAATATATTGTATTTGGCATATTGGAAGCAGGTACCAATAATTCAGATAAGAGGTATATATCACATAGAAAGTACAACTATAAATAGATGGATTAATAAAGCTATTAGCAAGATGAATGATGTTATGGGTGATTTGGCATGACTAATGAAGAATTGGTGGAATTATACCAAAGTGGGGATAATCAGGCCTTAAATGAGCTTGTAGAGAAAAATACAGGTATGGTCCGTAAACTGGCTAACAAATTCTATACTGAAAAAACCAATTCTATAGATATTGAGGATTTGCAGCAGGAAGGGTTTATAGGGCTTATGGTTGCTGCTAAAAAATATGATTTTGATAATCCTAAAAGGACTAAATTTATAACCTATGCTGTATACTGGATTCACCAGAAGATGAACAATTTTATAAGGAGTAAAAATACAAATGATGAAGTAAGCATAAATGTACCTGTAAGTGAAAAAAATGATACGGAGCTTGTGGATTCTATAAAAGATGAAAATAACCTCTATGAGAATGTAGAGGATAGAATATACAACCTGCAGCTAAGGAAAGAGCTTGAGGATGTTATGAATAGCTATAATACCTTAAATGAAAGGGAAATTCTAAAATTAAGGTACGGATGGGACAATAATAAGTGTATGAGCTGTGAGGAAGTAGAACAAGTATTTAATGTTACAGGAACTAAGGCAAGGAATATAGAGTATAGAGCTATGGATAAAATAAGGCGTACTCCCTGGGGAGTTAGGAAAGCAGAGGAATTGTATATTGAGAAGGTTAAAGGTGCAAGATATAGCATAGATAAAATACTTGATACCATTAATTTTGGGTATAAATATTTGGTTTAAATATAAAGAATCCCATTGATTAAAGCAATAATAATGGGATTTCTTATATAAAAGTTTTTGTGATGGATACCATAGTATAGTAACCAATAGTGATGTGTATTATTCTTAAATTGTTAAAGTTTTCTCCTTTTAGGAGGATTTATCTGTTTTTTAGAGAAATATTAATTCAATATATGGCGAATATAATTTAGTTGTGACGTTATTGTAAAAAAAGGCGATGTAACTGCTATGAGTAAAAACAGGAATAATATTTTTTGAGACCAAATAACGTAATGTTAATTCTTCTTATTTTAGAGGTTACAATAAATTGGTTTGGGTGACTCATAGTGGAAATATGTATAATATTATGGTAAAATATTTTTATGTAATTATAAGTATAAATGACAATCATTTAAAATTTAAGGGGGAGTATATTATGTGCGATGAAGATTTCTTTAACAATTTAAATAAAGTGGCGGTTATATTAGTAAAGAATAAGAAGATTATAAAAGTTAGCCAACAATTCATTGACATAACTGAATATACTTGTGATGAACTACTAAATAGAAATATAGAAGGCGTGTTTAGAATCTTGAGAGTTGGCCCAAATGTCAGTATTGATAACATTGACGAACAGGCCAACTATTTTTTATTTACTAAATCATTTGAAGTTAGATTTATTAATATTGAAGTAATACGAAAAAAAAATGAACAAATATATATTTTAAAAGAGAAGCCAAATTTACGATTTGATTATAGATTTAGTTTTCTTTCCCAAATGTCTTCCGAGGATATATATGGGGTGGCAATATATAGCATCCCAGATTATATTTTACTTAAAGCTAATCAAAAGTACCTTAATTTTCTTGATGCATCATATAGTACCGCGGAAAATGCATTAGGTAGATTTATAGGTGAAATTATCAAAGGATGGCGTAGTGCCGAGGATATATTTAATATGGTTGCAAATGGTAAATCACAACATATAAAAGAGTTTGAACTTGATAAACTTTTAAGGGGCATAACATATTGGGATATTACTTTTATGCCTCTATATGAAAACGAAAACATTAGATATATTTTAATTTTCTGTGATGAGGTAACTGATAGAGTTCTTTATAGAAAGAAACTGGAAGAAAAGAATAAAGTAATAGAAAAACAAAAAAAACTATTAGAACTACTTGTTGAAAATATGGCTGATGGATTGATTTTATTGGATAAGGACAATATGTTAACTGTGCTTAATAAGGCAGCTACAGATTTATTTTATAAGCCAGAGAATGGAGATAGTTGTACTCAGACAAGGTATTATGATAGAGGTGGAAATGAAATTACTTTGGATGATTTTCCTAGCTCAACAATATTAAAAGGCGAAAAGGTGCGTGAATTTTTTGTAACAGCAAAAATGCCTGATAAGACTGTTCATTATAGTATCACTGGAACACCTATTTATAATAAAGAAGGAGAAATAGACTGTGGTATCATATGTGCACACGATGTTTCAGAAAAAGTTAAATATGAGCAAGAGAAACTGGAAGTACTTGAAAATGCTATAAAAATGAAGGACGAGTTTCTCTCAATAATATCGCATGAACTTAGAACACCACTTACTGTCATTAGTAGTGCTACCCAAGCAATGAATTATATTTGTGGTGACGAATTACCGGATAAGGCTAAAGAATATACTAATATTATAAGAAAGAATACATATAGGCAATTAAGATTGGTCAATAACCTCCTCGATATTACCCGTGCTAACGCAGGACGCATTAAAGTACATAAAAAAAGCCTGGACATCGTCTTTCTAACAAAGGCTATCACTGATTCTGTATGTACATATGCCTCACAAAAGGGTATTAAGCTAATGTTTGTATCTTCATTTAAAAAGAAGATACTCAGGATTGATGATGAAAAATATGAAAGAATACTTTTAAACCTCATCTCTAATGCTATTAAATTTACGTCGGGAGGAGAGGACATTATTGTGAAGCTAAGTTCTATAAAAGAAAACATATGTATTGAAGTAGAGGATAATGGAATAGGCATTCCTAATGATAAAATAGATATGATTTTTGAACGGTTTGGACAGGTTGATAGCTCCTTATCACGGCAGGCAGAAGGTACAGGTCTCGGCTTATCGCTGGTAAAAAAGCTTGTTGACGCATTAGGAGGTAGTATATCTGTTAAAAGCAAAGTTGGCATAGGTAGTACCTTTTCAATCTTACTCCCTGATGAAAAAATAGTTAAAAAATGCGAAGAGAAAGAAATGATAAATCTATTAGATAACCGTCTTATAGAACATATTAATGTAGAGTTTTCTGATATTTATTTATAATATATTATTTAGGGTTACTTGCAATAAGTCGTATTTTTCATATTTTGTAAAGTAAGCATATGCTCGCCTATTACAATATAATTAAACACAAAAAAGGATAGTGGCCGCTATGACATTAAATAGAATACCGGAGGATATGAGAAAAGATATTTTAAACCTCCAGAAGTAATATGAGTTAACCAGAAGAATGAAAGACAATGATAGGTACCATTATTGGGAAAGTTGTAGAAAGAGTAATTTGAGTGTACTTAAATTTAATACTATCACCTTACTTTTTGATACATAAGGATGTAAAAGTAAGGTGATTTTTATATCTATAACTTTTTTTTATTTTCCAACTCAGGTTAATATTAGTATTGAATCAAGTCATATCGTCCCGAAGAGCGTCAATAATATTTTGTTTTTTTATCTTGCCAGTGGCATACATCATTGTAATAAATACCACAAAGAGCACGCTGAACACACTGATAACCATACTTCCTAACGGGAATACAAAATGGACATTGTCTGCCCCGCCATTTGCCATCCCTTTGTAAATCAACCAAGAAGAGATTGCTGCTATGGGAAGTCCGAAGAGCAGCGTCCTCATACCATAAAAGGCACACTCAAAATTCATCATCTTTTGGAAATCACGGTCAGACATCCCTACAGAGCGCAGCATAGCAAGTTCTCGTCTGCGTAGTTTGATATTTGTGGAAATGGTGTTGAACACATTTGCAACCGCAATCAGCGAAATCATAATGATAAAAGTATAAGAGAACACGTTGACAATAAATATGTAATTGCGATTCTCATCAAGCATTTTATGAGAATTGTACAGAGTATAACTGGATTTAATTCCCGCGCTTTTAAGTATAGTCTCCATTTTAGATGCTGACTGTGTTGGATTTTTTGATTTAAATGTCAAGCCTTTAGCAGCAACATAGGTATCAGGGGTCTCAAACTTGTCTTTCAGCGAATAGGGAACAATCACCCTAAAAATAAGTGGATTATTTGTGCTAGAGTTTTCTAGAACCGGGAGAGTATCAGGCGGTACGGTATTTACAAACTTAATGCTTACGTTTTGCCCCTGTTCTATCTTGGGCTTGCCATTTACTTCGGGAGCAATGGTAAAATTTATAAAAGAATTTTTGAACACATCGTTTAAATCATTAACCTCCTGATTGGCTTTCGTTTGGTTTGTCATTTTTGCAACAGCAATCATTTTAGCATTTTGACCGGTATACTCATTTTTTGGTAAAACCAAACCTTTGATAATATTAAAATAGGTGCTGTCATCAATAAACTGAATGTCTATTGGCAGATTAATGGTTTCATTAGGTGAAGGTGAGCCTGCATATTTTAAATAAGCATCTGAAAGATTGTCTGTTTTGACAGTACATGAATACTTCAAAAGTGCTTGATATGAACTTTCGTAAACGCCATCCACATTTTTTAGTTTATAATAAAGCTGCAGCATTTTGCTATCGTCCATGTCCGGCGTGGCTAAACCAATGTCGTATGTGGTAAATACTGTAACCTTCTCCGACGCCTGTTTCATATACGTTACAAAAGAACTGGTGGATATAAACAGCACCACACTTAAAATAAGTGATAGTACAATACTGCGATAGCGTTTTTTGTTTCTTTTAAAATTTTTTAGCGCAAGAGTTCCCTCTAAACCATAAATACGCTGTGCAAGTTTTGATGTTTTCACAGCTTTTGATTCAACTTTGACCTCGTTCGTCTGGTGAATACTTTCCATAACTGGAGTGTTTGCAGCTTTTCTTGCCGGGATATAGGCCGAAATCAGAATCGTAATTATACTGACTGCTGCTGCAGCAACAATTATCGGTATAGATATCGTCAAGGTTAAAGGTACGCCGCTGTACATAATATTCTCGAATTTTTTGGCAACAATAGAAATTACAAGGCTGATACTACCTATGCCGACGATAATTCCAATAGGTATGCCAATTGCACCAATGCAAATTCCTTCAAATAGCACCGAATTTCGCAGCTGCTTTGCTGTGGCACCTACCGATGACAAAATTCCAAACTGGCGTGTACGCTCGTTTAGGGATATGTTGAATGAATTATAAATTAGAAAAATAGATCCTATCATTATCAAGATAACTAAAATACCGCCAACTGAGTACAGAAAAGTATTAAATATATTATCCTCTGAAAGACCCATGAAGCGCAGCACATTATCGTTAAAGATATAAGTGTGGCTTTGAGCCGTGCTGCTTGCGTAAGAGTGAACCCTGCGCGGATTTTTAAGCGTGATGAACAGGCTCAGGCTGTTAGCTTTTTCTTGCGGATTGGCTTTTGTTATCAAGGTATATCCTGGTGCGGAATCTTCCTCAAAATAGGCTTTTTGATAGATACCAACAACCTTGTAAGTTCTCGTAGTTTTTGGTACAAGTCTTTCTTTCGTGAAAATATAAGGGGCGTGTTGACCGAGATTTTTGCTTATTTCCATGCGGTTTCCGACATCAAGTGAAAGTGTGTCACCTAGTGAGAACTTAACACCGCCTTTTGTCTCGACGCCCATTGAAACAACAATCTCGCTGCTATTTTTAGGCAATCTGCCTGAAACAAGGGTTAGAGGCAGGGTATCAAAGGCTTTCTCACTAAATCCAGCTATAAAAAGATAGGGCTTTTTTGGATTTCTTGATCCATCAAGTCTTGCGTATCCTATATTTTCAAATACCGCGGTGTTTATGGCTTCTTTGTCCAGACTTCTTTCCTTCGCAAAAGAGGAATCAACATTCAAAAACTCCACATGCCAACCACCGTATTTCTGAGCAGCACCCTTTGCCAAATAGTTCAGAAGAGAAATGCCAAAGGTAGCTACTGCCGTGATCATGGCAGCGGACAGAATAACTCCGATAATCGTTACAATTGTTCGTGTGCGGCTCTTTTTCATACCCTGCAGTGTGACTTTATTGAAAATGTTCATGGTCTCACCTTCTCATCTCGTACTATTTTGCCGTCTGATATGCCGATAATGCGGTCTGCCTGCAGAGCAATATTTTCGTCATGGGTGACCACGATAAGGGTCTGATGATATTTTTGATTGCTTAATTTGAGCAGATTTATAATTTCATGTCCATTTCTGCTGTCCAAACTACCTGTAGGTTCATCGGCAAGCATGACTGCTGGAGCGTTCATTAAAGCGCGTCCAATGGAAACACGCTGCTGTTGACCGCCTGAAAGCTGATTGGGTAAATGCGTTTTACGGTCTTTTAACCCAAGCAGATTGAGTAAGTCATCAAGGCGGTTCTTGTTAACTTTTCTTTTGTCCATCAGTATAGGTAGGGTAATGTTTTCCACCACATTTAGTGTTGGAATGAGGTTGTGGAACTGGTAAATAAGTCCAACCTGACGCCTGCGGAAGATGGCAAGTTTTTCGTTGTTTTGAGCATATATATCCTGTCCGTCCAAATATATCTTTCCGCTTGTTGGTACATCTACACCACCGATGCTGTGGAGTAATGTGGATTTACCGGAGCCTGAGGATCCTATGATTGCAGTAAATTCTCCCTTTTCAATTGTAAGCGAAACATGGTCAAGTGCTGTAACTTGATTTTCACCCTTGCCATAGATTTTACATAGATTTTCAATTTTTAAAAATTCCATTATGGGAGTCTCCTTTCTTGTTTCCTGTGGTTTACTTATATAATAGAACCTTTAGCTTACATCTCTGTGACTTTCAGGTGAGAGATTCGTCACTTTGGGAAACGAATGGCAAATATCGCACCGCCCTTAGGGTGATTTTTTGCAGTAATTGTTCCTCCCTGCCGTATTATAATCATCTTGCAGAGAGCCAATCCAATCCCATATCCTGTGGCGTTTGAGTTTTTCCCACGATAGAACCTGTCAAACAAGTGAGGTAAATCTTCTTTTTCAAAACCCGCTCCGCTGTCGTGAATAGTAATTTCGCTAAACAGAGGATTGGATCTGCAGACAATCTCAATTTTACCCTTTTCACCCGTGTTCTCTATGCAATTTTTGAGGATGTTTTGAATTGCTTCTGAGAGCCAGCCTGAATCCCCCTGAATAATCATCCCTTTTGGTACATCTATTCGCAAATCAATATCATGCAGTTCCATTGGGATCAGGAATGGGCGAAGTGCGGTACATATCAAGTCCTTTACATCTATCTGCTTGCTTTTAAATACCACAATACCCGCATCTAGGCGTGATAATTGCAGTAGGGAAGTGAGTAGCCAATCTATTTGTACAAACAATCCTTCTGTTTCCCGTATCAATGCTTTCCGGTTATTCTCATCAGGGTTGGTCTCTACCAATGACAGAATAAGGTTTGCAGATGTGAGTGGAGTTCGAAGTTGGTGGGCTATGTCAGCTAGGGAATTGGCAAGATGCTCTTTTTCTTTTTTAAGGGCATCGTTTTGCTCACGAATACGCAGCGTCATTTTTGTTATTTCGCTTTGCAAAATGGAAAGTTCCCCTTCGTCCGATTCGGCAATATACAGATGATCAGCATTATGAAGCACAAGATCAATTTGATCTGAAATCTGCGCGATGCTTTTATATCTGGCTCTGGTAAACACAAAAAAAGCTGTGCAAAAGGCAGCGGCAGAAATAATGGATAAGATTCCAGCTGACATGTTGATTGAAAATCCCATCAGTATAGAGGCGGCGGCCATTAAGGATAACAAAATGGTAAATTTAAAAAGCTCTCTATTCCGAAGCATATTCTCCCCCTAGTCTATATCCTGTTCCGCGGACAGTTAAGATAATTTGCGGGTTTGCTGGGTCATTCTCTATTTTTTCCCGTAAGCGTTTTATGTATACAGTAAGTGTATTATCATTTACAAACTCGCCTGCCGCGTCCCACAATTGGTCAAGCAGTCTGCCTCTTGTGATAATACTTTTGGGGTTTCCGATAAACATCAGAAGCAATCGGTATTCCAATGCCGAGAGGAAAATTTCACTGCCGTTTTTTTTCACAACACCGCTTGCCGTATCCACATGAAGCCCGTAAATTTTAAAATCCACTCTTGAATGTCCGCTTTTTCGCAAGGCGGTCTTTATTCGTGCAATCAATTCACGGGGACGAAAAGGCTTTGTTATATAGTCATCTGCGCCCATGTTCAGCCCGGTGACAACACTTGCTTCATCACCAGATGCCGTAAGAAATATAACAGGAACATCCTGCGTTCCTTTAATTTCCGTGCAAACTGTAAACCCATTTCCATCAGGCAGAGAAATATCAATTAATGCAAGGTCAAATTTATTCCGAGAAAGCTCAGTAAGGGCTTCAATTCGCGTAGAGGCGTGAGTTACTGTAAATCCCTCCGAGCGGAGCAGAAGTACAAGATTCTTGGCGATTGTCTTATCGTCTTCAAGCAAAAATATGTGTTTCATTTATTATTTTCACCTTCCTTTACTTTACTGCTGCTGTCTTTCGTAAGCAGGTTTTTCAGCGTCAACTGGAACAAGCCACGTATTTCCTATTTTTTTAGCTCCCTTAATTCGCCAGGCAGAGCAATAATACACTACCATTCTATCTGTGATTCCCTAATTCTTTGCTGCTTCTTTTGTAGTTATATAATCCACTCATAGCACCTCCATAATTTTATTATATTTCTTATGACACAAATATACAAGTTGAGGTATAAAACGAAGAAATACGGGAGAGTGGAAAGAAGTTCATGCTCTCGCACAGGCTGAAGATGCTATAGTACTACTTAGAAAATGTTTAATAATAAGAAAGTTGTCTTTGGAGAAAAACTAACAAATATTTAAATAAGGGTTTAAATTTAAGAGAAATGAGGAATTTATTAAATTCTGTTCAAAATCAGGGGCTTAATCTTTTATATGGTATTAATGGGTTTTTAGGAAATTACATATTATTCTTGGATTGTTGATGATTTGATATTATGATATAATTTATCTATTAATTATTAGATCAAAATATCGATATGGGGGAAAGAAAAATGTTTTGTAAAATAAGAAAGAAACACATACTATTAATATCAACATTGGTAGTTGTGGTAGTAGTTGGTTTTGTTTCTTTTAATAATTTGAAACAGAATATTAAAAAAACGTCAAGTATTAATGTACTTTTTAAGTTGTTTAACAAATTGAAGTTTATCTAATCATTTAAAATCCATAAAGTAATTTTGCAAATCCAAGTTCATTGAATAGAAGAAAACGTCCCATAAACATTACAACTATGTATACAATGGGTTCCCATTTACAGTAGTTACCTGATTCAGGTTTATTCTTTTAATATTTCTTTGGGCAATACAGTTTTTATGTACTCTTGTCTGTATGTAAATCCTTCATAAAATTATTCTTGCAATTTCTTTCTGTGAAATGGTTCATAGAAAATACAATTTTCTTTTGTTGCTTTATGTTCGGTATTATATAAGGCGATTTTTTTCTTGTAAGCTGTCATCAGGCCAGGTGTACATAGCATTGCTGAAAAATATATTGACAATAAATTTTTTATAACCTATTATATAAAATATCATTGCGTTTAATTGAATATTAAAAATACAAAGAAAGGGATTAGTAAATTTCATATTCTTTTTTAGAGAGGAAACGTATGGTGAGAGTTTCCAAGGAATTATTTTGAACCTGCCCTGGAGTTTCTGTATTTTAATTATTAGAGTACAGCGGTGACAGCCGTTAAAATTTTAAGTGGGTGTATTTGATATTAAATATGCTAATCAGGGTGGTACCGCCGACATAACCTCGGTCCCTTTTGGGGATTAGGGGCTTTTTTATGTTTAAAATAAGTTCGTAGAAATTATAATTTGGAGGTAATTAAATTGGATAAAAAATTGGTAGAGCAAATAACATCTAGAGATGAGGATTTTGCCAAGTGGTATACTGATATTGTAAAGAAAGCAGAACTAGCCGACTACTCAAGTGTAAGGGGATGTATGATAATAAGACCTTATGCTTATGCCATATGGGAACATATTCAAGGTTATCTGGATAGAAGATTTAAAGAGACAGGTCATGAAAATGTATATATGCCCCTTTTTATTCCAGAGTCACTCCTTGAAAAGGAAAAAGATCATGTAGAAGGATTTGCTCCTGAAGTTGCATGGGTAACTCAGGGTGGAAATGAGGAACTTACAGAAAAGTTATGTGTGAGACCTACTTCAGAAACTTTATTTTGTGAACATTATGCTAAAATAGTTCAATCTTATAAGGATCTCCCAAAGCTATATAATCAATGGTGTTCCGTAGTAAGATGGGAAAAGACTACTAGACCTTTTTTGAGAACTACAGAATTTTTATGGCAGGAAGGTCATACAATACATGCTACAGAAGAAGAGGCACGAGAAGAAACTATAAAGATGCTTAATATATATGAGGAATTGTGCAGAGAAATGCTTGCCATCCCTGTTTTAAAGGGACAAAAAACTGAAAGTGAGAAATTTGCAGGAGGAGAAGCCACTTATACCATAGAATCGCTAATGCATGATGGAAAGGCGCTACAATCAGGTACATCTCATTATTTCGGTCAAAATTTTGCGAAACCTTTTGAAGTGCAATATTTAGATAAAAATGGGAAATTACAATATGTATATCAAACTTCCTGGGGAATAACCACTCGAGTTATAGGAGCTCTTATAATGGTGCATGGAGATGATAATGGATTAATAGTTCCTCCAAGAATAGCCCCTGTGCAGGTAATAATAGTTCCTATAGCTCAGCATAAGGAAGGAGTACTTGAGAAGGCAAATGAATTGAAAGAGGAATTAAGCAAAATTGTAAGGGTAAAAATTGATGATAGTGATAAAATGCCAGGTTGGAAATTTAGTGAACATGAAATGAAAGGTATACCTATTCGTTTAGAAGTAGGCCCTAAAGATATTGCAAAAAATCAAGTTGTGCTTGTTAGAAGAGATACCAGAGAAAAAATAATAGTACCTATGAGTAATCTCTGTGATGAAATACCAGCATTATTGGATAATATCCACAATTCCATGTTAAAAAAAGCAGAGATGTTTATAAAAGAAAATACTCATAATGCTGTAGATATGGAAGAGTTTAAAGATATACAAAATAACAAAAAAGGTTTTGTAAAAGCTATGTGGTGCGGGGATGCCAAATGTGAAGAGAAAATAAAAGAACTTACCGGGGCAACCTCAAGATGTATCCCATTTGATCAGGAACATATTTCAGACAATTGTGTATGTTGTGGAAAGAAGGCGGATAAATTGGTTTATTGGGGCAGAGCATATTAAAATAATTATCTAGTATAATTGAAAAGTTGCAATAAAAAAGTAGGGAACGTATCTTGATTGGTTTTACACAAACCTAAGTATGTTCCCTTTCTTGTTATAAATCCTCATATTTTTGATCCTCCAATTCCTTGTTTTCCTTCAGGCAGCACAAATCTTCTACGTTAAGTATAAGTACAAAGGTTACTTCACAAATAAAGCTTCATATGTGATTTCGTTTGCAGATACCTTCTTATTGATCCAGATATTTTATATAAATAACTTTGAAAATATAATTTTAAGTGTTAAGAAAGAAAAGATTTATTGTTATAATATAAGTAGAGTTACAAGTCATAATAATCTGGAGGCCCATATAAATATGTTTAATGGCAAAAAATTTAAGAATAATAAACTTATATATTTTATTTGTTATGCACTGCTGGCTATTATAATTGTATTTGTGGTTAATGAATATTTTAATGGATTAAAATATGATCATATAAAATACAGTGATTTTGTCAATTATATTAAGCAGAATAAAATTTCACAGGTTAAAATAGGAAGAGATAAATTATTTATAGTGCTTAAAGGCAAACAGGATGAAGAGAAAGAAAGAATGCTTTATACGGAGAAGTTAAATGATCCTGATTTGATACAAAAGTTAAGTGATGCAAATATCATATTTGGGGCATCTCAAGAAAATGCTTTGATGAAGAATGTTTTTACAGGATGGATTCTACCTGTAATTGTACTTATGTTCTTTGCTAAAATTATCTTAGGAGCGTTAGGTAAAAGGATAGGCAGCGGAGTTATGTCTTTTGGTAGAAATACTGCTAAAATATATGCAGAAAATGAAACAGGCGTTAATTTTGAAGATGTAGCAGGACAAAAGGAGGCTAAAGAGTCTCTTGTTGAAATAGTGGATTTTTTGCACAACTCTCAGAAGTATGCTTCCATAGGAGCCAGATTACCTAAAGGGGCACTTCTTGTGGGACCTCCAGGTACAGGGAAAACTTTGCTTGCAAAGGCGGTGGCAGGAGAGGCAGAGGTTCCTTTTTTTTCCATATCAGGATCTGCTTTTGTGGAAATGTTTGTAGGTATGGGTGCTGCCAGAGTGAGAGATTTATTTCAGCAGGCACAGGAAAAGGCTCCTTGTATAGTTTTTATAGATGAAATAGACGCAATAGGAAAGAGCAGAGGCGGAAATGTATCGGGAAATGATGAAAGAGAACAGACTTTGAATCAGCTTCTTGCAGAAATGGACGGATTTGATTCTTCAAAGGGTGTGGTAATACTGGCAGCTACAAATAGACCAGAAGTTTTGGATAAGGCACTTTTAAGGCCGGGGAGATTTGACAGGAGAGTGGTAGTTGACAGACCAGATTTGAAGGGAAGAGAAGATATATTAAAGGTTCATATAAAGGGAGTTAGGGTTTCAAGCAATGTGGATTTAAATGCTATAGCAAAGTCTACCCCTGGAGCTGTGGGAGCAGATCTTGCGAATATAATAAATGAGGCAGCACTTAAGGCTGTTAAAAATCAAAGATATGAGGTAACCCAGGATGATCTGGAAAATGCTGTAGAATTAATTATAGCAGGGAAGGAAAAGAAAGATAAAATACTTTCTCCAGAAGAAAAAAGACAGGTTGCTTTTCATGAAGTGGGGCATGCACTTGTAGCTACCCTTTTGAAACATACGGATCCTGTTCATAAAATAACTATAGTGCCAAGAACCATGGGATCCCTTGGATATACAATGCAGCTTCCTACAGAAGAGAAATATTTAATTACCAGAGAAGAAATGATAGACAGGATATGTGTTATGTTAGCGGGAAGGGCTGCAGAAGAAGTTGTGTTTAACAGTATATCTACAGGAGCTGCCAACGATATTGAAAGAGCCACTGAAACTGCAAGGAGTATGGTTACTCTTTATGGAATGACGGAAAGATTTGATATGATGGCATTAGAATCCATACAGGATAGATATTTGGATGGAAGTCCAATGCAAAACTGTAGTGCAGAGACAGCTTCAATTATAGATGAGGAAACTTTAAAAATAATAAAACATTGTCATAATAAGTCTAGGAAACTTCTTGAAAATAATGTAGAATTACTTGCAAAAATATCAGAACAGCTTATTGAAAAGGAAACTTTAATGGGAGACGAATTTATGGGTATAATAAGAACATACAGAGATAAATAGCTTAATAAGAGCCCTAATAATTAAAAGTCAGTGAAATGGAGATATAAATATGTATGAGGAAAATTTAAAAAAGGACTTAAACAGGGAATTTGAACTGAACTTGGAAAAACAAAAGCTAGACGAAGTATTGAAAGAGATTAATGTTCAAATATTGGATTATATAAATATTAGAAAGCAAATTGTAAATTCCATACTTGACTTGAGAGAAAAAAATCTAGAGCAATATAGGGATGATGAAGATCAATATGTAGAATATTTCAGTCATGAAATGTATGCAAGGGAAGAACAGTATAGATTGGTGAATAAAAATATAAGAGAACTTTCCATACTGAAATCCTCACCTTATTTTGGCAAGATTGAGTTTAAGGATAGTTACGGTAAGGAAAGTATATATATAGGAAGATTTGGAATGACTGCAAGGAAAGACTACGAACCCATTGTAATAGATTGGAGATCTCCTGTTTGTGCGTTGTTTTACGAGGGAAAATTGGGAACTTTGAAATATCAATCTCCTGGAGGGGAAATTGAAGCGGAAGTACTTTCAAAAAGGCAGTTTATTATAAAAAAATCCACTCTTTTGGGAATGTTTGATTCTAATCTGGATGTAAAAGATGAAATATTACAAATGGTACTCAGTAAAAATGCAGGGGAAAAGTTAAAAGATATAGTAATGACCATACAAAAAGAACAGGATAATATAATAAGGCAGCCAAGAAAAGGAGCAGTAGTTGTAAATGGAGTGGCGGGAAGTGGAAAAACCACCATAGCTTTACATAGAGTAGCATATCTTTTATATAATTATAGGAAAATATTACAGGAAAAAGTTCTTATACTGGGACCTAACAGTATATTTATAGATTATATCTCAAGAGTACTTCCAAGTCTGGGGGAAGAAAAGGTTATTCAGACAACTTTTACAGAATTTTTTGGCAGCATGATAGATTTGCCTCCTACAATGAGTTTTAGGGATTATACGGAAAATATTGTAGATAATAATAAGGGATTTATTGCTGAGGTTATATATAAAGGTTCATTGAAATACATGAGTGATATGGATAATTTGATTCATAATGTGGAAGAATCTTATTTTAAAACAGAAGATCTTCTGTTTTATGATAAAGTAATATTATCTGGGGAACAGATAGATAAGATGTTAACCTGTGATTTTAAAAATATGCCTTTATTTAAGAGGGTCAGGAGATTAAGAGGTATTATCTATTCAAAAATAAAAGATGAAAGAAATATTCTGGTAAATCTTATTCAGAAGGATTATAAGGACAGAATCGAAAATATGACAGAGGAAGAACTCAATGATTTTCAGGTTGATTTAGAGTATAAAAGACGAAATAAAATAAGAAGTGTAATAGGTGAGGTAATAAAAATTAAAAAAGAAAAGTTAAAATGGATGAATGAACCGGATGTAATTTCCATATATAATGACTTTAATAGTAATAGACCATTGATTTATAATGATCTGGCTGCTATTTTATATCTTAAGATAAAATTAGAAGGGATGAAATATAATGGTGGAATAAGACATATAGTGATAGATGAGGCTCAGGATTATTCACCTCTTCAATTTTGGGTTATTAAAGAACTCACAGATTGCAAGTCATATACTATAGTGGGGGATATAAATCAGAGAATTATATCTTCAGCGGATAAATGTGCCATGATGGGATTAAAAGATATTTTTACTGATATAGAAGTGAAGAATTTTTTATTGGATAAAAGCTATAGGTCTACCAATGAAATAATTACTTATGCAAATAGATATTTAAAACATAATAAAATAATATCTTTGGTTAGGACGGGAAAGGAAGTTATAGAAAAACAAATAGATAATCATAAAGAACTTGTGGACAAAATACTCTATAATGTTGTAGAATTAAAGGAGAGAGGTTACGAAAGTATTGCTGTAATATGTAGGGATTTAAAAAATACAGAAGCTTTAAGTAATTTAATTAAAAGAAGGATGCATATAAATCTTATAGATAGAGAAAATATGATTTATTCTAGTGGAGAAGTTATTCTCCCAGCTTATTTTGCTAAAGGTCTGGAATTTGATGCTGTTATAATGGTAGATACCTCTCAAAGCAATAATGATACATTAAAATATATAATGGCTACAAGAGCTCTACATGAATTGTATGTGTATAAGACTTCCTCGATTAATTAAAGTTTCTAAGCTTCAGGTTTTGTTAAATTATCTGAAGCTTAGTGTTTTATAAAGGAGTTTGTAAAATTATGAGTAAATCAGTACAGTTAATTGAAAAAGCAGAGTATAACCACATATTAGATAAAGATCAAATAGTTTATTTGCTTAAAGATGATGAATGTAATGAGAAACTTTTTAAAGCAGCTGATAGAGTAAGAAAAAAATATGTAGGGGATAGAGTTCATTTAAGAGGATTGATAGAATTTTCAAATATATGTAAAAAAAATTGTATGTATTGCGGATTAAGATGTAATAATAAAAATATTGAAAGATATAGAATATCTCCAGATGATATTATTGAACTGGCTAAAAAAGCAGAGGGGTATGGATATAAGACTATAGTTATGCAATCTGGAGAGGATGATTACTATACTTTAGATAAACTTAAATATATAATTTCAAATATAAAAAAAATGGATATGGCACTGACTTTGAGTATAGGTGAGAAGACTTTTGAAGAATATAAATATCTTAAAGAAGCAGGTGCAGACAGGTATTTAATAAGAATAGAAACCACAGATGAGAATTTATATAAAAAAATGCATCCAGGTATGAGTTATGAAAATAGAAAAAGATGTTTAAGGGATCTAAGAATTTTAGGCTATGAGGTAGGTACAGGATGTTTGATAGGGCTCCCGGATCAGAGTGTAGAATCTTTGGCAGAGGATATATTGTTCTTTAGAGAAATAGATGCAGACATGATTGGGATAGGACCTTTTATTCCAAATGAAGATACTCCACTAAAAGATAAAATAGGGGGGGACTTTATAACAAGTATAAAAGTTATGGCTTTGATTAGATTGTTAATGCCTGATATAAATATTCCAGCCACAACGGCCATGGAAAGTCTGGTATCAGATGGGAGGCAAATAGCTCTTCAAAGTGGAGCAAATGTAGTTATGCCAAATGTAACAGAAGGAGTGTACAGAAAACTCTATGCCCTATATCCAGGTAAAATTTGTACTGGAGATACTCCAGTTCAATGTAGAAGGTGTATTACAGAAAAAATAAATAGTATAGGTAGAAGCATTTCAAATTCTAAAGGATTTAGAATAAAATCAACAGTTTAAGTAATTTGGGAACTATCTAAAAATAATGGGAAAAAGTTTTCTGACTAAAAAAGTTGAAATTAGTAAAAGTTTGTGATAAACTTAGGGCAATTTAATAATTGGGCTGCCTAGGGTAGAGGTGCTGTAATTAATAGTATTTATTTTTAATCGGCAGATGTTTGAGGAATAAAGAAAGGAATTACAGCCGAAAAGTTAGTTTGCGAACCTAACTTTGGTCTTGCATATAATATGTGTAAGGCTGTCATCAAAATATTTTGATGGAGAGCTACAAAGGTACACAACTGTACATAAAGTGCAGTATAGGTGTGTTCCTTTACTGCACTTATTTTTATCCTAGGGTTACATTGATAATACCTCTGGTTTATTTAAATTGGAGGTCTAACAATGCTGCACATATGAATAAATTATTCTAGTATTCATAAGATGAAGTTACTTGAATCTAGAAATCATTTGATAACCAGAAATAGGGAGGAGTATTATGGCAATTATTGTTCAAAAGTATGGAGGAAGCTCTGTAGGCACTCCAGAAAAAATAAAAAATGTAGCAAATACTGTAGTAAACAAAGTAAAGGCTGGAAATAGTTTAGTGGTTGTAGTATCAGCTATGGGTGATACTACAGATGATTTAATAGCCCTGGCAAGGCAAATTACAGATAATCCAGATAAAAGAGAGTTGGATGCACTTTTATCTACAGGAGAGATGATGTCCTGTGCACTGCTTGCAATGGCTATTAAGGATCTGGGATATGATGCCATAAGTTATACAGCTTATCAGATTGGAATAAAAACCAGCGGTCAATATGGAAAATCTCTTATAGATGATATAAATGCAGAGAGAATGAAAAAAAGTTTAGATGAAGGTAAAATTATAATTGCGGCAGGTTTTCAAGGTATAAATGATGAAGGAGATATAACTACCTTGGGCAGAGGTGGTTCAGATACTACAGCTGTGGCTATAGCTGTAAAATTAAATGGAGTATGTGAAATATACACTGATGTAGATGGAATATATAGTGTGGATCCGAGAAAGTACAAAAATGCCAAAAAATTGGATGAGATAGATTATGAGGAAATGCTTGAACTTTCAAGTCTGGGAGCTCAAGTTATGCATTCTAGATCTATAGAACTTGCACAAAAATATAATATACCTGTGTATGTAGGGTTAAGTAATAGTAATATAAGAGGAACAGTTATCAAGGGGGTAGATACAATGAATTTAGAAAGTAAACCAGTAACGGGACTTGCCACTAGTGATGAGGATATTGCAATTACGGTAAAAGATATTAAAAATGATATAAATATTATTTCAAATCTTTTTGAAAGTGTGGCAGAGAAGAAGATAAATGTAGACATGATAAGTCAAACTGCACCTATAAATGGCAAGGTTAATGTGTCCTTTACCATACCAAAAGATGATATGAAAGAATGTCTAAATATTCTAAAATCATATTTTGATAATAACCAGATAGATATAGACGAGGATATAACCAAGTTTTCCATAGTAGGTATAGGAATGAAAACTACTTCAGGAGTAGTTGCAAAGATGTTTAAGTTATTTAGGGAAAATAATATAGCTGTAAAAATGATAACTACATCGGAAATAAGAATTACCTGTGCTATAAAGCAAGAAGACAAGATGAAGACAATAAGTGTTATAGCAGAAAAATTCAATTTGTAATGATATGAATATGTTTTGGGCAAAAACTTTTAGGAGGATACCAGTGTGAGATTAATAGGTAACATGGAAGTTAAAGATAATATTTTATATATCGGTGGAGTGAGCACTGAAAAATTAGTAGAAGAGTATAAAACTCCTCTTTATGTAATAGATGAAAAATTAGTTAGGGACAAATGCAGAAGATATCATAAAGCTTTTAAAGCGGATAAAAACAATAAGGTCACTTATGCTGGTAAAGCCTTCTTAAATTTAGCTATGTGCCAGATAATAAATAGTGAGGGATTGTATTTAGATGTGGTATCAGAGGGGGAACTTTATACTGCTTTAAAAAGTGGTTTTCCTATGAAAAAGGTTTATTTTCATGGAAATAATAAAACGTTAAATGAAATAGAAATGGGAATAGATCTTGACGTGGGAAGATTTGTGGTAGATAATCTTTATGAACTGGACAAGATAAATTCTTTAGCAAAGGAAAAAGGGAAAATACAAAAAATTCTTTTAAGAGTAACTCCTGGGATAGAAGCTCATACCCATGAATATATAAAGACAGGACAAATAGATTCCAAATTTGGATTCACTATGATAAATGGTGAAACTATAGATGGGGTGAAAAAAGCTATAGGCTTCTCAAATATAAGACTTACAGGTATTCACTGTCATATAGGCTCGCAGATATTTGAAACAAAACCTTATGAAGATGAGGTCGAAATTATGTTGAATCTTGTAAAAAATATAAAAGATGAAACAGGATACGAAGTAGAAGAATTGGATCTTGGCGGGGGATTTGGAATATATTATACTCCAGAGGATAAACCAAAGACTGTGGAGGATTTTTGTAGTGTTATATTGGAAAAGGCAGAGCTTAAGGCAAAGGAATTGAATATGAAATTACCATCTCTTGTGATAGAGCCTGGCAGATCCATAATAGGAAATGCAGGAACAACCCTTTATACCATAGGTGCAATAAAGGAAATTCCAGCTATAAGAAAGTATGTGTCTGTGGATGGAGGAATGGTAGACAATATAAGACCTGCACTTTATAATGCTCCTTATGAATGTGCCATAGCAAATAAAGTAGAGGATGAGAGCAGAGAAGTGGTAACTGTGGCAGGAAAGTGTTGTGAATCGGGAGATATATTGATAAAGGATGTAGAACTTCCAAAGGTTCAGTCAGGAGATATATTAGCCGTATTTACTACAGGAGCCTATGGGTATTCCATGGCAAGCAATTATAATAAGATTCCAATTCCAGCGGTGGTTTTGGTAAAAGATGGACAATCAAAGCTAATTTCTAAAAGACAGAGTTTTGATAATATGATAGAAAATCAAATAATGTTGTAATTTAATTCCATCCTACTTGAGAATTTATATTTTCATCTTTATTGGGAACAATAATGAAAGTACAATTCTTTTTCACAAGAAAGGATGGATTTTTTATGCTTTATATGCTTTATATCGTAGGTATAGCTATAATTATATTACTTGCAGTGATTTATAAAAATTCAAATAAATGCAGTGATGTGGATGAAAATATGGTAGATGACATTCCTGTACTGAATCTAGGCAGGGAAGAATTAAAAAAATATGCCAGAGAAATATCAATTATACCGGCACAAGTTAAAAAAAGAAGCTGTAAGAAAAAATTAATTGATAGTTTAGATAAAAATTATAAAAGTATTTTACATGGATATAATTTTTTTAACATGGAAATTAAAAACAGAAAAGATATAGTATTTTGTGCTGAGTGGCTTTTAGACAATTTATATTTAATTAAGAAAGAGTATAAGGATATAAAAAACAATATGCCAGGAAATTATTATAGAGATCTTCCTGTAATTACTAAAGGAGCTATGAAGGGGTATCCTAGAATATATTACATAGCAAGAGAGATGTTACAGTGTAGTTATGGTACTGTAAGTGAAGAAACCATAGAAACTTTCATAAGTGCCTATGAAGAAAATACAGTATTAAAAAGTTGTGAACTCTGGGCACTTCCTATAATGCTCAGAATAGCTTTGATTCAGAATATAAGCAATATAACAGAAAATATAGTATTTATGCAAAAAGAAAGAAAAAGGGCAGAGTCTGCAGCAGAAGGAATTATAAACTCTGGAAACAATATAGATTTTGAAATTGAACGTCTTAAAAGAAGTAGAGTAAAATTCACTTCACCTTTTACTGAAAGGTTTATAAAAATACTAAGGGATAATTTTATAGATAGTGGTAAGGTATATGATTGGATAGATGAAGAATTGGATAAAGAAGATAGCAGTGCTGCAAGGGCAGTAAATATAAATCATCAAAAACAGGCTGTATATCAAGTATCCATGGAAAATTCCATTAATGGTATAAGAGAAGTATGTGCGTTGAACTGGAAGGAGAATTTTGAACATTTAAGCTATGTAGAACAGGTACTAAGGAAGGATCCAGTAGGGATATATGAACTTATGGATTTCAATTCTAGGGATTATTATAGGCATAAAGTTGAAAAATTATCTAAAAAAATAAATGTACCTGAATCCTTTATAGCAAGGAAGGCCATAGAATGTGCAGAGGAAGCATCTGGAGAGGTATATGAAAAGCATGTGGGATATTACCTTATTGATAAAGGTATATCCTGTCTCAAGAAGAAGATAAAATCCAGTGGAGAAGAATATAAAAAAGTGAATTCTGAAGTTGGAACTAATATAACAGTAGATCTCTACATAGGCACTATAATATTTGGCACTATTTTTTTAGACTCATTAATAAGTGGAATGAACTTCTATAATGAGAGTTTGTCTTTGTGGAAATACATAGTAGCTGCCATAATACTTTTAATACCAAGTAGTGAAATATTTATATCCATATTTAATTGGAGTATAAATAAATTGGTGGAAACTAGATTTATACCTAAAATGGAATTTAAACAGGGTATACCGCGAGAATTTAGTACTGTAGTTGTAATTCCTGCCCTTATAAATGATGTAGATAGGCTAAAAAGTCTTATAAGTGATTTGGAAGTGTATTATTTAGCCAATGAGGAAGAAAATTTGTATTTTGTATTACTTGGGGATTTTAAGGATAGTTTTTATGAAGAGGAAAGTGGAGATAAATTAATAGTAGAAGCTGCTCTGGAACAAATAAAGAGTCTTAACAAAAAGTATGGAAAAGATGGCAGGGATAAATTTTATTTTTTGAGTAGATACAGAAAATATAATGAAAAAGAACAAAAATGGATTGGATGGGAAAGAAAACGCGGGAAGCTTATGGAATTCAATTCCCTTATAAGAGGGGACAAAAATACCAGCTACAATGTTATAAGTGGAGATATAAGTGGTTTATATAGTGCAAAGTATGTGATAACATTAGATGCAGATACCAAGCTTCCGAAGGATACGGCTAAATCACTTATAGGAGCCATGGCTCACCCCTTAAATATTCCTTATATAGATAAAAATAATAAAAGGGTATTGAGAGGACATGGATTAATGCAGCCTAGAGTGAGTGTAGGGGTATTAAGTGCCAACAAAACGGTATACTCTAATATTTTTTCCGGGGAAACAGGCATAGATATATACACAAGTGCTATTTCAGATGTATATGAAGATTTGTTTGATGAAGGCATATTTACAGGAAAAGGTATTTACGATATAGATATATTTAATAGCATTTTACAGGATGAAATACCTGAAAATACCGTGTTGAGTCATGATCTTCTGGAAGGTTCTTATGTGAGGGCAGGACTTGTTACGGATATAGAACTTATAGATGGATATCCTGCATATTATGATTCCAGTTGTAAAAGGCTCCATAGGTGGGTGAGAGGAGATTGGCAGCTTTTACCTTGGCTGTTTAAGAAGAATTCTTTAAACAGACTGTCCAAATGGAAAATAATAGATAATTTAAGAAGGAGTGCTGTAAGTCCTGCAGTTATAATACTTATTATAGGTTCTTTAACTTTGTTTTCTAACTCAGATAATCTACTTTTAATAGCCCTTATCTCGCTGCTCTGTCCTATATTTTTTGATGTATCGGAGACTGTAGTTTCTCCTGTAAAAGGCATAAGTCTTTCGGGAAAAGTAAGCAATTTTAAAACTGCTATAGAACAGTTTTTCCTGATATTGAGTTTTTTGCCCTATCAGGCATATTTAATGTTAGATGCTATAATAAGGACGCTTTACAGGATTTTTATAAGCGGTAAAAATTTGCTTCAATGGCAAACTGCTGAAGATGTGGAGGCAGCCTCAAAAAAAGAATTTGTACATTATTTTAAAACAATGTGGGTAGGCAGTGTTATTGCAATTGTAATAGGAGCCTTGGGATTTATGAACTCTCTGGAAACTGCATTTTTAGTATTGCCATTTTGTGTGGTATGGTTTTTTTCACCTTGGATAGCTTTTAATATAAGTGAAGACAGAAATAGTATCAGGGAAGAACAAATGGACAGGGAAGATAGAGAGTTATTGAGACAACTTTCCAGAAAAACCTGGGCCTATTTTGAAGATTTTATAAACTCGGAAACTAATTGGCTTTCACCAGATAACTATCAGGAAAAACCTTATAAAGGAATAGCCTATAGAACTTCTCCTACTAATATGGCTATGGGTATTACTTCTAATGTGGTAGCCTATGATCTTGGATATATAGGTATATCAGAATTTCAAAGCAGACTAGATAATATAATTTCAAATATGGAATCTTTAGAAAAATATAAAGGACATTTCTATAACTGGTATGATATAAAAAATAAAAGGCCTCTTTATCCAAGGTATGTATCTACAGTGGACAGCGGTAATTTAGTAGGATATATATGGCTTGTGGAAGAAAGTATTGATGAATATATGGGGTATCCTCTAATAAATAAAAGCTTACCCTTAGGTTTGCAAGATACTTTAAAACTGGCAGAAAATGAAATTTATAAGGAACTTAAGGTTAAACAGGCCTATGGGGATTTTATAGAGAAACTCTCTGGCGATGGTTTGAATAAGTTTCAAGGAGAACATATTATTGACGTATTTCTGTTAAGGACATTTTTATATGAATTAATAAAAAAATCTATGGAATTTGACAAAAAGTCTGTAAAGCTATATTGGAATATGAAAATTTACAATATGTGTATAAAATTTTTGGAAGAATTAAATAATTTATTTCCGTGTGTTGCCTTTGTAAATGAAAATCCTCAGTTTAAAGGTTTTAAAAACAAGGTGAATGATTTGGCAGTTAAGGTACCTTTGGGGAAGATTCCTGAAGCTGTGGATAAATTGATTGGTGAATTTTCTCATCAAGAAGAAAATGACAGTATAAATGATTTAAAAGAACTTCTGTTAAAGACTAAATTCAATATAGGCAAAATTATATTTCAAATAAAGACTATAAGGGATACCTTATCCAGTATGGCAAAAGAGCATAATTTCAGTATGCTGTATAATAAAAAAAGACAGCTCTTTGCCATAGGATATGATGTGGAAAAAGATACTTTAGGTAAGAATTATTACGATTTGCTTGCATCAGAAGCGAGGCAGGCGAGTTTTGTAGCCATAGCTAAAGGAGAAGTGGAACAGTCACATTGGTTTAATTTGGGAAGAGCCATGACTTCTGTAGGCGGAGGTAAAGGACTGGTTTCCTGGTCTGGAACTATGTTTGAGTATTTGATGCCCCTTATAATTATGAAAAAATTTCCTGATACCTTATTTAGTGAAACTTATGAATATATAGTGGAAGTGCAAAAAAACTATGGAGATAAAAAACATATACCTTGGGGGATATCAGAATCTGCATATTATGATTTTGATATAAATTCCATATACCAATATAAAGCTTTTGGAGTTCCAGGCATAGGATTAAAAAGAGGACTTACCAATGAATTGGTTGTTTCGCCTTATGCTTCTGTAATGGCACTTCAAGTAGATTTTAAAAATGCAATGGATAATATAAAAAAGCTTATAGAAATTAAAGCTGAAGGAATATATGGATTTTATGATGCAATAGATTATACTTGTGAAAGATTATCTAAAGGTAGGAAAAGCGCTATAGTAAACTGTTTTATGATACATCATCAGGGAATGAGCTTTATGTCCCTTGATAATGTGCTCATGGGAAACATTTTACAAGAAAGGTTTCATAGAATTCCAAGAGTTAAATCAGTAGAATTGCTGTTGCAGGAGAAAGTTCCAAAATCTATTATCTATAATAGAGAGGAACACAGCAAAGAAGCGAAATCTTTATTTAGAGAAGAAAATGTGGTGGGGAGAAAGTATACTACAGCCATTACTAAAACACCAGAAACAAATATAATTTCAAATGGAAATTATTATTTGATGATGACAAACAGCGGCAGCGGATACAGCAAAAGAAATGATATTATGGTGTATAGGTGGCGGGAAGATGCTACTACAGATAATACAGGGATGTTCTTTTATATAAAAAATATAAATTCAAATGAGTATTGGAGTGCCACCTTTGAACCTTGCAAACATGAAGGAGAAGATTATGAGGTTATATTTCTTCCAGATAAATGTGAATTTAAGAGAAAAGATGGCAACTTGAGAACTTATACCGAAGTTACTGTATCTCAGGAAGATGAAGGGGAAGTAAGGAGACTTTCAATTACAAATAGCAGTAGCCATAAAAGAGAAATTGAAATCACCAGTTATTTGGAAGTAACCCTTGCACCATATAATGCAGATCTGGTTCATCCTGCTTTTGGAAATCTATTTATAGAGACTGAATTTGTTCAAGAACCAATGTGTATTATTGCAAGCAGGAGACCTAAGTCAAAAGAAGAAAAATTATGGCTTATGCAGACCATAGCAGTAGAAGGTAAACAGATAGGTTCTGTTCAATATGAAACCAGCAGAGTTAATTTTATAGGAAGAAACAGAAATCTTGTGAATCCAAGAGCTATGGATAATGATGTCCAACTAACCAAATCTATAGGGGCAGTAATTGATCCTATAATAAGCATGAGAATCAGAGTGCTTATAGAGCCTGGAAAGACTTGTAGGGTAGCTTACAGTACTGTAACTGCAAATTCTAGAGAAAAGGCAATCCAGCTTGCCAATAAATATAGGAATATGTCCAATATAGATAGAATATTCCAGCTCTCCTGGACGGAAGTACAATTGGAAATGAAATATTTGGGGATAAAATCGAACCAGGTAAATATGTATCAAAAAATGGCCTCAAAGATTTTATTTATAAATGATTTATTTAAAGACAGGTATGAGTATATCACTAAAGTAAATCAGGGGCAATCAGCACTGTGGCCTTATGGAATTTCAGGGGATTTACCTATAGTTCTTCTTATTATAAGAGAAGAAAAACACATGGAACTTGTGAGACAGCTTATAAATGCACATGAATACTGGAGTTTGAAAGGATTATCAGTGGATTTGGTTATATTGAACCTACAGGATACCTCTTATGTACAATTGCTTCAAGATAAAATAAGAGATACGGTAAATTCAAGGAGAGCAAACAAGAAAAATGTACCGGGAGGCATATACATTTATAATAATAGCACCATTGCCAAGAGCGATATAGAATTTTTTATAGCTATATCCAGAGTTGTAATAGATGCTGAAAAAGACGAATTTGTAAAACATATTAAGTATGCCGCGGGAAAAAAAGCAATTTACGGGAATACAAGTAACAGGTACAAGGATAATACTTCAAATTACAGTTTTAATATTTCAGGACTTCAGTACTTTAATGATATAGGAGGGTTCTCCAAAGATGGAAAATCATATTTTATAATATTGAGGGATTATAGAAATACTCCGGCTCCATGGATAAATGTAATATCAAATAAAAAGTTTGGATTTCATATTTCCGAAAATGGAGTATCCTACACATGGAATAAAAACAGCAGAGAAAATAAACTTACTACCTGGTCCAATGATCCGGTAGTAGATGGAGAGGCTGAAGCATTATATATAAAGGATGATGTTACAAAAAAGATATGGAGTATATCTCCCAAGCCAATAAGAGATTCAGGAGAATATGTAATAGAACATGGATATGGATTTTCTACATTCAAGCATGAAGCCAATGAAATACTAGGAGAAATGACTGTATTTGCAGATATGAATGAGAGTATAAAAATCTGTCGTATAAAATTAAAAAATATTGGAGAAGTAAAAAGAAAACTTTCACTTACTTATTATGCAAAGTTGGTACTTGGAGTTTGTCATGAACAAACAGCCCAATATATATATACTGGATTTAACAGTAAAGAGGAATATATATACGCGGTAAATCCTTATAGTGAGTGTTTTGGAAGAGGCATATGTTATATGAAGATTTTAGGAGGTAAGGATTCTTCCTATACTTCGAGCAGAGAGGAATTTATAGGCAGAGGAGGAGATATATCAGAACCAAAAGGTTTAGAATATGAAGGCTTTTCTGGTAAAATAGGAGCTGGATTTGATCCTTGTTTTGCTGAAAATACAAAAATAGAGTTGGATGAAAATGAGGAAGGTGAAATTTTAATTCTTTTGGGTCAGGAAGATAGTTTTGAGGAAATAAGCAAAGTTATTGAAAAATACAGCAGTGTTGAGATTTGGATTGAAGAATTATGCAAGGTTAAGGATTACTGGGAAAGGATGTTTAATGTTATACAGGTTACTACACCGGATAATTCCATGAATATTATGTTAAATGGATGGCTTATGTACCAGGTAGTGGCATGTAGGTATTTTGCAAGAACTGCATTTTATCAGTCTGGTGGGGCATATGGATTTAGAGATCAACTTCAAGATGTAATGGCTATTTGTTATTTAAATCCTGATATAACAAGAAAGCACATATTATATAGTGCTTCAAGGCAGTATTTAGAAGGTGATGTACAGCATTGGTGGCATCCTTATGTAGAAAGTGGAATAAGAACTAGATTTTCAGATGATCTATTGTGGATGCCTTATGTAGTGGCAGATTATATACAAAATACAGGGGATTACAGCATACTGGATGAAGAAGTGCTATATCTTGAAGATGAACAATTGAAAGAAGGGGAAGATGAAAGATATAAAATATCTAATGTTTCCAATAAGAAAGGAAATATTTATGAACATTGTATAAAGGCTATTGAAAAATCATTAAAATTTGGTCCTCACAATATACCCCTTATGGGTTCAGGAGATTGGAATGATGGTATGAGTACTGTTGGAAATAAAGGACAGGGTGAAAGTGTATGGTTGGGATGGTTCCTGTACAGTATATTGGATAAATTCCAGGCCATATGTAAGTTCAAAAGCGATGATAAACGTTCAGATGAGTATTTAAAATTAAAGGAATTTATAAGAGAAAATATAGAGATAAATGCATGGGATGGAAGCTGGTATAGAAGGGCATATTTTGATAATGGAACTCCTCTTGGATCCGTTGAAAATGATGAATGTCAGATTGATGCAATTTCACAATCTTGGGCAGTTATATCAGGGGCTGCAAAAGAGTCAAGAGCAAGGGAAGCTGTAGATGCACTGGAAAGAAATCTTATAAAAGAAGATAAAGGAGTTATGCTTCTGCTCACTCCAGCTTTTGATAAATCCTCTTTAGAACCTGGATATATTAAAGGATATATACCTGGAGTCAGAGAAAATGGAGGTCAGTATACTCACGCTGCCATATGGTCTGTGCTTGCACTTGCTAAAATGTGTCATAATGATAGAGCCTATAAATCTTTTTCTATGATAAATCCTATAAATCACACTAAAACCTATTTAAATTGTGAGATATATAAGGTAGAACCTTATGTAATGGCGGCGGATGTATATGCAGTAGACTCCCACGTGGGAAGGGGCGGTTGGAGCTGGTATACAGGTGCTGCTGGATGGATGTATAGAACTGGGATAGAGACAATTTTAGGATTGGAGTTCAATGAAAATTATGGTTTTACCATTTCACCTTGTATACCAAGCAACTGGAAGGGATATACTATAAAATATACCCGGGGACAATGTGTATATAATATAAAAGTGGAAAGAAATTCAGAAGTTGGAATATGGCTGGATGGCAATATGATTCATAATAAGGTTGTGCCGTTTTTAAGTGAAGGAGAACATGAAGTGAAAGTAAATATATAATAGGGATACCTCCTAAATTGATTTTTAGGAGGTATAATTTTGAGGAGAACTAACATTATCATATATTACATAATATGATATAAATTAACATAGCAATTTTTAAATGTTTATAGTACAATAATGATGATATTTAGTGAAATTTAAGTTTTTTGGGATTTAGCTGATACAAGTGCCAGTAATACCCTATGATTATTTGTCATAGGGATTTTTCATACATCAGATGTTGAAATATGGAGGTAGTAAAAATTATGGAAGAAAAGAAAAAAGTAATATTTAGTGGGATTCAACCTTCGGGAAATTTAACTATAGGTAATTATTTAGGAGCGTTGAAAAATTGGGTGAAGCTTCAGGATGAATATGATTGCTATTTTTGTGTAGTGGATTTACATGCAATAACCGTAAAACAGGAGCCTAAGGATTTGAGAAGAAGAACTCTTGAGGTGCTTGCCATATACCTAGCAGCAGGGATAAATCCAGATAAAAACACCATATTTATTCAATCCCATGTACCCACACATAGTGAAGCAGCTTGGATTTTAAATTGTTTCACTTATGTAGGGGAACTTGAGAGGATGACCCAGTATAAGAGTAAATCACAGAATTCTGGAGGAGGAGAATCTGTACGTGCAGGACTTCTTAATTACCCTGTGTTAATGGCTGCAGACATACTTCTTTACAATACAGATCTTGTCCCTGTAGGAAAGGATCAAACACAGCATATTGAACTTACAAGGGATATAGCAGAGAGATTCAACAATCTTTATAGTCCTACATTTAATGTACCAGAAGGATATATACCAGAAGATGGTGCAAAAATAATGGATCTGCAAAATCCTACGAAGAAAATGTCCAAATCATCGGATAATCCAAATAGCTATATATTGATTATGGATAGTCCTGAGATTATAAGAAAGAAAATTAATAGATGTGTTACAGACAGCATTGGAAAAGTAAAATATAGTGATGAACAGCCTGGAATAAAAAATCTTATAACTATATTAAGTGCAATAACTGGAACGACTCATGAAGAAATAGAAAAAAAATATGATGGAAAAGGATATGCTCAGTTTAAAAAGGATACTGTAGAGGCTATAATAAACGAACTTAGACCTCTTCAAGAGAGGGTAAATGAACTGCTTAAAGATAAAAAATATTTGGAGGATATATATAAAAGGGGAGCGGAAAAAGCATATTATGTATCCAGTAAAATACTGAGAAAAATGCAAAAGAAAATAGGCTGTATACCTGTATCTAGGTGATATATAGTTTTAGATATTGACATATATAAAGGAATAGAATACTATGAAAATACTAAAAATGTTTTTAATCCACGGTTAATTAACAGTACATTTAAGAATAGTTTGAGAAGAGGTGTATGTAGTGAGTTTTCTTTCAAGATCATCAAGAAAAAGAAAATATGCAGATAGTCACCGGGGAAGCAGATACTATAAAAGAGAGGGATTTTTAGCTGCCTATTAAAGATGTTTGGTTCATATTTTAATTCACATAGAAGGTATAAAAAACACTATTCGCATAGTCCGGAGGAAAGATACCATTATGATAAAAGAAGGTATCCACCAAGAGAATATTACAGGAAAAGATATAGAAGTTCGTGGTCTTAATTCCTATTTTTAAGAAGAAAATATACCAACCAGATTATTTGGTGGGCAAATACAAAATTGTAAAATTAATAGGTGAAGGGCGTTTTGGTATATGTTACTTAGTTTATGCACAGAAGGAAGAATATTTATTTAAACAAATTAAATCTAAAACTATGAAAAAATATAAGGATAAAATTATATTTGAACAACAAATACTTGCGTCTATTGAGTATCCTTTTATTCCTAAAATAATTGACATAATAAATAGGGATGGCATATATGGCTATATTTTAGAATATAAAAAAGGTATTGTGCATAGAGATATAAGATTGCCTAATGTGATTGTGGATGAAAAGGATGTTCATCTTATTGATTTTGGACTTGCAAGACCTATAGATAATAAAAAGTATATATGTTTTGAGGATTTTTTATATTTAGGTCATTTGCTTATTCATCTGCATTATTCTTCTTTAAAAAAACCAGTATAAAATCAAGGCCATGGTATGATGAACTTCAGTTGTCACATAAGGAGTTAAATTTTTTAAAAAGGTTACTGGGATTAAAAGATGTTTATAAAAATATTTTTAAATTGGAAGAAGATTTTTTGAAATTGAACATAATCTAATTGGTATATTGATAGATAAAGATAAATGAAATACAAGCAAGGTAAGAATGTGAATAGGTTCTTTTAAGATTCAAGTGAAGAAAGTTTTTATAGCAAATTTTATCTGAATCTTAGAAGAATCTGAAGATTGTGGCTTTTAATTTTCTTATAAACATCTTTTATAATTATTAAGTTTAACCTTTTGACATAGTATAGTTACCAGTATTATTAAAATCATCTTTGAATGCTTGTTCTGCAGCAGGTTTAAATTCTTCGGATAGTTTATCTAGTTTTTTCATGAATTCTTTGTTCTTAATCATTAATTCTGCACTAGGATGGGTAGCATAAGCACCTGATTCTTTTACAATATCCCGGATACATTCAGGATTATCAATCATAGGGCATGGCATCAGCAAATTTTTGTTGAAGGGTTGTCTGTTTCTTAAATTTTTAAAGTAAGGTGACTTAAATGCTTCCATAAGAGGCTTGTTTTTAATATTTGTTGTAGCAAAGTGGGAAAATATACATGATTCCACATCTTCTTTTGAGTTTATATGGCAATAGTATTTACCGGATATGCATCCTCCTACATAGGGGGCATCATTAAAAAAGTCAATTGTAAATATTTTTTTTGTAGTTCTAATTTTTCTGCTTCTTCTCCCAAGTTCTATTCTCTCTTCTGGGGAGAGCATGTATTCCATTTCTTTTACCGGATTGGCACCTACAGGCATAAATATGAAGTACCAAATCATTTTACATCCCCGGTCAATGAGCATATCTATAAATTTTTCAGAGGTAACAGTATCAATATTTCTATTGGATGTAGCGGAGGAAGCTCCAAAAAGTATCCCTCTTTTATTTAACATTTCCATACCTTTTACAACAGAATTGAATATTCCATCTCCTCGTCTTGAGTCTGTTTCCTTTTCCCATCCTTCAATAGATAGCATAGGCATTACGTTACCAAGTTCGGCCAATTTGTCAGCTAATTTTTCGTTAAATAGAGTACCATTGGTAAAAGGAGTAAAATACATATCATTATACTTTTTGTAGATATTTAACATATATTCGTTGAAGAAAGGTTCTCCTCCTAAAATGATTATATAGTATATACCTGCGTCTCTAGCTTCTTTGACAAGTCTATCCACCTCTTCGTAAGGAATATCATCTTTTTTGCTATAGTTTGCCGCATAACATCCAGTACATCTTAAATTGCATCTCATTGAAGGACTAATAAGTATTACAAAGGGAATCTTTGTATCATTTTTTATGCCTACTTTTTCTCTTTTAGCAACTCCGTACCATATGGCATTACCGATAAAATTGGAATAGAATTTTTTCAAACAATTTTTATTTGTGTTTTTTAATATATTTTCAATGTATCCTTTTACTGATGGCAAGTCATTGTAATATTTTTTTATATTTACAATCTTGTTCCTTGTGAATTCATCTCTGCTTGCTTTTTCAGCAAGTTCAAACAATTTGTTCACATTTTTTTCCGGATTTTTATCAATTATTTGAAAGCCAGTTTTTATTATAGTTTTTTTTAATTCTCTCATTAAATTGTCTAAATTAAGTTCCATATAAAGGTTCCTCCTTATTATTAAGTTAGTACCTAAAATTCCCCTTTTTTGCGGAAAGTCCAGGTATAGATTTTAAGAAATATTCCATTAAATAAAGAAATAAAGTTCAAAAATGCAGTCTTATTTATTTTAAATAGAATATTTTAATTTATGCAATAAATAATGAAAATAATTGATACTGACATATTTTGTGTAAACCTTTAAAACTATGAAATTTAAAGCCATATCTGCTATTTTTAGGACTTAACATATCCCATTTTATCATCTCCTTTGTTTAAAATGGGTATAATTATAATTATCTTCTATAATAATATCATTATAAACCTATGTATATGCAGTTATCAACTTTATTATATAAAGGATATTACTTATAAAGTTTCAGTAGTATAAGAATATGTATTGTATTTAAGTATTTTGGGAAAATTAACATAATAAACAACATTAATATTATTGTATTTTTTTAAAAATGAAGTAAGATAAATAATATATTCTTAATTTAAATTAAATTTTGAGAATAATATTTATTATACAAAGGAGAATTATAGTGATTCAGTTAATAAAGTCAATTTGGAAATTGAACGAGTACGCAGAAGATTATGAAGGATATAAAAAGTGTATTAGTGATTTGATTCAGCATGAAGATATTATTTCTATGAAGGATTTTATACAGCATGGCAATGTAAATTGTCTTCAGCATAGTACCTATGTATCCTATATGAGTTATTTGGTATGTAAGGATTTGAGGCTTGATTATAGGTCTGCTGCCAGAGGAGGCCTGCTTCATGATTTTTTCCTCTATGACTGGCATGTGAAGAGATACGATAAAGGATTGCATGGTTTTACCCATCCTTATACTGCACTGCAAAATGCAACTAGGATTTTTCAGTTAAATGAGCTAGAAAAGGATATTATAGTAAAACATATGTGGCCTTTAACATTAAAATTGCCTAAGTATAAAGAGTCTTTCATAGTTATATTTATAGATAAATATTGTGCATCTATGGAGGTTGTCAAATATCATAATAAAGATAATATTTATAGACTCATGAGTGAAGTCTTATCCTAAGAGTATAAAAGTTCATCTTTCGGTTTTTTTAACTGGAAGATGAGCTTTTTTAGTGAATAAATAAGAAGATTAATATTGCAAAGTAGATATTATGCTGATATAATAACATATTCTTATAATGCTTAAAAGGGTTATGGGATAGCTTTAAAGAGAAGAAGGAGTGAGAAAAATCAATTCTTATCTTAAGAAATATGTATCATTAATAAATTTTTTAGGTGAAGTTCTAGGAGAAGATACAGAAATTGTACTACATGACATAACAAATGTAGATAACTCAGTTGTTGCTATAAGTAATGGTCATATAAGTGGAAGAGATATTGGAGAGCCTGCTACAAATTTGGTATTAAAGATACTAAAAGATGGGAAATATAGCCGTAAAGATTATATAACGAATTATAAGGGAATATCTTCTGAGGGGAATGTACTGAGATCTTCTACCTATTTTATAAAAGATGATAAAGAAGAAATTATTGGTATGCTCTGTATAAATATAAGTTTGGAGAGATTTAGGGAATTAAGGGATTTTATCGATAAATTTATGCATATAAAAAATGATAATTCAAAAGTGGAAGATATAGAAAAACTTGACCAGTCTGTTGAAGGAATTGCTTTGGAAAATATGCAGGAAATGATTAAGAGTACAGGAATACCTCCAGAGAGAATGTGTCAGGAAGAAAAAATTGAAGTTGTAAAAAAATTAAATGAAAATGGAATATTTCTACTTAAGGGTGCGGTAAGTGAAATTGGGGAACAATTGAAGTCTTCTGAAGCCACCATATACAGATATTTAAATAGAATTAAAAAAGAAGTGAGTTCTTAAAATATATATTAAATGTAATGAAATAATTATGAAAGGAAAGTGTTGCTATGTATGAAGGAATGATTGAATTATTACACAAAGAGGTAGCACTTGCCCTTGGATGTACAGAACCTATAGCAGTGGCTCTTTCAGCTGCAAAATGCAAGGAGACCTTGGGTAAAATTCCTGAGACAATAGAAATATTGGCAAGTACTAACATACTTAAAAATGGAATGGGTGTTGGAATACCGGGAACAGGAATGGTGGGACTTCATATTGCAGCAGTACTTGGGGTCACTGGAGGAAATTCCAGCAAATTGTTGGAGGTGCTTTCAGATATTAAACAGGAAGATATTAAATTGGCAAAAATAATGCTTAATGAAAATAGGGTGAATATTAAACGTAAAAATACATCAGAAAAGCTTTATATTGAGGTTTTATGCAAATATGACAATGAATATTCAAGGGTAGTTATAAGGGGAAGTCATACTAATATAGTTTTAGTTGAAAGTAATGGAAAAAAGATATCAGAAGAAGAGGGACAAGATACTCTGGGATATAAAGAGGGGAAAAATGAAATAATTACTGTGGAGGATATATATAAATTCATAAATGAAGTTTATACTGATAAAATCATATTTTTACTTCATGGATCACTTATAAATAAAAAATTGTCAGATGAAGCTTTGGCTAATCATTATGGTTTGGCGGTGGGAAAAAATTTTTATGAAAATGTGAAGTATGGACGAATTGAAGATTTCACAAGAGAAGCTGATAAGAGCTCTTGCACTCGGCAATTTAATTGCTATACATATTAAAAGCAGCCTTGGAAGGTTATCTGCATTATGCGGTTGTGTAGTTGCGGCTACTGGTGCTTGTTGTGGTATAACCTATATTTTTGGAGGTAAACTTGAGAACATAAAATATGCTATTAAAAATATGATTGGAGATATATCTGGAATGGTATGTGATGGTGCGAAATATGGCTGTGCACTTAAGGTGTCTACAGGGGTTAGTGCAGCAGTTCAAGCAGCTATGCTGGCATTGAACAATGTGGAAATATCACAAAATGATGGTATAATTGATAAAGATGTAGAAAAGACTATAAAAAATTTATGTGAGCTTGGTACGAAGGGATTGAAAGAAGCGGATGATATAATATTAAATATTATGACCTGCAAATAAATTTTAATTAATACTATATGATTGTAGGGGTTGTCCCATAGACTGATTTATGAGATAACCCCTTTTGTATGATTCATGCAATTGCATTTATATCTAAATTACCAGTAATAATTGCAGTATTGGTATTTTGCTTTGCTTTTGTAGACAATAAACTTGCTTTATTTACCAGTTTATTTATTATATCTAAACTATTATTTATTTTGCCACAATCATGTATATCACAACTTGCAATACCAATAGATGCAGAAACTTTTATATTATTTGGGAATTCATATGAATCAATAATATTTAATATGTTTTGAGAAAGTAATTTACTTTTATTTATACAATATGGAGTTAATACAGCAAATTCATCTCCTGCATATCTGCACAGATAACAGTCTTTCGGAATGTTATTTTTCAGTATGGTACTTATATTTTTCAATATGATATCGCCGTTTATATGACCATACTTTTTATCGATGAGGCCAAAGTTGTCTAAATCTAAAAATATAATAGTTGCATTTTGTTTGTTTTCTATAAATTTATGTGCATTATAAAACATATAATCGCTTTTATAAAGTCCAGTAAGCAAGTCAATATGTTTGCTGAATTCCGCATTTAAGTTTGTCCTTGATATGTATCCGACAACATCATCTTCATTTTCTAAAAGTATGACATTAATATCTTCATTTAAATCAAAAATTTCTTTAATGTGCCAAATGTGGATATGAGAATTGATACAAATAAATCTGTCAGACATAATATCTGCCAGTATCCTGTTGGGATGGGCTCTTACCAGTTCCTTTTTGGTAACTATACCCATTAACTTTTTGTTTTCATAAACTATGAAACAATCTATGTCTTCTTCGCAAAAAATATTTTGGATTCTCCTTACACCATCTAAAATGTCTACTTTCATAAAATTTTTTTCTGCTATGGTAATAGCCTTTTTATTCATAAATCTACAGATTTACTAACATGTAAAATAATATTAACCTGTGCTTTTACAATAATTGATTCGTTAGCAATCTTTCCTCCTTCCTCCATTATTATGGGAATAAGTTTATCTTCTGAAAGCATATTTAATAGGGATTTTCTAACTACAATTGCTTCTATATAGTTATGCTCAATTTTTATTATGTCATATTGTTCTGGAGATAATACGTCTACCATTCTTCTCGCAGCTTCAGGTCCGATAGGTGCATTTTTGCCTACTATCAATATATCTTGCATTGGAGGCATTTCAAATTCTGAAAAATGCATATTTATCTCTGCTCTTTTTGTTCCTTCTATTTTATCTTTCATTATATTGTCACCTTCTCCATAATTCACATATTATATTATCATATTTTGTCTAATTTTTCTATTATATGTATTATATTTTCGGATAAATTATTTTAAAAATTTTCACATATGTTATTATGTCAAAGTTACAGATTTAATATTAAATATAAATTTCATTAGGACGTGTCTAAAAACTCAAAAATGAACAAATAAAATTGCTAAACAACAAAAAAGTAAGAGTAATATATGCCAATGAAAGGTTATTTTATGTTAGTAAATTACATTAATTAGACTATTTGTATAGTAAAAAATAGTTTTCAGACACGCCCTAGTGGTTGAAGACGTAATTAAGTGGACACTTAAATTTCAAATAAATTAAAATATTTCCATATAGTTACTTGCAAAAAGAATAAAAAATATGCATGATAGTATTGCAAAAACCACCTAAAAAAGGAGGAAACTATCATGCATAATAAAATTATAAATGGTTTAAAAAACTTTTTCAAGAAAAATAGTACAAAAGATATTGATATAGATGGATTAAAAGAAGACAATCTGTGTCCAGGAGATGAATCACACAATAAATTAATAAAAATTATAGATACAACTTTGACTGGATCGCAACAAAATTTCAATGCAACACCTAAACAGGTGAAAATCCTTAAAAAAATAGTAGGTGGGAGCAATGTATAGTTGAATCAAAAAAAGAGCTGAAATCATTTTAGAATTATTAGAGAAATCGAATAACTCCACTGTTTCAAAAAGTCTGAATGTAAATAGAAAAACAGTTATTAAATGGAATTAAAGATGGATACAGGCTAAAATAGAATTGGACCGTATAGAAAAAGATGAACCGCGTAAATTAAATCAGGCAATAAAGGAAATTTTAGAAGATAATTATAGATCCGGACGGCCTAATAGTTTTACAATGGAACAAATAGCATGTATTATTAATTTATCATTACAAAAGCCGGAATCAGTTGGGGTACCGATAAGTCATTGGACTGCAGAAGAATTAGCTTGTAAAGCTATAAAAGATAATATTGTTGAAAGTATATCGGCAAGGCAAATTTGTAGATATTTAAAGGAAATGGATTTGAAAATACACCAGTTTGAAGGGTGGCTAAACTCAAAAGATAAGTTAAAAGATCCAGAAGAATTTGAAAGACGTACAGGTACAGTATGTCAGGTTTATATCAACAGTAATAATCTACAAAAAGAAGGATTTCATATTCTAAGTTGTGATGAAAAAACAGGTATACAGGCAATAGAACATAAATATCCATCAAAGCCTGCAAGACCGGGTGGGATTGAAAAATGCGAACAGGAATATAAAAGAAATGGAACTACAACATATAGCATCAAGAGATATAAAGACAGAACAAATTATAGCACCTATGGTAAGTAAAACAAGGACTGAAAAAGATTTTGTAAAACACATATCAGATGTAGTTTCCACCGCTAAATCTGAGAGTCTTATTAAATATGTTGCAAAGCAATGTGATATCCAGGAGAACTTAGGTAAGAAAGGTTACTGTGGAATATTAAAAACAATGGAAATAAGACAGGCGTTTTTAGAAGATGAAAGTCACCGTATAAGAATAGTATATACTCCAAGACATGCTTCATGGCTGAATCAAATTGAAATTTGGTTCGGTATATTAACCCGTAAGGTATTAGACGTGCAAGTTTTAAATCGGTTCATGAACTTGATGGGAAGATATTAGATTTTATAAGGTATTACAATCAAAATATGGCAAAGCCATTTAAGTGGAGTTATGCAGGCAAAATTTTAAAAGCATAGTTTGTTAACAATACACCTAAAAACAATTTCAGGTGGCAATAAAAAACTGCAGATGGGTATCATGAGCATAAAATTATTCTAAGAATGTATATTTTTAGTGCAAGAAGGTTAGATTTATCTCAGAAATAAGTGTCCACTTAATTACGTCCTGAGCTACTAGCTCAAACAAATTCCCTTAATCAATTACCAAAAGAATATTATCCACATGGAGTAGCTATATTAAATACACTTCAACAACTGTCAGCATCAATTGGTTCAGCATTATTTATAAGTATTATGTCAGCTTCACAACAAAAGGCCTTAAATAACCTATCAACTTCACAGCAAACTGCGGTTGCCACTGGATTTAGTACAGCAGTATTGGCTCTAACAGGAGTTGCTTTAATTGGAATTTATTTGTAGTTTATTTTAATATTTGGAAATAAAAGATTTCACTTATCATCTGAATTAAATAAATATGGCTTGCTGAGCGAACCCTAAATAAAATTTTTGTATTGAATTTAAAACAGAATACTTTTGACCTAAAAACCCTATAATTGAAATCACATAAACTTCACATGAAAATCTGATTGTTATCACAAAGTTTTCAGTTAATATTTTAACCAACACATATATAAACTTAGAAAACTCTAATAAATACAGGCTTTTAGAGTTTTTAACTAGGCGGTGATTATTATGATGCTAAAAGAGACAATTTACAATAAGAAATATGAAAAAACATTTTTTGCATTAGGAACTATAAATACAATAATTGCTTATGGTCTAAACTGTAAAGATGCTCTAAATAGTGCCTGTAGTAGAGTTTTGGAAATTGACTATAGAATGTCTGCCTTTAAAAATGATAGTGATGTGATGAAAATAAATCACTATGCTGGATTTGAAGCACAGAAAATAAATATTGACACGTTTAATTTACTAAAACGTGCCTTGGATTTTTCGAGGGCTTCAGGTGGGGTCTTTGACATAACAATTCGGCCTTTGACTGAACTTTGGGGGTTTGAATCAAAACAAAATTATGTACCAGAAAGAAAAATGATTGAGAAAGTTTTACGCCTGGTAAATTATCAAGATATACTATTAGATGATAAAAAATGTACAGTATTTTTAAAAAACAAAGGACAAGCAATTGATTTGGGTGGTATTGCAAAAGGATATGCAGCTGATGAAGTTAAACGTGTGCTGCTGCAATATAAAATTGAAAATGCCTTGATCAACCTGGGAGGAAACATTATAACAATGGGACATAATCCAACAGGTGCATCTTGGCGAATTGGCATTCAAAACCCGTTGTCCGCTAGGGGACAATATATCGGAAGAGTATCAGTCACAAATAAGACAGTTGTAACCTCCGGAAGTAATGAACAGTTTTTCATCAAAGGAGGGGAACGGTATCATCATATTATAGATCCACGCACGGGATATCCATCAAAAAATGAGCTTTTAAGCGCAACTGTACTATGCGAATGTTCAACTGATTCGGATGCTGTGAGTACTGCTCTTTTTGTACAGGATATTAATAAATCAATATCTTTATTGAAAAGTATTAATGCTGAAGCTATATTTATTTTGAAAAACAAGGATATTCTTGTTACAGAAGGATTATTAGATAATTTTGAGAGGAGATACCATCAATGAAGAAAGCTAAAATTTCAATAATACAGGTTTCAAGACTTCTGATTCAAATCATATTTTTTATATTCCTACCATCACTATACATAGATACATTTGTAGGAATTAAGCAGATCTATGTAGCTTTAATTAGGCAGAATATTGCTTTTACCCAACTGATTCCTCAATTAGTAGAAATTGTTGTTATTATTCCATTTACAATTATAATAGGTAGATTTTTCTGTGGATGGATGTGTGCCTATGGAGCTTTTGGTGATTTTATTTATAAAATATCAAGTAAGGTATTTAAAATAAACTTCGAAGTGAATGAAAATATAGACAAGGTTTTTAAATATCTTAAATATATCTTATTAGCATTTCTAATTTTTGCTATATGCACTTTTAACATCACTGCATTTAGTACCTTTAATCCTTGGAATGTTTTTGGAATGGTAGTTTCTGTAGGAAAAGTACCTGATTTTTCTTATGCAGCAGTAAATCTAACTGTTGGGTTTATTCTTTTTATTCTTATTGCTATTGCTTCAATGTTTATTGAAAGGTTTTTCTGTCGCTATCTTTGTCCACTTGGTGCAGTATTCGCTATTATATCAAAACTGAAAATTGCAAAAATACGAAAGTTAAGAACAAAATGTGGTGATTGCAGAATATGTACAAACAATTGTGCCATGGAAATACCTCTTTATAAATATGATGTTATAAAGAGTGGTGAATGCATAAATTGTATGCAGTGTATTACCGCGTGTCCAAGAAAGAATATTACTTTGACTGTATGCGGAGATGATGTACGCCCTCTTATTGCAGGAGCAGCAGCTGTATCTGTTATGACAGGCTTTTATTATGTAGGTAATCTTGGAGTAAGTGCAGTGGGGATAAACAATACGCAGACAAAAACACAAAGCAGTCAAAGTACTGCAACTGCAGGTACTCTTTATAAAGATGGTACTTACGAAGGCTCTGGGACAGGATTTAGAGAAGGTACAACAACAGTTTCCGTAGTTGTTAAAAATGGTAAAATTACTGATATCACTACTCTTTCTTACCAAGATGATGAAAAGTTTTACGATAGAGCATCTAGTACAGTTATTCAGGAAATTATAGATAGCCAGTCTACAAATGTTGATGCAGTTTCAGGGGCTACCTTTAGCAGTAATGGTATCATGAAAGCTGTAGAGAATGCGCTGACCAACGCTAAACAATAAAAAGTATTCTAACAATGTATATTTTTAGGTGTGTACGGAATTAAGTCTTGAACCACTAGTTAAAAAGGTCATGATAAGAGATTTTTAACTCCATATCATGACCTTCTCTAATATTTTTTTAAGAAAATAAAACTCTGTCACTTAATCCTTCTTGTTTACCCTGAACCTTTTCAAAGGATTTCAGTAGTTTGTCTATGGTTAATCTGCTTTTTTCCTCTTCTCTTACGTCCATAACTATCTTGCCTTCATGCATCATAAACAGTCTGTTTCCTAAAGTTATGGCATGATTTAAGTTGTGGGTAACCATAAGGGTAGTTATTTTATTTTCTACTATTATTTTATCTGTAATTTCTATTATACGTTCTGAGGTCTTAGGATCCAAAGCTGCTATATGCTCATCTAAAAGCAATAGTTTGGGTTTGCACATTACTGCCATTATTAGAGATAAAGCCTGTCTTTGCCCGCCAGATAAAAGATTTACTTTGGTATTAAGTTTATCCTCTAATCCCAGATTTATTTGAGACAACAGTTCAATAAAAACTTTAGTGTTGTTTTTATTTACACACATTGTGAGTCCGTATCTTTTTCCTTTATTATAAGCTATAGACATATTTTCTAATATAGTCATATTGGGTGAAACGCCTTTTGAGGGATCCTGAAATACCCTTCCTATATATCTGGTTCTTTTATATTCAGGAAGCGTACTTATTTCTTTACCATTTAATATTATAGAACCTTCATCTGCACTTAAAGTACCACATATTAGATTGAGCAAAGTTGATTTTCCAGCACCATTACTCCCTATTATGGTGACAAAATCACCTTCCTCCACTGTTAAAGATAAATTGTCATATAATATATTTTCATTTAAAGTATTTTTGTTAAATACTTTACGCAGTTTTTGTATCTTTAACATAGGACTCACCTCCAAGATTATGTTTCTTAGTCTTGAAACTTAATTTTTTGCCATTTAAGGATAAGGCCAAAATTACTATTAAGGCAGTTACCAGCTTTAAATCATTAGATTGAAGGTTACACATAAGTGCTAATGCTATGGCAGCTTTATATAATATGGAACCAAATAATGCTGTAGTTGTAGGTTTTAATGACCTTATTTTGCCAAATACGGATTCCCCCAAAATAACTGCTGCAAGACCCATTACTACAGTTCCTGTTCCCATTCCAACATCGGAAAAACCTTGATATTGAGCCATCATAGAGCCTGATAAAGCTGCAAGCCCATTTGAAATGGCAAGTCCTGTTAATTTTATATTATCTTTGTTAAGACTAAGGGAAGTCACTAATTGTTCATTATCCCCCACAGCCTTTAGTGCAAATCCTAGTTTGGTTTTCAAAAATAAATCAAGAACTACCTTTACTATGATCATAATGATAAACAGCATCAATAGAAGATTTACATTGCTTGAAAATATGGTTTTTTGGCCAAATAAAGGTACATTGGATTTTGTCATTATTCTTAAATTTATAGAATATAGACCTATCATTACTAAAATACCGGATAAAAGGTTACTTATCTTTAATTTTACATGGAGAATGCCTGTAAAAAATCCACCGATACACCCTGCACCAAAGGATAGAATAGATGCTGCAAAAGGATTCATTCCCTTTACTATACACATGGCAGTTACAGCAGCACCAAGGGGGAAGGTACCATCTACAGACATATCAGGAAAATCAAGTATTCTAAAGGTTATATATACTCCAAAAGCTGCTATGGAGAATATAAGACCTTGTTGTAATACACTCATTAGTATATTCACTAATTAACTCCTCCCTTTACTTTTTCAGCTTTGGAGTTTAAATCATCTGGAATAGTTATATTAAGTTTTTTAGCTGCATCTTCATTTATAACAAGCTGCATGTCCTTTAAAGTGGTAATAGGAAGCTCACTAGGTTTTTTACCGTTTATTATTTCTACAGCCATAAGACCTGTTTGATAGCCTAATTTAGTGTAGTCAATACCTGTAGTGGCAAGAGCACCACTTGTTACCTGTCCTTTTTCAGAACCAATTACAGGTATATTTTTCTTGTAACAGGTGTTTACTACGGTAGCTATAGATGAAACTACTGCATTATCTGTAGGTACATACAGGGCATCAATTTTTCCAACTATGGAATCTAAAGATTGAGGAACTTCACTTACATTAGTAACTCCTGTTGTTACAATTTCAAATCCGTATTCAGGGGCAGCTTTTTTAGCATTTTCTACCTGAATTTGTGAGTTAGCTTCACTGGTATTGTATACAATACCTATTTTTTTAGCATTAGGTGCTAATTTCTTTAAAAGTTCAAATTGTTTTCCAATTGGTAAGTCATCTGAAGTTCCTGTTACATTTGTTCCAGAGTTATCAAGAGATTTTGCAATTCCTGCCTTAACTGGATCTGTTACTGCGGTTATAAGTATAGGAATATCCTTTGTAGCATTATAAGATGCCTGGGCAGAAGAAGTTGCTATTGCAAGGATTAAGTCTTCTTTTTGTGATACAAAGTTTTGGGCAATACTTTGAGTTGTAGGCATATCACCCTGGGCATTTTGATAATTTATCTTAATGTTTTTACCATCTTCATATCCTTTAGCCTTTAATGCTGCTATAAAACCTTTTCTAGCGGCATCAAGAGCTGGATGTTCCATAAACTGGGTAATACCAATTTTAATTACTTCTTTGTCTTTAAGAGTTGATTTAGAACTGTTTGATGATGTTCCGCCACATCCTCCTAGAATTGATGCAGCCAATAAAAATACTGCAAGAAATGAAAGCTTTTTCTTTCCTACCATACTACTCATCCTCCAAAATAATATTTTATACTGTATTTATATATTGAAGTGTATAGATATATAGCAAAAATAAAAAAGTTCTGTGTCAGCAGAACTTTAGATAACAGAAAAATTTTTATATCTTTAGACTATATTATGTTCTACATAAACTACCAATTATACTTAATTAAGTCCAATATAGTATTTTTTATTTTAAAATTACTATGTTATAAATCCTGCCATACTACATTATATTTTTATATAAAACTAGCCTACAATATATAAACATACGACATAATTATACTTTATATAGCATAGCTTGTCAAACACCATAAAATGCACTTTTTACAAGTTTTTATAGGGGAATAGAACGATGACCAAGTCCAATTACTACTTCATTTAAATGCAGCAAACCTATACTCATGAATATACATACACTTATATGTTCTTTACTTCGTGCTATACCAATTTTACCTCCTACATTTAGTTCATTTGCTTTTTGAATAATTTGAAAAAGTGCCTCTCTTGTAGCACCTGCTATGGCACCATCATGTACATGGTAATTTTCTCTTATAAGGCCTCTTTTTTTAGATGATACTAAAGCTCTTTCAATTATTTTTGGTATGCTATTATTGATATTCCCTCCTATATCCACAGCGGCGGTTAAAATGCCTTTATCTTCAAAAAACTTTTCTAATTGTTTTTCATTTTCTCTAGAGGATATGGACATTTCTATAGAAGCTTTTGCTACATCCGTACTTTCTATAATCATATATTTTACCTCCATAATTAAATAAATTATTTCTGTGCTGTTAATCCATAAAAGTTTTCCCCTATATTTACAAAGGATATATTTGAAAATTTAATTTTTTCTAATACCTCTATAAGGTAAAATTTATCTAATCTATGTTTTAGGGGAGGACCAAATTCTCCTTGAATCTTTTCCCATTCCACAATGGCTAATCGTCCTCTGTAAGAGAGAATTCTTTTTATTTCACTTAAAAGCTTCTCCCTGTCTGATGCTTCGTGAAGTACATTGCTTATAAGGGCAAAAGATATTGTGTTGTCTTCTAATTTCAAATTGTTTTCTGTAGTTAGTATGGTTTCTATATTACAAACAAGGTTATGTTTTTTTTTATTTATTTCAACTTCCTGAAGCATTTCAGGCAGAATATCTATAGCAAATATTTTTCCTCTCTCTCCCACAATTTCACATGCAGGAATTGAAAAGTATCCAATTCCACAACCTATGTCTGCCACTGTATCTCCTTGCTGTAATCCAAGTTTTATGAGGGTTTCTTCTGGAGGAAGCAATTTCCTTCTGGTGGCATTGTCTAATTTGTGTTTATTTTTTGCATCAAATTTATGAGTCATAAGTTATAAAATCACCTCCAACTATATTATTAATGTTTTTCATCTTTTAGTATTCTTTCTTTCATAATACTATATGAATAATTTATTTTCAATTTTTTAAATTGGCATTTGACAATAACGATAAATAGTAGTATTATAAAATTGGCAAATGCCAATATGCATATAGGAGATGATTTTGTGTCAGAATGCGATTCATGCCCGTCAAATGATGGGTGCAGCAAGGATAAGGAAAATTGTATGGTTAAAAACAATCCCTATAACAATGTAAAGAAAATTATTGGTGTTATGAGTGGTAAAGGAGGAGTGGGAAAATCATCAATTTCTGTTCTTATAGCCAGACATTTAAAAGATATGGGGTATAGTGTAGGAATTTTGGATGCGGATGTGACAGGACCCAGTATTCCTAATCTGCTGGGCTTAAGAGGCAGGAAAGCAGAAACTAATGAAGAATTTATAGTACCTGTAGAAACAGAAAGTGGAATAAAAACGATATCATTAAATTTGCTTTTACAAGATGAAAATCAACCGGTTATATGGAGGGGACCGCTGATATCTGGAGCGGTAAAACAATTTTGGACAGATGTAATATGGGGAGAACTTGATTATCTGGTAATTGATATGCCACCTGGAACAGCAGATGTTGCACTTACAGTAATGCAGGTTATTCCTATAAGTGGCTTAGTTATGGTATCTATACCGCAGGAGTTAGTTTCCATGATAGTTTCCAAAGCTGTGAATATGGCGAAGGCTATGAATATAACTATTTTAGGAGTTATTGAAAATATGAGTTATATAACTTGTCCTGATTGTGGAAAGAAAATAAAATTTTTCAATGAAAAAAATACAGAGAAGTTTTTAAAAGAGATGAATTTGAACTTTTTAGGAGAACTTCCTATGTTAAGTAGTGTGAGCAATTTATCAGAGAATAAAAGTGAGAGTATAGACGAGGGGCTTAAAAGTATTTTTAGTCCTATTGTTACTAATATTATAAATAGTTTGGAGGAAAAAAGATGAAAATAGCAATTTCAGCACATGGTGTAGAAGCAAATAGTTTGTTAGATATGAGATTTGGAAGATGTAAGTATTTTCAAATTCATAATACTGATGGAGGAGAAATTAAGGTATTGGAAAATAATGGGCAATTTTCAGGAGGTGGTGCTGGTATTGCGGCGGCACAACAAGTACTTGATGAAAATGTGGATGTTATAATTACTGGGAGTTTAGGACCTAATGCTTTTAAGATTATTGATAAATCAGGAATTAAGGTTTATAAGTGTGAAAGCATTGCTGTGAGTTCTGTTTTAAAAAAGTTTGAAAAAGGTGAACTTAAAGAATTGACACAATCAGGACCGGCGCATCATGGAATTTAAAATAGGATTTTAAGGAGGAAGTAACTTGAATATAGCGGTATTAAGTGGAAAAGGAGGTACAGGTAAAACTACTGTGTCTACAAATATTGCCCTTGCATTAAAGGCAAATTATGTAGATTGTGATGTAGAAGAACCAAATGGATTTTTATTTTTGAAACCACATATTGAAAAAACAGAACAAGTTAAGGTAGAATATCCATTTATAGATGATGAAAAATGTATTTCCTGTGGCTTATGTGTAGAAGTCTGCGAATTTAATGCTCTTGCAAAGGTTAAAGAGGATATTATATTATTTCAAAAGCTGTGTCATAGTTGTGGAGCCTGTAAAATTGTATGTAAGCAAGATGCCTTAAGTTATAGGTATAGAAATACTGGTAAAATAGAAAAGGGTTATGCACAAAATATAGGATGCCTAAGAGGAGTACTTAATGTAGGGGAACCTATGGCAGTACCTGTGATAAAACAACTTTTAGAAAATGTACCACAGGGAGTAAATGTAGTTGATTGCAGTCCAGGTACTTCCTGTAATGTAGTAAATACTATGAAATATGCAAAAGGAGCAATACTTGTTACAGAGCCCACTGAATTTGGATTTCATGATCTTAAAATGGCTATAGAAGTGGTAAAAATATTTGATATTCCTTTTGGAATAGTAATAAATAAAGATAATGGCGAAGATAATATAATAAAAAAGTACTGTAGGGAAAAAAACATACCTTTAATAGGATGTATTGCCTATAGTAAAAATATAGCTGAAATTTATTCAAGGGGAGAAGTTCTATATAATAATCCAGAATACAAAAAGACCTTTGATGACATGGCAAAGAGTGTATTGGAGGTGCTAAAGTGGAATTAGTAATATTAAGTGGAAAGGGAGGCACCGGAAAGACCACCATTGCAACAGCACTATCAGAACTTGAAAAAGATGTGGTCAGAATAGATTGTGATGTGGATGCCCCTAATTTATATCTTTTTTATAAGGGCGTGGATATAGAAAAAAAAAGTTTTTATGGTGGCAAAAAAGCAGTTATAAATGAGGAGTATTGTAATAAATGTGGAAAATGTGAAATCACATGTAAATTTAATGCCATCAAAGACTGTGTGATAGATAATTTTCTTTGTGAAGGATGTGGGGCATGTACTTTAGTATGTCCTGAGAAAGCAATTAAGCTGGTGGAGGATAAGTCAGCTGAAACTTTTATCACAGATACAAACAAAGGTATAATTTCTAGAGCACAGATGGATATAGGCAGTGATGGTTCAGGAAAGCTGGTCACCTTTTTAAGAAATAATGGAAAAAAGTTTACTACAAAAGACACATTGACAATTATTGATGCTTCTCCCGGAATAGGATGCCCTGTCATTTCATCTGTAACTGGCAGTGATGCAGTGTTGCTTGTTACCGAACCCACGAAATCTGGACTTGAAGATCTGATGAGAGTAACTGCATTATGTATGAGTTTTGGGGTATCTATTATGGTATGTATAAATAAGTATGATATAAATTATGATATGACTATGGAAATAGAAAGATTTGTGACAGAAAAAGGATTAGTGTTAGTGGGAAAAATACCTTATGATGATACTGTAATAAAATCAATAAATGAATTAAAATCAATTATATACTATGAAGATAGTGATGCCTGTAAGGCCATTAAAGAAATGTGGGTTAACATAAAGAAAAACATTTATTAAAAATTTAAAAATGGAGGAATATATAAATGAAAAAAGCAGTGGACTTTTATAAAGAAGGGTATAATTGTGCAGAATCTATAATAAAGGTGGTAAATGAGGAAAAGAATTTAAATATTCCCGTATCAATAGCAAGTCCTTTTGGAAGAGGGATGACTGTGGGAAGCAGTTGTGGAGCAATAACAGGGGCACTTATGGCTTTAGGTGCAATAAAAGGAAGAAAGGAAGCAGTAGAGCCTAATCAGGCAAGGGATTATACAAAAAAAATTATGGGCAAAATAAAGGAGAAGTATGGAACATTTCAATGTGCAGAATTAAAGAAAAAAGGTGTATCCTGTGCTGAAATCATTGAATATACCCATGATGTTTTAAAAGAATATATAGATTAATTTTATAATAACACATATTTTAAGGAGGATATAATTATGAAAATAGCAGTTGCAAGTGAAGGAAAATGTATAAGTGGACACTTTGGACATTGTGAGGGATTTACAATTTATCAGGTAGAGGATAAAAAAATAAAAAATGAAGAATTTAAACCTAATCCAGGACATAAACCAGGATATTTACCGGTATTTTTAAAGGAACTTGATGTAAATGTGATAATATCAGGAGGAATGGGTGCTGCTGCCCAAGAGATTTTCAATGAAAATGGAATAGAGGTTGTGGTAGGAGTAGAAGGTTTAAGCAGTGATGCTGTAGAAAAATTTATAAAAGGTGAACTTAAATCCACAGGCAGTGTATGCACTGAACATGCCCATGAAGGTCACTGCAGCGAATAATATTTAATAATATGGATAAAGATCTTTCATTATATAAGAAATTAATTAAAAATAAAGGATATGAGTTCACTATACAGAAGAGGATTTTACTTTTAGAGATGATAAATGCTAATACCCATTTATCTGTAAAGCAAATTTATGAAAGAATTAAAGATAAAAATATTGGCCTTGCTACAGTATACAGAAGCTTAAAAATATTTAATGAGCTTGGTATAGTAAAAAAAATCAATATTGATGATATCAATTATTATGAGATAAAAATTTTGAGCGGAAAGCCTTTCCATATACATTTTAAATGTAATAAATGTAATAGTATAATAGATATAGATGATTTGGAGTTGGATCTTTCGTACATTAAATTAAATAAAAAAATAGAAGAGGAAAATAATTTAGAAATACATGATGTAGATATCACATTAACGGGACTGTGCAGTAAATGCAAAGGAGGATAAAACATGGCAAGACCGATAAAGTTTAGGAAAGTAGAATTTTTTCCTAAAAGCACCTATTTTGTACCTTGGGGAAAGGCTAAATGCAAAATCAGTGAAATAGTTTTAAAAGTGGAAGAACTTGAGGCTATGAGGTTAAAAGATATTGAAGAATTAAATCAGGAAGAGTGTGCCGGAAAGATGCAAGTGTCCAGACAGACTTTTCAAAATATAATTGATAGTGCAAGAAAAAAGGTGGCTATAGCTTTGACACAAGGGAATGCTATAAGAATAAGTGGGGGAAATTATACAACTAATTTCTGCAAATTCAAATGTTTTGATTGTGGTGAACTATATGAAGTGAATTATGAACAGGACAGATTTTCTTGTCCTGTTTGTGGTTCACGAAGAGTTTTATGTAGTAAAAAATCAGATTTTTGCACAAAATGGTGTAAGAATAACAAATGTGAGTAGTATATTTTTAGGGAGATGAGGAGTATGTTTACAAGTGAATATACAGATACTGTTATTGATCACTTTATGTGTCCTAGAAATGTAGGTATCATAGATGGTTCAAATGGTGAAGGAAAAGCTGGGGATGCATCCTGTGGAGATTCATTAAATATATATATTAGAGTAGAAAATAATATAATAGAAGATATCAGCTTTTTAGTTTATGGATGTCCTGCGTCTATAGCTACAAGTAGTGTAACAACAGAACTGGCAAAGGAAAAAACCTTAGAGGAGGCATTGGCTATTAAGGAAGATGATATAATAGATGTCCTTGGAGGATTACCGGAACATAAAAAACATTGTTCTAATCTTGGTGTTAAGGCTTTAAGAAGTGCCATTGAAGATTATCTCCATAAATGTAAAAAATCAAGTGATTCTTAGGCTCAGGTGGAGTTTACTTATAAGGAATACGCAATCTGAATCTTAGAGAACTATCCAGGGTGCAGCAGTGCTTATCCCACATTTTAAAGAAGATGGGGATGTTAGCTAATTACAGCCTTCGGATAAAATATTTAAAAAGGTGAGAAGTAAAAGCTGGGCTATATAGTAATTTAAGGCATGTAACGATATAATTTATTTATAATAAATGCTGATTATGCAGATACCTATGTGATATTTGCAGTTACAACTCCTGGTTTGGGAACTAAAGGGATAAGTGCCTTTATTATTGAAAAAGATATGGATGGATTTACTTTTGGTACTCATTATAATAGAATAGGCATACGTTCTTCTGCTACTGAAGAAATTTAATGGAACATTTTATCTTGCCATTGGTATATTAGGACAAGTTCAACATTTAAAAGGCATTGAAAATGCCGGAATTATATCGGCTATAAACATAGAAGAAGATGCTCCTATATTTAAGAGTGCACATTATGGTATCGAGGAGATTTATATGAAATTGTACCGCTGCTTATTGAGGCTTTAAAATAGAATTTATAATTTTTTAAGAGGTGATTGTTCACCTCTTGCTTTAGTATGTAAAAAAATCAGGAATTGCATTATAATATTCTAGTATGATAAAACTAAAGAGGTGATAAAATGGCAAGACCTAGAAAATGGAGGAAAGTCTGTACATTGCCCCAAATTGATAAATTTGGACCTGTAGATATATCAAAAGATATAAATGAATACGTAACAATGACTGTAGAAGAATACGAAACCATAAGACTTATGGATTTGGAAGGATTAAATCAACAAGAAAGTGCAAGTGTAATGGGGGTGGCACGTTCTACTATACAAAGGATATATGATGATGCCCGAAAAAAGATAGCAAAAAGCCTTGTAGATGGAAAAATATTAAAAATAGAAGGAGGAAACTATAAACTGTGCAGTGATTTTAATAATAAGAAAATCTGTAGTGAGTGTATTTGTAATAAATATAGACAATGTAACGAATATGCTAGGTAAGATACTGAGAACATTATTTACTTTATTTTTTAGTAAGAACGTGAATTTTAAGGAAATATTAATATTAATATGGTAAATTTGCATAAAGTAATACAATAATGAAATTTTTAGGAGGTATTAATATGAGTATTTCATCAATTTCTTCCACGTCAATAAATACAACTGTAACTTCATACAACAGCAGCAGTGATACAAGTCAATTGGAAAAACAGGCAACTAGCATAAAACTACAAATACAAGAAGAAAGTGCAAGTGACGATGATGAACAAACAAAACAGGCTAAAATTCAGCAGTTACAGGCACAGCTGCAGCAAATTGAATCACAAATTCAGCAAATACAATCACAAAAAGCATCAAAAACTCAAAACTCTATGGATACTATAGGGTCAGAGAAAATAGAGAATAACAATACAGGAAAAACCAATAATGGCAAGAATAATTCCAATAACATAGTGGATGTATTTGCTTAAGGTATTTTATGAAAATATTGTTTCATGAATTTGGATTTTTAAATTAATTATAAATTTTTTAAATATTAAAGGCTCTGATATTACAGGGCCTTTAAATGATAATATTTAGTTTTAAATATTATGCATGTATATGTTTTAATATTAATATTAATTTTTATTTAAATTTTACAAAAAATAATATAGTCAATTGTATAAATTAGTGGAATGAAAATAATTGATTATCAATTTAATAAAACATATAATGAAATAGGGGGCTTTGTGGAAACAATTAAAAAGTAGAAAAACAGAGAGAGTTGTTAAAGAAGGTAATAGAAAAATATGATGATTGTAGTAAAAGAAAATAGGAAGAAAATATAAGTACTTGAACACAAATTTAATGTATGCTAAAATAACTTTGGGTAGTATCATTTTGAGCTGCACCATAAGTGTTGATAAATTATTTTCTGCTCATATCAATTTTTGAAAGAGACAGGCTGCGATTTGATTTTTAAATTTTGTTTGTATTTTTGTATTGTAAAGAGATGGTGATGCCATGAAATTCAATATTGGTTTTATTGGAGCTGGTAGGGTAGGAGTAACCTTAGGCAAGTATTTTTCACTTAATGGGTTAAACTTGAAGGGCTATTACAGCAAAAGTGGAAGATCAGCAAAGGAAGCTGCTGATTTTACATCCAGTAAGTATTATGAAGAATTAGAAACTTTAATAGAAGATTGTAATGTTATTTTTATAACAACCCCTGACGATATTATACAAAAAATATGGAATAAAATAAAAAAATACAAACTAAAAAATAAAATAATCTGCCATTCAAGTGGTTCATTGTCCTCTTCAATCTTTTCAGATATTGACACTTTAGGAGCATTCGGATATTCTATCCATCCCATGTGTGCTTTTTCAGATAGATTTAATACTTATAAAACATTATATAAAATTTATTTTTCCATTGAAGGGCATGATGCCTATATCACAACCTTAAAAGAGCTTTTTGAAGAAATGGGTAATAAAATTATTATATTACACAAGAGTAAAAAACCCTTATATCATCTTGCTAATGTGACAGTTTCTAATTTAGTACTTTCTCTTTTAAATATAGGATGTAAGTATCTAGAAGATTGTGGTATTAACGAAGATGATGCAATTACTGCTCTTATGCCTTTGATTGACAATAATTTAACTAACATAAAGAACAAGGGTTTTATAAATGCATTAACCGGCCCTGTAGAACGTGGAGATATAGAAACTATAAGACATCATCTCGAGGTCATACCGGATATGCATAAGAATTTATATAAAGTGTTATCTTTAAACCTAGTGAATTTATCAGAAAAAAAACATATGGGAACAAAATGGGATAAAATAAAAAATGAACTTGGAGGTAATGAACATGACTAAAAATAATGTTTCTACTTTTGTAAATGCAAAGCATAACAATGAAAAGATTACAATGCTTACTGCCTATGATTACTCTATGGCTAAGCTTATGGATGAGGCAGGTATAAATGGTATTTTAGTGGGAGATTCACTAGGTATGGTATGTCTTGGCTATAAAGATACCTTAAGTGTTACTATGGAAGATATGCTTCATCATATTAAGGCGGTTACAAGAGGGGCAAAAAATGCACTGGTTGTTGGAGATATGCCTTTTATGTCCTATCAAACTTCTGTATATGATGCAGTAAAGAATGCAGGTAGGATAATTCAAGAAGGACTAGCGGGAGCTGTGAAACTTGAAGGTGGTGTTTCGGTGTATGAACAGGTGAAAGCTATTGTAAAGGCTCAAATTCCTGTAATGGGACATATAGGTCTTACTCCTCAATCTGTTAATGTATTTGGAGGATTTAAAGTTCAGGGTAAAGATGAATCCAAGGCTAAAAGTATAATTGAAGATGCAAAAAGACTTGAAGAGGCAGGAGCTTTTTCAATTGTTTTAGAAGGAATACCTTATAAGCTGGCTAAAATTATTACAGAAACAGTATCTGTACCAACCATTGGAATAGGTGCAGGGAAGTATTGTGATGGACAAATACTGGTATATCAGGATATGCTTGGTTTGTTTTCTGATTTTAAACCTAAGTTTGTCAAATCCTATGGAAATGCAGGTGCAGTTATAAGAAACGCATTTAAGGACTATATTACAGAAGTTAAGGAAGGAGTTTTTCCTGATGAAGAATATAGTTTTAAAATAGATGATAGTATTATAGACAAATGCATTAAAGAAGGTGTATAAAATGGAAACGGTTGTATTAAAAAAACACTATAATATAAAAAGAGTACAGAGAATAACTGAAGCGAGAAATCAGATAAAAAAGTGGAAAAGAGAGGGTTTTACTATCGGTCTTGTACCTACTATGGGGTTTTTACATGAAGGACATGAAAGTCTTATAAAAAGAGCATCAGAAGAAAATGACAAAGTAGTAGTTAGTGTATTTGTAAATCCTACACAATTTGGTAAAAATGAAGACTTAGGTTCTTATCCAAGAGATATAAAAAGAGATGAAATTTTATGTAAACAAGCCGGAGCAAATTTAATATTTAACCCTGAACCTTCGGAGATGTATTATAAAGATGCAAGCACTGTTGTAAATGTAGGTGGTTTAACAGAAGGCTTATGTGGTGCTAAAAGACCTGTTCATTTTGGAGGGGTGTGTCTTGTAGTTTCAAAATTATTCAATATTGTAACTCCCGATAGAGCTTATTTTGGGGAAAAAGATGCACAACAGCTTGCGGTTATAAAGAAAATGGTGAAAGATTTAAATTTTGATATAGAGATAGTGGGATGTCCTATAGTAAGGGAATTTGATGGTCTTGCTAAAAGTTCCAGGAATACTTATCTTTCTTTAGAAGAAAGAAAAGCAGCATGTGTATTGAATAAAAGTCTTATTTTAGCAAGAAAAGCTTTAAATTCAGGAGAAAGAAAGGCAGCCAGAATAAAAGATATTATTAGTGAAAAGTTGGGTTCAGAAATTTTAGCAAAGATAGATTATATTGAAGTTGTGGATAGTTTGACTTTGAAGCCCGTAGAGAATATAGAGTCGTCTATTCTAGTTGCAATTGCAGTATATATAGGGGAAACCAGGCTCATAGATAATTTTACTTTTAAAGCGTAGATTAGAGGTTTATTTGTTTTTGGATATTAGGATGATTGTATTTTATATCTTAATATCCTTTTTTTTACATTATAAAATATTTAATATATGTAGAATAATTACTTATACTAGAATATAATAAAAAATATAAATTAATCAAATATATATGATTTAATTAAAATGGAGGAAAATAGATTTGACTTTATATATTTCAGATTTAGATGGAACATTATTAAATTCAGAACAAGTTATAAGTGAGTATTCTATTAAAGTTATAAATAAATTAATTGGACTTGGAGTGAAGTTTACCGTTGCTACTGCAAGGTCCTATGAGGCCTCAAAAAATATATTAAAGCCTCTCAATTTGAATTTGCCTATTATTTTAAATAATGGCTCTTTTATATATGATCCATTTTCGGATAAAAATATTAGAGAAAATTATTTAGATAAAGGCATAGTTGAGTTAATTTTAAGACATTACAGTTTAAAAAAAATTTTTCCTTTCGTGTCTGGAATAGATTTTAAAGGTAATAAAAAAGTATTTTATAAAGGGATTTTTAATGAAGGGCAAAAAATATATATAAATTCACGAAAAAGGCAAAAAGACAAGAGACTTACTATGGTAGAAGACTTTTCAAAGCTTGAAGAATACAATATTATAAATATATTTGCCATAGAAAAAGGAAGTAAATTAGATTATTCTTATAGGTTCTTTAAAAATTCTATAGATGCCACCTGTCATTATACAGAGGAGATTTATTCAAAAGGTTTTTTCTGGCTGGAAGTTACAAATTCCAGTGCCAATAAAAGAGATGCGGCAGAGTTTTTGAAAAATTATTTAAAAATTAATGAACTTATTTGTTTTGGAGATAACTTGAATGATAAGCCTCTTTTTGAATTAGCAGATAAGAAATATGCAGTTGAAAACGCCTATAAGCCACTTAAGGATATTGCTACAGGAATTATTCCTTCTAACGATAAGGATGGAGTGGCCAGGTTTCTTTATCGCGAATATGAAAATTTTAAAAGGTGTTGATACTATCTGACTTAATTTTGCCGCAAAGCATTCTGCATTTGCATGACGATTTCTGGTTGAATATCTAAAGTATGGTGTGCCGGAAGTATATACTTTATCGAAAGCATAGCAACTTTTTCTAAAGAAATGAGATAGATTCTGGATTCAGTGGAAGGGTAGTTTGCAAATAACGTGCCTTTCTTTGTAAACCAAATATCCGGTAAAAAGATACCCTCTTCTGTCCGGGTCAAAGAAGCTATGCAATTGCTGATATTTAATTTGAATACTGTTTTACTAAGGAGGGTTTTATGGCTATTCTCTTTCATAGAATAAGATAATTAAATATTTGCCAGTATTCTGTGGGCCACATAAAGGGCCAGTACAACAGTGCAGGCAATGAAAATGTTCACGGTAAAGAGGGTCGCTCGTCCAAACCACGCAATAAGCAAAAAGACCGCTATCAATCCGCCACTAATTAAAAATACTTTCAAGCGATCGCCTTTTTTCGCTTTTCCAATTTCAAATGAATTTTTCATAATAACCTCTACAATAACAAAAGCCGTTGCAATAATAATACCGGTGCAAATAACGCTCCCAAGGGAAAAAGAAATATAGAAACTCAGCGGTTTTCGGGTAACAAGATTGAAGATCAGGGCAATAGTTTCATTAGAAAATACAATGTTGATAACACCAAGAAGGGACAGACACCAGCAGATAATATCAAAAAAGTCGATTACTTTCTGTTTTACAGTTTCTGGAGGCAAGCTAGCAATCACATCATCACAAAATGCCTGATAATCCTCCCCAATGACGGAGTGGATATTTTCTCCCCTTTGTTGTGCGGAAAGCACCATTTCTATTAAATCCTGACGTACAAGCTCCTGATTGTATTTTGAGATATTGGCTCCGCGCAGATAGCATATCATATCGGTGAAGGCTTCTTTGTTTTCGGAGCTTATACGTTTATCTAAAGCATTGTTGATTTCATTCAATTTCTTGGCTTTTTTGTTCATATCACTTTCCTCCTCTTTGAAATAATTTATTTACTGCGTTTTCAAGCTCAAGCCAGCTGGAATAAAATCGGTTTATTTCTTCTTTTCCGGTTTGTGCAAGGGAAAAGTATTTCCGCTTTGGTCCCACGGGTGATTCTCGATACTGTGCGTTAATAAGTCCGTTTTTTTCCAGCCGCAGCAAAAGCGGATAAATTGTTCCTTCTGAAATATCTGAAAATCCATATTCCTGTAGATTTTTAGATATCTCATATCCATATGTTTCCTTATGGCTGATTACTTTTAAAATGCAGCCTTCCAGTATTCCTTTCAACATTTGTGACGGAATCATCTTTTCACCACCTATTATGTATTGCAATATAGAGTAACTATAGTGTAATGCATGATAGTAAAAATGTCAACACCTTTTAAATTTAACTTTTGGGGTTTGTTGTATACATACAAATCGGAATAAATAGAATTTTAACTAAATAGAAAAATTAGGAATGTACCTTGATTTGTTTTATACAAACCCAGGTACATTTCCTTCTTTTTAATTATCTTAAAGTTGTATATGAGATTTTTTTGTTTTCATTACAGGAAACCTGTACATTTTCATCTTTTATCTTTGTATTTAATTTAATTGGATAACCCCAAAGTTCATAAATATATTTCAAAGTAGCCTCCATATAATTAGAATTTAATTCCCTTCCTTCATAAATATGATTCAATATAAGAGAGGTATCTTTTTTTGATATACTATCAACTACAATATTGGGAATTAAATTCATACCGCAGAGATCACAAAGAGTATTTCTAATTTTCAGCCAGCCCTCTCCATCTGGAATTTCTCTTACTACATAATCATCTCCTCTTTTGCCATATTCAAATAAGTTTAATTCATAACATAATTCCTCTGTAAGGTATCTTCTTATAAAAGATTCATCACGCTCCAGCATCCGCACTTCAAATATCTTATCTATTCCGTATTTTTTTTCTAGGTTTTCAAACATTTTAAAGCCCACATAATAAGGATTTATAGTTCCCATAGTGGGGGCTATGACGTCATTATGTCTTTTTATAAATTCTACATAGAGGGAAGCTGTAAGATTAAGCTGATTTAAAATTTTATAGTGCCAGTAACTTGCCCAACCTTCATTCATAATTTTTGTTTCAATTTGAGGTATAAAATACAAAGTTTCATTTCTGACCACATTTAAAACATTTTTTTGCCATTCTTCCAAAGTACTGTGGCTTATTATAAATGCTATAATATCCTCTTTGCATTCTTCTTCTGTTTTTTTAATTCCAGGGGCTCTTACTGTCTGAAATCTTATGGAGTGGGCAGCATTTAGGATTTTTTCCACCTCATCATAACCAATACTAGGGTCATTTACATATTCTCTTATCATATCTGCATGATTTTTAAACATTTCTATAGTATAAGAAGCATTAGTGGCTTCTTTAAATAATCTGTTATTTTTAAAAAAGTCATTATGTCCATATACATGGGCCATGGTGAGAATTTGAAGAAGTAGTGTATTATCCTTCATCAAATAGGCAAGGCAAGGATTTGAGTTTATTACCATTTCATAAGGGAGACCTGTAAGATTATACTTATACAGTGATTCTGATCTGTCATAGGCCTTTCCAAAGCTCCAGTGGGGGTATCTAGAAGGCATGCCTACATAGGCTTCATAGGCTATCATGTCCTTATAATTTATAATCTCAAATTCTTGGGGGTAAAAGTCAAGACCTGATTCTTCTGCATTAGACTCTATAATATAATCCCAGGTTTCTAAGTCTTTATTTGTATATTCCATAGAAATCACCTCTCTTCCAATTCTTTATTTAGTATTTTTTTAAGGGATTTCCAAAGATCCTGTTTTTCGTGAATGGTAACCACGGTAAAGTTATTATCAATGATTTTATTTTGAAAAATGTGTTTTATGCTGCTTCCATAGGGACTTGGAATAATTTCAGCATAGCTAAAAAGATTGCATACTTTGCATAGAGCCCTAGCATACTTTAATGCCAGGCTGTTATCCTCACTCCAATTATCTCCGTCACTAACATAGAAAGTATAAACATTCCAGTAGGCAGGATTGTAATTTTCTTCAATCACTTCTAGAGCTTTTTTTAATCCGCTGGATATATAAGTTCCACCAGATTCTACCTTGTGGAAGAATTCATTCTCTGTAACTACTTTAGCAGAAGTGGAATGAGATATAAATTTTACTTCTACGTTGTTGTACTTCATTTTTATAAATCTGTATAATACAAAGAAAAAAGATCTGGCTAGAAATTTTCTGGTACTATCCATGGAACCTGATGTATCCATTACACAAATAATTGCAGCATTTAGTTCCAATTTTGGTTTCTTTTTTACCCTGAAATATCTTAAATCATCTTCTTTAAATGGAAATCGGGATTTTATAGTTGTATCTTTTAGAAGTTGGTCTTTAAGTTCAGGTTCTGATTCTTCATGAATTTCACGTAAAGCCCTTTTAGTACTCTGCTGTCTTTTTAGCTTTTCTACTACAGTTCTTTTTTTAGCAAGTCTTGGGTTTATTCCTCTTCTCTGATAACCGGATTTTTTAGGAGAATTTTTAGAGAGAACCTGTGAAAATTTCTTTTTGTCCATTCGAGGAAGTTCAAGATCTTCCATCAGGTAATCTATAACATCTTCTATGGTAACTTCTATTTCATACATATCCTCTCCTTCTTGATTACCTGCACCTTGATTACCCTTTCCATCTCTGTCTTTTATGGCTTTTCCAATTCTATCTCCTTTTTTTTGTGAACCATCTCCGCTGCCTACTCCAGAACTATTGCCCCCATATATAAATTGATATTCTTTTATACCTTTTATAGGAATTTTGACTTTTTTATTCTTACTTTGACCTATGATGCTTTCTTCAGATATTATATCCGCCAAGTTATCTTTTATTGATTTTTCTACCAGTTGTCTGTGACGTCTTCTATCTTCTAAAGATCTGTCATGGTGATCGTGAGCATCGAATTCTCTGAAAATAGCCATAAGATCAATCCTTCCACAAATTGTTGGCAGCATACTTTAAAATAACGTCACAGCAGTGATCACAATAACCAGTTGCTTTTAATTCTTCCACCATGGAATTATATTTTACATCCTGTTCTTTATCTCTTACTCTGGATTTAGTTATAATTCTGGATAATTCTTTTACTGAGGCTGTAAGTTTCTTCTCAATAGCCTCTTTAAGTGGTTCATAGGAAGTATATTCGATTTTACCTCCATTTCTTATAATATAGAACATATAGGAGGTAACATCTGTTCTAAAGCCTTTAGAAGAACTTTCAGAAACTCCTATATGCTGTTCTATGGATCTCATGAAGGTTTCATCAGGCTCAAGTTCTTCTCCAGTGGAGCGATCTTTTATTTTATTCTTATTTACATAAGCTTCTGCATGATCCAAATAATTGTCAAAGAGACTTTCTGCCTGTTCTTTAAAGCTGTGTATAAAGGCTCTAGTCACTTCTTTTTCAAGCAATTTATTATATTCTTTTCTTATGGTATCTTTTAAAAAGGTGAGATATTTCTTTTTGTCATCCTCTGCTATATCTAAATCCTTAACCGCCTTTATAAGGCTTTCCATAACGCTTAGAGGATTTATACAATTATATTCTGAACTTGAAAGAGCATGATCCAGGGCTTTTATAATAAATCTTGTGGATATGCCTGTCATACCTTCTCTCATACCTGCTTCTTCCTTTAATTCTGAAAAATCAATTTTTTTAGTACTGCCTTTTTCTACTATATCTTCTCCGTTGTAAATTTTTAATTTTGTCATAGGATCCACTTTATTTGAAGGTGAAAGTCTGGACAAAATAGCAAACATAGCTGCAATTTCCATGGTATGTGGTGCTATATGGGCATTAAATTGGCTTCTACCAAGTATCTTTTTATATATTTTTACTTCCTCGTTTAATTCCATACAGTATGGAACTTCTATTTTTACTATTCTGTCAAGAATTGCTTCATTGGTATGATCGGATTTAAACTTATTCCATTCTGATTCATTGGAATGTGCCAAAATAATTCCGTCAAAATAAATCATTGATCCTTTTCCAGGAGATGGAACAGATTTTTCCTGGGTAGCAGTAATTATGGTATGGAGATATTCCACATCATTTTTAAATACTTCTATAAATTCAACTAATCCTCGATTTCCCACGTTAAACGCACCATTTAAAGAAAATATTCTAGGGTCATCTTCAGGATAGATATCCATTTTTGATATGTCAATGGAGCCTGTGAGTACGGAGGTGTCTTGATTGTTTGGATCAACAGGTGGTACTACACCAATTCCTTTTCTTGAACGAATAGAAAAGTCAGTAGTTACTACCGGAAATTTTTCATATTGTCCATTATATTCATGTTTAAGTCTGTATTTACATATAGGGCATAAATCACCTTCGATTTCTACATTTAACATTTTTTCAAAGTCGGGCTTTAAATGATTAGGTATTAAATGAAGAGGTTCTTCCCTCATAGGACAACCTTTAAGTGCATATATTGGCTCTGATGTTTCCAGTGCTTTCTTCACTGATTCCACTAAGGAAGATTTTCCAGCACCTACAGGCCCTACCAGATAAAGTACTTGTCTTGATTCTTCTCCTTTCATTGCAGCAGAATGGAAATAATTAACTAGTTTCATTATTACTTGATCAATGCCAAAAAAATCATTTTTAAAAAAGTTATACTTTCTTATAGGTTCGTTTCCATGTAATTTTTTAACTTTGGGATTTTCTTCTGGGTTCAATACCTCATATTTTTTATCTATTATAATATCATACATTCTCTTATGGGCTAATTTCACTATTTGAGGATTATCTTTTACGATTTGTAGATATTCTAAAAAAGTGCCTTCAAATTCATGTTTTTTTCTCAATTCTCTATCTTTTTCAATTATATCTTTAAAGTTCATATTCTCCTCTCCTTTTTACTTTATCTATTACATACTACGCATGATAAATATTTATTATGTATAATAATGATAACTATGAAATTTAAATTAAATTAATTAAGTAAATATGTCCAAGGTATATTCCAATCAGTTGTTATATTAAAAAGGAGTATATATTATTAGATTTTCAAAGATTTGGTTTGAATTAGAATTAAAATAGTCGTTTTTATATAATTGCAATTAGATAAGTGAATACTTTTATAATTTAAGTATTTAATTTATAAAATGATGGGTTTGTTGCAATTATTATATTGCTTTCTTGCATTATTGTCAATGTATTTATTATAGGTAAATTATTACTAGGTATAATGGGGATTATTAAATTATATGAAGATTAAATTTTTTTGGCACTTATAATCAAATATTTAAAGATAAAAATATAACTGGAAATTGTATTTTCCAGTTATACGAAAGAATTAGATGATAGAAATTATTTGCAATTTTTTTCATTTAATAATAAAATAAAATTTTCAAGTGCATGAATAATCTTTTCTACACTGTCTGGATCCATACTTTTTAGAGTATTAGACAGACAGTATGCAATAAAATGTTCTTTCATTCTGATTATATCGTTATTATTTTTGAAGTCTTCAGAAAGAGAGAGTTTTACAGTTCTTCTGTTATTTTTAGGTATTTCTCTTACTACTACACCCTGGCTGACTAATCGGTTTACTATACCTGAAACTGTGCTCTTGGTGAGCATTAAGTGGTCACTTAATGCGTTAAGGGTTATGTCAGGTGTTTTATATAAATGGAATATGACAGTAAGCTGGGGAGTCGTGAATCCATATTGTTGTGCTATTTTTTTGAATTTGCACCTAAAGGTTTTATGGATAGTTTTAAAAATATTAATTATTTTATCAGATTGACTGGTTATCAGTTCATCATTCCAGCATGATGCTTCCTTCTTCATTGCGATTCTGTTCACCTTCCTCATTTTTTATTTTAGGTATTTTTTTATTCCTCATCATTAAAGTTAAAATTATGGCTAAAATTACCACAACGGAAACTACAGCGAGGGAATAAGCCATGGCGTCTATGGTAGCCTGACCTTGAAGCATTTTTGAAAGTGTAGATATTGCAGAAGATTTAGCTGTCTTTAAAGACTGTCCCTCATGCATATAGGCTTGTGTCAATGTGTTTATAGTTTTATTAGAGGCTGCATTGTAAACATTTATTTGTTCGGATAGTTTCAAATAGTTATAATTGGTTTTACTCTGTATTATAGCTGACATTATAGTTACGCTGAGAGAGCCTGATATTTGTCTTATGGTATTAGAAATTGCGGATGCCCTACCGATTAAATTTTTGGGAACTGCGTTCATTCCAGCGGTACTGACAGGCATCATGGCAAGTCCGATTCCAACTGCTCTGAGACATAATACAAGGGTAATCATTCCTCTGCTAGAGTTCATATTTATTAAAGTTGAAATATGATAAGAACTTAATCCTAATATTATTATACCAGGTATTACGACGGGTCGTGCGCCAAATCTGTCAAATAAATTACCACTTATAGGCATTAAAAGTCCTGTAACCAGAGCAGCTGGCAGCATAATTAATCCCGTTTCCATTGCGGTATACCCTCTTATATTTTGTAGAAATAGAGGTAATACATACACTCCCCCCATTAATGCCAGTGTTAAAATGGAAACAATAATTTGACTTATACTGAAATCAAATAATTTAAAAACACGTAAATCAAGCAGTGGATCTGGATGGGTAAGTTCATTTATTACAAACAAAATAAGACTTAAACATCCTAAAGTTAAAAATATAGGATATTTTACATCTGACCAGTTGATGGAAGTCCATTCACCTAAAACATACAGCAGACTTACCACACCTGTTGTAGAAGATAGGAACCCTATTATATCAAAGGATTTCAACTGTTTTTTCTTTGAATCTTTTAATAAAATAGCGGCCAGTAATGTACCTAATATGCCTATAGGTACATTTACATTGAAAATAAGTCTCCAATCCATTTTTTCAATGATATATCCTCCAAGAGTTGGTCCTATGGAAGGAGCTGCCATAGCTGCTATTCCCCAGATTCCAAGAGCCAGACCTATTTTTTCTCTTGGAAATATTTCATATATCATGGACATTCCAACAGGCATTATCATGCCTCCACCTAGGGCCTGAATAATACGGAAGCATATCATTGAAGTGTTGTTCCAGGCAAGTCCACACAGCATGGAACCTAATGTGAACATTGTAAGTGCAAACATATATATTTTTTTAGAGCCAAAAACATCTTGAAGATATCCAGTAAGAGGTATAATTGCTCCAAGTGCCAGAGTATATGCTGTAAGTATCCATTTTGAATCATCCATGGATACCCCAAAAACAGCCATCATTTTGGGAAGGGCTATGTTAACTATACTGCTGTCTAGTATAGACATAAATGTACCAATTACAACTACAATTAGTGCCAGCCAGCTGTATAGGGAATCATGATTATGTTCTTCCATTATATGTCACCTCATTACTTTACATGGATTTTGACAACAGCATTGGTACCCGGAAGTATTTTATTATTAAATTTATTAATGGAAATTTTCACAGGTATTCTTTGAACCACTTTTGTAAATGTACCACTAGTTGAAGAAGGTAGTATGGATAGTGCAGATTGGGAGGCTTCTCCTACAGACTTCACTTTTCCTGTAAATTTTTTTGAGCCATATTGATCTATAGTAATGGTAACAGGTTGACCAATTCTTACTTTACCTAATTTTGTTTCCTCAATATTGGCGGTTATGTAAAGTTTATCTGGATCTATTAAGGTAGCCAGCGTCTGACCAGAGGACCAGATTTCACCGATAGTTCCCTGCTTTTTGATAACTATGCCGTCAATAGGGGATCTTATTAAAGATTCATCTACACTTGAATCAGGAAGATTCAGCATTTCCTGGCGTGCCAGTATTTGATTTTTTATAACTGTATCTCCTTCTTCGATATCAAGTTCCAATAATTTTCCACTGATCTGTGGAGTTACATTAACTAAATCTGCACTCACTGATGCATCATCAGTGGAAACATAATAGGTATTTTCATACCAATAATAACACCCGATACTTCCAAGTGCAGCTATAATTACTAACAATAATCCAATAATTAATATCTTGCGCTTTTCTTTCATAGTTTACCCTCTTTCCTTATTTATCTAGGCCAATTTCTGCAAACATTCCAGGTTTTAGATTTGTATCTTTATCTGTTAAAGTAACTTTAACCAAAATATCTCTACTTTGGGAATTCAATGTGGAATTTATAACGGCAATTTTACCGTGAAATTCTTTATCCGGTATTTCAGATACTTTAACAATTACAGATTGTCCTTCGGAAATTTTGTTTGTTATGTCTGCTGGAGCATAGGCATTAACATATAAATTGCTGGTATTGATTAAGGAAACAAGTACCTTATCCGTGGATGCTACATCTCCTACATTGATATTTCTTGCATTTACTATTCCTGAGATGGGGGCTGTAATAATGGCATTATTAAGTGATGTTTGAGCAGTTTTTAAAGCTGCTTGAGCTTGGGTTATCTGAGCTTGATAAACATCTATAGAAGATTTTGTAGGGCCGTTGTTTAACATATTAAGTTGTTCTTGGGCAGTTTTATATTGTGCCTCTGCGGCAGATAATTGTTGATTGGCCGTATCTAATTGTTGTTGGGTAGCCGCTTCTTCATTTAACAGTGCTTGTATACGATCGTAATTTTTCTTTGTTGTCTCGTAGGATTGAGAGGCACTGTCCAGGCTAGCTTGAGCTTGGGCTAATTGTTCCGGGCGAGTACTGTTTTGTGCATTTGTCAAATTAGCCTTTGCAGTGTTCAGTGCAGCTTGTGCTTGATCAACCTGACCTTGAAGATCTGTTGTATCTAATTTTATAATAATATCACCTTCTTTTACTGTTGAACCCAAGTCTACCAATATTTCAGAGACTTTTGCTGAAACTTTTGAGGTTATATCCGCTTCTTCATTTGTTGCAATTTTACCACCCATTAGAAATTGGGTATTGGTATTTTCTTTGATGGATTTGGTAGTTTTACTGGTAATGGTACTTGTACTAGTAGCAGAGCTACAGCCGCTTAAGAGTATTGCTGTTACTAGACAGGATAAAATAAGTCCTTTCATTTTTATCTCTCCTCCACATAATGTTTGTATAAATACTGTTCGTATATTAACAATATTTATTATATGATCATTTAGTTTCATATTCAACATAATTATTCTAGAAATTTAATATGTAGTGATGGGGAGGTTCAGGAGGGTTTTGGCGAAATAAAATAATCTATTTTAAAGAAATAGATTAGAGTGTAAACTATTTTTAATTTTAGATATGGAAACTCTAGCAAGTTATAAGTGAGCTTTATTTAACAGAAACTGCTTGTCTTTTTTTGCAGTTTCTGTTGAGTATACTTATGTTAGCTTTTTATTTGCCGATAATTTCGGATGAAAAAGTATTTTTAGTGAATTTAGTGGATTTTGCTTTCTTAATACCAAATATGTAGTAACAAGTTATTAAAATAGCAAACCAAATAGGTGCAACTATAAGAGCAATAAGTGTATCCTTATTAAAAAACATCATTATAACTACGAAGGCTAAAAATGCCAGAATAATCCAATTTAAGTAAGGGTAACTAAATACAGGAAAATGAAATTTTTTACTTCTTCAGGGCTAAGTCTTTTTCTGAATTTGATTTGAGCTTACTAAAACTATTACCCATACCCAAATTGCTCCGAAGGTAGCAACACTTGTAACATAAGTAAATACCTTACTAGGAACAAAATAATTTAGGACAACTCCTATTAAAAGGAAAAATGCTAAAATTACAATTTCTGTTATTGGAACATGAGATTTATTAAGTTCACTGAATATTTTTGGGGCAGAACCCTGCAGGGAAAGATTATAGAGCATACACCTTGTGCTAAATATACCACTGTTGCAGGAAGATATGCCGTGGTTAACACTACGAAGTTTATGATGCCTGCTGCTGCCGAAATACCTAACTTATTAAAAGTAAGTACAAAGGGGCTTCTTATTGTACCAAAGCTGTTCCATGGATAGAGACACATTATTACAAAAAGTGCACCTACATAAAATACAAGTATCTTCCAGAAAACTTTGTTGATTGTAGAAGGTATGGTTTTTTCAGGTTATGAGTAATTATACACATACATATTATTAATAAAATACTGGTATTTTTCTTGGTTTTTAAGATATGTTTTTACAACTTATGTAAAAATTATCATGTTTATTGTGTAAATATTTATCCTAATATTAGATTCATAATTAATATATTTATATCATTATATTTAATTTATTAATATTTTTAAGTCTTAATAATATATATATAAATATTTTTTAGTTGTCAATCCTTTATTATAAACTTAGTTAAGTTAATAATATAATAAAAGTTTACTTGCATATATTTCTTCAGATGTAAAGGTTCTATTATTAATAATAATAAAAGATAATGGTAAAAGACCTTATATTAAAAAATTCGTAAGTACTTGACATGGAAATGTATTTTAATTAGAATAAGACATAAGAATCAAGTGAAAAATACACTTTAAATTGGTCCTGTGAGGCCAGAAAGGGGTATATATCTATATGTATGGGTATAGTTGTTTATTAAAAAAAATGAAATATTTTATATTAAAAACTGGATATAGGTAATAGAAAAATTATTTTAAATGAGAGTTTTTCTATTACCTTTTTTGTATATTAAAGATTAATTAAGTGTGTTTTTACAGGTAAAAATACAGGAGGTATAGTATATATGAAAGCAAAACTTATATTAGAAAATGGACATGTATTTCATGGGGAAGCTTTTGGTTATTTAAATGATAGTGTAGGAGAAGTAGTTTTTAACACGGGGATGACAGGATATCAAGAAATACTCACAGATCCGTCTTATTATGGACAAATTGTTACTATGACATATCCCCTTATAGGAAATTATGGAGTGAATTTAGAAGATGTGGAATCTGATAGTCCCAAGGCAAAGGGATTTATAGTTAAGGAAAAATGCAGTTATTCCAGTAATTTCAGGGCAGAGTTAGAACTTGAAGATTACTTAAAAATAAACAAAATAATAGGACTTTCAGGAATTGATACTAGAGCATTGACGAAAATGCTTAGGGTATATGGTACTATGAAAGGAATCATAACCATAGAAAATGTAAACTTTTCTACAGTAAAGGATGTTTTGGAAAGTTTTAGCAATAAGAATGCGGTAAAAGAGGTAACTGTAAAGGAGAGTTACAGTTTAGGACAGGGTAGAAAACATGTGGCTATACTAGATTTTGGTATAAAGAAAAGTATAATACAAGAATTTTTAAATAGGGATTATAAAATAACAGTATTTCCCTCAACTTATAATGCAGAAGATATTCTTAAACAAAATCCTGATTTGATATTTTTATCTAATGGACCGGGAGATCCCTGTGATTTAAAATTAGAAATAGAAAATGTAAAAAAGCTTATAGGTAAAAAACCTATAACAGGTATATGTCTTGGCCATCAGCTTTTAGCCCTGGCACTTGGTGGAAGTACTGCAAAGCTTAAATTTGGACACAGGGGCTGTAATCATCCTGTAAGAAATCTTGAAAGCGGTAGGGTACATATAACTTCCCAAAATCATGGCTATTATGTAGATAAATTACCTGATGATATGGAACTTACCCATATAAGCTTAAATGATGGAACTATTGAGGGAATGAGACACAAAAATATGCCTATATTTTCTATACAATTCCATCCAGAAGCATGTCCAGGTCCTTCGGATAATAATTATATATTTGATGAATTTGATAAATACATACTTTAAAAATTGTGAACTGTGAATTGTGAATCGTGAATTGTGAATTGAAAAGAAGGGAGCAAGGTGATATGCCTTTAAATAAAAATATAAAAAAAGTTTTGGTAATAGGTTCAGGACCTATAATAATAGGGCAGGCAGCAGAGTTTGATTATTCTGGAACTCAGGCTTGTGAATCACTTAAAGAAGAAGGAATTGAGGTTGTACTTGTAAATAGTAATCCTGCTACCATAATGACAGATAGAGAAGTAGCAGATAAGGTTTATATAGAACCACTTACAGTAGAATTTATAGAAAAAGTTATAAAAAAAGAAAAACCAGATAGTGTTTTACCGGGAATGGGTGGACAGACTGCTCTCAATCTTACTGTAGAATTGTATGATAATAAAATACTCGAAAAATATAATGTTAAAATAATAGGCACTTCTATAGAAGCCATAAAAAAAGGGGAAGATAGGGAACTTTTTAGAAATACTATGAATAAAATAAATCAACCAGTGGTAGAAAGCGACATAGTTACAGATATGAAAAGTGGTATAAAATTTGCAGAAAAAATAGGTTATCCTGTTATTGTAAGACCTGCATATACTCTCGGAGGTACAGGAGGTGGAATAGCAGAAAATGAAGAAGAACTCAAAAGTATATTGGAATCTGGACTGGAACTTAGTTCAATAGGTCAGGTACTGCTTGAAAAAAGCATAAAGGGATGGAAAGAGATAGAATATGAAGTTATGAGAGATAGTTTTGGAAATTGTATAACAGTGTGTAATATGGAAAATATAGATCCTGTAGGAATTCATACTGGAGATAGTATAGTCATAGCGCCAAGCCAGACTTTATCAGATAAGGAATATCAAATGCTAAGGACTGCATCGATAGATATAATAAGTGAAGTTGAAATAGAAGGAGGGTGTAATGTCCAATTAGCCCTAAATCCATATTCTTTTGAATATGTGGTTATAGAGATAAACCCAAGGGTTAGTCGTTCTTCTGCCCTTGCATCTAAAGCCACAGGTTATCCTATTGCTAAAGTAGCAGCTAAAATAGCCTTGGGATATGGGCTTGATGAAATAAAGAATGCAGTTACTAAGAAGACCTATGCTTGTTTTGAGCCTTCATTGGATTATGTGGTAATAAAAATTCCTAAGTGGCCTTTTGATAAGTTTCAGGGAGCAGAAAGGGAACTTGGAACTAAAATGATGGCTACAGGTGAAATAATGGCTATAGGAAATAATTTTGAAGCCGCATTTTTGAAAGGGATAAGATCTCTTGAGATAGGAATGTATTCCTTAGACTATAAGAAGTTTAGAGAATTAAGCATGGATGAACTTAAAACTAGAATAGCCTATCCTGATGATGAGAGAATATTTGCTCTTTCAGAATTATTGAGAAGAAAGTATAAAGTTGAAAAGTTATCTCAAATTACAGGCATAGATAAATTTTTTATAAGTAAGTTTAAAGGAATTATAGATGAAGAAGAAAAATTAAAAAACAGCAATATAAGTGATATGAATAAAGAATGGTTTGTGAAGCTTAAGAAGAAAGGATTTTCCGATAAGGGAATGGCAGATATGCTTAAGGTTTCACCAGATGAGGTGTATAGGCTTAGAAAAATATGGAATATAAATCCTGCCTATAAGATGGTAGATACTTGTGCGGGAGAATTTGAGGCACTTTCCCCTTATTATTATTCTACTTATGAAGAGTATGACGAAGTGGAGGTTTCAAATAATAAGAAAGTTATAGTAATAGGCTCAGGACCTATCAGAATAGGGCAGGGCATAGAATTTGACTATGCTTCTGTGCACTGCATAAAAATACTCAGAAAACTTGGTATAGAGACTATAATAATAAATAATAACCCTGAAACTGTAAGTACGGATTTTGATATTTCAGATAAACTTTATTTTGAACCTATAACGGAAGAGGATGTTTTAAGTATATTGGATAAGGAGAAACCCTATGGTGTTATACTCCAATTTGGAGGAGAAACTGCCATAAAACTGGCAGAGTTCTTAAAAGAAAAAAATATAGTTACACTAGGTACCACTGCAGATCAGATAGATATGGCAGAAGATCGGGAAAAATTTGACGATCTCCTTGAAAAGCTGAATATTAAAAGGCCAAAGGGAAAGGGCGTGTGGACTATAGGCGAAGGACTTGAAGAAGGAAGAAAATTGGGGTTCCCTGTGCTTGTGAGACCTTCTTATGTTCTTGGAGGACATGGTATGGAAATAACTTACAGCCAAAAAGAACTTAAATATTATCTCTCCATGGCTTTTAATAAAGATAAGAAAAATCCTATATTGATAGATAAATATATAATGGGCAGAGAAATAGAAGTGGATGCCATATGTGATGGCGAGGATGTACTCATACCTGGGATTATGGAACACTTGGAAAGGGCTGGAGTACACTCTGGAGATAGTATAACTATGTATCCTGCCCAAAATATAAATGATGATATAAAGGAAAAAGTTCTAGAGTATACTGTAAAATTATCTTTAGGTATAGGAATAAAGGGTATGATAAATATTCAATTCATAGAATATGAGGGCAATCTTTATGTTATAGAAGTAAATCCAAGGGCTTCGAGGACTGTTCCTTACATAAGTAAAGTAAGTAATGTACCTATAGTTGATATTGCTACCAGGGTAATGCTTGGGGAAAAACTAAGAGATATGGGTTATGGGGTTGGAATCTTTAAGGAACCTAATATAGTTGCGGTAAAGGTTCCGGTATTTTCAACAGAGAAGCTTCCAAATGTAGAAGTTTCTCTAGGACCTGAGATGAGGTCTACAGGAGAGGTCTTAGGTGTGTCCACTACTCTGGAAGGAGCGCTTTACAAGGGGCTTTTGGCCGCAGGCATGGTTTTTAACATGAAAAATGGAGTAATACTTGCAACTATAGGAGAGCATGATAAACAGGAATTTTTACCTATAGCAAGAGAAATACATAAATTAGGTATTAAATTTATAGCTACGGAAAATACAGCAAAGCTTTTACAAGATAATGGGATAGAAGTAAAAAAGACCAGAAAAATGAAAGAAAAGAGTCCAAATATAATAGATGTTATAAAAAATGAAGAAGTGGATTTAGTAATTAATACTCCTACCAAAGGAAATGATTCTACAAGGGATGGATTTCATATAAGAAGGTTAGCTGTAGAAAGAAATATAGAGGTTATAACGTCACTGGATACTTTTAGAGCTATGACTTATGTGAAAAAGAAAGACATAAATGATGATGAACTGGAAGTATTTTCAGAGTACGAATCAAGTGATTCTTAGGATCAGGTGGAGTTTGCTATAGAGAAATACTTATCTCCATCTGAGCCTTAGAGGAACTTATCCAGGCGTGTAGCATTGCTTATCTCCTACTTTAAAGAAGATGGGAGTGTTAGCAATGGTAGCGTTTGGATAAACTATATCAAAAGATAATGTAAATGGGGGAGGGTTTATGCTATGGAACAGTTATGTGAAGTGGAAGAAATAAAGCATCTGGCTAATAAATATTATTCTGAGGTGGTAAGCTTAAGAAGGTATTTCCACAAATACCCTGAAGTTAGCAAGAAAGAATTTAATACTCAAAAAAAAATAATTGGGGTGCTTCAGGAGCTTGGACTAAATATAAGAAAGGCAGCGGGAACTGGTGTTATTGCAGAGTTAAAAGGAGAAAAACCTGGTAAAACAATAGCCATTCGTGCAGATATAGATGCCCTAGCCATAGATGATGAAATAAGCAAGGAGTATAAATCCAAAAATAAGGGGTCATGTCATGCTTGTGGTCATGATGGACACACTGCTATGCTTATAGGAGTCATAAAAGTATTGTGTAATATGCGTCATAGAATTGAGGGTACTTTAAGGTTTATCTTTCAACCCAGTGAAGAAGAAGTAATTGATGGCTCAGGTGCAGCGGCTATTATAGCAGATGGGGGTTTAGAAGGCGTGGAGGCCATTATAGGGGCTCATCTGTGGCAGCCTATTGAAATTGGAACAGTAGGAATATCAAAAGGTCCAGTGATGGCTGCCAGTGATGAATTTGTCATAATTATTGAAGGAAAAGCAGGTCATGCATCTATGCCTCATCAAACTATAGATTCCATATTAACAGCTTCTCAGATAGTTGTTGCATTAAATACCATTGTAGGCAGAGATATAGATCCTATGAAACAGGCAGTGGTATCGGTGGGTGTATTTCAGTCAGGATATATTTATAATGCCATATCGGGTAGGGCGGTATTAAAGGGAACTATTAGGTCTCTTGATGAAGATGTAAGAAAAGAAGTACTTGTGCATATTAAAAAAATTGTAGAACACATATGTGATATGGCAGGAGCTCATTGCAGCCTTCAAAAAAGTTCATGTACCTATGTGCTTGACAACGATTCTAAAATCACAGATATTGTACTTGAGGCGGGAAAAGAAATAATGGGAGAAGGGGCTCATGAAGTAAAGCCTTGTATGAGCAGTGAAGACTTTTCCTATTATTTACAAAAGGTACCGGGGTGTTTTATTTTTATAGGCATAGGAAATCCTAAAAAGGGGATTATTTATCCCCAACATCATCCTAAATATGACATAGATGAAATGGCACTATTATATGGTATTGAAGTTATGGCGAATGCCGCTTTAAAATTGCTTTCTAAATTAAAATAGAGAAACATTATAATATATTGTAATATAGGTACTTTAATAGTATAGACTTTAAATAAAAAACTATTTAAAAGGAAGTATAACTTTAAATATAGACCCTTTACCTAGGGTACTTGATACAGTTATAGTTCCTTTATGTTCATTAACTATAGATTTTGCTATAGATAGGCCTAGACCAAAGTTACCATCTCTGTTTGAACGGGATTTATCAACTTTGTAAAATCTTTCAAAAATCTTATCTAAATGTTCCTCTGGAATGCCTTCTCCTGTATCAGATACAATAAATTGGATTTTATTTTTTGATGTATGCATCTTTATTTCTATAGAACCATTTTCATAGGTATGTTTTATGGCATTGTCTATAAGAATAGCTGCAAGTTGTTTTATGCGACTTTCATTCCCCGAAAAAATTACATCTTGTTGTATGTTGTAGGAGATATGTATTTTATATTTTATACAAATGGCTTCAAAAGGTAGTATTGACTGGGTAATAACATTACTTAAATTAAAACTGGAAATAGATAATGATGCTTCATGTGAGTCTGATCTTGCAAGAAAAAGTAGTTCCTCTATAAGTTTAGTCATTCTATCTGTTTCAAGTCTAATATTTTCCAACCATTTATTTTGAGCTTCGACGGTTTCGTTTTTGTTATCTAGAACTACGTCCAGATTGGTAGTTATAACTGCCAGGGGAGTACGAAGTTCATGGGAAGCATCTGCAACAAAAGACTGTTGTTTTTTCCAGGCACTTATAATGGGCTTTAAGGAAGTATTTGCAAGAAATAGGCTTATTATAAATACCAATATAAGACTTACTATACAAACTAACACAGATATAATGATTAATCTTCTCAATACCTCGATGTCAAAGGACTTATCCTGAAAAATTATAATAAATCCATATTTTTTTGGTACTTTAAGATATCTCAAATTTAAATTTTTATATATGAGTGTACCTCTTGAGTTTTTATTGTCAATGACATCCTTTATTATATTATGAGATACTTTTTCAGATAATATAAAATTGCTGGAAGTTTCTTTAATAGTACCAACTTTATTTGTTTTAATAAAGAAATTTTCAGAAGATGTAAGTTCTTTATTAGGATATTTGGGTGGTGGCGGTATTTCCTCCATATCTGATGTCTTAATCATACGCATATATGAAGAACGTTCAAAACTTCTTTCCATTAATACATATATGCCTGAAAATATAGTTATTAAAACTAGTCCTGTTAATATTAAATTAATTAAAATCAATTCTATTTTTAATTTTCGAAACATAGTTTAAACCTCTTTTAGACAATAACCTATTCCTCTTATAGTTTCTATGATAACATTACAATTTAATTTTCTAAGTTTTTTTCTAAGATAGGAAAAGTACACTTCAATATTGTTATTCATTTCTACATCAGAATCAGGTCCCCAAACCCTGTCCAATATCTGATCTTTAGTTAATACTTGATTTTTATTGCGAGCTAGAAGTTCTAATAGTTGGGATTCTCTTAAGGTAAGCTTGATTTTGTTTTCTTTATACTGAAGTTCTCCCCTTAATGGATCGAAAGTTAAAGAAGCTAATTGTATTGTTCCGTATTGAATAAAATCTATATGTCTTCTTCCAAGGGCTCGTATTCTTGCCAGAAGTTCCTCCTTGGAAAAAGGTTTTATTAAATAGTCATCTGCACCTTGGTCCAGGCCTTCTACTCTGCTGCTTATAGAATCCATAGCTGTTAATATAATTACAGGAGTGTGTATGCCCTTATTTCGGATATCCTTTAAAATCTCTAGGCCATCTTTTCCAGGAAGCATTCTATCTAATATTATTACGTCATATATATCTGATTCTGCCATTTCCTGTCCCTTAATTCCATCGTAGGCAGCATCTACAGTGTAATTATTTTTTTTAAATATATAAACCAGTGCTTCCGATAACATTATTTCATCTTCAATTAAAAGTAGTCTCACAATAATTCCTCCTTGTTATAAGGTACATATAAAAATCATAATTGGAAAATTTTAAATCGGTGAAAAACTTTTAGTAACAATACTATATATTATATAATAATATACGATAAATTTTTAATATAGACAACATAAAATACATATTTGAGTAAATTATGAAATTATATACTGTATGTTCAAAGTTAATTTACATCTATTAATGGTGTTTTTAAGTATTTTTTAAGGTTTTAATATAAAAATTATATTAAACTAGATATGAGGTGAATTAAATGTATAAAAGTATTATTTACTCTATAATAGTACCTCTATATAATGAGGAACTGGTTATTGATGAAACTTATAAAAGATTAAAAAACATAATGGATTCCACGTTAGAAAGTTATGAGCTTTTATTTGTAAATGATGGAAGCAGCGATGCTACGCGGAAAAAGGTGGAACAAATATGTGTTAAAGATATGAATGTAAAACTTGTTAACTTCTCTAGAAATTTTGGACATCAATGTGCCATAACTGCAGGAATGGAAGTTTCTACGGGAAAGGCAGTAGTCGTAATAGATGCAGATCTTCAAGATCCTCCAGAAGTTATTCTTGAAATGATTAAAAAGTGGAAGGAAGGTTACCATGTTGTATATGGAAAAAGGATAAAAAGAGAAGGAGAATCTTTTTTTAAAAAATTTACTGCTAAAACTTTTTATAGAATTCTCAAAAATATGACTAGTGTTGATATACCTGTGGATACAGGGGATTTCAGGCTGATAGATAGAAAGGTCTGTAATACTTTAAATTCACTGCCTGAAAAAAACAGGTATGTAAGAGGACTTGTAAGCTGGATTGGATATAAGCAGACTTTTGTAGAATTTGTAAGACAGGAAAGATTTGCAGGGAACAGCAAATATCCTATTAAAAAAATGATAAAATTAGCACTGGATGGTATAACTTCATTCTCATATAAACCTCTTGCCTTTTCAGGCTATTTGGGTGGAATATCTTTTTTTATAGGAATATTAATTATGGTGGTAGATATTATTAAACATTTAACGGGAGGAATAAAGATAATAAATTTTGCTTTTTTAATATCCATTGATTTAATTATGTTTGGAGTAATGCTAAGTTGTATGGGAATAATTGGCCAGTACATAGGGAGAATTTTTGATGAGAGTAAGGGAAGACCTAATTATATTATTGAAAGTATTATAAATGATAGAAAGGTTGAGAAAAATCATGATTCAATTAACTAAAACAAAATACCCCATATTTAATCGTATTTTTAATGGCAAACTAAAATATATAAGCCGTTTTTCTGCTACAGGAATACTAAATACTTTAGTAGATTTTTGTGTATTTACTATATGTGAAAGTTTATTTGGTATATATTATACATTAAGTAAAATTATAGGGTACAGCTTTGGAATAATAAATAGTTTTATATTTAATAAAAAATGGACATTTGCCAGTAAAATTTCTAATAAGAAAGTATACTATGAACTGATACAATTTATTGTAGTTAATATTTGTTCTCTTACAATTACTGTAGTGTGCATGAGGTTTTTAGTAAATAACTTTAGTATAAATATTTATATATCTAAAGTAATTGTCACCTTAATAGCTCAAGTTGTGAATTTTTTATTGTATAAACTCTGGGTGTTTAATTAAAGGAGGAAAGAACAGGTGAAAAATATAAAATTTAAAAAAGAAAATATTCTCATAGCATTAATTTTAGTTTTATCTTCTGTGTTGAATCTTTTTAATTTGACCATAGAAGGGTATGGAAATGAATATTATGCTGCTGGAGTAAAAAGTATGATGATGAATTTTAAAAACTTTTTCTTTGTATCTTTTGATCCTACAGGCTTTGTATCTATTGATAAGCCTCCTTTAGGTTTTTGGATTCAGACTATTTCTGCTAAAATATTCGGATTTAGCGGATGGAGTATAATATTTCCTCAAGCCCTTGCGGGAGTTATATCAGTGGGGCTTATTTATTATGTTGTAAAAAGATCCTTTGGAAATATAGCAGCAACTATCTCAGCCCTGTGCCTTGCAATTACACCGGTTTTTGTGGCAGCCAGCAGAAATAACACCATAGACAATCTTTTGGTCATGACACTTCTTATTGTGTGTGTATTTTTTTCTAAAGCTGCAGAAAAGGGACGATTTAAATACCTTATAATAAGCCTGATTTTTATAGGAATAGGTTTTAATATAAAGATGCTTCAAGCCTATATGATTATACCAGCAGTATACGTAGTCTACCTTATTTCCAAAGCTATACCTGTGAAAAAGAGAATAGTCCACCTGGCTGTGGGCACAGTTATACTTTTGATAGTATCCTTATCTTGGGCAATAATAGTAGATTTTGTACCGGCGCAGTACAGGCCTTATGTGGGCAGTAGTACAAATAATAGTGTTATGGAACTTATAATAGGACACAATGGACTTGATAGATTCAGCAAGGGTAGTATGGGAGGAAAACAAAGGCAGGGAGAAGCTCAGAATAAGTATGGGATGCAGAGCGAAATAAGTAATGAAAATAGATATATGGCTAATTTTCCAGGTGGGAGTGGCAATATTCCAGAGGGGATGAAAATACCAGAGGGAGTACAAGGAGTAAGAAGTAACCAGGGTGGTGGAATGGCAGGAAATTTTGGCGGTGAAACTAAAGCTAGTATTACAAGATTGTTCTCCAAAAATGTTTTATCAGATCAAATAGTATGGTTTTTACCCCTTGCCATATTTGGCTTTATTGCAGGAGCGATAGTGGAAAAATTGAAGTTTCCTTTTAATAATAGAAAAAAATTGGATTTAATATTATGGATTTTATGGCTTGTTCCTGAATTTTTGTATTTTAGTTATACAAAGGGAACATTTCACCAGTATTATCTAACTATGATGGCTCCACCCATTGCAGCTTTATCAGGAATAGGACTTACATCTATGTGGAAGCTTTATAAGGATGGGAACAGGAGTATTACAGCATTTTTATTACCAGTTTCCATTATTGTAAATGGTCTTGTACAGCTTTTAATGCTGTCTTATTATAGTAATATATCCTCTGCAGTAAAAGCTATTATAATAGCCTCTTTAGTCATTTGTTTCCTAGCATCTATACTACTTATAGTATATAAATTGATAAAAGAGAGTAATTTAGGGCAAAATGTGAGCATAAGGCTGGTGAAAGTATTAACAACACTTGCCTTCCTGGGAATTCTAATAACTCCTGCTATTGGTTCTGGAGCTGCTGTAAATCATAAGATGAATGGTTCTATGCCTTCAGCAGGATTAGAGCTCCTATCAAATAGTAAATCTGGTGATTTTATGATGGGAAGAGGTTCAGAGAGTAGTGATAATGATAAACTGATAAAGTTTCTTGAAAATAATATCATAAATGAAAAATATTTTCTTGTAGTTTCCAGTGCAACTTCTGCTCAGAGCATAATATTAGAAACAGGCAAAGGGGTAATGGCACTAGGAGGTTTTTCAGGATCTGATAACATACTTACCTTAGATGAATTTAAAACTATGGTTAAAAATGGAGAAGTTAGATATGTACTTACAGGGGGAATGGGAAGAGGTTCCATGGATGATATTATGAATTGGGTAGAGAAAAATGGTAAGATAGTAGCGGAAAATCAGTGGAAAAACATAGTAGATTCCAAGGAGAAAAGAGGATATCTGCATTTTAATATACCTGGATATGATAAAAATACAGATTCAAAATATGACAATAAAAAGGATAATGTAGCTGACAGTAGTAAGAGAAATAGTGGTGGTGGACCAGAAGGTATGAATTCACAGGTATTATATGATTTAAAAGACAGTGTAAAATAATATTTTAGAAGTTTTTTAAAGTAGGCTTTTATTTTAAGGCCTACTTAATATTTTATGTAAAAATATTAAGTTGTTTGGGGATACCTACAATATGTTATAATTTTGTTTAAGAGGATTTTTTGTTTGAAACAAAGTAAATATTTTGTAATTGCAAATGTTGGAGCTGATAAAATGATACAACTTATAGGTATAAAAAGCCAATGTGATATTGGAATAAGACAAAAATTTTCTATTATTTCCGAGGTGTTAGAAGACAAATTAAAGTGCATTAATGAACTTGCTGGAAATGTATTGATTCTGAGTACTTGTAACAGAACAGAAATATATGTAGATTCAGATTTACAAGAAAAAGAGCTTATTGATACTATATTCTATGGTCTGGGTTGGGAGTATGAGTTTATACCATATATTTTTTATGTAAAGCACAAACATGCTGTTAAACATCTTATGGAAGTTAGCTGTGGTTTTCACTCTAAAATTTTAGGAGAAGATCAAATTTTAGGACAGATTAAGAGAGCTTACGAAGCAGCTGTGAAAGCTAAAACTATAAAAGGCAAGCTTCAAAAGCTTTTTCAAAAGGCACTAGCCTGTGGCAAAGAATTTAAGCATGTTTGTGAAAGCTATAAAACACCTGTTTCCATTCCTTCAATAGTGGCAAAAGAAATTCTAAATATGAATATTAAAAAATGTATGATAATTGGTTTTGGAAGGATGGGGAAATTATTACTTAAGTATTTAAATAACTCGAGAGCACAAATTATATATATTGCAGTGCGTGACTTAAGCAAGACCAATGATCTGTATAATAAATATGAGAGGATTAGATTCATACCTTTTAAGAACAGAAAAAACTATTATAATTATGTAGACTGCATTGTAAGCTGTACTTCTGCACCTGATAAAATAATTTCCAAGAGAGATCTTCCCTGTAGAAAATTCACCATATTTGATCTAGCGGTGCCTAAAGATATCAATAGGGATGTATTGGATTTGGGTAATGTGACTCTTTATGATATTGACAGTATAAGTACCATAGATGAAAAAAATAAAATTATAAGAAAAGAAACTATGGCAAAATATAGATATGTACTTGAAAATCATATACAGGAATTTATTAAGTGGGAAAAATTATATGAACTTTCTCCTGAAATACAAAAAATAAAAAGCTATGGTGATGAAATATGTAGCAAAAGAATAACTACATTTAAAAATAAAAAATATACTAAAGATAATGATATTCTTGTAAAAACAATGATAGAAAGTACTGCAAGATTTTATATGAACAGGGCAATAGAGGTAATGAAAGAAGAAAAATTAAAGGGAAGAGAAGAAGAGTGTCTTAAACTCATAAATAAAATATTCTGTAAATAATACAGTAGGTAGGAGAGTATGAAATGAGAAATGATAAAATATTTGAGGAATCAAAACTATATATGCCAGGAGGGGTAAACAGCCCGGTGAGGGCTTTTAAGGATGTTTCACTAAATCCTCCTGTAATAAAAAAAGGCAAAGGTGCTTACATATATGATGAAGATGGCAATGAATACATAGATTTTGTATGTTCTTGGGGACCTATGATTTTGGGACATTGTGATGAGGATGTGGTAAGAGCCATAAAATGTACCAGTGAGGATGCCATATCCTTTGGAGCCACTACGAAAGTTGAATTGGAGCTTTCTAAATATATATGTACCACTGTAGACAATATAGAAATGATTAGAATGGTTAATTCAGGTACGGAAGCTACTATGAGTGCAGTGAAACTTGCCAGAGGGTATACAAAGAAAAATAAAATAGTAAAATTTGCAGGATGTTATCATGGACATTTTGATGACTTTCTTGTAGAAGCAGGATCTGGCGTTATGACAGAGGGTATTCCCGGAAGTGAAGGAGTTCCTAAAGACAGTATAAAAAACACTATTATAGCTGAATATAATAATCTTGAAGATGTGGAAAATATCTTTAAGAAGTTTGGCAGCGATATTGCAGCTGTTATAGTAGAGCCTGTGGCGGGAAATATGGGGGTAATCCCAGGAAAAGTGGATTTTTTGAAAGGTCTTAGAAAACTATGTGATAAATATGAGAGTGTACTTATTTTTGATGAGGTGATGAGTGGATTTAGAGTTGCTTATAAGGGAGCTCAAAGTTTATATGGAATAAAACCTGATATTACTACTATGGCAAAAATTATAGGAGGAGGATTACCCTGTGGTGCTTATGGGGGTAGAAAGGACATTATGGAAAAACTTTCTCCACTTGGATCTGTGTATCAAGCTGGAACTATGTCAGGGAATCCAATTGTAATGGCTGCAGGACTTGTAACTTTGAAGAAACTAAATGAAAATCCTAGTTATTATGTTAAGCTTGAAAAACTAGGCAAAAAATTAGAGGAAGGCTTAAAACAAATATCAAAGGACAGAAATATACCTATGGTAGTAAATAGATGTGGAGCTATGTTTTCTATATTTTTTACCAATGATTCAGAAGTTAAAAATTATAAGGATGCAAGAAAATGTGATACAGTCATTTTTGCTAAATTTTTTCAACATATGCTTGAAAGGGGCATTTATATAGCTCCTTCCCAATTTGAAGCTATATTTTTAAATGTAAAACATACAGAAGAACACATTGATAAATTCCTGCAGGCAGTTAATACTTTTTAAGTTTTTATTTAAAAACCCTTAAAGTATTTAACTTGAATGTACAATTTTATATATATTTATTAAAAAATAAGGTTAAAAAATTTTTAACCTTATTTTTTATGTAATTATATAAAAAGTATTTAATTTTTTTAATATATATATTATAATTTGCTTAATAAATTTAAGAGGGTGATGGTTTGGACAATATTGATATTAAAATACTAAAATTGTTGCAGCAAAATGCTAGAATTTCTATTTCGGAAATGAGCAGTAAGATTAACCTGTCAATACCTGCAGTAAGTGACAGGCTTAAAAAATTAGATGCTTCAAGCTTAATTAAAAAATATACAATAATTATTAACAATAAAAAATTTAATAAGAATCTCATGGTTATAATGTTTGTGAGTCTTGAAAATCCAACATTTATTGATAAATTTATAGAGATAATCCAGGGCGAAAATGAAATTGTTGAATGTCATTATTTAGCAGGTGAGTTTGATTATGCATTGAAAATTATTACAGAAAATACAGAAACTCTTGAAAAAGTTTTAAATAAAATAAAATGTATTAGAGGAGTTCAAAAGACTAAGACAATAGTTACCCTTTCCACAATTAAAAATAACTATTCAATAATACCTGACCAAATTAAATAATAGGGGGAATATATAATGATTATAGGAGTGCCTAAAGAATTAAAAAACAATGAAAACAGAGTAGCTATAACACCAGCAGGAGTACATGCCCTAGTAAGGGATGGACATCAGGTTTTGATAGAAAAGTCAGCTGGAATTGGAAGTGGAATAGAGGATAAAGAGTATCAGGCTGTTGGTGGTAAAATAATAGATACAAATGTGGAAATATTTAAAAAATCAGATATAATAGTAAAGGTAAAAGAGCCAGTAGAAGAAGAGTATAAACTTTTTAGAGAAAATCAGATTTTGTTCACCTATCTTCACCTTGCTGCTAATGTACCTCTTACAGAGTTATTAATTAAAAAGAAAATTACATCTATAGCTTATGAAACGGTACAACTTGATAATGGAAGTCTCCCATTACTTACTCCTATGAGTGAAGTAGCAGGAAAAATGTCTATACAAGTAGGAGCAAATATACTTCAAGAATACAATGGGGGAGCCGGCATATTACTTGGTGGAGTTCCAGGAGTGCTGCCTGGAGAAGTTGTAATTATCGGAGCGGGTAGTGTAGGAACAAATGCTGCTAAAATGGCACTGGGGCTTGGAGCAAAGGTTACAATACTTGATATAAATAAGGATAGATTGGTTTATATAGATGATATATTCAATGGAAGGTTGTCTACATTGGTCTGTAATGAATTCAATGTAGCCCAGATGGTTAAAAAAGCAGATTTATTAGTAGGAGCAGTACTGGTAATAGGTTCAAAAGCACCTAAAATTGTTAAAGAAGAAATGGTTAAAACCATGAAGAAAGGTTCTGTAATAGTTGATGTAGCAATTGATCAGGGAGGCTCTATAGAAACTATAGACAGGGCTACTACTCATGACAATCCATGTTATGAAAAATATGGCGTAGTTCACTATTCTGTATCCAATATGCCTGGGGCAGTATCAAGAACATCTACCTACGCACTTACTAGTTCTACTCTTCCTTACTTAGAGGATATAGCTAACAAAGGAGTAGAAAAGGCAATGAAAGATGATAAGGCTCTTTTAAAAGGTCTCAATGTATATAAGGGCTTTGTAACTTACAAGGCAGTGGCAGATAGTTTAAACCTTGAATACAAATCACCAGAAAGTCTATTTTAATATAGAAAAGAGATGTTTCAAAGGTTATATTGAAGCATCTCTTTTTAGTTAATAAAATTTTATATCAAAAGAATCAGGTCCAAATTCTCTTTCCCTAAAGATCATATCAAGTAATATTTTTATAAGGTATATAAACATTATTATATTAAGTATACAGGTTCCGTCACTTACCAGGGTATGTGAAGCAGTATTTCCAAATCCTCCAAAGAGTATAGAGTAAGTATTAGTGTAAATTGTGAAGGTGTATCCTATAAGCAATGTGAGTAGCCTTTTGTCTTTCAAGTATATGAAAGATAAAATAGATAATGCTGCCACAGGAAATAAATATCTTTCATGCATTCCAGTAGAAAAGGTGAAAACTCCTGAAATTTGGATAAGTGCACAGAAAAAAGCAAATACTTTATTTTTACTTTTAATATATACATACCAGGAAAGGGCTGTAATTATTATAATTGCAATTATTCCCCAAACCTTATAGCTGAATATAAAAAATGTAGTAGAGCTCTCCTTATAATTTCCGCCAAATAAATTAAAAAAGTTAAAAGCATTTACAGAAGCATAAGGGTATTCTGATATAGTATTTTTATATAATTTAAAAATCCATAGTACATTTTGATTAAAGGAAAAAGGCAGTATGACAACTAATGCAGTTACAATACAGGAAGCTGCACATTTAAGAAGAATCTTTAAATTTTTTCTGGCTATGAGTTCAAATAAAAGTACAGGAAAAAATATAATTCCCTGGGGTTTCATAAGTACCAAAGCGGTAAAAAATATGGATGAAAAAATCAATTTTCCTTCTGATAAAAAGAATAAAGATAGAACTAAAATAAGGGTGAAAAAAGAATCTACCTGTCCCCAGAGGGATGAATTTATAAAAACAGCTGGATTGAAAATATAAAAAGCACTTAAAAATATACCCATTTCCAAAGAAAAATACTTTTTAGCCAATTTATATATAATATAGGCTGTTACCATATCTGCTAATATGGAGGGCAATTTTAAAAGTAATGTATAGTAAGAAGTTAGTGAGCTTATGTTTGCCAGTTTCCCAATTAAAAACAGCACATAAATATATAATGGAGGATAGTCAGCTGATTTGGAATTTACATAAAACTGGGATAGACTGTTTGCAGCAGAAGAAGCCCAGCTTCTAAATAAACTTATATCTCCGCTGTATCCTTCCATAATTGAAGATAATGAGATCCTTAAAAATAAACCTATACAAAGAAGTGAAAATATAAGTATTTTTGTGTTTGCACGGCTTATTTTTAGTCCTCTATAACTCCAAAAATAAAAGGCTGTAATACATAGTGCAAAAAATATTATCAAATATAAAGTAAGCAAGGGAGCATATTTGTTATTTGAAGATATAGAACCTCTCTGTTGATTTTTTTCTCTAGGAATTTTTGTATTATTAGGAGTTTTGTTATTATTTGATGAAAAGTTTTTATTGGGTATATTTGAATCAATTCTTCCTGGCGTTTTTTGCTTGTTATCTCTTTGTTTGTTGTTTGGATTGAATTTTTCTATTCTGTTCTCAGAGGTAGTAGTATTGGCTGTATAATTTTTTACATTATAAATGCACAAAAATGCAGATAATAGTATTAAAAGAATTAGAACAACTTTAAGCAGATTTTTTTTGAAAAATATTTTAAGCATACTTTTTGAATCTCCTTTTCTGGAATTGTATTTTTAATCATTTAAGTATATTTTCATTAACAAAACTTAAAATAAGCTTAAAAAGTAATATAAAATTCTGTTAATATAGTTTTAATAATGTTTTATGATATATTATAATCTAAGTAGATAGAAATATGTGGAGGCGTTTTTATGGAGAAAATTGCATTATTAACGGATTCAGCCTGTGATATAGATGAGGAAACTATAAATAAATATAATATAAATATTCTTTCCTTCAGAATTATATATGGGAATGGAGAATACATAGATAAAGTTGAAATTACTCCAAAGGAAGTATATGATAATATGAAAATGGAAATTCCTAAATCTTCACTACCTTCTATGGAATATATGGAAAAAATATACAAAAAATTTGAAGAAGAAAATTATACTCATGTAATTGCCGTAGTTATTTCAAGTGGACTTTCAGGTACATATAATGCTTTGAAAATAATAAGTGAAAAGCATAAAAATTTGTCTACCTATATATATGACTCTAAATCCACCTCTGTAGGAGAAGGAATTATTTTAAAAGAGTGTGGCAAGCTTATTAAGCAGAGTAAAAATTTTGATGAAATTGTAGATACCATCCCAAAAATAAAAAGTAAAATGCATTTCTTTTTTGTTTTTGGTACTTTGGAATATGCCAAAAAGGGTGGCCGCATAGGAAGGATACCTGGTACTATTGGAGAGATATTAGATATAAAGCCTATTGTTTATTTTGATGATAACTGTGGTGTTTGTTGTACTTATGATAAAGTAAGAGGAAGAAAGCGTTCTTTAAATAAAATGGTGGATATGGGTAAACAATTTTTGGATAAAAGCCCTTGTGATGTGTATATAGTGCATGGAAATGCAGCAGGAGATGCACATAGGGTTTATGATATGATTTCACAATTACCTAATGTAAAAGATATACATATGATAGGGCAGATAAGTCCCATAGTTGGAGTATATTCTGGTCCGGGAACAGTTGGGGTATGTTATTTTGAAACAGAAACTTAGCACTTCAAATTTTTGCTATTTTCTATCTACTTTAATTACTTCACATTATTCAAGTCCTGAAACATATACGGTATCAGATTCTCTAGAATTATTTGCAGTAGTTTTATTTATTACTTTTCCTCCAGTGGCAGCATCATATACATATTAAATGCACTAATTTCAGGGCATAAATAAACACTGCCTTTCGATTAATTGAAAAGCAGTGTTTATTCATAAGTGATTCTTAGATTGAATTTAAAATATTTTTTCTAATTTTGTGATTCCTTATTAGTAAAAGTTGTCGAGCTATTTATCATAGCTGTTTCTTGAGTTTCAGTAATGGTACCAACAGTTACTAAAGTATTGAGTTTAGTTTTTAAGAGTTTTGAAGATTTTTCTTTCTCAGCCTGAGAATCTTTATTTTTATTAAAAGTAAACAAATTTTCTATAGCAGTTTCCTGATCCTGTGTTATAGTTCCCGCAGTTACTAATGAATCGAGTTTAGTTTTAAGTAAATTTTTTATATCTTCCGTTTCTGTACTTTTAGTACTGGTTGTAGAAGAAGTGAAAAGATTTAGAACAGCTGTTTCCTGCTCTTGAGTGATAGTTCCATCAGTTATCAGGGTATCAACTTATTCTTTAAGAAATTTTCATTACCTGTCTTACTATTAGTTGAAGAAGAAACTAATAGGTTTAATGCAGCAGTTTCTTCAGCCTGGCTGATAGTGCCAGCGGCTACTAGGGCATCAAGCTTGGTTTTTAAAAAATTTTCTCTGTTCCCTTTTTGGGAACCTTCATTAGCAGTACCTGTCATCTTTAGTACTTGGAATAACCCTTACCGTTATAAGTGTAGTAGGATATTCTGCTATGGTAGGTACTGTAGGGGGAGAGGGACTTGGAAATGTAGCTGTAAATTATGGGTATTATAGATTTCAGACTGATATAATGGTGTATACAGTAATAATACTTGTAATAATTGTCCAATTGCTTCAAACTATTGGAGATATAATATATAAAAGGCATAAGTAAATTAAACTAACTTATGCCTTAATTTTTTTAATTCATTGAGGTTATGTATTGGGATTATACTAATATACAAATATCATTTTGCCAACCCTTAAAGCAATAGGTTTTGACCAGAGCCAGGTATTTGTAGTACTATCATCAAAGTAATATAATGCACCATTTGTTGGATCGGAACCGTAGAGTGCTTCATAAGCGGCATTTTTTGAATCCTGGGAAGCAGGCTTGTCTATCCAGCCATTATATACAGGAGTAAATTGATAATAGCCTCCAGATACCTCATATATTACATCTTTTAGGGTAGATGGATATTTTGGGTTTTGAACACGGTTAAGTACAACAGCAGCTACAGCTACTTTAGTTTTATAGGATTCTCCATCAGCTTCTGCAGTTACTAATCTGGCCAGTAAATCCAAATCACTCTCACTATATGATACTATGGGAGTGGATGGGCTTGCACTTTTAAAAATCCACCCAGCAGGTATATTTAATAATTCACCGGGATAGATATACTTGTCCACATTATTATTGGCAGCAATTAACGTGTTAAGAGATATACCATATTTTTTTGCTATTAAATAAAGGGTGTCTGAAGTTTTTACAGTGTATGTATCAGAATCTACATATAAGACTTGATTTGGATATATGTCACTGCTTTTAAGATTATTATTTTTCATAATAGTATTTGCATCGGTTTTAAATAATATACCTATTTTAAATAGAGAATCTCCCGATTTTACTGTATAATTAGCAGCGTGTACCTTTGTAAAAGATAGTGTGCAGAATGTTAATGCAAACAACAGCATTTTAATTTTTTTTAAATTCATAAATATCCTCCCTAATTAGCCTACGAAGTTAGTTGACAGGTTCGGAGAGGGATTGTCCTACTTTTAAATAAAAAGATTCACCTCAAATAATTGTTATCCACCGCACTTCATTCCAGTTTTGGAAGTTTAGGCTTGTTTTATAGTTGTTATTTTAACAGCATTTTAGGGATATATCCTTATTAAATTGATGGGGATATTGGGTTTAAGATGATGATATGGTTTATAATTCAAAATTTACAAGGTAATGAAATTATTATAAAAGCAAAAACTATTGTTATGAATCTTAAAAAAATTTTTAATTATAATTTAGGAGAAAAAATATATGGGAAATTATGTAACTTATAGTCTTAGAAATAAATTGAAGGATTCTAATGAGTATTATAAATTTATATCTGGCTTCTCGGAAAAAGTAATACAAAAAATCCAAACAAGGGCAAATAATATAATAGAGGATTTTATGGCATATATTCAGAAGTTTGATATAGAACAGTTGAGAAGCAGAGAAGAGTATCAACTGGAGATTCTTATTATAGGAGTATTGTGGAATGTGTATTCAAAAAAATCCATGGATTTATCAAAAATTACTTATAAAATTTTAGTTTTACTTTCGGATATGAGACGGAATTCTTGGATTTTTAAAAAGTATATAGATGGTATAAGGGGAAAAATAGCATATAGATATCTTTTAAAAGAAGGACTTTATAATATAATCTGTATAGAAAATCATTTTGAAAAATTAATAACGTGGCTTAAATCTACAGGGGAATTTAAATTTCAAGTTAGAAGAATGGAAATATGGAATTTGTTTTTTGAGTATAATAATAGTAACTATGTATCCAATGCAGGTAAACGTATTATTGAAATAGCGGATTGGTTCGAGAAGGAATCCATGGAAAATATGAGGAAATATACCTTGAATGTAGATAAATTTTTAATGAATGAATATAAGCTTTATAAAGAGAGAGAAGATAACATATTTTGTGGACGCAGGGAAGTTGAATATCATCTTAATATGGTAGGAGCAGAAATTTTAAATAGGGCCTTTAGAAATACATTTTTAAAAACAAAGGATAAGATAATATTTCTCCCTGCATGTATGTGTTTAAAAACTTATAGTGAATGCAGAAAAAAGAAGACAGATAAGGGCTTTATATGTATGGGTTGTTGTGGAAATTGTAAAGTCAATATATTAAATAAAATAGGAGAAAAACATAATTTTAAAGTTTATGTAGTTCCTCATGAAAGCAGCGTCTTTTCTGGAAAAGGAGACACTATATATGGAGATATAGGTATTGTTGGTATTGCTTGTGTGCTTAATTTAATAGAGGGAGGATTAAAGGCCAGAAATTTGAATTTGGTACCTCAATGTGTTATTCTTGATTATTGTGGATGTAAAAACCATTGGCACAGACATGGTATTGAGACAGATATAAATTATAAAAAATTGTTTGAAATCCTACAAATTTCACCATAAAATATGGCAATAAAAAACTTTAAATGGTAGAGAGTAATCATAGTAAGATGTTATAATAGAGAAGCTTGAAAAATTTAATTTTTAGATATTTAAATAGAATTTTGGAGGTAATTTTATGTCTCGGGAAAAATTATTGATACTAGATGGACATAGTTTAATGAATAGAGCTTTTTATGCACTACCTGACTTGACTAATTCAGAAGGGATTCATACAAACGCAGTTTATGGATTTATAAATATGCTTTTGAAAATGAAAAAGGAAATAGAGCCCAGTCATATAGTATGTACTTTTGACAGAAGTGCACCTACATTCAGACATAATAAATATAGTGAATATAAGGCAGGTAGAAAGAAGATGCCTCCTGAACTTGCAGAGCAGTTTTCTATAGTGAAGGAAATATTAGAACTTTTATCTATAAATATTTTTGAAATAGATGGATTTGAGGCAGATGATCTTATGGGCACCTTATCTGTTTTTGCAGAAAAAGAAGGTATGGAAGTATATATAGTTACAGGAGACAAAGATGCCCTTCAGCTGGCTACAGATTCAGTAAAAATTGTGATAACTAAAAGAGGTATAACACAGAAGGAAATTTATGATAGAAATAGAATTATAAATGATTATGGAATAACTCCTAAGGAATTTATAGATGTAAAGGGGCTTATGGGTGATGCTTCTGATAATATCCCCGGAGTGCCTGGCATAGGAGAGAAAACGGCACTAAAATTGATAAAAGAATATAAAAGCATAGAAGAAGTGCTTCGTAATATAGACAATATTAAAGGGAAAAAGGTTCAGGAAAATTTAAAGAATTATATGGAGCAGGCTGTATTTAGCAAGAAACTTGCTACTATTATTACAGATGTTCCTATAGAAATGGATTTACAATCTATTGAATCTAAAGAACAATACGATAACGAAGGCCTGAAAAGATTATTTGAGAAACTTCAGTTTAAATCTTTAATGGATAAAATACCTGAAGTAGAGAAAAAAGATAAGATAAAAGAGGAAGATTTACATGTGGAATGTGAAGTTATAGATACTTTAAATAAATTTCGTGATTTTATGGATTTTTTGAAAGATGACAATGTGAAAAATAAGCTAATTTATATTAATTTTAAAGTTGTAGAAAAAAACATTTATTCTAGAAATTATATAGACAAAATATTTGTAAATATAGAAGATAAAATATTTGAGATACATTTTAAAGAAATATACGATAAAAATAAAATTGAAACAATAGAAACATCCAAAACATTGTTTGAAAGTTCATTACTAAGGAAGGTAAGCTATGGAGTAAAGATTCCCTGTAGTATATTGCACAGAATTGGAATAGGATTTTCAGGTATAGAATTTGATATGAAGATAGCAGCTTATTTGATAGATTCTGCAAGAAACAACTATGAGTTACCAGAAATTATTAAAGAATATTTGAGCGTGGATATTCCAGCAGAAACGGAAAATAGTTCTATAAAAGAAACTATGGCATTTAAAAAGCTATATTTAGCTTTGAAGGAGAAAATATCTGTTTTTTCCATGGATAAATTGTTATATGAAGTGGAACAGCCTCTTACTTATATATTAGCACATATGGAGTGTGAAGGATTCAAGGTAGATAAGGATAAACTGATTGAATTGGAGCAGAAATTCAAAATAGAAATAGATAAGGTACAAAAGGAAATATATATTTTTTCTGAAGAAGAGTTTAATATAAATTCCCCAAAACAACTGGGTAAAATATTATTTGAAAAATTGGATTTACCTGTTATAAAGAAGACCAAAACAGGATACTCCACTAATGCAGATGTACTTGAAAAGTTACAGGATAAGCATCCTATAATTAAGAAAATAATGTATTACAGACAGCTTACTAAATTATACTCCACTTACATAGAAGGACTAAAGGTAGTAATAGAGGAGGATGGCAAGATTCATTCTAATTTTAATCAAACGGTAACCACTACAGGTAGGCTTTCAAGTACCGAACCCAACCTCCAAAATATACCTATAAAATATGAGATGGGAAAAGAAATAAGGAAAGTATTCATACCAGACAATGAAGAGTGTGTTATACTTTCAGCAGATTATTCCCAGATAGAACTTAGGGTGCTTGCTCATATATCCGAAGATGAAAATTTAATAAATGCATTTATAAATCATAATGATATTCACACTAAAACTGCCTCAGAGGTATTTAATGTACCTTTGGAGGAAGTTACGTCTACTCAGAGAAGTAATGCGAAAGCTGTAAATTTTGGTATAGTATATGGTATTGGAGATTTTAGTCTGGCCAGGAATCTAAATATATCAAGAAAAGAGGCAAAATCTTATATAGATGCTTATTTTGAAAAGTATCCAAAGGTGAAACTTTATATGAACAACATAGTAAAGCAAGCTGAAGAGAATTTTTATGTCACTACTATTTTAAATAGGAGAAGGTTTATACCTGAAATAAGATCCTCTAATAAAATAGTAAAAGCTTTAGGGGAGAGGTTTGCCATGAACACTCCCATTCAAGGAAGTGCAGCGGATATCATAAAAATAGCTATGGTAAATGTTTTTAACAGATTGAGAGACAATAATTTTAAAAGTAAAATAATACTTCAAGTTCATGATGAATTAGTATTGAATGTATATAAAGATGAATTAAAAGATGTAAAAGATATCGTAAAAGAGGAAATGGAAAATGTGTTTCAGTTAAAGGTTCCTCTTGAAGTGGATATAAGTACAGGAGATAATTGGTATAAGGTGAAATAAAATAACTGAAGGTGGGGGAAAAGTATGATTAAAATAGGACTTACCGGGGGGATAGGAAGTGGAAAAAGTACTGTTTCCAATATGCTCAGGAAACAGGGGGTATCTGTAATAGATGCTGATGTTATAGCTAGAGATGTAATGGAAAAGTATATCGTAATAAAAGATAAAATAAAATCTGCTTTTGGAGAAAAATTTATTGACAGCTCAGGAAACCTGAAAAGAAGAGAATTTGGAGACTATATATTTTCAAACAAGGATAAAAAAAATACATATGAGGATATAATAATGCCTTTTATCAAAAAAGAAATATTTGAAGAAATGAATAAGATTCATGAAAAAGGTGAGAAAATTTGTATAATAGATGGAGCCACTCTCATAGAAAGCGGGTTTTATAAGTATACAGATGTAATTATTTTAGTATGGTCCAGTAGAAAAACTCAAATATTCAGGGTAAAGGAAAGAGATAAATTGACAGAAGATCAGATAATTGATAGAATAAATTCTCAAATGACCTTAGAAGAAAAAAAGAAATACGCTGATTTTGTATTGGATAATTCAAATACTTTAGATGAAACAAAAAAACAGTTAAAAGAAATATTGGATAAGATAACTATGAATGTGTAGGGGGTGGAGTGCCTTAACATAGGATATTTAAGGCATAAATAACATTGAAATCTAAAATGAGAATAGTAGCAGTGGTGTTAATAATAATTGCAATATTCAGTGCAAAAAGTATGGTGAGATATTATTTCCCTTTGAAGTATTCCAATTACATAGTGAAGTATTCTAAGGAATACAGTTTGGATGTTTATCTTGTAATTGCTGTAATTAGAACAGAGAGCAATTTTAAAAGATATGTAAAATCAAATAAAAATGCCATAGGCCTTATGCAGATAACTCCAGATACAGCTAAATGGGCGGCGGAAAAGATGAATATAGCTGATTTTAATGAAGACATGCTCTATGATCCTGAATTTAATATTAGAATGGGATGCTGGTATCTGAATGATTTAAAAACTGAATTTAATGATGATATGAAGCTTGTGTTAGCTGCATATAATGGAGGACGGGGGAATGTGCAAAAATGGCTGAAGAATTCAGAACATTCCACAGATGGAAAAAATCTTGACTACATACCATTTCAGGAAACAGATAAATATATTAAGAAGGTGGAAGTGAATTACAGAATTTATAAGTATTTATACAAAGGTGACTTAATGAGTATATTAATAAATATACATTATTAAAATTTGGTTCATAGTTTGTTGATTTTTAGTTGACAGATTTATAAAAAGTAAGTATAATACTATTGTATGTCAGATAAGTGATATAAATAAATGCGAAGGTGGCGGAATAGGCAGACGCACTACTTTGAGGGGGTAGCGAGTAACATCGTGTGGGTTCAAGTCCCATCCTTCGCACCAGAGAATGTACTGAGAAGCAGATTGCTTCTTTTTTTTGTCACAAATCAAGGCTTTTTCATTTCTATAGTTTTGCATATGAAATAGAATTATGTAACCGTAAAAAAATCTCCATGTATATTTCAAATGATATTTTTGATAAAATAAATCCATTATATGGTTCAAGCATGGATGTCCTTGGCTTTCTTTGTACATATCCTTTAGTATTTTCCTTACTGTCTTTTTATCTATATTTAACATTCTGGCAATTTGTGCCTTGTTATATCCTTTCTCAAATAATGTTTTTATCGTTGTTTGCATTGCTACCCCCAGCATCTTGATATTCCCTCCCATGGTCATTCTTTTACCATAGGAGCTTATCATAGTATTTTTTACTGGGGAATTTTCGTTCCAGTTTTCGGGTATTTTTATTGTAGTATTAACACTTGTGCCCGAAACATTAATGCTTCCTGCATTAAGTTTGGTGTGGAGTGCACATCCCACTACTCCTGGCACCTTCACCAAAACCAGACTTTAGATTTGTAGCTTTACAGCGTCTTACAAGGTATAGATTTTCCCTTGTTCACACTTTAATCAATGAAAAAAACAGGGCTTCTAACCTTATATACTTAAAATTTTCTTCCTACAAGTCAGATTGCCCCTTTAGCAATGTCTTTGGTAAAGCATCTACTGATTTAATTGAAAAATATACACCTGATCAAATTGCTAAGCTTTCTTCGGAAGAACTTGTTGAATTTATAGTGTCACAGGGTAACAACAGACTCAAAAATCCTAAAGAAATTGTAAATGGTCTCAAAAAGGCTGCCAATAGAGCCTATAGGCTTCATCCTACTTTGGATGATTCCGTAGGATTATCTCTAACCATGACACTTGAAAATATTCGCTTCTTAGAGAAGCAGCTTGATAAAGAGATAGAAAATCACCTTAAGGCTTTTAGCCATATACTGACTACTATTTCAGGAATCGGTCCTGTTATTGCGGCCGGCGTTGTAGCAGAAATCGGTGATATATCCCGCTTCAAAAATGAAGCTGCCTTAGCCAAGTATGCCGGACTCGTTTGGAATAAATATCAATCAGGTAATTTCTGCGGTGAAGAGACTTGTCTTGCCAAGTGTGGTAACCAATATCTTCGTTACTACCTTATCCCCTTGTCATTACACCATGTGTCTTAATAAAAATTTTATGAAGAACCTAACTATAATTTAACTGAATTCTTGGGTTCATTATACCTTTGTTTTTTTTATGCATTGCATACGATTTTTTACCCCTAACTTTGCATATATATTACCAGTATGGGCTTTTACTGTCCTGAGAGTTATTCCTAGTTTTTCTGCAATCTCTTTATTGGCATAGGCATTAATTATAAGATGTAGAACCTTATTCTCCGTGGCAGTTAGGAGATTTTCGATTGTATCTGAATTTGTAGGAATTACAAAATGTTTAACAGACTCTTTTGTCTGATTGAGGCGATCTTTTGCATAAACTGTTAGTTTGTTTCTTCTTTTATTTTTTCTAAGATACATTTCTAGTAAAGAAATCATCGGAACAAATTCATCTACAAAGCTTCTTACATAGCCTTCCTTAAGTCCTATGGAAAGAGCATTTTCAAGGTGATTTTCAGCAATTTCTTCATTCAAGTCTTTTATTGCTGTAATAGCAAGAAGATTTCGTATTTCAACAATACTATGATTTTTCTTTTGTACCATGGCAAATTTTAAAAGTCGATTCAACAATATAGTGGCATCATTATACTGCTGTTTGTAAATTAAAACCCTACCCAGTACAATCAATTCATATTCCTGTATCTTGATAATATCTTGATAGATATTTAGCCGGCTTTCCTTCATCCATTTATCTATTAATTCTGTATCATTCAAATCAATATAAAGCCTTGCTTTAAAGGCCTTTAGTATATAGCTCCAGTGGGGTTTATGGAATTCTGCTACTTTATTTTCACATTCTTCAATAGCCTTTAAAGCGCCTTGCATATCACCCTGAGTCCGTTTTATTTTTGCTATGGTAATCATTGCAGGAACTAAAGCTCCTGCACAACGAGCATTTACGGCTTCGTCAATGGCGGCAAGCAATTCTGGAAGGGCTTTGTCTAGTTTCCCACTTTCATAAAATAATTCACCTTTAACCAACGGTGCATATCCAGGGTTTGTGCTGATCAGAGTTCTATAATTACCGACAAGTGAATCATACTCAGCAAAATTTCTTTTTAGTATTTTTGTAAATGTATAATATGGAGTACGAAAAATAGAAATATCAAGCAGATTAAAATTCATATATTGTGTACTCATAACATTGTTTATACCGCAGGCGGCAGCTTCCATGATCGTTTGTAAGGTGTTTTCGATATTACCCTGTCGTATAAAGAAATGAGCTTTAACCATCAAATAGATTGTATTGAAGGATTTAGAAAAGGCAGTTTCATTTTTTAGTGCCAGTTGTATTTGTTCCATATACTTCCATGCGTTTTTGAAATCATCTGTCCCAATAAGATATGTTGCTTTTATAAGCATAATCATCAGAGAATTATTAACATATTTGTCTGGCAGCCTTTCAATCCATGAAATAACATTTGAATAGTCTCCCTTTCTTATTGGCACTTGACTATGCTTTTCTATAAGAGGCAGAGCAGCTTCATAATGAGAACCTCTCAAAAAATGATCGATTGCTTCCTTGAAAAAGCCGTGTGCTTTGAACCATTCTCCGGCTTTGTGGTGTAGAGCTTGAATTATGGTAGTATCTCTCTTCAATAGCTTTTTTCTTAGAAAATCTAAAAAAAGAGAATGGTATCTAAACCATATGCCTTCATAATTTAGGGCTATAAGAAAGCTGTTCTGGGTATACAATTCTTTTAGTAATCTATTGCCATCATAATTAGTAATTTCTTCACAAAGAGGTCCACATAGTCTATCCAAAATGGAGACTTTCTCCATAAACTCCTGCTGCTCGTTTGTCCATGTATTATAAACATCTTCAACTAGATAATTTTCTATATATAAATTACTATTTCCAAAATTTTTTATGACATTATGTCTATCCTTTTCATTTTTAAGACACAGAGCTACGGCTACCAGTGCAGCGGCCCAACCTTCTGTATAAAGTTTAATCTTATGAATTTGTTCTTTTTGTAGAAAATATCCTCTTCCTTCATAATATTGGCAGATTTCTTCAGTTTCAAAACGGAGTTCCTCTGACCTAATTCTTACCAGATCCTCCTTTAAGCCAAGCTTTGTTAGCTTCAAAGGAGGCTCAATTCTGCTTATTATTACAATGTGCATGTTTGAAGGCAGATAAGTTATAAAGTAGGATAGACCATTAAGAATATCATGGTTTGTAATTAGATGGAAATCATCCAATACAAGCAAAAAATCTGAGGGAATAATTGATAAATTATCAATTATAATGCTCAGATGGGCATTTGCCTTAAAAAGATCTTGTGATGTAAAAATATATTCTGTAGCTTTGCTGATGCCATTTGAAATGCTGTTTAGTGCAGCACATAAATAACGCCAGAATACAAGGGGGTCATTATCGTCTGTATCAATAGAAAACCAGGCACAGGACAGTGAAATACCTTCAAGCCATTTAAGCACAGCGGTAGTTTTACCGTAGCCTGCAGGAGCTGTTATAATAGTTAGTTTACGACTCAAGGACTCTTTCAGCCTGTGATTGATAACCGTACGTGGCAACAGATGTTTATTTATGTTAGGTATGCTATATTTTGTTTTTAATAACCCAAGATTAGACGGATCTTCTTTTATCATCGAAACCACCTCTTACTATAACTGTCTTAATTCGAGTAAAAAAATCATTATTTTATAATCCATATTATACTATTTTTTTAATGGCACAACAATAGAAATGTATAAAGATTGATATTTTAAGTGCTTGAGGAGTGCTGTGGATCTTACAATATTGTACCAAGGTACAATATTTAGTATTCGAAATTTTTGTTATAATTTATCGAATAAAGCATAGTAAAATACTTTTGTTTAATTAGTTATTAGTATTGAATATAAGAGAGTAATGAAAGGAGAATATAATTTTGAAGAAAATATCTAAAATAAATAAGGATCTTGTACCGGGAGACAAAATAGATTCAAGGAATTATAGCTTGGCAGATTTTATGGAGGTTGAGGACCAGGATATTATGAGCAGGGCACGGATGTTTAAAGAGTTTTCTGAGGATTTGTTTGAAAAAAGGCATGCACAGTACAGACGTGTTTCTTTGAATGGTTCCAGTCCTTTGATGAAAGTCAGAGATCCCTATACTGGTGAAACAAGAGAAATGGTTTATTTGGCTTCCAATGATTACCTTAATTTAACCAGGCACCCTAGAACCATCGCTGCCGGAAGGGCCGCACTAGAAAAATATGGATCAGGTGCAGGGAGCGTGCCTTTATTGGGAGGAACTCTGGATCTTCATATTGAGTTGGAACAGAAGGTAGCAAAATTTAAGGGTTGTGAGTCAGCAATTATCTATACCTCGGGCTTTGGTTCCAATTGCGGCACTCTGCTTTCTATGCTGGGAAAAAATGATATTGCCATTCTGGATATATTGGTACATGCAAGTATCCTTGACGGGTGTAAAAATACAAATACAAAAATCTTCAAGCATAATGACATGAATTCTCTGGAACATGCCTTGTCAAAGGTGAAAGACAAATATAGGACAAAGTTGATTGTTGTAGATGGTGTTTATTCCATGGATGGGGATATTGCCAAACTAGACAGGATCGTTGAGCTTGCAAGAGCCCATGGTGCTTATGTTATGGTGGATGAGGCCCATGCCAGCGGTGTTATTGGTGCAACAGGTCGAGGAACTCCTCAACATTTCCATATAGAAGGAAAGGTTGACATTGTGGCAGGAACTTTCTCTAAGGCTCTGGGTTCTGTAGGAGGTTTTATTGCCGCTAAGGAGGAATTGATTGAGCTGTTGCATTTCTATTCTAGAACCTATATGTTTTCTACAGCTATGACACCTCAGTCAGCAGGCTCTTTGATTGCAGCTATGGAGGTCATTGAGGATGAACCTCAGTTAAGAGAGCAGCTGTGGAGTAATATCCGTTATTTTAAGAAAAATCTTACGGATATGGGTTTTAATCTGGGGAGTTCAGAAACTGCTATTTTCCCAATTATTATTGGTGACGACCTAAAGGTGAAGGAAGTATGCAAAAGACTTCATCAGATGAATATCTATGTAAATCCTGTAGTATATCCAGCAGTGCCGAAAAAAATGTCCAGAATCAGAATGAGTATTATGTCTGCACATACAAAAGAGCATTTGGACAAGGCCTTGAATGCTCTGGAACAGGTAGGCCGTGAGTACAATATTATTTAAGGGGAATATAAATGAAAAATTATCCGCTATATGAAACAGAAGATGTAAAAGATCTAAAAGAATTGGTAGAAAACTGTGCGAAAAAATATGGAGATAAGGTTGCTTTTAAATATAGGAAAGGGAATAAAGAGCTGGAGAAGACCTATGTTGAGTTTTTTGAGGATGTTAAATATTTAGGCACAGTATTTACAAAGAGAAATATCAAGGATTCTCACATAGCGGTAATTGGAGAAAACAGCTATGAATGGATTGTAACATACTTTGCAGCATTAGCAACGGGAAATGTCATTGTACCTTTTGATAAGGATTTAAACCCCAGAGAAATCCTTTGGCTATTGCAGGAAGTAGATTGCAAAGTTTTTGTTTTTTCTGCCGCATATCAGAAAGCAGCAGAAGAGGTGGAAAAAAACATGAAAACTCCTTTCATGTCAATAGTTATGGAAGATAGTAGCTCTAAGTTTATAATCTTCAACAACTTGATAAAGGAAGGGAAAGAAGCAATTTCCCTTGGCAATTCTGAATTCAGCAATATTAAAATAAACAAGGAACAGCTGGCGGCTATCCACTATACTTCAGGAACTACAGGGACTAGTAAAGGCGTAATGCTAACCCATAAGAATTTAATGTCAAATGTAATTGGTGGAGCTAAAAATATTGAGTCATATAATCCATCTGTTCTTATTCTGCCCATTCATCATACCTTTGGTATGACTGCCGGTGTAATAGGCATGCTATATACTGGAACCTGCATATGCATCAACAGCAGCATGAAAAGAATAGCAGGAGATTTGAAAAAATATAAGCCGAAAAGTCTTTTTTTAGTTCCCCTCTATATTGAGTCCCTTTATAATACAATATGGCGAACAGCAAAATCAAATAATAAGGAAAAAACACTGAGAAGCATATGCAGAATAAGTGATGCTCTTTTATGTGTAGGTATAGATTTAAGAAAATATTTCTTTAAAGAAGTACTAGAAAGCTTTGGAGGAGAATTAAAGCTTATGGTATGTGGCGGTGCACATATAGATCCTAAATATATAAAAGGCTTTAGAAGCTTTGGCGTAAATGTTCTTAACGGATATGGAATAACAGAGTGTTCACCTATTGTTGCTGTGAATAAGAATAATTATTATAAGGACGGAAGTGTTGGGACTGTTTTGGACGGCTGCGAAGTGAAGATAGACAATCCCAATGAAGACGGAGAAGGTGAAATCCTTGTGAGAGGAGACTCTGTTATGAAGGGGTATTATAAAAATGAAGGGCTGACTGAAAAAGCATTTTGTGATAATTGGTTTAAAACAGGAGATATAGGTAGGCTGGATAAAGAGGGGTTCTTGTACATAACAGGAAGGTCAAAAAATGTTATTATTCTTAACAATGGCAAAAATATATATCCGGAAGAACTAGAAATGCACATAATCAATATACCATTTGTGAAAGAAGTTTTGGTTTACTCCGAAAAGGATGAGAAAAACAACCAAATGTGCATTGTGGCGGAAGTCTATGTGGATAATGAAGTAATAAAAGACAAAAACCCACAGGATGTAGAAAAAGAGCTTTCTGAAAAAATTGATGAAATCAACAGAAGACTGCCCTACTATAAAAATATAGGCAAATATAAAATAAGAGAAGAGGAATTCAAGAAAACTTCAAGTAAAAAGATTATAAGAGATGGGAGGAACTGAAATATGTTTGAGACAGTTGTTGAAACAATTGCAAAATATAGTGGTATAGAGGCTGAAGAAATACATATGGATAGTCTTCTAATAAATGATCTGGCAATAAACTCCTATACAATGATGGAAATGATATGTGATATTGAAGAGGAGCTTGATATAGATATCCCTGAGGAAGCCATAAAAGAGTTAAGAAGTGTTGGTGATGTGGTTCAATATCTCGAAAAAAATACTAAGTAATGGTTTATTATTTTACTGAGCTTCATAAGCTTGATAAAGAATTTATAAAAAAGGTAATGCCACTTCTGCCAAAGGATAGAAGAAATAAGACTGAAAGGATTAAAAAAGGAAGAGATAGATATCTGTCAATAATTGCATATGTATTATTGTTTTTTGGATTAAAAAAAGAAGGCATCATACTTTCTGATACAAGCTTTCAGTATAATGAATTTGGAAAACCGCATTTTGGTGGAGTTAAACCAGTATCTTTCAATTTAAGTCATTGTAAATTAGGAGCTGCTTGTGCCATATCTAGTGAAACTGTGGGCATGGATATTCAGGAAATTATTCCAATAAATACTTTGATATTGAAGAAGGTATGTTCCGATAAAGAGATTATGAGTATTAAAGGTTCTAAAAAGCCAGGGAGTGAATTTACATTATTGTGGACTAGGAAGGAGAGCTACCTAAAGGCTACTGGGAAAGGCATATCAGAAGCATTTAGGGAAATTAACTTTGGCATTGACAAAAAAGGTAATGTCTATAAAGGCGGATTTTTATTAACCTCAAATATTTATGAAAACTATGTTATAACGGTATGCAGTCTAGAAAGAAAAAGCCAATGCTTTATAGAAGTGTCAATAGAGAGTATGCGGAATTTTATTGATGTGAATCAGCGTCTTAACCAATAAATAAAATATCCTTTTATGAGGGGGATTAAAATGAAAAAGGTATATGGAAAGGTTGTTCTGGTGGTAGGTGCTTCTTCAGGTATAGGGAAGGCTATCGCAGAAACTTTAGCTATGGATGGCTATAAAGTTTATGGTACCAGTCGGAAGTATCAGGATGATTTAAAGACTATACCGGAGACTAATTCAGATAAAGGCTTTATAAAAATGCTTTGCTTGGATGTATGTTCAGAGGAATGCATAAATAAAGCTGTAGTGGATGTAGAACAGAAAGAAGGTAAGGTGGATATTTTAGTTAACTGTGCAGGATTTGGTATAGCGGGCTCTGTGGAGGATACCAGCGATGAAGAAGCCTTTAGGCAATTTAATACGAATTTCTTTGGTGCTCACAGAATCTGTAGAAGTGTGATACCTATCATGAGGAAACAGGGACATGGCCTGATAATAAATATAAGCTCTGTAGCAGGATTGATTACAGTACCTTTCCAATCCTTCTACAGTGCTAGTAAATGTGCCATGGAAGCCTTAATGGAAGGTTTGAGGATGGAACTTAAGCCCTTTGGGATCAAGGTGGTGTTGATAGAGCCGGGAGATACCCAGACCGGATTTACTAACAATAGAGTTTTTGTAAGGGCTTCAGAGGACTCAATTTATAAAGAGGTCTTTAATAGATCTATAGCTAGGATGGTAAAGTATGAACAGACAGGACCATCACCTGAGGGAATAGTAAGAATGGTACAGAAAATCCTAAGTAGCAGCAATCCACCAGTTAGACAGGTAGTAGGCTCTATGAACAAGATTATGGTATTTTTGAAATGGTTTCTGCCAGATCACATAGTGGAATATATTGTAATAAAACTTTATGCTTAGCATATGTTTAATACGTTGGTAGATAAAATAAAAGTTATCTTACCAACGTATTTTGTATTGAGAATAATAATAAACTTGTACATGGAAAGAAAAAAGCCAGAGAAAATATTGAGAAATACTTAAAGTATTATTATAATAACTAAGTTCGAAAAAATAAAATACAATTTTGTATAAATATAGATATGGAAAATCCAAAAAATAATTTAACTACAAATTATATATTGACTTTTACTAGCTGGTCTTGTCATTACACCATGTGTCTTTAATTATTTTTTATAAACTATATTTAATTCATTTTTTATATGATAGCATATACATTGTGAAAAAATTATCATAATGTAAGAGAGAATGAAAAATATTTTCAGTTTTAAATAATTTTTATTACAGAAACTCCGATTGCTTTAATTGGGTAGAAGGAGCATCCTTGTCATGTATTGCAAAGTAAGTTACACAATGTGGAAATTTATATTAGATATCTTATAAGATTTAGACATTAAATTTATATTGTATAATTATGATTCTTATAATAAGTGGTTATAAGAAAATAAATTCAAAAAAAATTGACGTACATAAATATGTACAGTATTATATAAGTAGAGGTGATTATTTATGAGAACTATTCCTGTTACCAATGCCAGACGGGATATATTTAATATAATAGAACAAACTATTGTAAATTCAGAGCCTATACAGATAACCAGTAAAAAAGGTGATGTTGTAATGATCAGCTTGGAGGATTGGTCAGCAATACAAGAAACATTATATCTTTTATCAATACCAGGTATAAGGGAAAGTATTTTAGAGGCAGATAAAGTTCCTTTGGATAAATGGAAAGAAGCAAAGGATATAGGATGGGATATATAATAAAATACTCAAATTATGCCTTGAAAAATGCAAGAAAACTTGAAAAATGTGGACTTGATAAAAAGGCTAAAGAGCTTTTAGCAATTATAAAAGAAAATCCTTACCAAAATCCTCCACCATATGAGAAATTAAAAGGTGATTTAAAAAGAAAGGTATCAAGACGAATAAATATACAGCATAGAATAGTTTATCAAGTCTTAGAAGAAGAACGAATAATAAAAGTGTATAGAATGTGGACACATTATGAGTAAAATTACTGAACTAGGGGTCTCTGTAGTAATGGATCAGAAACGGCAATAGGATTTGATTAATTTCCCAAATTAATCAAATTGAATTTATAAAATGCAAGTAAAAGTGCTAAAAATATATCATCAAAATCGGTAGTTATTCAGAATTTGTTTTTGATAGTAGTTTTAATAACCATTTTACTGGTATTTGATAATCAATAGTTTTTATTGAAATTATTGATTATCAAATACCACGTTTATTTTATCTAATTTATAGAAGATACTTTGCACTTCATAATGCAGATGCTGACATCAGGGCAAAAAGTAGAAAATACATGTTGACACATAATACATCGTATTGTATAGTATAATGTATAAAGATGCTTGGCAATGAGTATGAATATTCATGTTCTTTCCGACTTAGAAAATGAGACTGATAAAGTTAACAATAGAAGTTCGGAAAAAAGGACTCAGAAAATTTTAATTGAGTTATTCAAAAAGATACTGGAAATAGAAAAAGTGGGTATAAGCGATTCTTTTTATAATTTAGGAGGACATTCATTTAAGCTAATAATGTTAATAAATTATATAGAGAAAAAATTTGGAGTAAGACTCAAAATTCAAGAATCAATGCTGATAACGTAAAAAATTTAAAGACATTCCACCTGCACTACCTCTAGAATAATCCTTATAAAGATAATGTAAATTTAATAATGGGTTAGGAGAGATAATAATGAACATACAATTAAAAAAGGGATTACTAGAAATATGTATTCTTGCTGTATTAAAAAAGGGTGACTCCTATGGCTACCAAATTATAAAAGATATTTCTAAATGTATAGAAATGTCTGAATCTACATTATACCCAATTTTAAAAAGGTTAGAAGCAAATGGGTATGTTGAGACATATTCTCTAGAACATAACAGTAGATTAAGAAAATATTATCATATAACTCCTAATGGGAAAAAGCATATAGAAGATTTTTTTTTATATGATTGGAAAAAAATTATGGATATATATTTTTTTATAGGAGGTAAGAGTTTTGAATAAGGAAGAATTTCTAAGCGATTTGATGAAACAGCTATCCTCTTTGGGAGAAACTGAATGTAATAAATTTACGACATATTATGGTGAGATAATTGATGATTATATAGAAGATGGATATACTGAAAGTCAAGCCATAGACAAGATAGGTTCACCTAAGCATATTGCTAAAAATATTATAGAAGATCAAGGAAATATTATATTAAGAGAATCCTCTGTGGGAAGAAAGTTTATTAGGATAGTACTGTTGATTCTTGGATTTCCATTATGGGGATCTATACTTTCAGTAATAATCTTATTAATATTATGCGGATGTATAATAATTTTGTGTATACCTTTGATTACAGGAGTAATAGCACTTGCAGGCTTTGGAGGAGGATTATGGTGTATAGCAGGCTCTTTCTTTTGCCTAAGGCAGGGAGCCTATATTGTTGTTACACAAATAGGATTTGGATTTTTATTATTAGGTATAAGTGTTTTATGTGCATTAATAACACAATTTGCATTTATAAAATTTTTAAATGTTATAAAATTATTTATACAGAAAATCTCCTATACATTTAGAAAGACGATGGTGAGAATATGAAAATTATAAATATAAAAAAAATTTGTTTAAAGTTAAGTTTTATTTTAATACTTACGGGATTGTTTATATCCTTTATAGGATTTGCAATCTCAGGTTTTGATAAAAATGCATATAAAATAAATGGAGAAAGCCACTGGTATAGAACCATCACATTTATAGGATAAATGTGTATACTGTATGGGGTAATAGGGGTTTGTGTAGTAATGGAACAGAAAGCGGCCATAAATATTTTATATTTATGGCCGCTCATTTTATCCTACCATCTCGAATAATAACAACAACCGTTTATAATAGTACAATTTATACTTTCTGAACGTTCACAATTAAAAATTATTCATCTGTATTAGATATCCTATTGTATTTAGACACTAGAAACTTTCTGTCTAAATACAATTAAGACATCTAATATAAATTCCCAAATTGTGTAACTTACTTTGCAGTACATGACAAGGATGCTCCTTCGGATACTGACCTACGGACACCTAATATCCATATAAATGGTAATTAAGATTTGTAGAAAAA
>NZ_DAIQBT010000008.1:0-113014 GCF_036781005.1 Clostridium sp. | reverse complement strand
TTTCTCGAGAAATGGGGGAAGAAAATGGCAGATGTATTATCGCAGAATGAGATAGACGCCCTCCTGGCTGCCCTCTCTACAGGGGAGCTTACCCCGGATGAGGTACCCCAGGAGGAGGAACAGCAGAAGGTAAAACCTTATGATTTTAGGAGTCCCCAGAAATTTTCCAAGGATCATATAAGAACTCTGGAGCTTATTCATGACAATTATGCCAGGATAATTTCCAATTATTTAACTGCACAGGTTAGAAGCAATGTAAAAGTAAGAGTGGAATCCGTGCAGCAGATAACCTATGAAGAGTTTATCCATTCTGTGCCAAACCCTACTATTTTGACCATATTTAAAATGCCGCCTTTAAGTGGAACTGTACTATTTGAAATAAATCCTCAATTTGTGTTTGAGATTATAGATCTGCTTTTAGGGGGAAGTGGAACAGGAAAATATAAGGCCAGAGAATTTACAGACATAGATAAAAATATCATAAAAGTAGTAAATGAAGGACTCATATCAAATCTCAAATTGGCCTGGGAAGATGTAATGGAAGTGGAAACGGAAGTAGAGGGAATAGAGACAAATCCTGCACTGAATCAGACCCTTGCACCTAATGATCCCATTGCTCTTATAAGTTTTTCAGTGGAACTCGGTAAAAGTACTACTTTCATAAATATATGTATTCCTTATTTAAGCATAGAAAAAGTACTTGATAAGTTAGTGGTTCAATATTGGTTTCAAGAAGGGGATGGAGAAATATTAGCCCAATCCAAGGAAAAACTTAGGAAGAGATTAAACGTAGTAGGGATTCACCTTACAGCAGTTCTTGGAACTGTAGAATTAACAGTAGATGAATTTTTAAATTTGAATATAGGGGATGTGCTGAAATTAAAGGAAAAAACTACAGATCCTGTGAAGCTTATGCTTGAGGACAAGGTGTACTACTATGGAAAACCCGGTATAATAGGAAAGAATATGGGGGTTGAAATATTGGATATTATAGATAAGGATGTGGAAAATTATGAGTAATGGCTTCCTTTCACAAGAAGAAATAGATGCACTTTTAAATGGGGGACAAGAAGATGAAAACACTTCTCCACAAGAAGCAGCAGTAGAAGGTGAAAATGGGTCAGAATTGTCAGATGTAGAGAAAGACTTACTTGGGGAAATAGGTAATATATCCATGGGTTCTGCATCCACAGCACTTTCTACAATAATAAATCAACAGGTAAATATAACCACTCCGGTGGTAACTTTGACCACCTTGAAAAAATTAAAAGATGAATTTGAGATTCCAAATGTGGCCCTGGAAGTTAAATATACAGCAGGTATAATTGGAGAAAATCTTCTGGTTATGAAGGTTACAGACGCCTATGTAATAGCAAATCTTATGATGGGCGGAGATGGAAAGTTTGAAGGGGAAATGAAAGAACTAGGGGAGATAGAAACCAGTGCAGTATCTGAGGCTATGAATCAGATGATAGGCTCTGCAGCCACTTCTATGGCAACCATGTTCATGAGAGAAATAAATATTTCTCCCCCGGTCTCCAACATATGGGACGATGCCACGGAACCTTTGTCCCAGGAGATATCAGAGGATGAAACCATTATAAAAGTATCCTTTTCTCTTAAAATTGGAGAATTGGTGGACAGTCATATAATGCAGCTATTTCCTGTAAATACTGCTAAAAAAATAATTTCCATAATGATGGGTAAAGAAGAAGAAAAAGCGGAGAAAAAAGTGGAAGAAAAAGTAGAGGAGAAAGTGGAAGAGCCAAAGCCACCTGCACCTGCTAAAGTTGAAAGTGTACAGCCGCCTTCTCCAAAACCACGGCCACAGATGGAAAATTCAAGCCATATATATGAAAAACCTATAGAAAACAGTGTGAACAAACAGCCTGTAGAGGTGCAAAAGGCGGTATTTCAGCCTTTAGATACCTCACATTCAAGGAGCAGTAATGTGCCTAGAAATATAGACTTGATACTGGATGTGCCTCTTGAAATATCCGTAGTACTTGGGAGAACCAAAAAGAGCATCAAGGATATTTTAAATCTTGGTACGGGATCTCTCCTGGAATTGGATAAATTGACAGAAGAGCCTGTAGAAATACTTGTAAATGGAAAAAAAGTAGCCTATGGAGAAGTAATTGTAATAGATGAAAATTTCGGGGTAAGGATAAAGAGCATTATAAGCAGCGAAGATAGAATTAGTTCTCTTAAATAGGGGATGAAGTTTTTAAGCAGAGAGTATTCTCTCTGCTTTTAATCTTTTATATTATTAAATTTACAGCTTTATTAAAGTGGGAAGATAAAGGGATTTTAGCATAAAATTAACCTCTTTATCTTTTGTATAAAGTATAAATATTAAATTTATATACCCGATAATATTAATAATCATTACAGAAGAACCAGTAAAGCTGTTAAGTTTAAGGAGTGTATTTTTATATGAAGATTAATGGAATCAGTTTAAATAAAATATTGAACATATATGATAAAAGTAAAAAAGAATATGGAGCAACCAGAGCTGCCGGGCAAAAAGATTCCATTGAAATTTCATCTCTTGGAAAAAGTTTAAGCTCTTATGTCAAGGGGGATGAAACCATAAATTCTAAGGAAAAGGTAGAAAATATCAAAAAGGCTGTGGAAAACGGAACTTATAATGTGGATAAGAAGCTGGTGGCAGCCAAAATCATAGAAGCTATGAAGGAAAAACTGTAATATGTCCTGCTAGGGAGGTGAAAAAGGTGCTTTTGGAATTAAAGCATATAATGGAAGAGGAGTATGTAGTTTTAGAAAGGCTTTTAGAAGCTTTAAAAGAACAAAGCAGATATCTTGTAAGAAGAGAAGCTTTTAATTTAGATAAAATAGTGAAAGTGCTGGAGGAGAGAAGTAAAGCTGTAGCTCTCCTTGAAATGAAGAGAAGAAAACTCACTAAAGGAAGATTCATGAGGGAAATAATAGAAGAAGCAAAGGATGAAAATTTAAAAAGGATTTATGAGGATATAGTAAAAGTGCTTGAAAAAATGCAGTTTCAAAAGGATACCAATGAAGCACTGATAAAACAGGGTATGATTTTTACCCAGCAAATACTAAGGGCGCTGAATCCAAATGTGGAGGCAAAAACCTACAACTCCATTGGAAAGAGCAGATGATTTATACAATGCACAATTCACGATGCACGATTCACAGAGTACAATTCACAATTCATAATGAACAGTTCACAATAATTGTGAATTGTGAATTGACAATTGTGAACTGAAATAGTGAATTGTGAATTGACAATTGTGCATTGAAAAAAAGGAGATGATTAAATGCCGGGGTTGTTTTCAATATTCAATACCGCAAAAAGTGGGCTTTTTGCCCAGCAGAGTGCAATAAATGTTACTTCTCACAACATAGCAAATGCAGAAACAGAAGGATATTCAAGACAGAGAGCTACTCTTGTTACCACTACCCCTTATACCATGCCTTCCATGAATTCCGCAACTGTTGCAGGGCAGTTGGGAACGGGAGTAACGGTATCCTCCATAGATAGGATAAGGGATAGTTTCATAGATTATCAGATAAGAGTGGAAAATGGAGTTAATGGCCATTATACTGCCAAGGATAAATATTTAAGTCAGGTGGAAAATGTGTTAAATGAACCTACAGATAGTGGACTATCCTCTCTTATGAGTAAATTCTTTAATTCCTGGCAGAGTCTTTCGTCCTCTTCACAAAATACCAGTACAGTAGCTCAACAGGCCTATCAGCTTACCAATGATTTAAACAGTGTTTACTCCCAGCTTACAAGTATAAAGGATAATGCCAGAAGTGAAATAAAAACTGCAGTAGTTGACATAAACAGTATGCTAAAGCAGGTTTCGGAATTGAATCAGCAGATAAGGGATGTAAAGATGTCTGGCAGCAATCCAAACGATCTTATGGACAGCAGAGATTTGTTGCTTGACAAGCTCAGTGAAAAATTTGGTATAACCATAAATCCAAGAGACTATGAGGGTATAGACGTAACTACCTCCAACAGTTCCATATATGGTGATGCAGATGACAATGGCACAGCACCTTTGATTTCAGAGGGAGGTTCTCCACTTAATATAGTACAGTCAAATGATGCAGACAATATAAATGTAGCCACCTTTTCCTGTGTAACCAGCATAAACAAAAAGACAGATGCTGATGTAACTACTGGAAAAGCCACCTATGAGGTATCCTATTATAAAAAAGGGGATACACTTTCAGACAATAATAAAGTTACCATGTATGTAAGTATGACTGAAGAGGAAGCAGAACAATTAAATACCAGCAGGGTTCTCTGGGCTAATAATGATGGAACTGCCTACAAGGTAAAGGATGGAAAAGATGCAGCAGGAAAAGATGCCAAGGTAATTGACGGAAATTTAAGCAGCAGCAGTACCACCGTTGACAGCCCGATAAATTTTAATCAGCTGGCACTTTTTATCCCTCCTTCTGGAGAATTAAAAGGGTATGTATCTGTTCAAAACAATGTGGCGGAATATCAGGATGAACTTAATAAACTTGCAAAATCCCTAGCTGTTTCAGTAAATGCCATAATAAGTCAAAGCAGTACCTGGGTAGCAGACAACAGTGGTTCTCCAGAGGGAGGAATCAATAATTTCTTTGTAAATGGAGACACTGACGGAAATAACTCAGAAGAAGATGAAAATAACATAACAGCGGCCAATATAACTGTAAATATAGATATATTAAATGACCCTTCTAAAATAAAAATAGCCACCAAGTATGACTCTAGTGGAAATTCACTGGGCACCGACACGGATACCAACAGGGCACTGGCCATAGCACAGCTGGCAGACAGTCTCATGAATATTCAAAGTGTTACAGAAGATTCATCAAGGGAGGATCTTATAGGAGGCATTTTTGCCACAAAGGACACTTTAAATAATGTGTATGCCGTAGGAGGAGTAAATGGAGGTACTACTGTAAGCAACTATTTCAATAACCTAGTGAACAAGGTGGGTATGCATGAGCAGGAGGCAAAAAAACAGGTAGATTATGAGGCTACCCAGCTTGAGAATTTTACCCAGTCCCGGGAAGCTACATCAGGAGTTTCACTGGATGAGGAAATGACAAATCTCATACAGTTTCAGCACTGTTACCAGGCCAATGCAAAGATGATATCCACTGTAGATGAACTTTTAGATGTGGTAGTAAATGGACTTAAGAGATAGGTTACAATTCACAGAGCACAATGCACAGTTACAGAGCACAGTTTAGGAGGATTTTTCGTGGAAAAATCTATAATTATGTAATTTCTATAAATTGTGAATTGTGAATCTTGAATTGATTAAGTATATTTATTTTTACTTTAGTTAATATTTAAGATAAATATTAACTAAAGGGGTTTGAAAATGAGTACGAATTTAATAGAAGAAAAATCTTTTCGATTTGCAGTTGAGATAGTGAGCTTATACAAACAGTTGTATGAGAAAAATAAGGAATACAGTTTGTTTAGACAGCTTCTTCGCTCAGGAACAAGTATTGGAGCAAATGTTAAAGAGGGACTAAGGGGACAATCCAAAAGAGACTTTTTATCAAAAATGAATATAGCATTAAAAGAAGCCAATGAAACAGAATACTGGCTGGAATTATTAATCAAAACACACTATGTAAGTGAAAAAAATAAATTGTTAAAAGAATGTAAGGAAATATGTAAAATATTAAGTTCAATAGTCAAAACAACCAGAAAAAACTGTAAACTATAAATTGTGAATTGAAATAGTGAATTGTGAACTGTAAATTGTGAATTGAACAAGGGGGGTAAAATTTTGAGAATAACAAATAAATATCTTACAAATAGTTTCCTTTCAGATATGAAGAGAAATTTAAATAATTTAAATAAAATACAAGAGCAATTGTCCTCTACTAAAAATTTTTCCAAGCCCTCAGATGATCCGCTGAATGTACAGAAATCCATGCAGCTTCAAACTTCTATAGATGCCAATAGTCAGTATGGTACAAATATAAAAACTGCACTGACTTGGATGGAGAGTACGGATACCACTTTAGGGCAAATTGGAACTGTGCTTTCCAATATAAGAACTAATTTGGTAGAAGCAGGAAATGCAGCCTATGGACAGGATGACAGGGATAAAATAAATGATGAGGTGAACCAGCAAGTTTCTCAGCTGGCACAGCTTTTTAACACAAACTTAGGAGGGGAATATATATTTGGAGGTACTCAAGGACTATCTAAACCTGTGACTACGGAAAGCTACAGTATAACCAGAAAAGTAACAGATGATAATGGAAATACTTCCACTGATACCTATGAAGGATGTATTTCTTTGAAGTATGCAGATAAGGATGGGAAGATAATAGAGGCATTTCCCCAGGTGATATCAGATGATTTTAATGCAGGCAATTGGAGTGGCAAAAGCATAACCTTTAATGTGAAGGGCAGTGCGGATACAACAGGCACAGATTATTCGTTAACAGTAAATTCCTCAGATAAAACAGTAGATGATGTTATAAAGAACTTAAATACCCAGATACAAAATAACCCTAATCTTAAAGATAAAATAAATGTAGTAAAAATCAATGATGGGAACATAAAATTTCTAGCTGTTGATGAAAGTGATACCATAAAACTTACTACAGATATAGCAGATATGGCATCTACTTCAGGCAAACAAATTTCAAGTGTAACCATGGACAACATAGCTTCAGATAAAAATATAGAGGTGTCTCAAGGAGTAGTTTTAAGCTATAATGCCACAGCAGTGGATGTAATGCAATATGGAGATGGGCAAGATGATGATATAAGGGCACTTATGGATAGAATAGTACACCACTTGGCGGGACAGGTGGAATCCACTACAGATGCAGATGGCAATACTGTAGATGAAAATACAACAGGTGCCATACTGGGTTCTGATGGAAACTATTATATATGGAAAGATGATGCAACGGCGGCAAAGGAAAAGCTTACAAATGAAGATCTTGATGACATAGATGCAGCTTCTAAACAAATACTGAAGGTACGTTCTGAAATAGGAGCAAAGGAAAGCAGAATGGAGGATTTAAGTACTCAAAATAGTTCTACAAAGATAAGCTTGACTGAAACTCTCTCTAAAATAGAGGATATAGATGTAACAGAGAAAACAGTAGAGTATTCCACTATGATTACGGTATATATAGCCTGCCTTCAAACCAGTGCAAAGATAATGCAGTCTACTCTTATGGATTATCTAAATTAATAAAAACTTTAAAGAAGGAGAAGGACTATGAAGTTAAATACAAAATGTCACGGAGTATTGGAATACAGCGAAAAAGATATTATAGTTTTTAAAAAAGGCATTCCAGGTTTTGAACATTTGAAAAAATTCATATTGGCTCCTGTAGAGGAAAATAATTTATTTTATGTACTCCACTCTATTGAAGATAAGAATGTTGGAATTGTAGCAGCATCTCCCTTTAATGTATTAGAAGACTATGAATTTGAATTAAATGAAGACAAGGAATCTGAGTTGAAAATAAAAAGTGTAGAAGATATTTTTATAGTAAATACAGTTACTTTAGATTCTCTTCTGAAAAATATAACCATTAATTTGAAAGCTCCCATAGTAGTAAATATAAAAGAGAATATTGGGGAACAATTAATACTGGATAAGGTGGAATATCCTATAAAATACCCACTTTTTAAGGGGGAGGTCAATTGTTAGTTATAAGCAGAAAAAAAGGAGAATCTGTATTTATAGGGGAGGATATAGAGATAACAGTTACAAAAATAGAAGAAGGTACTGTTAAACTTTCCATATCTGCACCTAGAAGTGTTACCATACTTAGAAAGGAACTTTATAGGGAGATAGAGGAGGAAAATAAGAATTCAGCAGCTTCAGATATAAGTATATTGAAAAAATTAAAAGATAAAAAGTAAATTTTAAGAGGTGTTTAGCATGGAAGTTAGAGATATAGGTCAGGGAAGACAGGTATCTTTTGATACAGCTAACAACAGTGGAACTACAGTAGAAATTTCCACTGAAGTAATTTCGGCAAATAATAGTACAGCTAATGTTAAATTACAGCATCAGGGCATTGAAGATAAAAATGTAAATTCAAAAAATACAAAAAAAGCTGTAGATAAATTAAATAAACTATTAGAAGATAAACCTACTCATCTTGAGTATGAGATATATGGAAAACTGAATAGTGTTATGATAAAGGTAGTAGATGATAATACCAAAGAAGTTGTAAAGGAAATACCACCAAAGAAAATAGTGGATATGGTAGACAAACTATGTGAACTGGCAGGACTTTTTATGGACAAAAAAGTTTAACAGCTTTTTCAATTCACAATTTACAGTGCATAATTCACAATTTTAGGATGATTTTTCTATGAAAAATCTATAATGAATTATGTGTAAATTGTAAATTGTGAATAGTGAATTGAAATAGTGCATCGTGAATTGTTAATTGTGAATTGAAATAAAGCGGGGTGATTTTAATGGAATTTAGATTGAATAAAGTAGACCCGGAAGTTCGTCAAAGAGTTAAAGATGCTACCAGTGCGGGAAAAGTTCACAACAAAAGAGGAATTTTTATAAATAAAGATTACAGAGACAGGGGAAAGGACAGACAGGGGGATTTTAGTTCCCAGCTTAATAAATACAAACAGGGAAAAGACAAAAAAACTATTTTAGTAAAAGCTGTTAAGACAGAGGAAGTACAAGTAGAGGCTTTTAAAGAAAAAAAGGACAACATTTCAAGGGATAGGGAAAGAGGAACTATTTTAGATGTGAAGAAATAGTGAGCATTTATAATTCACAATGCACAGTTTACAAATCACAATTTTAGGATGATTTTTCTATGAAAAATCTATAATACATTGTATGTAAACTGTGAATTGAAACAGTAAATTGAAAATTGTGCACTGTGCATCGTGAATTGTGAATTGAATAAAGGAGGTTTACTAAATGTATACAGCTAATGCTTACAGTACCTATAAAACTAACAGTGTAAATTATGCGTCCAAAGACCAACTGCTTTTAATGCTAGTGGACGGAGCAGCTAAATTTGTAAAAATAGGAAGACAAGCTTTAATCGATAAAGACATAAAAAAAGCCCATGAAAACATAATTAAAACTCAGAACATATTTTATGAACTTATGGCTACATTGGATGTTTCAAAGGCAGGAGATTGGGGACAATCCCTTATGAGTGTGTATGACTTTATAGTAAGAAGACTTGTAGATGCTAATATGAAAAAAGATGTTGGCATAATAGATGAGGTGATTCCACTTATTGAAAATGTCAAGGACACCTGGGAAGAGGCTTATAAAGTTTCTAAGTCCAACATAAGCAAAAAATAATCGTAAACTAAAAATTATGCATTGTGAACTGTGCATTGTGAATTGAAAAAGGGGGAAATGCAAATGAGTGAAGTGAGTAGTACTACAGGTTCTACAGGTTCTGGTGGCGGGAGCAGTATTAGAATTACGGGACTAAACAGTGGTTTGGATGTGGATGCTTTAGTAAAGAAGATGCTTAATGCGGATCAGACAAAAATAGACATGATAAAACAGCAGCAGCAAATAATAACATGGAAACAGGAAGCTTATAAGGATATTATTTCTGACATAAAGGAACTTCAAGAAAAATATTTTAATGTAAGTAATACAAGTACTTATTTATTAAGTTCCAGTAATTATAATAATATAGCAGCAACAAGTTCAGATTCTACCATAGTTACTGCTAAAGCTTCTACTAGTGCAAAGACAGGAACTTATAAAATGGAAGTGAGTAAAATAGCTGAAAGTGCAGCTATTTCCTCTTCAAATTCTGTAAATAGTCAGTATAGAATAAGTGATGTGTCGAATTGGAAAAGCGGAACAATGAGCTTTTCAGTAGACGGAGGAAGTTCCGTAAGTTTAGATTTAACAGGATTTGATGATAGTGGTTCTAGTACAGATACAGAGAAAGCTCAAAGTCTTGCAAAATATATTAATAACCAAATTAATTCTTCAGGTCTGAATGGAGAAGTTTCTGTGTCAGCAGTAACAGATTCTTCAGGCACATATATAAAATTTACTCCGGCTGACGGATCTTCTGTTAAAATGACTACAAGTGGTATAACAGATATTGGTGATGGAACAAAAACTTTAGTATCTGCTTCTTCAACCACTGCATTGACTGATTTATCTAGTGATTTTGATTTAAATAAGAATCTTATATTAAATTTAAACTACAATGGTAAAGATGTATCTGTAACTTTGGATAATAGTTCTACAGGAAAGAATGGCTCAGCTACTGTAGATGATTTGATTACAGCCATTGAAACTGCTACAGGAGGAGCTGTAACAGGTAATTTTGATGATATGACAGGAAAATTCACGTTTCAGACTAAAGCCACAGGTAGTACTGCAAGTCTAGCCATTAAAGAAACTTATACAGATGATGAAGGAACTAGTTATACTACAGATGAAGATTTATTAAAAGCTTTAGGTATGGAAGATGGTAATTTATATGTATCTGCTCAAGGAAGTGATGCTGTTGTTACAATTACAGAACCGGGTTCAACTTCTGGTACAATCTTAACTGAGTCTTCAAATACTTTTACTGTAAACGGCGTTACTTATACTGTTACATCAACTACAGATGAGGATAAACCTGTAAATATATCTTTGACTAAAGATACATCACAAATGCATGATTTAATAACAGATTTTTTAGATGACTATAATAAAATAGTAGATAATATACAGACCAAGCTTTCTGAAAAAAAAGACTATGATTACTCACCACTTACAGATTCACAAAAGGAAGATATGAGTGATTCAGATATAGCTAACTGGGATAAAAAAGCTAAACAGGGAATACTTAGGAATGATGACAATTTACAAAATTTACTTACCAGCTTAAGATCAGCATTTACTTCCCCAGTTTTGGATAGTAATGGAAACAGTGTATCTTCTGTATATTTTGGAAGTATGGGTGACAATACACTAGGAATTGATACTTCTAATGATTATACACAAGGTTCAAAAATAACTATTGAAGATGATACTAAACTTATAGATGCACTTACTAATAATGCAGATGAAATTATGAAGCTATTTACAACTAAGTCTACAAGTACTGATTCTACTGAAAAATTTAATCAATCCGGTATATTTCAGAGAATGGATCAGATAATTAAAGATAATGTGGGAGTAATAGGAAGTTCTTACAATACTGCAACACTTACAAAATATGCAAATGTTCAGGATGATTACAGTGTAACTGGTGGTTCAGGCTCAGGTACTCTTCCAGATCAAATATATCAAAAACAACTTCTTATAGATAAACTTACAGATTTAATGGATGATCATGAAGAAAAATATTACAAACAATTCAGTGCATTGGAAACAGCACTGGAAAGTTTGAGTGCCCAACAGTCAATTATTTCTTCTTACTTTAGCAGTTAGGGTTTTATAGGAGCTTTTATATATAATTGAAATTAAAATCTAAGGAGATTTTAAATATGGAAGAAATTAAAAAAATGTTGTTAGATTATAAAGAACATACAATTGGTATCATAAAGTTACTTGAAAAAGATGAATTTGATGATATTCAACATGAGATAGAAAAAAGACAATGTATACTGGATAAACTTATATCTTTTTCAGGGCATAAAGAGGAGTGCAAAAAAATATATAAAGATCTTGAAATTGAAAAACTTCAAAGCAGGGCAGAGATAATCATGAAAAAAAAATCTTCTGAAGTTAAAGAAAAATTAGAAGGGATATCTAAAAACAAAAGAGCTACCAATGCTTATGGAAGACTAGTAAGTGGAGCAGCTATTTTTAGCAAAAAAATTTAAAATAATAATAAAAATATATAAAGGTTAAAAATAGTATTACGATAAACATATTAGTAAAGAATAAGATTAAAATTTAAAAATAAAAAGGACAAGGATGTCCAATGCGAAAATCAAGGAGGAAATATTATGATTATTAATCACAACATAATGGCAAATAATGCTCTTAGAAACTCAAATATTAATTCAAATGCTGCAGCTAAATCAATGCAGAAGCTTTCTTCAGGTCTTAGAATAAATACCGCAGCAGATGATGCAGCAGGACTGGCTATATCTGAAAAAATGAGAAGTCAGATAAGAGGTCTTGATCAGGCTTCAGCTAATGCTCAAGATGGTATATCCATGGTTCAAACTGCTGAAGGTGCATTAAATGAAACTACATCAATTCTTCAAAGAATGAGAGAATTGGCAAACCAGGCAGCAAATGGTACTAATACCACTGCTGACAGATCTTCAATACAGGATGAAATAAATCAGTTGACATCAGAAATTAACAGAATAGGAAATACTACTGAGTTTAATACACAGAAGTTATTGAATGGTGGCGTAAGTAGTAACTCTGGAGATAAAATTACTAAAGCTACTAGTGCTGAAATTGCGTTAACAAAAGCAATAACTACAGGAGCAACTATCTCTGCAGGCTCGACTATAACAGTTGATAACTATGTATTTGATATTACAATTACTGTAGGGGCTACTTCAGCAACAGATTTAGCTTCTAAATTAGGAAATGTTACATCAGGAGGAACTAAATTATCAGATTTAGTAGATATAACTGTTAGTACTTCTGGAGCATTAACTTTTACAGGTAAATCACTGGGTTCAACAAGTGAGATAGATTTTGGTGGAGCAATAGCGGACATTGGTCTTACAGCGGCTAAAACAGCAGTTGGTACAGATACTACAATTGAAAGGGTTGGAGTAGAGGGAAAAACATCAGTTTCATTGACAACAGCAGATACAACTATAACAAAAGGCAATTCCATAAAGATTACAATAGGAAGTGAAAGTGCAGTTGAAGTTGTTTTAAATTCAGATGAAAATAGAACTTATGACACAAATAATGCGGATGCCAATATAGCTAAAGCTGCTATGGATGATTTGGTTAAAGATTTAAATGCATCACTGCAAAAAGCTGGAATATCTGATAAGGTTGAAGTTGCTTTATCAAAAGATAATACTCTTCAGTTTGTATCTAAAACAAATCAGAAAATAACTGTTGAAGATGGAATAGGAAAAAATATGACAGCTGGTTTAACATTTACTGGCTCAGCTACTTTTGACGGGACAAATATTCAACAGATTGTTGGACCTGGGGTGCAGGGAAGCGGATTTAATACTACTTTCCAGATAGGAGCAAATACAGGACAATTAATGGCACTTAGTATTAATGATATGAGAGCTGCAGCACTTGGAATTACAGGAAATGCAGGACAGGCAGGATTTACTTCAACAAATGGTGTAACTGACGGAACTACAGATATAAAACAGGAAGCAGCATTAAATGTTATGACAAAAGATGATGCAACTAATTCACTGGATACTTTAGATAGTGCACTGGCTACTGTATCTGCTGAAAGAGGTAAACTGGGAGCAGTACAAAATAGGTTGGAACATACAATAAATAACTTGGGAACTTCATCAGAAAACTTGACCTCTGCTGAATCAAGAATAAGAGATGTAGATATGGCAAAAGAAATGTCAACATACTCAAAGAACAATATTCTTTCTCAGGCTGCACAGGCTATGCTTGCTCAGGCAAATCAACAGCCACAGCAGGTTCTTCAGTTATTAAGATAGTTAAAAGTAATTTAATGAGACTCTGGCTTACCAGGGTCTTGTTATATATAATGTGCAAGTGGGTGTTTTACTGTGTATAAAAGTTTTTTTGAAATAAATAGAGAAATACTTAGGAGATTTAATAAAGAAGATGTAATTATAGATAAATATTATGAAGTGGAAAATACTAAAGATGGATACCATACTTTTAGATATAGTAATAAGGGTAAAAAACTATATATAAATAGCAAATATAATGTGAACAATGAAATTAACATGCTTTTTAAAGATATGGATTTTGACAAGGATTCTTTATTTGTAGTCTATGGAATTGGGCTTGCATATCATATAAAAGAACTTATAAAGAGAAGTTCTCCTAAGAGCAAAATATTTGTTATTGAGTCTAATATGGAAATATTAAATACATATTTAAGAAGTGAGAATTTATTAGATATATGTGATGGTAAAGTTTTCTTGTTTTTTGGTGATGAACAGAAGATAATTGCGGAAATCAGTTCTCATCTTTTGAGTTTCTCTATAATGCCTCTAAGCATTAATTATGTGCCTGTAGTTATGCTATCATATTATTCAATATATGGAGAATGGATAGATACTGTAAATAAAAGAATAATTGATTTATTCAGACATGCATTATTTAATTTAGGAAATGATATTGAAGATACTATAATAGGACTTGAAAATAATTTCGAAAATATAAAGGAACTTATAAAAAGTCCCAGTATAGAAGTAGTAAAAGATAAGTATAAGAATATGCCTGCCATAATTGTAAGTGCAGGACCATCTTTAGATAAAAATATAGAGGAATTGAAAAATGCCAGAGGTAAAGCTTTAATATTGGCTACAGATGCTGTAATAAGTACATTGAAAAAACATAATATTGTTCCAGATGCAGTTTTTAGTATAGAAAGAGGAATGGCTACATACAATGCTTTTTATAAGAATAATACTTTAGAGGATAAAACAGTATTTGTTGGACCACCAGTTGTAGTAAAAGAGATATTAGAGAAATTTAAATTTAACAAAAAATTGTTGTGCTTAAAACAGGGAGAAAAAATCAACGAATGGATAAATAAGGATATTTTATGTGAAAATAGATTAATTTATATGGGGACTTCCTGTGCTCATGTAGCTTTTGCCTTTGCCAAATATGTAAATGCAGATCCTATCGTTTTCATAGGTCAGGATCTAGCCTATACCAAAGAAGGAGTTACCCATTCTGAAGATGTAGAAATAAAGAAAAAGGTAGAAGATAATAAAGACTTATTATATGTAAAAGGCATAAATGGAGATATACTTCCTACTAGCTATGCTTTTAAGAATTTTTTGGTTTTTTTAGAAACTGAAATTGCAAAGGATAATAGTGACAGACTTTATATTGATGCTACTGAAGGTGGGGCATTTAAGTGTGGAACTAAAATTATGAAATTGAAAGAAGTCATTTCAAAGTATTGTAATAAAAGTGTTCCAGAATTAAATATGTTAATTCCTCATTCAAATGAAGTTGATTCTACCAAATATAATGGAGGAATTAATGAACTTAAAAAATTGTCACAAAAGTCTAATAATTTAAAAATAGATTGTAAAAAACAACTAAGTGAGATAAAAAAGTTAGAAAAAAATATTTTAAATGATAAAATAAATTTAAAAGAAGTATTTAAAAAATTAAGAAAAAAAGAAACTATTGAACAAATAATATTTAAAGAAGATGTAATCAGAACATTTTTACAAGGCGTTTTAATGATGGCTAATATAAATGAAACAGCTCTAGGTAATAAAGAAAATTATGATACAGCAGTTGAAAAAATAAAAATAAATAAAAATCTTATGAATTCTTTAATTATAGGATGTGATGCTGTGTATAAATCTATAAATAAAATAGTACATAAAATGTATATGGAGAAATAGAAGTATGGGTAATTTTAATAATGAAAAATATAATGAAATAATTACTAACTTAATAGAACTTATAGAGGATTTCTCAATTGCAATATATAAAAGAGAAAAAGATGAATCTTATAAATTGTTAATAGATATAATAGATAAGTTAGATATAGTTATTAATATGAAATCAAAAAGTATATTAGAATCTAAAGTTAACTGCATAGATAAACTGTCAAATAAACTTCCTATTTTGTTAGAAGCTTTTGAAAATGGTGATGATGTACTTATAAGTGATATTCTTAATTATGAAATAAAACCTATTTTAAAAAAATTATTAAAATAAAGTATGCAATAATAGAATAATTTATTAAGGAATGACTTTATGAGAACAAATATAGATAAAATAATGGTTTATAATTGAATATTCCATAAAACAAGCACTATAAATATTAGATGCTCGACTCCACGATTGATAACACAAAAAGTTTGCTTAGGATGTGTTTTTATTCTAAGCTTTTTTATTATATATACGATACAGTATATATACGCATATTTTAAGTCCATTAACGAAATTTGAAAATATTTATTTTATAAAAAAGTAATTCTTTTAGAATAATGATATTGATAATTTATATGTAATGAAATTAGCAATAAAAGTAATTTTATATTGAATGATCTGGCTACCTTATTTAAGTAGTCAGACTTATAAGATTCAAAAGGCAAAATACTATTTAGAACATATAGTAAATATTCCATGTAGTTCAAATTTGACGAAACAGAATGTAATATATATTTCAGAGTGTTTGAAAAATCCTAAGAAAAATAGATAGTTGATTAGCATGGAGGATGATAGGTTGGATGTTAAAGATTTTTTAATTGATGAAGAATGTACGATTATAGAGGCAATGAACCAACTAGATATAGTTGCTAAGAAAGTTTTATTTGTTTTAAGAGATGCGAAATTTGTAGGAGCTATAACCGATGGTGATATAAGAAGATGGATATTAAAAAAAGGCAATCTTGATGCAAAAATTAAACAAATAGCAAATTATAATCCAAAATTCCTTTATTTAAAAGATAAGATTATAGCGAAGGAATATATGAAGAAATATTCAATAGAGGCTATTCCTATTGTTGATAAAAATAAGAATATAGTTTCAGTTGCATCATGGAACGATGAAGAATTTGAAACTAAAAAAAATTTAGACATACCGGTAGTCATTATGGCTGGAGGCCTTGGAACAAGGTTGTATCCTTATACCAAGATATTACCTAAACCATTAATACCAATCGGGGAAATACCTATTACAGAACACATAATAAATAGATTTTATAAATATGGCTGTGAGAATTTCTACTTAATTGTTAATCATAAAAAGAATATGATAAAGGCTTATTTTAATGAAATAGAAAAAGATTATTCAATAACATATATCGATGAAGATAAGCCACTTGGAACAGGTGGGGGACTTAGCCTTCTTAAAGGTAAAATTGACACAACTTTTATACTTTCTAACTGCGATATTCTCATAGAAGAGGATTATGAAAAAATATATCAGTACCATAAGAAAGAAAAAAATCTTATTACTATGATTTGTTCTTTAAAAAATATAAAAATACCTTATGGTGTTATTGAAATTGGAGAAAATGGTGAAATTGATAATATGAGAGAAAAGCCTGAAATATCATTTTTTACTAATACAGGTGTTTATATTGTAGAACCTGAAGTTATTTCTGGGTTAAAAGAAGAGGCTATAGGTTTTCCTGATATAATTGAAAAATATAAAATTACTGGAGAAAAGATAGGAATATATCCTATAAGTGAAAATGCATGGATGGATATGGGGCAACTTGATGGAATGGAAGAAATGAGGAAAAGGTTGGAAGAAAAAGGAGGCTCATTATGATTAAATGAAATGGATTACCAATTATAATATTTGGGAGTGGAGGTATATCTAAAGAAACATATCATATTGTTGAACAAATTAACAATTATAATAATGTAAAAGCATATGACTTTTTAGGGTTTGTTCAAGATAGTGAAACAAAAATAGGGAATGAAGTAATAAATGGATATAAGGTTGTTTCAAGTGACTCAAATCTTTATGAATATGCTAAAAACTTTTCAATATTGGGTGTTGTTATTCCAATTGGCAGTCCAAAAGTTAAAGCTATAATATATAACAAGATGCAATCGATTGATAATTTAGTTTATCCTAATATAATACATCCAAATGTTACTTTTGATTCTAGAACAGTATCTTTTGGATGTGGGAATATATTAGCATCAGGAGTTACTTTAACTTGTAATATTGATATTGGAAATTTTAATCTAATTAATTTAAATTCAACTATTGGTCATGATACGAAAATAGGAGATTTTAATGTTATAAATCCTTTAACGGCTATTTCTGGAAGTGTATGTGTAAAAGATTTATGTTTAATAGGTACAGGTGCTAAGATTTTACAAGAGATAACAATAAATAAAAATGTAACAGTTGGAGCAGGTGCTGTAGTTGTTAAAGATGTTGAGGAGTTTAGCACAGTTGTTGGAATTCCGTCAAAAAAAATAGAATTTTGATATAGATTGAGGTGACAGTAGTGGATAAAAAATCCTTTATTATTGCAGAGGCAGGAGTTAATCATAATGGTGATATAGAAATAGCTAAAAAGATGATAGATAAGGCACTTGAATCTGGAGTAGATGCTATAAAGTTTCAAACATTTATATCCGAAAAAGTAGTTTCAAAATATGCAGAAAAAGCTGAATATCAAAATCAGAATACTTCAAAAACAGAAAGTCAGTTAGAAATGGTTAAAAAACTTGAGTTATCATTTGATAACTTTAAAGAGTTAAAAAAATATTGTGACTTTAAGAGGATAGAATTTCTTTCTACTGCGTTTGATTTTGATAGCATAGATTTTTTAAATAGCTTAGGTATAAGAATATGGAAAATACCATCAGGTGAAATCACAAATCTCCCATATTTAATTAAAATAGCAAAAACAAATAAACCAGTTATTTTGTCTACCGGTATGAGCACTATAGTTGAAATAGAGGAGGCCATTAATATACTGAAGGCTAATGGGTGTAAAGATATAACCTTACTTCACTGTACTACAGAGTATCCTGCACCCTATGAGGATGTCAATTTAAAAGCAATGGATACATTAAAGAAAAAATTTAATGTACCAGTTGGGTATTCTGATCATACCGAGGGAATTGAAATTCCTATAGCTGCAGTAGCTATGGAAGCATCAATAATAGAGAAACATTTTACACTGGATAGAAATATGGAAGGCCCTGATCATAAAGCAAGTTTAGAGCCAGATGAATTGAAAGCTATGGTAAAATATATAAGAAATATTGAATCAGCTATAGGTGATGGTGAAAAGAAACCTACCGAATCAGAGATGAAAAATATTCCAATTGCAAGAAAAAGTATAATTGCAAAATGTAGGATAAAAAAAGGAGAAACTTTTACTAAAGAGAACATTACAGTAAAAAGACCAGGCAATGGTATAAGTCCTATGAGATGGTTTGATGTTATAGGGAAGACTTCAGTAAGAAATTTTGAAGAAGACGAGTTGATTGAAATATGAAAAAGATAAGTATATTAACGTCTACAAGAGCGGAATATGGACTTCTAAAACCAATTATAAATAAATTGAAAGAGATTTCAGATTTTGATGTGTATGTAGTTGTAACAGGAGCACATTTATCACCAGAATTTGGATTAACATATAAAGAAATTGCGCAAGATGGAATTCAAATTGATGAAAAAATAGAAATTATCTTAAGTGCAGATACGCCATCATCAATATCTAAATCTATGGGATTGGCTATGATAAATTTTGCAGATTATTTTAGTAAATTAATTCCAGATATGCTCATTGTTCTTGGAGATAGATATGAAACTTTGGCAGTTTGCTGCGTAGCTATGAATCAAAGAATACCTATTGCACATTTATATGGTGGAGAAACAACGGAAGGTGCAGTAGATGAGGCTATTAGACATGCTATTACTAAACTAAGCTATTTACATTTCACCAGTACCGAAGAATATCGTCGTCGAGTTATTCAACTTGGAGAACAGCCAAACAGAGTTTTTTGTGTAGGAGCAATTGGAATAGAAAATGTTTTAAATGAAAAGCTGATGAGTAAAGCTGAATTAGAAACATCCATTAATTTTAAGTTGGATAAACCATATGCTGTAATTACATTCCATCCAGTAACATTAGAAGATAATAACGCGGCAGAGCAGATCCAGGCTTTGTTGCAAGCTTGTAAAGTATTTAAGGATATGAAATTTATATTTACTAAGGCTAATGCAGATGCAAATGGACGTATTATTAATCAAATGATTGATGCTTTTGTAGAAGAAAATGATAATGCTGTAGCATTTGCTTCCTTGGGCATGATTAGATATCTGAGTGCATTGAAATATTGTACTATGGTTATAGGAAACTCATCAAGTGCCTTGGTTGAAGCACCAAGCTTTGGTGTGCCGACGATAAATGTTGGTGATCGTCAAAAAGGAAGAATACAAGCAGATAGTGTAATTAGTTGTGAACCTACTAAAGATAAAATTGATAAAGCCATAACTTTAGCTTTAACTGAAGAATTTAAGGAGAAAGCACACAACACTATTAATCCTTATGGTGATGGAAATACATCAGGAAAGATAGTTGCTGTCATAAAAGATTTTTTATTGAATGATAAAATAGACTTAAAAAAGAAGTTTTATGACTATGAGGTGAAGTAAGTGAGGATTGTAGTAATTGGATTAGGATCTATGGGGAAAAGAAGGATTCGTTTGATTCATAAATACAGAGATACATTTGAAATAGTTGGAGTAGATACAAACAAAGAACGAAGAAAAACCTGTGAAAATGAATATGGAATTAAGACTTTTGACAGCTTAACTGAGGAAGTAGATATAATACATATTGATTGTGCTTTTGTGTGTACATCACCCCTATCACATAGTGAAATTATTACACAATGCTTGAATTATGGATTACATGTATTTACAGAATTAAACCTAGTAGATGATGGGTATGATGAAAACATTCTTCTTGCCAAACAAAAGGGATTAATATTATTCATGTCATCAACATTTTTGTATAGAGAAGAAATTAAGAAAATTAGGACTTTATCTCAAGGGACAGATTCTACTCTTAATTATACATACCACATTGGACAATATTTACCGAATTGGCATCCTTGGGAAGATTACAAAGATTTTTTTGTTGGTAATAAGCATTCCAATGGTTGTAGGGAAATTTTTGCTATTGAACTACCATGGTTAATAGATGTATTTGGTCACATCATTAAAATTGATGTAATTAAGGGTAAAATGAGCAGCTTAAATATTGATTATAATGACAATTATTTGCTACTTATTCAACATAAGAATGGACATAAAGGCACTTTGGCTGTTGATGTGGTATCAAGAAAAGCAGTTAGAAACTTAGAGGTATATGGTGAGCAGCTTTATATTCATTGGGATGGTTCGCCAACAGGGTTGTATGTATATGATTTTGAAGCTAAGAAAGATGTTAATATTAATTTGTATGAGGACATAGATCAACTTAACAATTATAGTAGCTTTGTAGTTGAAAATGCCTATTTGAATGAAATAATTTCATTTTTTGAAGCAGTGACTGAAGGAAAAATATCAGTATATAACTTTGAAAAGGACAAAGATATTCTAAAAATCATAGATAGAATAGAGGCTTAATATGAAAAACACATATAAAATAGGAATAATTGGTCTTGGTTCAATCGGTACCAGACATTTAAAGAACATTATAACTGTTCTAAAAAATAGAAATTACTCATACATGATCGACTTGATAAGAAGTGGTAAAGGTAAAGAAATAGAAAAAGAGATGTCTCAACATATAAGTCATACATTTTATTCATATGATTCTGCCCCAAATGATTATGATATTATCTTTGTTACGAATCCTACAAATTTACATTTTCAAACTATAAAGCAATTTGTTACAAAGACTAGGCATATGTTTATTGAAAAGCCAGTATTTGATACAATAGATATTTCAATAGATTCATTGCAATTAAAAGATGATAGTATATATTATGTAGCCTGTCCGTTGAGATATACCAATGTAATTCAATATTTTAAACATCAAATTGATTTAAAGAATGTATATTGTGCTAGGATTATTTGTTCTAGTTATCTTCCAGAATGGAGATCTAATCAGGATTATCGTAATACATATAGTGCACACAAGGATCAAGGCGGAGGCGTTTCAATTGATTTGATTCATGAATGGGATTATATTTGCTATTTATTTGGAGAACCTGAGCAGATATTTAATATAATAGGCAAATTTTCTAACTTGGAAATTGATAGCGATGATTTATCTTTATACATAGCAAAGTATAAAGATAAGGCTGTAGAAGTTCATTTAGATTATTTTGGCCGTAAAACAATAAGAGAAATTCAAATATTTACAGAAGAAGATATAATTATTGGAGATCTTGCTAATAGTCAAATAAGATATTTAAAGAGTGGAAAAGTAATATCATTTAAAGAACAAAGAAATGATTTTCAATGTAAAGAAATAGAGAATTTTTTTGACATTATAGAAGAAAAAGTTACTAATGATAATGATATATCAATAGCTTTTAGAACTCTTCAAATAGCTAAGGAGGAAAAATAAGAGTGAATATACTTTTTACAATTTGCGGTAGAGCTGGCTCTAAAGGAATTAAAAACAAAAATTTAAAAGAATTTTTAGGTTATCCATTGCCATTTTATACTGTTTCGGCAATTGATTTATATAGAAAGAAAAATCTTGATGTTTACTGTGATGTTGTGTTAAATACTGATAGCAATGAACTTATAAAGATGTTTAAGGAACAACTAAATTTTCAAGTAGATATAATTGAAAGAAATTCATCACTTGGATCAGATAATACACCAAAAGTTGAGGTTATTTCCAATTGCTTAGATGTAATGAAAAAGAGAAAGTCAATTAACTATGACATGATTGTGGATTTAGACATAACATCACCATTGAGGACTGTAGAGGATGTTGGTGATCTCATAAGGAAAAAGACAGAATCTAATTTAGATATAGTTTTTTCAGTAACTGATTCAAGGAGAAATCCCTATTTCAACATGGTTAAGAAAACTGAAAATGGATATGAACGTGTTATAGCATCAAAATTTAATGCAAGGCAGGAAGCACCAGAGATATTTGATATGAATGCCTCATTGTATGCATATTCTCCGGAGTTCCTTGAAAGTGGGAAGGGAATATTTGAAACAAAGTGTGATGTGATTAAGATGGTGGATACAGCTGTATTGGACTTGGATCATGAGAATGATTTTGAGTTAATGCAGGTTGTAGCAAAACATCTATTTGAAAAATATTCTTTATTCAGAGAAATAAGAGATAATATCATGAATTGTTGTGTATTAAGTATGAGCCACACTTGATTTGTGGAATACTAAGTTAAGAAAAAAAGGAGGCTCAAAATGCTCTGGAATATTCAATGACGACTATAGCATTTTTATGAAAATTCGGAAAAAGCTCAGGAGAATACTTTTGTAATATTAAACCAGAACCATTGAAAATAAAGTGTTGAAGAGTTCTGCAAATGACCAATATTTTAGAAAGAAGGGGATCATATGCAAAAATCGGGTAAAGTAAGTATTGTTATGTATCATTATATAAGAGATTTGAAAAATAGTAGATATCCAGGGATAAAAGGACTGGATTATGATTTATTCAAAAATCAAATAGACTTTTTCAAGAGCAAGTTTAATATTATAAAAGTGGAAGAATTAATTGCAGCTTATGAAGAAAGTTATGACTTGCCGGAAAATGCAGCATTACTTACGTTTGATGATGGATATATAGATCATTTTACAAATGTATATCCGGTTTTGGTAGGTGCGGAAGTGCAAGGATCTTTTTACATACCGGGTAAAACATATGCTGAACATAAATTATTGGATGTTAATAGAATTCACTTTATTCTTGCGAGTGCAGACATTACATTCATAATGAAAGAAATCTATGTGCAACTAAATTATTATAGGGGCAGTGAATATGAGTATCCTACAAATGAAGAACTTTTTAAACAATATGGAATTGCCAATAGGTTTGATTCTGGAGAAGTAATTTTTGTAAAAAGAGTATTACAAACAGTTTTGCCAGAGAAACTTAGAAATTTTATTTCAAGGAACATGTTTGAAAAATGTGTTGGAGTTAATGAGGATATAATTGCTCGAGAACTATATATGAATCGAGATCAGATAAAGTGCATGAAAAACCATGGAATGTATATAGGATTACATGGATATGACCATTATTGGCTTGAAAACTTGAACAAAGAAGAATTAAAAGTAGATGTAGATAAAGCATTGGAAGTAATGGATGAATTTATAGATCTAGATGCCTGGGTTATGAATTACCCATATGGTTCTTATAATGATCAGGTTATTGAGACAATTAAGGAGAAGGGATGTAAACTTGGTTTTACAACTGAAGTGCGAGTTGCAGATGTTAATGCAGATAGAAAGTATGCAGTCATGCAGTCCCAAGGTTAGATACGAATGATTTTCCACCCAAAAGTGAAAATTACAAAAAAATTTAATTATATGGAGATTATAGATGAAAGATATATTACCAGAATTAAATGGAAAAAAGTATATTGAGGTTTTGAGTAAAGAGTATGATGTCAGATTTTGTAGAGTAGAAGAAGGAAATCAGTTAGTTGAATTTTTAAAGAATTATTGGAAGAAAGATCATATTTTTGTTCTTTCAAGAGAATTGTTTAACTGGCAGCATTTTGATGCAGTGAATAAGAGATACAATTATGTTGTAGCACGTCATAAGAAATCAGGAGAATTTCATTCGGTATTAGGTTTTGTACCGACATCTCAGTTTGATATTAATATTAAGGATATGGAAATTTGGCCATGTATATGGAAATCAAGAGATGATATTAATTTTAAGGGCTTAGGCGTTTCTTTGTATTATTATATGAAAAACAATCTTCCGGTTGAAACAATTTCTATTTTGGGAATCAGTGAGATGGCATTAAGTATATATAAGCATTGGAATTTTGAAACCGGTAAAATAAAACATTATTATATGCTTAATGAGAAAATGGATAACTATAAGCTTGTATCAAAATATGAAGATGCATTAAAAGTATCGGATAGTAATTTTGTAGATAATGGGGTGATTATATGTGAATGCCCATTAAACGAATATCTTAATTTGTCGGATGAAGTATTTGAGGGAATTAGTAAATATAAATCTAAGGATTATTATGTTAATAGATTTTACAAACATCCAATGTATACATATAAATTATTTACAATAAATAAGGCTGGGAATGCGAAGGGAGTTCTTGTGACTAGAGAATGCAGTGCTCATAATAGAAAATGTTTGCGGGTAGTTGATTATATTGGAAGATTGCAATCAATAGAAGGTTGTAAGGAAGAACTGATTAAATTGATAGATGACAATAATTATGAGTATATTGATTTTGTCGAAGCTGGATTAAATGGGGAATCATTGAAAAAAGCTGGGTTTGTAGATAAAAAGTCAAGTAACATAATTGTTCCAAATTATTATGAACCATTTTATATGCAAAATATTGAATTAGATTATGCAATCAAAACTGTTTCGGTGGATGTAAAAAAGGTTTTCTATAAAGCAGATGCTGATCAGGATCGCCCTAATATTTACCAATACAATTGTATGGAGTAAAAGGATAACAAAGAGCTAATTTTCAGTTGTTTCCTAGCAACTCAGGCTCCATGTCCATCAAGTTAATGTCTAAACATAAGTAGCGGTATGTATACCTAAAAGTTGTTTTATAAACAATAATGTATTTAAAGGAGATGGTTATATTGTCAACTACTGAAAAGGTTTCATTGAAAGCACCTGTTGATCCTGAATTTGATATAAAGGTTAGAGAAACTTTAGATTATTATATTACTTTTCCCACTGAATATGATAAATTAAAAAGTTGAAGTTTTTGGTGGACTAGTTGGTAGTGTAGATGGGGGCGTGGTAAGGTATGTAGATAATAAGCGTATGAGATATTTTTTATTACAAACACTTTATGGTCTTTAGATGAAACATCAAGGTATTTTTTCCCTATGCTAACAAGCAAATTAGGAGTCTTTTAATTGAAGACCATAGGACTCCTTCTTGAATAGTATATTGTTGTTATCATTCAAAAAAGGATATAATAGTACCTATAAATTTAAAAGAAAAAAAGGATAATTTTTAAAAAATATAATAGTACATACTATAAGAGAGTAAAAGAGGAAGATATTGATGGAAAATTGTTTAAAAATTAATCTCATGAGATGAATACATCCTTGGGTAAAATGTTTGATATTTCTATAGAAAAATACAAAGAACTTAATCATACAAAAAAAGATGATATAGATTTTGATAGAAATGTGGTATATGGTTTTCCGTGTTCAAATAAACTTTAGTGGGGTAGGTATAACAATATTAACTTAACAAAATCATTTTGTATTTAAGGAGTAAACTATATGGATTTAAAAGGTAAAAAGGTTTTGATAACAGGTTCTGAAGGATTTATAGGAAGTCACTTAGTAGAAAAACTTATTGACATTGGTGCAGAAGCTACTGCATTAATTCAATATAATTCATTCAATAATTGGGGATGGATAGACACATTTCATAAAAATATAAAGGATAGTATTCATGTAGTAACAGGTGATGTTCGAGAATATGATGGGATAAAGAAAATAGTGAAAGGACAAGATGTCGTGTTTCATTTAGCAGCGCTTATTGCTATTCCATATTCCTATCTTTCTCCTATGGCATATGTAAGGACAAATGTAGAGGGAACCACAAATATATTGGAAGCTTGTAGAGAATACGGAGTGCAAAAAATCATCCATACTTCCACTTCAGAAACTTATGGTACAGCATTATACGTTCCTATAGATGAAAAACATCCACTGCAGGGGCAATCACCTTATTCTGCTTCTAAAATAGGGGCTGATAAAATTGCTGAGAGTTTTTATAGAAGCTTCAATTTACCGGTAGCTACTATAAGACCTTTTAATACATATGGACCAAGGCAGTCTGCCAGAGCTGTTATTCCTACAATAATATCTCAGATTTTATCAGGGGAAAAAAGAATAAAACTTGGTAGTTTAACACCTACTAGAGATTTTAATTATGTGAAGGATACAGCAGAAGCCTTTGTGGAAGTTGCAGAAAGTGATAAGGTAATTGGGCAGACTTTAAATGTGGGATCAAATCATGAAATATCCATAGGTGATTTAGCAAAAAAAATAATTAATATTATAGGTAAAGATGTAGAAATTATATGTGATGAGGAAAGAATCAGGCCTGAAAAAAGTGAAGTAAATAGATTATGGTCTGACAATACTAAAATAAAACAACTTACGGGATGGGAACCTAAATATAATTTGGATAAAGGCTTAGAAGAGACTGTTGAATGGATAAAAAACAATATGGGATATTTTAAAACAAATATTTACAATGTTTAGGAGTAGATTATTACTTCTAAATTTTTTTATATATTATACGATAAGTAAGTATTAATAATTTTCTTATAGATTAAGTAGCTTGGGAGATGAAATATATGATACCGCTTTGTGTACCGGAAATTAAGGGCAATGAATGGAAGTATATAAAAGAATGTTTGGATACTAATTGGGTTTCATCTGCAGGGGCTTTTGTAGATAAATTTGAAAGTGAATTTGTCAAATACATGAATGTAAAAAAAGCAGTTGTCACTATGAATGGAACCTCCGCACTTGAATTAGCACTTAGAACTTTAAATATAGGTAAAGGGGATGAGGTCATTGTTTCATCTATGACTTTTATTTCACCTGTCAATACTATAAGATATGTTGGAGCTGAACCCGTTTTTGTAGACATATGTAGTGATACATGGGTTATGGATGCAGATAAGGTTGAAGAAATGATAACCCCTAAAACTAGGGCAATTATGCCTGTTCATATATATGGGCATCCAGTTGATATGGACAAAATTATGGGTATAGCAAGTAAACATAATCTTTATGTAATAGAAGATGCTACTGAAAGTTTAGGGGCTAAATATAAAGGGAAAAATGTTGGAAGTATAGGACATATAGCTTGTTTTAGTTTTAATGGAAATAAACTTATAACTACAGGAGCTGGTGGAATATTAGCAACTAATGATAAAAAGATTGGTGATAGGGCTAAGTACTTATCTACCCAAACTAAAACTGTACTTGATAATGGAGGTTTTTATCATGAAGAAATAGGGTATAATTTTAGAATGCCTAACCTTCTTGCAGCTATGGGATGTGCCCAACTTGAAAATATAGAGGAGTATATAAGTCTAAAAAGAAAACATGCATTATTATATAATAAATTTTTAGGTGACATTGAAGGTATAACACTTCCTGTAGAAAGAGAAGGTGTGAAAAATATTTATTGGCTCTACTCAGTTATAATTGAGAAAGACTATCCTATTTCCAGGGATAAATTGATTTTAAAATTAAAAGAAAATAGTATCCAATCCAGACCTTTCTTTATGCCAGTGCATGATATGCCGCCATATAAAAAATGTAGGACTGGAGATATGAGTGTTACTAATGATATTATAAAAAAGGGTATAAATTTACCTAGTTCTGTTGGATTAAGTGAAGATGAAATTAAATATATCTGTGATATTATAAGCAATTAAGTTTGGTATTGATTTTTAAATTCTCCTAATTATTCTATTGCTTAGTAAGATTAATTTTTAGTATTTAAATTATATGTGATGTGATAAAATATAAGTAATAAGTAAAAAATAACCACATAAAAATAATAAGTTCATAATGTGTAGGTTAAATCCAAAAGCAGGTTTTGTATTTAAAAAATTATTTAAAAGTCTTGAAAGTAAGGAAGTGACTATATGATAATTGCCCATAATATTAATGCAATGACTGCGTGTAGGTATATGACCCAAAATATGAATATGCTTAGTAAGGCTATGCAAAGGATTTCTTCAGGGTTAAGAATAAATAGTGCAGCTGATAATCCAGCAGGTTTGGGGATTTCACAGGGAATGAAAGCACAAATCAGAGGATTGGAGCAGTCATCAAGGAATGTTCAAGATGCTATTTCTGTTATACAGGTTGCAGATGGGGCATTAAATGAGAGTACTTCAATTCTTCAAAGAATGAAAGTTTTAGCAACTCAATCTGCCAATGGTACACTGACTTACGTAGATCGCAATAATATACAACAGGAGATTAATCAATTGACATCTGAAATCAATAATATAGCAAATAATACAGAATTTAACACCATAAAACTTCTAAATGGCAATGATAAAAATATCAATGAACTTAACATACAGATAGGAGCTAACGGTTGTCAAATGATGGGTATTCAATTTGAAGATATGAGAGCAAAGGCACTTGGAATAAGTGGAGATTATGGAGAGAGTGCTATTTCTAAAGATGCTAGTGTAATAGCTAAATTTACACAGAATGGTGGAGTTACAAATGGAAGTGGAAATAAATTAGTAGAGTATGCATTAGATGTGACAGCTCCTAAAAATGCTAGTAATTCTATTAAAATATATAGTGATGCTATAGAAAAGATATCTTCTTTTAGAGGAAGATTAGGAGCTGTCCATAATGTATTAGAATACAGGGTTAATTATTTAAATAATACAGCAGAAAATTTAATGGCAACAGAATCCAGAATTTTAGATGCTGATATAGCAAAGGAAATAATGGAATATTCTAAATACAATATTTTGTTTCAAAGTTCACAAGCATTATTTTCACAAGCTAATCAGCAGGCAAAAGTGATTATAGAATTATTAAAATCACTATAATTATTATAAAGAATTATTTTCTCATTTACCCATTAACTTAAAAATATTAATAATATACCATATAAATTCCCTATAATAATTACATTTTATCACATTTATAACCAACATTAAACATCAATTAAGAATTAGCTGTAATTTATAATTTCAACTTATATAGAAAATATGGATCATCATAAAATATTTTGATAAAATAATAAAAATTAGATTCGGAAACTAATTACCAATGCTAAAATATGTAAAAGTATTTAAAATCATAAGTAGTTTCAGTATTTGAGATTTTTACTAAAAGAGTTTCTGCTTGATGAACACTATTTAAAATCTCCCCTAATGTGATAAAATGTAATAAAGAAGTGAGAAAAAAATCATGGAAAAGAGGTGAATTTGTAATGTGCAGGTTAAATCCCAAAGTAGACTTTGCATTCAAGAAATTATTCGGAAGTTCCGAGAACAAGGATATATTAATTTCATTTATAAATTCAGTACTTCCGGAAAGTGAACAGGTTAGAGATATAGAATTGAAAAATCCCTATAATATAGCAAGTTATAGAAAAGGCAAGATGACCATACTGGATATAAAAGCTGTAGATGAAAAAGGAACCTGGTATGACATAGAAATGCAGCTAGCGGAACAGGGATACTACGATAAGAGGGCATTTTACTATTGGGCAAAGGTATACTCGGATCAAATAGAAAGCGGAGATGATTTTGATCTTTTAAGAAAAACCATAGCCATAAACATATTGGACTTTAATTATTTAAATGAAGAGAACTTTCATAATGTATATAAGGTATACAATGAAAGCAGCAGAAAAGAATTCTCCGATATATTTCAAATGCATTTTATAGAGTTGAATAAATTTAAAAAAGATTTTGGAGATTTAAATACAGCACTGGATAGATGGACAGCTTTTTTAAGCAGGGCCTATGAAATAGACAGGGATAAAATACCGGAAGAACTGGCAGGGGACAGTTCGGTTAAAAAGGCCATAGAAAAACTTGACATTATGTACCTGGATAAAGAAGAAAGAGAAATATATGAAAATGATCTGAAAAGGCTCCGTATCCAAAAGGCAGAAATTAAGGCTGCAAAGACAAAAGGAAAAAGGGAAGGTAGAGAAGAAGGCAGAATTCAGGTAGCTAAAAATTTACTGGACATATTAGATATTGAAACTATAGCATCTAAAACAGGATTGACCATAGACGTAGTAAAAAAATTAAAGGAACAATAAAAAAGATAGCTTTAATCCTATATTCCAGGGAACGTACCTAGGCTCGTGTAAAACAAATCAAGGTACATTCTCTGGATAATAGAAGGATTAAAATTTGTAGAGAAAACATATAAACAAAGTTAATTTACCTGTAGATATTTAGAATGCTTAAGACACGTTATCTTTCTACCATTGAGGTAACTAAAAAGGGTACTTTCCTATTAGAAACTGGGGAAAAGTATATGATGAATTATACATAATTATTTATTATGAATTATATATATTTGATAGGCGCTCCATGCAAGTTATTATTACCAAACAATCTTATTAAGTCCTTAATGATGAAATAACCTTATATTTGAAAAAGCCATTATCATATCATATTCATTACAGGCCTTTATTACTATATCGTCTCTCAATGAACCACCAGGCTGAACTATATATTTTACACCGCTTTGAAATGCTCTGTCAATATTATCTCTAAATGGAAAGAATGCATCTGAACCTAAACATACTCCAGATAAATTAGACAGCCAAGATGTTTTCTCCTCTTTTGTCAGTCTGTCCGGTATATTATTTAGCACTTTACTCCATTCTTTTATTTCTACTTTAGTAATATCATCTCTTAAGTATTGTTCTATCACATTGTCTTTGTTTGGAGTTGAAACACCTTCTTTGAAGGATAAACTGAGTACAGCAGGATGTTGTCTTAAATGCCATATATCTGCTTTTGATGCAGCAAGTCTTGTGCAGTGTACACGGGATTGCTGTCCTGCACCGACACCGATTGTTTGACCATTTAGAGCAAAACATACAGAATTGGATTGAGTGTATTTTAAAGTGATCATTGAAATAAGGAGATCTCTTTTTGCCTCTTCTGTAATATTTTTATTATGTGTAACTACATTATTAAGCATATCCTGTTTTAGTAAAATATCATTTCTTTTTTGCTCAAATGTTATGCCGTATATCTCTCTTCTCTCTATATCTTCAGGTTCATAATCATAATCCATTTTAATAATGCAGTAATTTCCTTTTTTCTTTTTCATTAAAAGTTTTAAGGCCTCATCTGTATATCCAGGAGCAATTATTCCATCTGATACAGATCTACTTAAAATTGCTGCAGTAGATATATCCACAATATCACTTATAGCTGCCCAATCACCATAAGAAGACATTCTATCTGCACCTCTTGCTCTGGCATAAGCAGAAGCCGCGGGAGATAGCTCAATATCTTCCACAAAATATGATTTTTTTAATACATCACTTAAAGGGAGTCCCACTGCAGCACCAGCTGGGCTTACATGTTTAAAAGATGCCGCTGCGGGTAAGCATAGTGTTTGTTTTAGTTCTTTTACTAATTGCCACGAATTAAAAGCATCCATAAAATTGATATAACCCGGCTTACCATTTAGGATTTCAAAAGGCAGTACCCTGTCTTTTACATAAATTTTTGATGGATTTTGATGTGGATTACATCCATATTTAAGTATAACTTTAGAACTTCTCATTATCACAACCTCCAAAATAATTTAGTCGCTAGTCTTTTGATATTAGTTTTTTATAAAATGAGTAATACGGTATTCTTTAATTAAAGCTGTACAATTTGTAAATTGCAAATTTTAACAGAAATTTTTTAAAAATCTATTTTTACTCTAGTTAAATTAAGTACAAACTATTTTTTATTTGATTAGTTTAGACAGTTCCCTAAACAGAGGTGTTCCTGCAACTTTTAACAAATCAAAGAATATTGTTTCTGTATTGCTTACCACAGCTCCCATTGACACCATTTGAGATAAAGCATTTAAGTAATTTTCCTTTGTACGAGAACATACAGCGTCAGATGTTACGAATACCTGGTAACCATGGGCAAGTAGATCTCTAACTGTCTGAAAAACACATACATGGGTTTCCATTCCTGTGATAATAATTTTTTTCTTTGATAATTGTCTTAAAATATTTATTAATTCATCAGTGCAGCCAGAAAAAGTATTTTTTTCACATATTGATACTTTACTTGCATTATAATGTATTTCAGAAATTGTTTTTCCAAGACCTTTTGGATATTGTTCTGTGATAATCGTGGGGATTTCTAACTTATTGGCAACAGATAATAAAGTATTGGTATTTTGAATAACTTTTTGTGAATTTGGCATTGCAGGAACCAGCCGCTCCTGAATATCGATAACTATTAATGCCGATTCTTTCTGGACTAAAGTGAATTTATCCATTAAGCAATTTCTCCTCTCTATTTTTAAGTATTTTTTCCATCCAAAAGGAAAAGAAGTAAATCATTATAAATATAAATGGAAAAGAATAACGCCCTTGACCTTCTGTAATAAAATATACACAAGAAAACATATAAAAGCAAATTAAATTGTATAGAGTGTAAGAATCAATATGTTCTTTTTTCAATAGGTTAACAATTGTTTTTTTACTGTACATAATTATATATATAAGTGCTGCCCCAAATACTATTATTTTTGTCAGGAAGGTATAAATAATTAACATTATTTGTATGTATTTATTTAAAGAAGTCCCATTAAAAGCAAAGAATATATCGTCTGCTATAAAATATGTATTAAATAATCTCTTTAATCCAAGTTCTATAAATTGCAGAGGATGGGCAATTATCCACTTTTTAGCTGATGAAGTTAAAATTCTATTCTTCTCTGTCATATTGGCTTCAATATATTCTTTTTTTAATACCACTGAATCTTTTACTTTTTCTGCAGCCATCCATCTGCCATATTTATTTTGTGAATTATTATTTATATAAAGTACAATACCTCCATTATTGGAAATAGAAGTGAATTCACCTATAAATTTTGTGTTTCTGTATATCCAGGGAGAAATGCAAAGAGCACTTACTACAAGTATTATAGAGGTGTGTTTTAACACTTGTGTAATATTATATTTTGTAATCAATTCTATTATAAATATCACTAAGAAAAAAATGATAAAAAAAGGTTTTATCATGGCATTAATAGCTGTAAGTATACCTATTAAAATATATTTTAATTTGGTATTGCTATAGTATGTCAATGTTATTGAAAGTAATATGGTAGTAAATAATATTTCATTTGCTGTGATACCGGTGTAAAAAATATTGTTTGGGAAGAATACAAACATTGTATAAATAATTTTTCTTTTGATTTTACTTAAAGGTATTCTATATAATATTTTATAAAGTAACATATAATTTATAAAGGTTAAAGCTATGTTTAGAATTTTAGCTGAGATTAAATTAATTCCAAAAATTGAGTATATAAATCCCAGAATAATTGAATATCCAACACTTGTGTAGGTATCACCCCAGGGGCCGCCTTTGGCAATCTGCTGTGCAAGTTTATTATAATAATCAAAGTCAGAAAAAGGTTGTGTATTAACTGTTATAAGCCAAATAATACAAATTAATAGTCCTAATATTGTTATGATAGTATAATAGTTTTTTTTGAAAATATTCATGAATATGACTCCTATGGTTATTTAGATTATATAGATTTTAACAAGGTATATTGTGGAATTAATATATATATATTATATCATTTGTTGTAAAAAATCAGAAGATATATACTAAAATCACTTCATTGAATGTTTAACTATATTATTATATAATTCTATTAGGTTCATATTTTAACAATATGAGCCTAATAAGCATAGAAAAAGAGGTAATATTATGGAAACTGGTAATCTTAGTTCACAAGATATAATATTTTCATTGGATATAGGAACAAGATCCGTAATAGGTACTGTAGGGATACTTAAAGATAAAAAGTTTCATGTGATAGCAGAAAAGTGTATAGAACATGAAGAGAGGGCAATGGTAGATGGTCAAATACATGATGTAGCTCTTGTGGCAAATGTAGTGAATACTATAAAAGGTGAACTTGAAAAAGATTTAAATATAAAAATAAAAAATGTGGCTATTGCAGCAGCTGGAAGATTTCTTAGAACTATGGAGGTAAAAGAAAAAATAGAAATAGATTATACAAGAGAAATAGACAGGGATATTATAAGAAGTCTGGAGCTCACTGCGGTAAAATCTGCTGAGAAAAAAATAAATGAAAGTGTGAAGGGAAGATTATACTGTGTAGGCTATAGCGTAAAAAATTATTATTTGAATGAATATGTTATAAGTAATCTTTTAAGTCATAAAGGAAATAATATATCCGCAGAGGTTATAGCAACTTTTCTTCCAAGGTCTGTAATAGATAGCTTATATTCAGTTATGGAAAAAGTGGGCCTTAATGTTATAAATTTAACTTTAGAGCCTATTGCTGCCATGGAAGCAGCTGTTCCGCGGAATTTAAGATTGTTGAATCTAGCTTTAATTGATGTGGGAGCCGGTACTTCGGATATAGCATTAAGTAATAGAGACACAATAAGTGCTTATGGAATGGTACCGGAAGCGGGAGATGAAGTGACAGAAGTTATAGCACAAAACTATCTTGTGGATTTTAATACTGCAGAAAGTATAAAAAAACAGTGTGATAAACATAGGAATATAACCTATACAGATGTTTTGGGTATAGAAAATGAAATATCTTCAGAAGATGTAATAAAACTTGTAACTCCAACTGTGAAAAAAATAACAGATAAAATTGGAAGTAGAATAATAGAATTAAATGGAGGCAAATCTCCTAATGCTGTTTTTTTGGTGGGAGGGGGAGCTCATACTCCTAAATTAAAAGAATTTTTAGCTCAAAAATTAAATATACCAATTAAAAGAATCGCCATAAAAGGAAGAGAGGCTGTGGTGGATTGTGTTTGTCCTGATAATTCCTTAGGAAGTATGGGAGTTACCGTTTTAGGAATAGCTTTAATCTGTATAAAAAGATCAGGACACAGTTTTATTGATATAATGTTAAATGGAAAGGCAGTAAGTCTTTTTGATTCCCATAGGCATAGGGTTATGGATGCAATGCTGCATGCAGGTATAAATCCAGATGTGTTAATAGCTAAGAATGGGGACAATATAAGGTTTACACTAAATGGGATAAAAAGAGTAGCCTTTGGAAATCTGGCATCTACTGCAGAGATAACTGTAAATGGAATGCCAAAAAGTGTGGATGAGGAGGTAAAGGAAGGGGATAATATAGAGATAAATTATGCTGTCAATGGGGAAGCCGCTTCACCTAAAGTTAAAGATTACATAAAGAGAATATATTCTATAAGCTTTTTTATAAATGACATAATGGAAAGTTTAGAGCCTATTGCCTATATAAATAAGAATAAAGTAAGCTTGGATAGTAATATAAATGAAGGAGATAATGTAGTAATAGTTTTTCCTGAAACTTTAAGAGATTATGAAAAATATTTTTCTTTGAATCAAGAGCAGGGTGAATTTTCATACTACTTAAATGGAAAGGAACTGGATAAGAATTATATAATAAAAGAAGGGGACAGAATTTATAGATTGTTAAAGAAGAGGGAAGAAAAAAAAGAAAATGAAGGTAACATAGAGAAAGGTTCAATAGAAGATAGAGTACATAAAATTACAGATGAAAATGAAGGGATCTTTAAGGAAATAGACAAAGTTGAAGGGAACAGTAAGAAGGAAATAGTTGTCACTGTAAACGGAAAGAATATAGTTCTTAAGGGTAAAAAAGAGTATATATTTGTAGATATATTTAATTATGTGGAATTTGATCTTAGCAGTTCAAAAGGGAAATTATATTTACACTTAAATGGAAATAATGTAGGTTATTATGATAAACTGTCTCAGGGAGATATAATAGAGATTGGATGGGAATAAAGTTTTAAATAATTGGAGGTAGGAGTATGGATAGAGATTTTTTCAGTATGGCACAATCTATAAAAGAGGAATTAATTGGTATAAGGAGAGATTTTCATAGACATCCTGAATTAGGTTATGAAGAAGAAAGAACTTCTCTTAAAATAAAAGAATTTTTAAAAAAAATAGGAGTGGAATATATAGAAACTGCGGGCACAGGGGTTTGTGGAATAATAAGGGGAAAAGGAAATAAAACCATAGGTATTAGAGCTGATATAGATGGACTTCCTCTGGAGGATAATAAAAACTGCAGCTATTCTTCAAGGGTAAAAGGAAAGATGCATGCCTGCGGTCATGATGCACACACTACCATACTTTTGGGAGTAGCTAAAATTTTAAACAGTGTGAAGCATGAATTGAAAGGAACGGTGAAGCTTTTTTTTGAGCCAGCAGAAGAAACTACTGGGGGAGCTAAACTTATGGTAAAGGAAGGAGTACTTGAAAATCCAAAAGTAGATAGGGTAATAGGGCTTCATGTAGATGAAAATATAGAGGTGGGAAATATAGGAGTAAAATTGGGAGTGGTAAATGCAGCGTCTAATCCGTTCACCATAAAAATCAAAGGAGTAGGAGCCCATGGTGCAAGACCACATATGGGAGTAGATCCTATAGTTATAAGCAGCCATTTGATATTATCACTTCAAGAAATTATAAGCAGGGAACTTCCTCCAACTGATCCGGCAGTTATTACGGTGGGTTCCATACATGGAGGAACTGCTCAAAATATAATACCAGAAGAGGTTGTAATAGCCGGTACCATGAGAACTATGAGAACTGAACATAGGGAATATGTTAAAAAAAGACTCAGAGAGATAACTTCTGGTATTGTAGGCTCTATGAGAGGAAAGTGTGAAATAGATATAGAAGAAAGCTACCCTTGTCTTTATAATGATGATGATGTAATTAAGGATATTTTAAAGGCAGCCTATAAAGAAATAGGAGAGGAACATGTAAAGATGCTGGAAAGTCCAAGTATGGGAGTGGAAAGTTTTGCTTATTTTTCTATGGAAAGGCCTGCTGCATTTTATTATTTAGGGTGTAGAAATGAAAGTAAAAATATAATATACCCGGCCCATGGGAGCCTGTTCGATATAGATGAAGATTGCCTTCCTATTGGAGTTTCCATACAATGCAGGGTCGCCTATGATTTTTTAACTTCAAGTGATTCTTAAAATTAAAATGTACCAATGAAGCTATTGGAAATATGGTACAAGGAGCACAAGAATCCAGTCAAAAAGCTGAAACAATAAAGGAAAGTATGAATGAAACAACAAAGGCAGTTGAACAAGTAGCGCTAACAGCACAAGAACAAGCAGAAACTGCTGAAAAACTTAATGAACTTGTATTAAAGTTTAGTGTTTAACAGAGGGAATAATTGAATAGAGGTATATATATGTTTAACTAGAAATTACTATAGAATGACTTTCTATAGTAATTTTTACTATCTATACAAAAAGCATTGCTATGCAGGTGTACACAGGGTTTCTTGACACAATCAGAAATAAATGCTATGGTATACATACCCAGAGTATTTATATCGCAAGTAAGGAGGATGTGTATGTCTAGGAATAAATATCCCGAACGTACAGTAGAACAAATTATTCAAATATCTATAAAATTGTTTAGCGAAAAAGGGTATGATAATACGAGTATTCAGGATATAGCTAAAAAATTGGGTATGACAAAGGGAGCAGTTTATCATCATTTTAAATCAAAGCGTGAAATTTTAGAAATTGTCTTAAAAAAGTATTTTGAATCAAGTAGCCGAAATTCTAGAACATTTTTATATGACAATAATTTTTCTACAGGAAAAGAGAAGATTTCACAGTTTTTACGTAGTACAACACAAAAAGACATAGACGAATCGTTTCTATATGTATTGAAATCCCAAATCAACAACCCACAACTAACTATTCAAATTATGAGGGAAATAGTAGCCTCGTCTGCCCCGATTATGACATCAGGCATAAAAGCTGGAAATTCCGATGGTTCTTTAAACGTCAAATTTCCAGATCAGACTGCTGAAGTTTTCCTGCTTTTGCTGAATATATGGCTTAATCCTGTGATGTTTTCACGGGATGAAGTAGAAACTAAAAAGTGTATTGAGTTTTTACAATATTTTACAAATACGATAGGGTTTCCAATAATCGATAATGGTATTTTAGTAGGACTATCCGAGTATTTTGAAAACTTTAAAAACCAAGTTTTAGACTTATAGGTAGCAAATAAAACCTGCTTTAACAGCAGATTTTATTTTGACCGCATACATACCGAAAGTATGTATACGGTAGAAAGGAGTGTATTATGGATTCTTTAAACAGAACTTCATCATCTAAAAATTTTTATTTGCTTCTTATAGGACAAGTTATTTCGCTATTTGGAAACTCGATTCAAAGGTATTCCATGTCATTATTTATTCTTGACATTACTGGCTCTGCATCGACTTTTTCAGTTATTATAGCTATTTCCATTATACCAACTATATTATTATCCCCAATAGGTGGGGCTATTGCTGATCGCTTTAACAGGAAACACTTAATGGTAGGGTTGGATTTGATTAGCACACTATTGACAGGAAGTTTTGCAATAGCACTACTCTTGGGGCATAGCTCGATCACTATAATCGGGGTGCTAATGGTGCTATTGTCCATTTTGGCTGCTATTGAGCAACCTGCAACACAGGCATGTATTCCAATCATAGTAGAAGATGGCAGTTTAGAAAAGGCAAATGGATTAGTATCTCAAGTTTCTTCAATTTCAAATTTATTTGGGCCTATTCTGGCGGGTACATTATACGGAGTGTGTGGACTAAATACTGTTATTTTTATAAATTGTGCAAGCTTTTTTTTTGCAGCCATAATTGAAATGTTTTTATATATTCCATATGTCTCTAAAAAAATTCAAAAGAATCTTGTGGTTACTTTATTTGGAGATATGAAAGATAGTCTTCAATATGTCATTCATAAAAAAGCATTTATAATGCAATTAATTTTGATGTTTGCTGCATTAAACCTATTTGTTGAGCCGGTTTACTCAATTGGAGTTCCATATATTATAAAAAAAGTTTTAAACGCAGGTAATCAGCTATATGGGGTCACAGAGAGTGTAATTTGTTTTGGCGGCTTGCTTGGTGCATTGCTGATTGGAATTACAGCTAAAAAGTTTTCAGTAACCAATCTATACAAAGTATTTTATCTATCAGGTGCCAGTTTTATATTAATGTCGGCTTCAATTTTTACACCATTCTTAAAAGGTGCTGCTCCATTATTAGCATATTGTCTTTTTACCTTATTAGCTTTTTTCAGTATGTATACAATCTCAACCATTAATATTATTTCTGTTACCTTTCTGCAAAAACAAATCAGCAACGAAATTATGGGAAAAGTTATGGCTTTAGTAACAGCAATTTGTATGTGCTGTATGCCTATAGGCCAAGTTTTTTATGGAGTATTGATTGAATTATTTGCTCATAACACATACATAATAACTACTTTGGCCGCAACCTTTACATTGATTGTCGCTCTTGTAATAAAACGAATTTTGAAAGATAAGTTCTAATATAAACAAGTTTCATTATGCTAAGAATGCAAATAATTTTTTAATGACTAAACTTCCATTATATGCTTGATGGGGCAGTGTGTGCTAAAAAAAATGCCTTACAATGGCAGTCATTGGAGGGCATTTATGTGTAGAAAAGTGCTATTAATAAAGAGCTGTCAGTAAACTATAACGGCTTGCCTTGCTTGATGTTTTAATTCAAATAAGTAATCAGTCCATGTAGACTGGAAGAAAGTTAAAATCTAGTGTTATTTAGGCACTGGAAGTATTATGCTTTTATAGGGTGGGGCATGACTAAATATTAAATTATATTTTAGAAACTTAAGACTTTCTTAGGAATTTCTTCACAATTTCTTAGTAATTAGATTTTAAAATTGTATTGAAATTAAAAAGTTGTGGAGGAGATTTTAGATGGATTATGTATTACAATGTAACAATTTAACTAAAACATATGGTAACAAAGTTGCTTTGAATAATTTTAATTTAAAAATAGGAAAAGGAAAAATAGTTGGACTTTTAGGACCAAATGGAGCAGGTAAAACTACACTCATAAAAACAGCTGCTTCACTTTTAAGTTATACTGGTGGGAATATATTAATCGATGGTAAGATTCCAGGTGTAAAAACAAAAAAAATAGTTGCTTATTTACCGGATAAAAACTTCTTATATGGATGGATGACTATAAAGGAATCCTTGGAATTTTTCAAAAACTTCTTTAAAGATTTCGATTATGAAAAAGCTCTTAAAATGGTAAATGATTTAGAACTTGATTTAAATTTAAAGATAAATTCTTTATCAAAAGGTATGCAAGAAAAACTAAATATATCTTTAATGTTTTCAAGAAAAGCAAGGCTTTTTTTATTTGACGAACCACTTGCAGCAGTTGATCCGTCTATGAGAGATAAAATAATTAAAATTATACTTGACAATTTTGACAAGGATAGTTCAATTTTCATAAGTACGCACATTATAAATGACGTAGAAGGACTTTTTAATGAAGTTATTTTTATTAATGAAGGTAAAGTTTTACTTCACGACAACGTGGAAATTCTTAAAAAAAAGTATAAGAAGTCTATTGAAGAACTTTTTAAGGAGGCAATTTAAATGATTTTAGATTTTTTTAAACTTGAAATCAGAAAACATTTTCCAATATTTTCAACTTTTATATTAATAGAAATAGTTTTAAGCATTCTTGTACTTGTAAACTATAACAAATACATAAACATACATCTACAATTAAGTGCAGTTGCATGGATTGTGCTCCCCATATATATTTTTATAGACTTATATAATAACTTTTATATAGGAAAAGATGTTATATTTCATATGATACCTATAAAAACTTCAACTAAACTTTTGGTAAAAGCAACTGTATTTTCTATAGGACTTATGTTAATGTGGGCAACTTGCCTTATATTTGAACTATTTAATTCTAACGGAATTTACCATACAAGAATATTACATTCTACGAGTCCAACACTTGGAATTGTATATTTCATACTTGCGAAGTTTATTGGATGCATAAGTGGTCCAATTATAATTGGAGTTTCCATAGCTTTAAGCAAGCTTGTAAAAAATAAAACTTTAAGTATATCTATAATTGTTGTGGTACTTTTAGGTATTACCATGGGACTTTACCTTATAATGAAATTAAAATTGGCTGGACAAGGCAAAATATATTATGCTATAGGAACTACATCGCAAGAGGTATTTAAACAGTCTGCAGGAATATTTTCAATTTTAGTACAATCTGATAATCATTTAAATGATATTGCTAAAAGTATATATTGGAATAATTTACTTTATAATCTTTTGATGTATATATTTGGATATGTTATTATATCATTTATTTTTAATTCTAAAAAATATGAGGTATTGGGTAAGTAAAATGTGAAAATTATTTATACTTCAATTATAATAGTTATATAATATAAAAAATTTTGAAAGGAATGAGTAAGTAAATGAAATTTCTAATAATAATTTTAATAATTTTTTCTATTATTTTGCTCATTCGTTTAATTTTCATAAAAATTGAAATTAGAAATATTACAAATCAACTTAATGATTATAATAATTTAAAATTGCATAAGAAAGTAGATGTTAAACTATTTGACATTGATATTGAAAATTTAGCTGCGAGTGTAAATAAGCATATTGACATTAACATTCAAGATAAGGTAACACAAAAACAAACAGAATATGAAATAAGAAAATCCATAGCAAATATTTCTCATGATTTACGTACGCCACTGACTTCTGTAATTGGCTATATGGAGATGATAAAATCAAAGAAGCTTTCTTGTAAAAAGCAGGACGAATACATAGATATAGCTTTAAAAAGAGCTTATTTTCTCAAGGAACTATTAAATGATTTTTTTGAGCTTTCGATTATAGAATCTCCAGAATATAATCTTAAAGTAGAATATATAAATTTAAATAACATATTATGTGAAGTTGTAACAACTCTTTACGATAACTTTGCAGCTAAAAATATAACGCCAAGAATAAATTTACCTGATAAAGATATAATTGTTGTAGCAAATAAAGCAGCTTCCAAACGTGTAATTCAAAATTTAATTACAAATATGATAAAATATGCATATGGAGAAGTTTCTATAACCTTAAAAAAAGATGGTGATTTTGCGGTTATAATAACTTCAAATTTAGCTAAAACCTTAAAAGCTCATGATTTGAATTTGCTTTTTAGCAGATTTTACAAAGCAGATCTTTCAAGAACAAACAGCAACAATACAGGTCTTGGATTATCAATTGCAAAAAACCTTATGAACAAGATGAATGGACTAATCTATGCTAAATTAGATAAAGATATTCTATACATTTTCTGTAAATGGAAATTAATAAAAAGTTGAGGAAAAAATAAATGAAAGATAATATCAAAATTTTAGTAGTTGAAGATGATGTTGATATAAACAAATTATTATGTGATATGCTGGAGATGAATGGATATACTTCAAAAGCTGTTTATTCTGGCACAGAAGCGTTGATATATTTAGAATATAAAATTTGGAATATGGTTTTACTTGATTTAATGATTCCTGGAATAAATGGTGAGGACTTATTGTTTAAAATAAGGGAAAACAGCCATATACCCATTATAATAATTTCTGCAGTAGAAAATATTGATATTAGGATAAAAACTTTAAGAATGGGTGCTGATGATTTTATAACCAAACCTTTTAATATAGAAGAAGTGTCTGCACGTATAGATTCAAACTTAAGAAGATATATAGAGTTTTCAAATAAAATACCAAAAAAAGAAATAATAAAATACAGAGAAATTTCTTTAAATAAGGACACTAGAGAAGTATATGTGAACAATTCAAGTGTGGATTTGACTACAAGAGAATTTGATATTTTAGAACTTTTGATGAGTTATCCTAAAAAGGTATTTTCAAAAGCGAATTTATTTGAAAGTGTATGGGGAAGCAATTATTTATGTGATGATAATACTCTTACTGTGCATATAAGTAATTTGAGAAATAAACTTTCAAATTCAGGTATGAATAAGGATTATATACAAACTATCTGGGGTATAGGTTATAAACTTGATGTTAAATAAAGGGAGAATCATAATGCCAACTATTTTAAAAACTATAAACTTAACTAAAAGTTATAATAACAACTTGGCAGTTCAAAATGTAAATATAAATATAAATCGAGGAGACATTTATGGACTTATAGGCGAAAATGGAGCAGGCAAAACCACAATATTTAAAATGATAACAGGTCTTGTATTAAAGACTTGTGGATCAATTGAATTATTTAGTGAGAGTACAGAAAATGGTCTTCTCACTGCAAGAAAAAGACTTGGAGCTCTAATTGAAAGGCCTTTTTTATATGTTAATATGACAGCTTATGAAAATTTAGAAGCTTGCAGGCTACAAAAAGGTATTCCAGGGAAGGATTGTATAACAAAAATGTTAAAACTTTTAAATCTAAATAGTATAAGAGACAAAAAAGTATGTGATTTATCTCTTGGAATAAGGCAAAGATTAGGAATTGCTTTAGCAGTGATTGGGGATCCTGAACTTTTGATACTAGATGAACCTATAAACAGTATTGATCCTATAGGAATTATGGAAATAAGAGATATTTTGCTAAAATTAAATAAAAACAAAAATACGACAATACTTATTTCAAGCCATATTTTAAAAGAACTTTATAATTTTGCAACTCGTTATGGGATCATGCATAATGGAAAACTATTGAATGAGTTTACTTTAAAAGAATTAAATGAAAAATTTAATAAAAATTTAAAAATTAAAGTTGATAATGTAAATAAAGCTGCTTGTATATTAGAAACAAGATTAAACACATGTAATTTTAAAGTCTTGCCAGATGGTACTATAAGTCTCTATGATTATGTTGATAATCCTGGAAGAGTTTCATCTGCAATTTTTAGAGAAGGCATTACAATATTGGAATTGACGCCTGAATTGGATAACCTTGAAAATTATTTTAAAAATATAGTTGGAGGAAAAGTAAGTGATGTATAATTTATTGAAATTTGAAACGTATAAATTAAGACATAATAAGACATTTTTAATTTCTATAATGATTACATATCTTTTAATTGTGTATTCCATATATTTATTTTTTTATAGTAAAATTACATTTAAGATATTAGACACTTCTTTTCAAGGCAGTGAGTTTGGATTTTTAGTAAACAATTTTAAAGATAGGCTTCACCCGAAAGCAATTGAGTTCTTTTATTCATCTTTTGGATTTTCTCCTTGTATAGCTATAATTTTAATATTTACAGTAGAGAGCATTGTATTAGATGAATTTTCAAGTGGTACAATAAATAATACTGTAGTATGTGGACATAAAAGGGAAAAAATTTATATATCAAAGTTTATTATAATATCATTATCTGCTTTTATTTTAATTACTTTTCTGCTATTTGGTACGATGATTACAGGAATTTTTATAAATTACTTTGAAAAATCACTTACTTCTTATGATTTAATTAAATCAATTAAGGTTACTCTTCTTGCAGCTTTAATATTCTCAAGTTTAATAAGTATTTATATGTGTTTAGCTATGTTTATAAAAAATAAATCAACACTTATAATACTTTGTATATTATCATTGCTGTTATCAACAAATTATCCTATTAATTTTAAAGGCTTTATAAGATATTCTCCTGTTTTTATGCTGATAGACATAAGTTCATTTAAAATTAACCCATATAGTATTATATTTTCATCTACTATTATTATAATAATTACAACAATTATTGGCATACTTAAATTTAACAAATTAGAATTAAGGTAACTTTCAATGGTATATTTATACGTCTTTTCTAAAAGTTATATTAATGTCTCGTGAGATTATTAATCTTTTAAGTAAATGAAAGATTAAAATTATATATAAATTTGTCTACTAAATTATTTGGATAGAAATTTTATATATTGCTTTATGTAATAATAGTATTATATAATTAAATATTGTTGGTATAAGATTTAAAAACTAAAAAATATTGAGAATACCAGGAGAGATAAAATGAAAGTAGAAATAGGAAATAATGAATCAGGTCAGAGATTAGATAAATTTTTAAGAAAATGGCTTAAGGATGTACCTATAAGTGGTATATATAAGGCTATAAGAAAAGGTGATATTAGGGTAAATGGAAAAAAAGCCAAAGAGCAATATTTTCTCATGGATAAAGATATAGTTGAGGCTAAATACATAGTTTCAGAGAGAAAAGTTTTCCAGTTTAATAAGGTGAATGGTGATTTTTTAAAGATAACTTATGAAGATGAAAATATGATTCTGGTGGAAAAATGGCCAGGAGTTTTAGTACATTCAGATAAGAGGGTAAAAGATGCAACTTTAACAGATTATGTATTATCATATCTATATGATAAGGGAGATTTTAAACCGGAAACAGAAGTTACCTTTACTCCTTCTCCTTGCAATAGGCTGGATAGAAACACTTCGGGAATAGTGATATATGGTAAAAACTATGGATCCTTGAAATTGTTGAATGAAATAATAAGAGAGAGAAGGATAAGAAAATATTATCAGGCATTGGTGAAAGGGAAAATAAATGAAGGTGTTTATGAAGGATATATACTAAAGGATAGAAAAAATAATATTTCCAATATATATAATTCACCTGAAAAGAACGGAAAAAAAATAGCTATGGATGTAAAAGTTCTTCATACCTGTGGTACTTATTCTTTATTGGAATTGGAACTGATTACAGGTAGAAGTCATCAATTAAGGACACATTTAGCACATTTAGGAAATCCCATAATAGGGGATGCCAAATATGGTATATCTAAAATAAATAGTTTTTTTTATAATAAATATGGATTAAATTATCAATATTTATATGCTTACAAGGTAATCTTTGGGGATTGTACTGGAAAGCTAAGCTATATGAATAACAAGACTATATCGGAGAAGCTTCCACCTATATTTAAAAAAATAAAAAATGATATATTTAATAAATTTTAAATATTTATTATTTTGCAAGTTTTTGACAGGGAGTTTTGGATTATGAAGGAACAATCAACAACTAAAGGTTTTGCCATACTTTCTATGGCAGGAATGTTAGTAAAGGTATTATCTGTATTATACATTCCTATATTGATGAAAATAATCGGGGAAGAGGGCTATGGATTATATGGTGCATCCTATCAGATATATGCTTTTATCTTTGTGCTTGCCAATTCGGGTATACCTGTAGCCATATCAAAACTTATATCGGAACTGGCTGCAGTTGGAAATTACAAAGATGCAATTAAAGCATTTAAAATAGCAAGATTTATTTTAGTGATTATAGGTATAGTAATGGCTCTGTTTCTTATGATTTTTGCGCTACCTTTAGCTAGGGCAACCCATTATAAAGGAGTGTATTTATCTCTTGTAAATCTTGCCCCTGCTATATTATTTACCTCTATTGCTTCTGCCTATAGAGGATATTTTCAGGGAAGGGGAAATATGACTCCTACAGCAGTATCCCAGGTGATAGAACAAATATTAAATACCATATTTACTCTTGTATTTGCTGCATATTTAATGAAGTATGGAGTGGAGGCAGGCTGTGCAGGAGGAACTATGGGAACATCACTGGGGGCTTTAGCTTCTGCTAGCTTTTTAATTATGTGTTATGGAAGGAATAATAAATTTAAAACTCCAGAAGGTGCACTGAAGGTAAATAATGTAAGACTTACCACCAGAGAACTTGTGAGAAAAATTATAATATATGGATTACCTATAACATTGTGTGTGGGTATGACCTATGCTGGAAATATAGTTGATTTATGGAACACAAAGACAAGGCTTATGGTTGGAGGAATAAGTGAGGCCAGAGCCACCATACTTTATGGTTATCTTACGAAATATCAACAGCTTTTAAATGTTCCAATTTCCATAATATCTTCATTGTCCATGGCAATACTTCCTGCTATATCTGCAGCAGTGGCCGTTAAAAATGGGAAGAAGATAAAAGATAATATAAACTATTCCTTAAGACTTTGTTTTTTAATAGCCATGCCCTGTGCAGTGGGACTTTCTGTTTTAAGTGAACCTGTATTCTCCATGCTTAAATTTGGAAAGGGTTCTTATATCATGACCTGGGGGGCTATTGTACTTGTACTTATGTCTATTATGCAAATACAGACTACTATTTTGCAGAGTATAGGAAAGCTTTTTACTGCCACATTTTATTCTATATTAGGCATAGTCATAAAAATATGTGTAAACTACTATTTAATTTCAATACCTGAAATAAACATATTGGGGGCAGTGGCAGGAAGTGTTTTAGGGTTTATTATCCCCATAACACTAAATCATAGAATTATTAAAAAATCATTAGGCGTAAAAGTTAATCTTATAAGTCATGCAGTTAGGCCAGCACTGGCTTCAGTAGTAATGGGAGTGGTTGTGTTTTTTACATACTATTCTATAAATTATATATTGCTTTTTGTAAGATTTGAATATATATCAAATGCTCTAGCCACTATAACATCTATATTGGTTGGAATGATAACATATACTTTTGTTTTAGTGTTGGTAGGAGGTATAGATGGTAGGGATATACAGTCAATGCTAGCTAAAGTAACCCGATTAATGCCTAAATTTATATTGAGAAAAGTTTTTCTAAAGAAAAAACTTCTATAAATGATTATGGAAGTTTTATTTTATAAAAAATTCTCTTTTATAATTTCATGTATATTTAAAATTAAAATAATAAAATAAGTTACAATTAAACTTATACCGCATCCGTATATATTTATCCATGGTATGCCCGTAAGTATGTATATTAGTATAAGCTCTATAATGGAAGAAATAAGGGAATTCCTAAGTATTATATTTTGCTTTCCAATACCATTTAAAATACCGAAAGTAGAGATGGAGACAAATACTACAGGAGCAGATAGTGCGGCAAATTTTATGTAGGAGTCAAGATCATATCTTTTGTAAAATAGTTCTCCCAAATATCCAGATAGGGTAATACATAGTATCATAGTTGCAATACCGAGAAAAAGAGATATTTTTATTATCTGAGATATCCTATGTTCTATGGCCCAATAATCTCTGTTACTCATTTTTTCAGATAGATCTGGAATAAGTACCATAGACATGGAATTTATAATAGTAATGGGCAGAAATATTATATTAAGAGCCATACCATCAAATTTACCTATCATGCTTAAAGCTAGATTATATTCTATACCTGAGGCTACCAGTCTCCTTGGTACTATTAAGGTGGAAATTGCAGAAAGTGCTGTGGTTAAAAATCCATTTAGACAGAGAGGAAAAGATATAACAAGTAAATTAAATAAAAGTTGTATTTTATCTTCAGGGTAATAAGAATCAAATTTTAATCCTTTCTTTTTAATTCTATACATTATATATAAAATAGCAAAGCTTATAAATTCTCCAATAGCTAAGGTTACATAAGCTGCAGTTACAGTACTCCTTATGTCCTTTAGGGAAAATAAAGATATTATAATTACTAAAAGTGCGATTCTCAAAAATTTTTCTGATACGTCTATAATAGCTGGTATTTTTACCTTGGATATTCCGTAAAAATAACCTTTAAGTATGGAAGAAAGAGCTATAAAGAATATACCAGGACACATGACTTGAATGGCATGTATGGCTCTTGGATCCTTTATTATTTTTATTCCTATGTAGGGGGCGTTAATAAATATTATACATACTATAAATATAGCTAATATGGAGTTAAAAGTAAGGGAAACATCTATAGAATTATTTAAATTGCTAAAATCGTCTTTACTAAAATATACTGCAGCTACTTTAGATATGGCGGTTACCATGCCTCCTGACAGCAGGCATACAAATAAATCATATACAGGCATTATAAGCCCGTAAAGTCCCATGCCTTCTGCACCTAATTTTCTGGATAATATTATAGAAAATATAAATGCAAATACAGAGGTAATTGAGTTTGCAAAAATTAAAATAAGTGAACTTTTTAAAAATCGGTCTCTTTTCATAAAAACTCCTGTTTTCGAATCCTAGTATTTTTAGATAGAATTATTTAATATTAATAATTATGATGATAATTTAAAGTATATTCTTCTTAAATTAATAATTAACACAGTTGGGATTTTACAAATAGTACATAAGATGTAAATAAAACTAATTCGTCAAAATCTCTGTAAATTCTACATTTTTTATGCTAGAATTTACCTTAGAATATTAAAAGTGAGGGAGAAGTATGGGCACAAGATGTAAGAAATGTATATTTAAAGATATACAGGGAAATAAATATCCCTGTAATCAGTGTAATGAAATTATGGATTTGAAAAGTATGAAATATATGAAAAATTATTTTCAGCAGATTAATGAAGATAAAAATAATAAATCTAAGGAACGGCTAAGGGAGAAGCTAGATAATATAGCAACTTCTTTTAATAGAGAAATACTTTATAAAGAATATAAAGTTATGGAAGATAAAAATATGAGATTAACAGCTTTTTTGAATTGTGGTAATGATATAATTATATGTCAGATAGTAGACGCAGGGATGGAATTAACTGAAAAGGTAGTTCCTATAGAGAAGGAACTGTTGTGTAGGATAATGAAAATGTGGTAAAAAGAATGAGCTAGTATTTGAAAATGCCAGCTCAAAATTCATTGGTAGTTCTCTTAGAACAAAGGAGAACTGTTAACACTATTAAACTGCTTAAAATTGCTAATTTAATTATACACTATTTTTAAACCTATGTAAATTGTGATGAAGAAAAAAGTATTCTTTCGTGTTTTGAATTCAAGTTTCAAAAATGTATTATGGAATTTTTCACAACAGATTAAATACTTACTCATATGTAGGGATTTTTTTAATATATATTTAGTGTGATATATTTTAAGGAGAGTACTATATATGAAAAGACTATTAAAAATTTTATTTATAATTGCATTTGTAATACTGTCAGGCAGTATGCTTAAAAGTTACTTCTATAGAACTCATTCAAAAATTGATGTTAAAATAAAAGATGTTACTTTAAGCTGTAACTTAAAATATAGGGGACTAAAAGGTGCAGTGGATTTTGTAGAGGATGAAAAAGGTAATTATTACATAGCCTATAAAGATAGGATACAGATCATAAAAAATCATGGAGAAAGTTATAATATATTAAAGGATTCCAAGCTAAATATCTCCAGTCTGGATTATTATAAGGGAAATTTATATTATTCATCTTTAGATAAAGTATATAGTTATTCTGTAGAAAAGAATAAAAACTCCATACTTGTAAGTGGTATGCCAAATTATGGTGATTATAAAGATAGTCTGATAAGAATAAGAAATGGATATATGTACATATCCATAGGAGCTGCAACCAATTCCGCAGTAGTGGGAGAAGATAATGGATGGGTAAGGGATAATCTTTATGGCCATGATGTTACTCCCGCAGATATAACTTTAAAAGGTATAAATTTTGGAAAGGAAAAGAGGGGAGCTTTTCAAAGCTATAATACCCAAAGTGTACAGGGGCAGATAATTCCAAAACATTTTCCGGGAAATGCTTCTATAATCATATATAATCTAATTAAGGGAACCAGTGAAACCTTTGCATGGGGAATAAGGAATGTAAATGGTATGGATTTTACAAGTGAAGGTAAATTTATATGTAGCTTAGGCGGCATGGAAAATAGAGGAAGCAGACCTGTCATAGGAGATATGGATTATATATATGAAATCAAAAAAGGAGTATGGTATGGATGGCCGGATTACAGCGGAGGAGATCCTGTTACCTCTCCTAAATTTAAGAGTGTGAAAAATTCTCCCCTTCAATTTATACTAGCTATTCATCCAAGCACTAATCCTCCAGCACCAATGTATCAGCATAAAACTGTAGGAACTATGGGTTCACTTGCTGTAGATAGAGAGGGAGACTTATCCCCAAAAAATTGTATATTTTTTTGGGATAAATCAGATAGTATAATATATAGTTTCAGGGGAGCAGGGTCTCCCATGGAAGAAATCAAGTTTAATGATAAAACTGAAATTTCAAGTATAAAAATATTTGATAAAGAATTATTGGCACTTGACGAAAATGAAGGTTATTTATATAGTATAAACAAAGGTAAAATTGATGAATATGTAAAATTAGACAGAAATATTTATCCATATCTAATTTTTTTATCTATACTATGTGTTATTTTAATTTTAAAAATTCAAATCCAGTAATATGGAGTTGTCATTCTATTTTAAAGAGGAGATTATTTTTTAGATGAAACATGAAATTGAAAGAACCTATGGAAATGCTGTAAAAAGAATATTTTTTGCAGTAAATCCTATTAAGAAAAAACTTATGAAAACCAATTGTACCGTTCATAAGTTTATAATGATACAATCCCTTGCAATATTAAAAAATGATGGATACCAGGAAGAATATAACTTTTTTCGTAAATATATAAAAGCTTTAAATGCAGGAGTAACTTGGGCAGATCAAGATTTTAAAAGTTCCAATCATTTCTATCATGTAAACAGGGAAAAGGGATTATATGGATTTTCAGATGCGCTTACAGAATGCAGAAAATATTATAGTCAATCCCTACAGCTTTTTAATCTTTATCAAATAGAAAAAGCACTATTTTATTTTGGAGCATCCTGTCATTTGGTTCAGGATGTCACAGTTCCACATCATGTGAATAATAAACTGCTAAATAGCCATAGAAAATTTGAACTTTGGATAATAAGCAGACTTATGACAGATTATTCTTTTGTAGCAGAAGATGGGGTTATAATATATAAAGAGTTAGAGGACTTTATAAAAAACAATGCTATAATGGCAAATAGTATCTATATAAAAAATAGCAATATAGAGAATATCAATGAAAAGTATGGTAAAATAGCTTCAGTTATTTTGAAAGAAGCCCAGAGAACTACCGCAGGTTTTATGATTAAATACTATGAAAAAGTAAAAAACTTTAAAATTCTCCCATAAAAGGGAGGATTTTTTTGTGTTTTTCAAGAACATATATACAGTAAGGAGGTGCTTTCCTATGTTGGTGAAGGATAGTGATATAAATGAGTAAAAGTATATTCATAAATATGGAGAATCAAATATTCAGAGGAAATCTTTTAGATGTGGGACTTCATAATGAAGGTATAATATATAATGTATACAAAGAGTTTAATGATAATATAAATGTAGAATATATAAATGGAAAGGAAGAAGAAGAGAATATAAAAGAAGATTATTATGATAACTGTATATTGCTATTTTCTTTTAATAAGCTGTGGCTTAACTTTAAAAAGAAAAACTTTATAAAAGATATATATAAGTATTTAAAAGAAGAGGGCCTGCTTTATATATGGGATGTAGATAAAGGTTATAATAAAATTTTTAATGGATATGTAAAAATATTAATTCCAGGAGGGAAAATAAAAAAGATAAAAATAAGGGATTTTAATATTTTAAAAAATAATTCTAAGGAGAATACAGTAAAAATATTGGATAAGTATTTTAAAGTTTTGGATTTAAAAAATTCAGATGGACTTTATTATATAAAAGCACAAAAGAAAAATTCAGTTTAACATAATTTTGTATTGAATTTATATGCTTTAGCTTGTCTAGAGAAAGGAAACAAACATATGAAAATACTATTGACAGCACTTAATTCAAAATTTATTCACAGTAATCTGGCAGTAAGATATTTAAAAGCATATACCAGAGGACTTCCTTATGACTGTGTTATAAGAGAATTTACTATAAATGACAGGAAGGAAAAGATATTGGAAGAAATTATAGTAGAAGAACCGGATATAGTGGCTTTTTCCTGTTATATATGGAATATAGAATATATTGAAGCTTTGTCTACACTGATTAAGCTTGTAAATCCTTCTATAAATATACTTTATGGGGGACCTGAAGTATCTTATAACAGCTGTCATACTTTGAAAAGTATGGCGGGAGAATATATAATAATAGGAGAAGGGGAGGATACTTACTATGAGTTTGTAAAGTTTCAGATAAAGTATTTTAAAAGAAAAGAAGAAGAGATTGATTCTCAATTTTTCTTGGACTTAAAAGAAATAAAAGGTCTTTGTTTTAAATGGCAAGGTAAGGTATTTTTAAATAAAGAACGAGAATTAATGGATATGAATAAGATAACATTTCCCTATGAAGAACAGGATAACCTAAAAAATAAGATCATATATTATGAAGCTAGTAGAGGGTGCCCTTTTTCATGTAAATACTGTCTTTCCTCCACTACTGGCAGAGTTAGATTTTTAGCTATAGAAAGAGTAAAGAGAGAAATTAAATTTTTAATAGATAAAAATATAGCTCTTATAAAATTTGTAGACAGAACCTTTAACTGTAATCCAAAGTTCACTACAGAACTTTGGAAATTTATAATAGAATGTAACACACAAACCACTTTTCATTTTGAAATCTCTGCAGATATTTTAACAGAAGAAGAGATAAGCTTATTAAAAAAAGCTCCAAAGGGTAGAATTCAATTTGAAATAGGAGTTCAAACTACTAATGAAGATGTATTAAACAATATAAATAGGTATGTAAAGTTTAAAGATATAGAATATAAAGTAAAAAAAATTAAAATGGGCAATAATATAAAGCAGCATTTGGATTTGATAGCCGGACTTCCAGGAGAGGATTTTAAATCTTTTAAAAAATCCTTTAATGAGGTATATTCCCTGCAGCCAGAAGAGATTCAAATGGGATTTTTAAAATTATTAAAAGGATCACCTATGAGAGAAGAAGCAAAAAAATGGAATATGGTATACTCTCCTTATGCTCCTTATGAAATTTTAAGAACCAGTGATATAAGCTATGATGAAATTATGGTTTTAAAAAAAATAGAACATATGGTAGACAAATATTATAATTCCGGGAAATTTATAAATATAATAGAGTATTTCATTTGTAAATTTGACCAGCCCTTTGATTTTTATCATCATCTTGCCATGTTTTTTCATAGTAAAGGATATTTTAACAGAAATATATCTTCCGTAGATTATTATAAAATATTTTTAGAGTTTCAGGAAACATATTTCAATAAAGTCAGTATGGAACTTAAGGAAATAGTAAAATATGATTATTTGAAATTTAATAAGAAAAAATGGCTACCTGATTTTTTACTAAGGGAAAGGAATAAAAAGGAAGAAAATTGTATAAAAGAAATGATTAAAAGTAGCCCTATAAAAGTATCTAAAAAGTATCATATGGAAAAATTTTTTATAAATATAGAAAAGTTATTAAATTCATCTGTATTGGAAAGAAAAGAGGGATATGTAGTATTTGACATTGAAAGAAATAAAGAAATATACTTGTTTGATAATATTTGAGACATTTTTGTTTACAGCCACAATAATTTAGAGTATACTAATGTATATACACTTATTGCGGAGGAGAAAAGATGAATAATAATGTGAAAAAACTTACTTATGCAGCACTTTTAACTGCTTTAGCAATTATAATTCCTACTACATTTGGATTCTTGAAAATACAAATACCACCTTTTACTGCTACGCTAGCTTCTCATGTACCTATGTTTCTATCTATGTTTTTAGGCCCTTTTGCAGCAGTAATGGTGGGTATAGGTTCTGTAATTGGGTTTTTAATAACTTCACCCGCTGTAATAGCTGCAAGAGCCTGCAGCCATATATTTGTTGGACTAGCAGGTGCCTATATGCTAAAGAGAGGAATTTCTTTTAGAAATATAGTGTTGCTTACTTCACCTATACATGCTGTACTTGAAGCTATAGCTGTAATACCTTTTGGGTTTACTGTATATAAGATACTTGTGGTTATAGGAGTAGGTACTTTTATTCATCATATGGTGGATGGGATTATTGCTGCGGTTATTGTGGGAATACTTGCTAAAAGCTTAAGTTTGAATTTAAGGGAAATATGATTATAGTATAAATTTAATTAAAGAACAGTATGTTTTTATGCTGTTCTTTTGTTTTTAAAGATAGTGTGTTTTAGTCTCGTTTTTTGAAATTGTTTTTTTGATACTGAAAAATTAAATCGTCTAATTTTTTACTGCATTTAACAACTATATCGTCAGTAAGATCTCTTGTTTTCATTAATATGTATAAGGTTTGTTTTAATTGGTTTATTTCTATGTCCAAGTTTTTTAAATAAGTTTTCATTCTTACATTACTCCTCCAGGAAAAAACTTTATTACTTCTATATATTTTAACAGATAATAGATAAATAAACACATCTTTTATTAGTCATTAATATACAATATAATACAAAAAACAACAATAAATGTTTACATAAAAAATGTAAAGCTTTTAATTATATTTTAAGTAGAAGAATATCTAAAAAAGGTTGACAATATAAAATAATTTATACAGAATAGAGTTAAATGGATAACTGAAAGTAATAAGAGGTGAAGGTATGTCAGTGACAATAGAAGATATAATAAAAGATCTAGAATTAGAGGTTATAAATAAGGGGAAAAATGTAAATGAAATAAATGTGAGTGATATAAATAGGCCGGGACTTCAATTTAGTGGATTTTATAATTATTATGCGAATGAAAGAGTTCAGATAGTAGGAAAAGCTGAGTGGAGCTTTTTAGATGCTATGCAGCCGGAATTGAGAAAGAAAAGACTGGAAAAGTATTTTGAATTTGATAATCCAGGTACAATAATTACCAGAGAGTTAACTCCCCATAAAGAATTTTTAGAAAGTGCTATTAAAAATGAAAGATGGATACTTAGAACCAGTAGTATATCTACCAGATTTATAAATAGACTTATGAATTATTTGGATGTTAAGCTGGCTCCTGAAACAAGGCTTCATGGCGTTTTAATGGATGTATATGGTATAGGTATACTTATAACAGGGGAAAGTGGTATAGGAAAAAGTGAAACTGCCTTGGAACTTATAAAGAGAGGGCATAGATTGGTAGCAGATGATGCAGTGGATGTAAAACAAATAGATGGGGTTTTAAGTGGGACTTCTCCATATATAACTTCAGGAATGATAGAGGTCAGAGGTATGGGGATAATTGACATTTCAGCTCTTTATGGACTGAGTTCTGTACTTAAAACAAAGAATATTGGCCTTGTTATATGCTTGGAGCAGTGGAAGAAAGATGAGAATTATGATAGGCTGGGAATAGATGAGGAATATGTGGATATATTAAATGTGCCTGTAAGAAAATTGAAAATCCCCATAAGACCAGGAAGAAATTTAGCGGTTATAATAGAGGCTGCAGCTGCAAATTACAGGTACAGCCTTATGTCAAATGTGACTCCGGTAGATGTAATAAGTGAGAGAATACAGGAGCTTAGAAAAGAAGATGATGAAGATAAATAAAGTTTATATAAGAAAAGTTATGAAGGAAAAAAGAGATAATTTATGTAATAATGAAAAAGAAAAATTAGATAGTATAATATTTCAAAAAGTCATAAAAAGTGAAGACTATAATAAAGCAAAAATTGTATTTATATTTGTAAGTTATAAAAGTGAGGTATACACCCATAATATAATAAAAAGGGCTTTAAAAGATGGAAAAACGGTTTGTGTTCCTAAAATAATGTATAAAGATGGCTATATGGAGGCTGTCAGAATACATGATTTTAATGAACTAAAAGAAGGGGCTTATGGTATATTAGAACCTCTAAATATAGATTTGAGAGTGGAAGAAACATCTATTGATATCTGTTATGTACCTGGTCTTGTTTTTGATAAAAGTGGTGGAAGAATAGGATATGGCGGCGGATATTATGATAGGTTTTTAAAAAAACTTAGAAATGATTCCAAAAAAATTGGACTTGCCTATACTTTTCAGATTGTAGATAAGGTTCCTATGGGGAAATATGATGTACACATGGATGGATTTATTTCTGATTAAAGAACTTATTATTAATTGGCAAATTATTTACTGGAGGTAACTCATGACAGGAAAAACACATGCGGCAGTAGGACTTTGTGGAGCAGCTTTTTTATTAGTTCCCAAAGTAAGTATAAAAACGTCTATTATAGGTTTAGGTTTTGCTATAATAGGCTCATATGCAGTAGATGCAGATTTAAAGATGTCTAAAGCGGGACACATTATAAGTGATATGATTCATATGATTGTTTGGATTTTAGGACTATATTTGGTAGGTTTGCATTTGTTCCATTACAATTTTATAAATTTAATAAATAGAAATATGCCTGGAACGTTGAAGATAATAGGGATTATATTTATAATAGGTTCAATCTTTTTAGGGAGAATAACGGGTCACAGAAAATATATGCATAGCTTACTAGGTTTTATAACTATGACTTTGGGAGTATGGTTTATTGCAGGGGAGTTTGCCCTTTGGTTTGCACTTGGATATGCTCTACATATAATATTGGATTTATTAAATGAAAAGCCAGAATATCTGTTATTTCCATTACCGGTAAGAGGCTTTTGCTTTTCACTGCTTAGTTCTAGGGGAATGGCAAATACTATAATATCTATTGTAAGTTATACTGCTTTTTTGTTTAAAATAGCCTATATATGTATAACCTAGCTCAAAATAAAATATCTAAGTTTACAATCAAAAAAGTCACGGACATGGAATGATAAATCATCCACGGCCGTGACTTTAGTTCTTTTAGTGTTGCGTTCTTTTAGTTTTAGACAAGTTGACTGTCTTATTATGTGTGGATGTTATCTGTATTGCATTGCATGGGCAGGCTATAATGCAATTTCCACACCGAATACACTCAGGACTGTTTGGCTGTTCAAAGGTTCGAATATCAATTTTACAGATTTTCTGACAGGCCCCGCACTTAATACATTTTTGCGGATCAATTTTCAACCGTAAAATGGAAATTGGATTAAAAAGACTGTATATAGCGCCTAAGGGGCAGAGATATTTGCAAAATGGCCGATATATTTTCATGGACAAAATCAAGACTATTAGTAGCACGAGAACCTTCCAGGTGAAAAGGAAGCTCACAGCTTTTTGTAGTGCAGGATTCATTGCAACCAGAGGTATTCCGCCGAAAAGTGTTCCACTGGGACAAATCCATTTGCAGAACCATGGCATCCCCATGCCAACTTGATTTGCAACTGTCATGGGAAGAATAATCACAAAAATGGCTAAAACGACATATTTTAAGTATTTCAGTATATTGTGACCCGGTATATTTTTTCTTTTTTTGCCGTAGGGTATTTTATACAACAAATCCTGTACCAATCCAAACGGACATAAAAAACCACAGATGAGTCGTCCCACTAAAATTCCCACTGCCATTAAAAAACCAAAAATATAACATGAAAAACTAAACTGTCTGCTGTTCAGTATGGCCTGTAGTGCGCCAATTGGGCAAGAGCCTAAGGACCCTGGACAGGAGTAGCAGTTGAGTCCTGGGACACAAAAAGATTTTGATGCACCTTGAAAGATTCTTCCTCGGACGAATCCTTTCACATAACCGTTGGTCAGTACGGTAAAAGCTGCTTGAATTATCAGTCGATATTTCACCATTTGCGTTACCCGATTCCGATACATTCCAGACAAATTTGGATTGCTTTATGAAGAACAACGGATGTTTCTCCCCGAATTATGCCAAATGCAATCATCAGGATAGCACTCAGCAGTACCATAGCTTGGAGAAATGCCAGACCGATATTTTTTAAAGGCATATTCATGCTGATGTCCTCTTCTGATTGAGTTCCCACAGAGATTCCAGTAAATCCCGTCCGGATTTGGAATCTAGTGCGCCGGTTGGCTCATCGGCAAGCAGCAGCAGCGCAGGTGAGGTGACCATAGCCCGTGCTGCTGCCACCCTTTGTTTTTGTCCTCCTGACAGAGTGGAGGGATATTGCTCCAGTGTTCCGGAAATTCCCAGAGCTGCAGAAATAGCCAGAACCTTTTGTAAGCGTATTGGAGATTTCTCCTTTGTCAGAACCAGGGGCAGCGAAATATTTTCTTCTGCCGTTAGGTTAGGTAGAAGATTATTGCATCGAAAATCTGCAAGTTCCGTCTCACTTATGGCCGGTACGTCCCTTCCGTCCATAATAACCTGACCGGCAGATGGTTTATCGGTGGTGGCAATTAAATTCAGGAGTGTGCTCTTTCCTGCACCTGAAGGTCCCATAATACCGGTAAATTCTCTTTTCTCAATTTCGAAATTAATATTGGATAACGCTTGAAATTGGGAGCCCTCACGGCCATAGAGCTGTTCTACATTAATTACTGATAATGCACTATTTTTTTCATTCATTATGCAAACTCCTTTCTTTTTACCCAACATGCCTGCTTTGGATATGTGGGTTATGTTGTCATGGATCGTTTGGTTCATCTTCATACTTTTGTTCTGGATCCATATTATATAAGATAATTTTCACGGTAAAGCGAGAATTTGAGCTGCCATATTTTATTGAGACTCCAAGTTCCTGTACATAGCGATTTATGTTTTTAAGGCCGATTCCATGCAGAAATTTATCCGGTTTTCGGGTATTTTTATTGTAGCATTAATACCATGAAATAAAATTTAGATGTTTTTGACGGACTTCCTTGCGGTAGGCTCGACTGATTGGCAGATTTTCTCCACTTACCATATCTTGCCTGTTCAAAAATCGATTTGTAAAGTCATCATTTGGCAGAAGATTCGTATAAGTTATGCCAAGTTCTTGAAGTAATTTTTTTGCTTGTGGGGCGGCATCATTCCCATCTGCAGCAAATCCAAGGAAGCCTATATCTTTATCACTGTAATCTTGACTTAGGTTTTCCAAATCTGGCATTTCATCCATGCATGGTGAACAGGTAGTTGCCCATACATTCACCAGCGTCAGTTTATTTTTTCTAAAGATTGCTTCTGTAACAGTGTTTCCCTGCATGTCCTTCAAAGAAAAAACCGGAATTTTTGTGGGGGTACTTTCTTTGGCGGAAGAATTTTCTTTAATATCATTATCTACGCTTAAGCCACAGTCTGTCAATAGGGCTGCAAACATCATTATCGCTATAAATGGAGTAAATACTTTTTTACTATTTGGTTTCATATAGACCTGACCTACGGACAGTAAATTTATATGAATCTTAATTACTTTTATTTACATTGACACAAAGCACTGTCATAAGTATAAATCTCTGTTTACATTTTAATCAATTTATTCAATAATAATGAACTTAAAACACAGTTAAATTGAGGAGGAAAACAGATTAGAGAGATTTTATTTGTAGAAAAGAATAATATAAAAATTACATTGCTATCAATTTAAAATAAATGATATAATATGAGAAATAATAGTTGTAATTGTTATCTTCTAATATTTATTTGCTACTATGGTTTTATTCAATTTGCAGGAGGTGTGTTGTGTTTCAGTATAAGGTAAAAATCAAAGATATGGAAAAAATCTTTAAAGAATATTCTATAGAAGATAAGGATATTATTAAGGGTATAGAAAATAAGTTTAAAGGTATAAACAAGATATCTTCACCAATAAAAACTATGATAAAAGGAATTATTGATGCAGCTATCGGTATTAGTGCATTTAACGTAAAGATGAAGCATCAATCAAATAAGTTAAGGGTTAGATCAGAAAATTTAAAAGAACATACAGAAAGTATTACAAGTGTAATACAGGAGGTAAATGAAAACATGACTGAAATATCAAATAATGCTCTAGAGTATGCTTCATCTGTAGAAGAGGTATCCATTCAAACTAATTCACTTTTGAATTTGAATGAAAAGAATAATAAATCTTTAGATAAAGTGACTAACTTAAAAGAAGAGGTACTTAAATATTCTTTATCTATGGAGGGAGACATGAATAACTTAGTACAGTTCATAGTAGATATGAAAAGTATTGTTGGAGGTATTAAACAAATATCAGATCAGACAAACCTTCTTGCCTTAAATGCAAGTATAGAAGCTGCAAGAGCGGGAGAGCATGGGAAAGGTTTTGCTGTGGTAGCAGAGGAAGTAAGGAAACTTGCTGACATTACGCAGAAAGAGCTTGTGTCCATAAATAATTTGATGGAGGATATTGAAAGGGCTTCTCATCAAAGTAAAAATAGTGTATGTGAAACTAAAGCTGCCATATTCAATATGAACGAGTCTATTAGTGATATTTCTAAGTCGATTAAAGAAAGCAAGGAAAGCATTAAATTGCTTTCAAATAATATTTTTGAGGTATCGGCTGCATCTCAAGAGATAAGTGCATCTATTGAATACATAAGTGATGAAACTCATCTTTTAAGTAAAAATGCCGATAATATTAAGGATATATCAGAAGAAGTTTACGAGGAAGCAATGGAAATTGGAGATATGGGAGATTCTATTTCCAAAATTGAAGACCATATTTCAAATTTGTCAAAACTAAGTAATGAAATTTTTTATGAGAGCAATTTTAAAATAGATAATAATACTTTTGTAGATGTTATGGAGGAGGCCATTTCAGCTCATATAGCCTGGGTTAATAAACTTGAGACCATGGCAAATAAGATGGAAATATATCCCTTGCAAACAGATGGACATAAATGTGGATTTGGGCATTTTTATGAATCCGTAGTACCAAAGGATAAAGACATTAGAATTGTATGGGATAAGATAGATTCAATACACTCTGAACTTCATAAAATTGGACATACAGTAATAGATAAAATTAAAAGTGGCAATAAAAATGAAGCTTTAAATAACGCAAGTAGGGCTAAAAATATATCTCTGGATATTATTGAAATGTTAAGGGATATAAAAGAACAGGCAAATATGCTTACTAAAAAAGGAAAAAGTGTATTTTAATTATGTATGGAATAGCTCTGGATTATGAAGTGACTCTTAGATTGAAGTCGAGTTTTTTAATTTGAAAGGAGCTAGAACTAATTGGATATAAGAAAATTAAAAAGAATAATTTTAGATAGTGAAGAAATTCTCATAGAAAAAATTTTAGAATATGCAAAAAAGCAAAATTATGTAAAATATACTTCAACTTTAAAAGAAGCATGGCGAATATCTATATCGGGGCTTTCAGAATCTCTTGTAAAAGTTATTGAAAAAAATAGTGCTATTCCTGAAATGGGACCTGATGATGATTTCACTAAGAATGAGGTTGCCCAGTTTGGAGTTTTAGAAGCACGAAAACATCGTTTAAGGGGGGTTACACTGGGCATATTTTTAGGGCTTATGAAATATTATGAACAGGTATATATGGATGTTATTGATGAAAGTAGTTTTTCATGTGAGGAGAAGAAATACTTTTCACGGTATATTAAAAGATGTTTTGATCATATAGAATTAGGATTTACTATAGAGTGGGCAGGATTATCTGAAAAACAGAATTTAGAAGAGCTTCAGAAATCAAATAGGGAAATAACCAATGAAAAAAATAAATATCTTACAATTTTTGAAAGCATTTATGATCCTATCATACTTGTGGATAAAGATAATAATATTGAAAATATAAATTATAGGGCAGCAGAGGTTTTTTTAAATGCATCTGTTCCAGGAACAAAGTATTATGGAAATGTGGATGAAGATGAAAAATTGACATGGATTAGTGAAGAAATTAATGAATTTGTTGCTTCAAGTGAAAATGAAGTTTTGAAAGAAAAGACAATTGAAACTAAAACTGGAGAAAAAACTTTTTTGGTAAAATTTAAAAAAATGCTTGATGTAAGTGAAAAATACAGAGGTGTTGTGATTATATTTAATGATATAACTGAAAGGGTAAAAGCAGAGAACAAACTAAAGATTCAGCATGAACAGCTTAAATATTATGCATTTACTGATCCTATGACAGGAGTTTCAAACCGCAGAACGGGGATTGTGATGCTGGAAAAGGAGCTCTCTTTAGTACCCAGAAGAGATAAACCCTTGTCTATATGCTTTATTGATGTGGATGGATTAAAAAAAATCAATGATAATTATGGTCATACAGAAGGGGATTGGGTAATTAATTTTATTGTGTCAAATATTAAGTTAAGAGTAAGAAAGACAGATACAGTGAGCCGTATGGGGGGAGATGAGTTTCTCATAATTTTTCCAGATTGCTGTGAAGATGATGCTGAAAAAATAATTGAGGAAATATATTGTGGATTAAAAAAGCATAAGAAACCTTTTAAATGTTCCTTTAGTTATGGAATAATAGAAATAGCAAAACACACAAATATTAGTGTAAATGATGTAATTAGAGCTTCTGATGAAAAGATGTATAAAAATAAATTGGCTAAAAACATATCAAGGGAATGATGAATTATTTAGGTTTAAAATTAACACACTAATATAAACTGAAATCATACAAATTTTATTTTTAGGGGACTAAATTATTAGGCTATAGTTTTTATTGGTGGTGTTTTTGTGAGAATATTAAATATAGATAATGATTTCCAGGAAATCACTGGAAATGATGAGCTTTTGGATAACCACTATTGGATAATTTTATCTATGGATGAAATTGATAAGCTAGATGATTTTATGTCTGTAGATGAAGAAACAATAAATGAGTGTAAAAGTCTTTCACAGGTGCCAAAAATAAGTTTTTTTGATGGATATATTTTTTTAATATTCAATGTACTTAACTATGTAGAAGAAATAGTTATATCCAAAGAATTAAATGTATTTTTAAGCAGAAATTATATTATAACTGTGTATAAGGACAGAATTGATATATTGGATATTTTAATAAAAGATATAAATGATTCTAAAGATTGTTTTGTACTGAAAGACAATCCCAAAGTATGTATACTTCTTTACTATATTTTAGACAGGATAGTAGTTAGAAATCATGATATAATATCTCAACTGGAAGTGGAAGCGGATAGGATTGAAATAAGTATTTTAAAAAACCCCAGGCATGAACAAATAGATAATCTAATAACTCTTAGAAGGCAGGTTTATAAAATAAGAAAATACTTAAGTCCTCTTACATACATAGGAGATAGTTTAGTTATAAATGATAATCTTGTAATTGATAAAGAAAGTATGAAATATTTTGTGAATTTAAATAAAAAAATAGAGAAACTTATGTCTTCTCTTGAAAGTTTGGTTCAAGACTTAGCTTTGGTAAGAGAAGCTTTTGAATCAGAAATAGCTAATAAAACCAATGAACTCATGAAAATTTTCACAGTAATAGCAACCATATTTTTGCCTTTAAATTTAATAAGCAGTATGTATGGTATGAATTTGAAAGGGATACCTTTTGTGGAACAGGATAATGGATGTCATTATGTGATATTAATTATGGTAGTAGTAGCCATAACTCTCGTATGTGTGTTTAAAAGGAAAAAATGGCTTTAAGTGAATTTTATAGTATTGTAATAAAATTATTGTGATAAAATATAAATGATAATGAAATGAAAATTGTTATTTGCTTTTTCATAGTAATGTTGCAAGCTGAATATAGGGAAGGAGAGGTAGAAATGTCAAAGGATTTAACTAAAAAATATAAATATGCCTGGGATAAATATTCAAAAAAAGATTTTAAGGCTCTGTTTCAATTGTCGGATGAGTATAAGGATTTTATGTCCAGGTGTAAGACAGAAAGAGAATGTATAAAAGAATTTATATCAAGAGCTGAAAAGAGTGGATATAGAAATTTAGAAAGTATTATAAATGAAAAGGGTACTTTAAAACCAGGTGATAAAATTTATGCTAATAACAAGGACAAAACCTTAGCACTTTTTGTAATTGGAAGTGAAGATATACAAAAGGGTATGAGAATACTTGGTGCTCATGTGGATTCACCAAGAATCGACTTAAAACAAAACCCTCTTTATGAAGATACAGATCTGGCACTTTTGGATACTCATTATTATGGGGGTATAAAAAAATATCAGTGGGTTACAATTCCTCTTGCCATTCATGGAGTAGTGGTAAAAAAAGATGGAAGTAAAATAGAAATAGTGGTGGGAGAAAAAGAGGATGAACCTGTAGTTGGAATATCTGATTTACTTGTACATTTATCTTCGACCCAAATGGAGAAAAAAGCAAACAAAATAATAGAGGGAGAAGATTTAAATATATTAGTTGGAAGTATTCCAATTCAGGATAAGGAAGCTAAAGATAGGGTAAAACAAAATATTTTAAGACTTTTAAATGATAAATATAAAATAGAAGAAGAAGATTTTGTATCTGCTGAACTGGAGGTAGTTCCTGCAGGACCTGCCAGAGATTTTGGACTGGATAGAAGCATGATTATGGCTTATGGACAGGATGACAGAATATGTGCATATACCTCCTTTGTGGCAATGATGAATGTAAATACTCCTGATAAAACCTGTGCCACTCTTTTAGTAGATAAGGAGGAAATAGGGAGTGTAGGGGCTACTGGAATGCATTCCAGATTTTTTGAAAATACAGTGGCAGAAATTACAGCACTTTGTGGAGATTATAATGATTTGAAATTAAGGAGAGTTCTGACAAATTCAAAAATGTTGTCTTCAGATGTCAGTGCAGCCTTTGATCCAAATTATCCTTCTGTCATGGAAAAGAATAATTCAGCTTATTTTGGAAAGGGAATAGTATTTAATAAATATACCGGTTCCAGGGGGAAATCTGGATGTAATGATGCAAACCCGGAATATATAGCTGAACTTAGGAGTGTAATGGAAAAAGATGATGTGTATTGGCAAACTTCAGAACTTGGAAAGGTAGATCAAGGAGGAGGAGGAACCATAGCCTATATATTGGCACGATATAATATGCAGGTTATAGATTGCGGCATAGCACTTCAAAATATGCATGCACCTTGGGAAGTAGCTAGTAAGGCAGATATATATGAAGCGGTAAAGGGATATACTGCTTTTTTAAATAGAATATAACAAAAAATGCTGTGTAATCTAAAATATTTAGTTATGCAGCATTTTTAACATATAAGTCCAGAAGGTGGAAACAATATATTTTTAAACACTGTTTAGTTTGTCTAAAAATATATTTATTCCATCCTCATCTAAAAAAACTTCACCTATAGTGTTTGAATGCTTTAAATCCTTGTATTTTTGCGAGGTTTTACCGTGGAAATCAGAACCTGCAGTTATTATTTTGTTGTATTTTTTAGCATATTTTATAAATTTATTTGTATCTTCTTTTGTGTTGTTAGCATAAATTGCTTCTATGCCGTGGAAGGGAAGTTCAATTAGTTCCTCTATATTGACTTCTTTTATAAGTACAGGATGAGCAAGTATAACCAAGGCATTTAATGATTGAAGCATTTTTATGCCGTCTAAGGTAGAAAGTTTTTTATTAGGTACGTAAGCTGCGCAGGATTCACCTATGAAGTTTTTAAATATATCCTGAAAACTATAATTGTATCCTTCATCTATAATAGCCTGGGCAATATGAGGTCTTGTAATAATTCCATGAGCATTCTTTACTACCTTTTCATAGGGAATATTTATATTGAAAAATTTATTTAGATTATCAACTATTTTTTTTGCCCTGTATGCCCTATATGAACGCATTTCTTTTAAAAAATTTTTAAATTTTAGTGATATAAAGGAAGTATTTTTGAAATAACCTAATATATGAACGCTTTTATTGTTATATAGAGTAGATAATTCAATACCTGGAATAACCTTTATATTCACTTTTTCTCCCTGACATAAGGCACTGTCTATACCAGATATGGTATCGTGATCTGTTATAGCTATTATATCCAAACCTGCTTTTTTTGAATTAGTTACTATTTCTTTGGGAGACAGTTTACCATCAGAAGCAGTTGTATGCAAATGAAAATCTCCTTTTTTATACAATGAAATCACCTACTTGTTAAAATTTGATATACATAAATTATACTTTAAAATAGAAGTATTTTATATACAAAATATTTCTATTTTAAATAAACATTGACTTATTTTCATATAACCTTATAGTGTAATAATTTTTATATGGAGTAAACTTATAATGTAATATAAAAATAAAGAATATAAAAAAGGATATAGGAAAAGAGGAGGAAATTAATCATGGCAAGTAACAGAACAAATAGAGTTTTAGTTCCCCAGGCTAAAGAAGCCTTGAACAGATTTAAAATGGAATCAGCAAGAGAAGTAGGAGTGAATTTAAAAGAGGGATATAATGGAGATCTTACTTCAAGGGAAGCAGGTTCTGTAGGTGGAAATATGGTTAAAAAAATGGTTCAGGCATATGAGCAGAACTTAAAATAGAATAAATATAAATTGAAGTCAGATGGAATGTATTTCATCTGACTTTTTTAATATAATTAATGTATTTCCCCAAATTTTTAGTAGAAATTATAAATTCGTAAATAAGTTATTTTATGCCGCTTATCTTTCCTCTAAGTGCTTTTATTCGTCCATTTACATAGTTTAAAAGTTCAGTTTTATTGTCCTTTATATTCATTGGGGCATTTGAAACTATGCTTATAACATTTAATCTGTTGGAGTTTATTTCATTAGCAATTTCATGAGCTAAATGCTTATCTTTTATTTTCCAGTAAGCAGTATTGAATTCATTTGCTTGTTTTTTATTGTAATATCCTCTTTCAATGCCGAATTGAAATAAATCGGCAGCAGATTCTAGCTCATCCAAATCTCTGGACTTTAAAGTTTCATCAATAAGAGTTTGAAATGTTTTCATTATTATACTCCTTTTCAATAAATTGTTGGAACTAATATATCTATACTTTTAAACTTGAAATTTGTTATATATAGACAATATTACTTATACCTTTTTTCTTTTATTTTGTCAATATTGATTTTAATTATACATAATGCGAGGGTTTTATATATAAAATATTGCAGATTATATATATTTTTGTCAATATGTTAAGTTTAAAAAGATTTTTATTTTTAAATATTTTTTGTGATTTAGGTAAAGACTATGTTTATATAAAATAAATATTTTATTGAAAAGGAGTGACTTTCGTGAGTGATACAAAAAGAGAGTCAGAAAAATCTTCTATAGGTGGTTATATAGTAAGGTTTATTTTAACAGTAATTGTACTGGGGATAACTTCATTTTTAACACCAGGTTTTAGAATAGTAGGACTATGGTCTTATTTAGTAGCAGCAGTTGTAATAAGTTTAATAGACTATTTTGTAGAAAAATTCATGGGTGTAGATGCATCTCCTTTTGGAAAAGGAATAAAAGGTTTTATAATTGCAGCTATAATATTATATTTAACTCAATTTTTAGTACCTAATATGAGTGTATCTATATGGGGAGCTATAATTGCATCAATTATTATAGGAATATTAGATGCTGTAATTCCCGGAAGAGTCATGTAAAGTATTGGTTTTTTAATTTAATTTTCATTAATAATATAAATTACAATACAGTAATAAAGTTTAATATTTTATATTAGAATGATTTTTACACGTCAGAATTGATAAATTACTTCAATTCTGACGTGTTTTTTGTATTATAATTATAATAGATGAAAATATATTAAAAGTTAGTTTGAATTTAATGGATAAATATTCATATATGGGAGACAAATTAATTTAAGATGGAGGGATAATAAAATGTTTGAATGGAAAGATGTTTATAATTGTGGTATTGAAAGGATAGATGAAGAGCATAAAAAACTTTTTGAAATAGGTGAAGCTGTGTATGAGCTTATAATAAATGAAAATCATGTAGATTATTTTGGAGATGTTTTGAATTTAATTGATGAACTTAAAGAATATACTGTATATCATTTTGAGGATGAAGAAAGAATAATGAAACTTTACGATTATCCTGGATATAAAGAACAGAAAAGAGCTCATGATATTTTTATAAATAAAATTGAAAATTTGGATTTGGAAGAATTAGATGAGGATATACAAAAATCTGTATTAAAACTATTGGATTTTATTTACAAATGGATATCAGAACACATATTGGGAATGGATTTGAAGATAAAAAATTATTTTGAAAGTTTAAAACCTACAAAATTTAAGTAAATCAAGTGAAAATATATTTTGATTTTTGTCATAATGGGTAGATAAATGTATTAAAATACCATTGACTAATATTTACTTATAGTACATAATGTACATGTACTATAAGTGAATATTTAAGATAGAGGTGCAAAATTTATAAGTAAAGTTTTGGAGGCAAGCACAGTGAAGAAATTTAAAAGGAAATTTTGCCGAAGTGTTCAACAGATGCTTTGATGTTGAATTAACTGGTTTTGTATAAAATATGTACAAGACTGTCACAAATGTGATTTGTGAAGAGCTATCATTCATTGTGGAATAATATATTTTTTATATTTGTAACCTTGGGTGTACACTCTCAAGGCTATTTTTATGTTTATAGGAAGTCAGAAATTAGCTGAATCTTACTTATTTCACTTATGGAGATTTTGGCATAGATAAGGGGGATGAAAAATGGAAAGTTCAGCAAAGCAAAATAGTGAAGAAAATAATGAACTAAAAAGAGGTCTTAAGAGCAGACATTTAAGTATGATTGCCATAGGAGGGGCTATTGGAACAGGAATATTTCTGGCACTTGGAGCCACTATTAATCAGGCAGGTCCTGGAGGAGCATTGGTAGCTTATGGTTGTATAGGAATTATGGTTTATTTTTTAATGACAGGTCTTGGAGAAATGGCCACTTATATGCCAGTGTCTGGCTCTTTTGGTGTTTATGCTACTAAATTTGTAGATCCGGCTTTAGGATTTGCATTGGGATGGAATTATTGGTATAATTGGGCGATAACTGTAGCTGCAGAAATGGTGGCAGGAGCACTTATAATGAAGTATTGGCTGCCTGGGGTACCGGCTATTGTATGGAGTGTATGTTTTCTAGCCGTAATAGTTATATTAAATCTATTATCTGCAAGGGCTTATGGGGAATCTGAATTTTGGTTTGCAAGTATTAAAGTAGTAACTGTTATCGTTTTTATATTAGTGGGATTAGCAACTATTATGGGAATATTTAATGGAGATGCTATAGGGTTTAAAAATTTTACAGTAGGAGAGGCGCCTTTTGTGGGAGGCTTTAAATCTATATTTTTGGTATTTTTGATTGCAGGATTTTCTTTTCAGGGTACTGAATTAGTGGGTATAGCTGCAGGAGAAAGTGAAAACCCAGAAAAAACCATACCCAAAGCTATTAATAGTATATTCTGGAGAATATTAATATTTTATTTAGGAACAATATTTGTAGTAGGCGCTATAATTCCATATATGAATGCAGGAGTTGAGACAAGTCCTTTTACTATGGTATTTAAAAAAGCAGGTATAGCAGGAGCTGCTTCTCTTATGAATGCAGTTATATTAACCTCCGTGTTGTCAGCGGGGAACTCTGGAATGTATGCTTCAACTAGAATGTTGTATTCTATGGCTAAAGATAAAATGGCACCTAGCTGGCTGGCAAAAGTTAATTCAAGAGGAGTACCTGTAAATTCATTAATACTTACAACAATAGTAGCATCTGCATGTTTTTTAACAGGGCTTTATGCTGAAAGTACGGTATATGTTTGGCTGGTTGCAGCATCAGGTCTTGCAGGATTTGTAGCATGGGTTGGTATAGCTATTTGTCATTATCGTTTTAGAAAAGCGTATGTTGCCCAAAATAGGGACTTTGGAAAATTAAAATACAGGGCTAAGTTATTTCCTTTGGGACCTATGATAGCATTGGCACTTTGTATTATAGTTATTCTAGGACAGGGTATTACCTATTTTGAAGCTAATAACATAGATTGGAGTGGAGTAATTTCATCTTATATAGGGCTTCCACTATTTTTAGGATTGTGGATATGGTATAAGAAAAAATATAGTACTAGGGTAATAAAATTGGAAGAAGTAGATTTTGATAGTATTCAAAAGGAAATAAAATTATAATATATGTTTAGTTTGTTGATTGCTGGAGAACAGTTGCGTTTTCCGGCTTTTTTTATTTTGTTGTATTTAATTAATGTATGTTTAGCACAAATGGCCTATAGTAGTTTTGTTCTTATTATATATACAAAGTAAATTTAGGGAACAATTTATTACAGATCCTATACAGGGAGGAGCAGGTACGTCCATAAATATGAATGTAAATGAAGTAATTTCAAATAGGGATATTGAATTTTTAGGAGAGGAAAAGGAAAATTATAATATTTTATAAATAAAAATGTTATTACTCAATTGTAAATAAACATGTGTATACTTTAATCCTTTATTAACACAAAATGAAAAATAATTGTAGTAGAATATATAGTAAATATCGTATTGGAGGTTTTAAAATGTCGATTTTAGTTTGTGGAGGAGCAGGGTATATAGGAAGTCATATGGCAGCAGAACTTTTAGAAAGAGGAAAAGAAATTATAATATTTGATAACTTTGAAAAAGGGCATGAGTCTGCTGTACTTGGAGGTAAAGTCTACAAGGGAGACTTAAGGGATGAAAATTCTGTAGATAGGGTATTTAAAGAAAACAACATTGAATCGGTAATAGATTTTGCAGCCTATTCTCTGGTAGGGGAAAGTGTAGGGGAGCCTCTTAAATATTTTGAAAATAATGTGGTGGGTACTTTGAATTTATTGAAGTCCATGAGAAAATACGGAGTGAAATATATTGTATTTTCTTCTACTGCAGCAACTTATGGAGAACCTGAAAATATACCTATTTTTGAATATGATTCAACATATCCTACTAATCCCTATGGAGAATCTAAGCTTACAGTTGAAAAAATTTTAAAATGGAGCGACAAAGCTTATGGCATAAAGTATGCTGCATTAAGATATTTTAATGCGGCAGGTGCGCATATTTCGGGTCTTATAGGGGAAGATCATAATCCTGAGACACATTTGATTCCTATAATACTTCAGGTGGCTTTAAAAAAGAGAGATAAAATATATATATTCGGAGATAACTATAACACGGAAGACGGTACCTGTGTTAGAGATTATATTCATGTTATGGACTTAGCCAATGCCCACCTTTTGGCATTGGATAAAATTATCCAGAAGGGAGAAAGTGGAATTTACAATTTAGGCAATGGCAAAGGCTTTTCTGTAAAGGAAGTAATTGAAGTGTCACGAAAAGTAACCGGTCAGAAAATAAAAGCGGAAATTGCTCCTAGAAGAGAAGGAGATCCTGGGACTCTTATAGCATCTTCTAAAAAAGCAGAAGAAGAGCTTAACTGGAAACCAAAATATAATTCACTTGAGACGATTATTGATACTGCATGGAAATGGCATAAAAATCATTTAAATGGATTTGAAAAGTAAAATATTAATTATATATTGACAAAAAAATGTTAATAGTAATATAATAAGATGTAGGTTCTGTGATTTTATCAATAATGCTTTTAAAAGTGTTATAAACTAGAAATATAATAGATAGGCTGTATACCTATTATTTAAATATCGTGATAGGGGGAGGCCGTCTCTTAGGATAAAAGAGGCGGTTTTTTATATTATTACAGTAATTGTGGCATAAGAGTATTTTCCTATAGTGAATTCTATTTGAGCCTCTTGAACACTTGATTTAAAAGAATAGAAATGGGAAAGGAGATGAAAAGTGTTAAATAAGAATATAATTATTTAACTATTAATATGGATTTTAAAAAGTTGGCTGCAGAAGAAATTAAGAAAAATATAGATTTGGAATTCAATTTTATAGAAGGTTTAATAGAAATACCTCCAAAGCCTGAAATGGGAGACTTTGCATTTCCATGTTTTCAATTGGCAAAGGTTTTAAAAAAAGCACCAAATATAATTTCTAAGGAATTAAAAGATAAACTACACAGCGAGTACTTTGAGAAAATCGAAAATTTAGGTCCTTATGTGAATTTTTTTGTAGATAAAAAAATATTTACTGAATGTACTTTAGGAGAGATATTATTAAAGGGAGATAGCTATGGAAGTTCAGATAGAGGAAAAGGGAAAAATATAGTTGTGGAATATTCATCACCTAATATTGCGAAACCTTTCCATGTAGGACATCTTTTTAGTACCTCTGTGGGAAATGCCCTATATAAGATGATTGATTTTCAAGGGTATAATTGTACCAGAATAAATCATCTGGGAGACTGGGGAACTCAATTTGGAAAACTTATAGCGGCCTATAATAGATGGTGTAATGAAGAGGATTTAAATAAAGATCCTATAAAGGAGCTTTTGAGAATATATGTAAAGTTTCATGAAGAGGCAGAAAAAGATCCTTCACTTAATGAAGAAGGTAGAATGTACTTTAAAAAACTAGAGAATGGCTCAGAGGAAGAAATTAAACTTTGGAAAAAATTCAAAGACTTAAGTCTTAGGGAATTTAAAAAAGTATATGATTTGTTGAAGGTAGATTTTGATTCTTATGCAGGAGAGAGTTTTTATACTGACAAAATGGATGCAGTTGTAGAAGAAATAGATAAAAAGGGACTTCTTGTTGAAAGTAACGGTGCAAAAGTGGTGCTTTTGGATGAATATAATATGCCTCCTTGCATTGTAAAAAAATCAGATGGAACAACTATATATGCAACTCGTGATCTAGCGGCAGCTATATATAGAAAAGAAACCTATGATTTTTATAAGAGTATATATGTAGTAGGGCTTGACCAATCTCTTCATTTTAAACAGGTATTTACCACACTTAAACTAATGGGTAAAGATTGGGCAGACTCATGTAAACATGTGGGATTTGGATTAGTCAGATTTGCAAATAAAAAACTTTCTACACGAAAGGGAGATGTAATATTTTTAGAAGAACTTTTAAATAAATCTGTAGAGAGAACTCTTGAAATAATAAATGAGAAGAATCCGAATCTTGAAGACAAAGAAGAAGTGGCTAAAAAGATCGGCATAGGAGCTGTGATATTTACATATCTTAAAAATAATAGAGAAAAAGATATAGTGTTTGATTGGAATGAAATGCTGAGTTTTGAAGGAGAGACTGGACCTTATGTTCAATACAGTTATGCCAGAGGAAAGAGTATTCTTAGAAAGGCACAAGAAGTATCCCAAGATGAAAAACAGATAGATTATGGCAAATTAACTAGCAAAGAGGAATTTGAACTTGTAAAGATTCTTGGAAACTTTAATAAATCTATAATAAATGCTATAAATAGGCTGGAGCCATTTGTAGTTACCAGGTATGTAATAGATGTGGCAAAAGCTTTCAATAAATTTTATAATGCCCACAGTATTATGAATGCAGCAGATGAGGATACTAGAAATGCCCGATTATCTTTAGTAAAATGTACCTGTCAGGTATTGAAAAATGGATTAGATTTAATAGGTATAGAAGTAGTGGAAAAGATGTAGAAGGAATTTTAAATATTTTGTTTTACAGTCAATTAGTATAGAAAGGAGAAGTTACTTTAAAGTAACATCATATATTATGGAAATTAAAGAATATGATCCTCTGGTAAATGTAGAAAGTAATGCATTTTTAAATTGTGACATGGAAAATATAGCTTATTTTGATATAGAAACAACTGGCTTTGATAGAGAATGTGATAATATAATACTTATATCTTTTGGAAGGTTTGTTGATAAAAACAAATTGAGAATAAAACAGTATTTTGCGGATACTTTAGAGGATGAAAATGAAGTATTATATAATTTTGGAATGGATATATTAAAGTATGATAAGTGCTGTTCTTATAATGGAATAGCTTTTGACGAACCTTTTGTAAAAGAGAGAATGCACCGGAACAACATATGCTTTGAATTTCCTAAATATCATGTGGATTTATACAGGCTTATAAGACCTTATTATAGACAGCTGGGTATGGAAAGGTGTAACTTAAAAACTGTAGAAAAGTATTTGGGTATAAATAGGAAAGATAAAATAGACGGGGGAATCAGTGTAGATTTATATAGAGAGTTTTTGAAATCTAATACTTATCATATAAAGCATACCATAATGCTTCATAATTATGAGGATGTTTTAAATCTACCTAAAATACAGGAGTTTGCCTTTAAAATAAAAAATGATAAGTTACTGGTAAGGGAAAACGGTATTACTGAAAAGCAAAAAAGATATTTGAAAATTCTTTTAAAGAAAAACAATGTGGATTTAAACATACAATTTGAAAAAATTTCCAAAAAGGTCGCCTCACAAATTATAGATTATCTGATAAAGGGAGAAAAGGATGTAGAAAAATTTGATAATATTATAAATAGCAGTTACTAGTGAAAATTTAATTTGAATCAATAATACATTTAACTTTAGGGGAATATTTAGACTTTTAAAAAAAAACATTGTATAATTAAAAGGAGGAGGGGTGTTGTTATGGTTCAAGAAATAATGAAATCGAATATTGTAAAGTTGAAAAAAGAAGATAGTCTGTGTAAAGCTTTAGATATGATGGATACTCATAATGTAAATGGAGCGCCTGTAGTTGATGAAGATGGACAACTGCTGGGCATGATAGTGAAGGCAGATATATATAGATTTTTAATGGAGGAAGGTCATTATGATACCTGTCCTGTAGATTGGGCAATGACAAAGGATGTAGTTGTAGCCAGGAGCGAAGAGGATATTATGACTGTGGCAAAAAGGATTAGAAAAAATAACATAGTAGCCATTCCTATAATAAACGATAAAAATATGGTAAAGGGTACTGTTTCCATTGAAAATATAATGGATTATGTAATTAAAAAGTCTTGATTTTAATATCAGGACTTTTTAAAAAATATGTTTGATATTTTTTATACGAATAGGCAAACTCCACCTGAATCTAAAAATTACTTGATTAGAGTTGCAAAACTAGAGTTGCAAAACTGAGATACATAACATATAAGATAGTAATATTTAATTTTAAGTATATAAGGAGAATGGATATGAGTATTGCAGCTTTTTTTGATATTGATGGTACTTTGTATAGAGAGGGACTTATAACAGAAGTTTTTAAAAAGTTAGTAAAATATGAAATAATACCTGGGGAAAGATGGTATAAGGAAGTGAAACCTGAATATGAGAGATGGGATAAGAGAAAGGGTAATTATGATAACTATCTTTTGAAAATGGCAAATATATATATAGAAGCCATAAAAGGCCTTCATAGATCCCAAATAGAATTTATAGCTAAAACTGTAGTAGCTCAGAAAGGGGATAGGGTGTATTCTTATACCAGAGATATGTTAAACTGGCATAAGACAAATAAACACATAGTAGTAACTGTATCTGGAAGTCCGGTAGAGTTGGTTAGAGAAATGGCAATTAAATATGGATTTGATGATTATGTAGGAGCTGTATATATAAGAGATAAGGATGATATATATACAGGAGAGGTAGTTCCTATGTGGGATAGTGCCAGTAAGGAAAAGGCCATAAAAATGTTTACTGAAAAGTATGGTATAGAACTTGAAAAGAGTTATGCTTATGGGGATACTTTGGGGGATTTTTCCATGATGAATATGGTAAAAAAGCCTGTTTGTGTAAATCCAACCAAGGAACTGGTAAAAAAAGTGTTGGAGGATCCGGCGGTAAGCAGTAGGGTAAAAATAATAGTTGAGAGGAAAGATATGATATATAAACTGGGAGCTTCTTGCATAAAGGAAATTTAGATTCTATAGTGATGTATTGAAACTGTGTGGATAAAAAGGAATTTGAAAAGAGTGGTAATGTGATAAAGAGACTTAATGATGTAGATGTTGAAAAACCCCTGATAGAAGATTCATTGAAGATAGAGGAGAGCAGGTGTATTTTTAGGGATGCCATATTTTTTGATTTAGAGCATTATATTTATAAGAAACCTATATGTATAGGGGTGTTTGGATGCTGCTTTTATGATTATGAAAATGAAGTGCTGAAAGTAACACAGTATATGATAGAAAATAAAAAAGATGCAAAAATAATATTGCAGCTGGCAAAAGAATATTTTGAGAATAGGATTAGGGAAAATAAAAAGTATATAGTAACTTTTTCGGGAAATAATGATTTTACAGTTATAAACTATCTTTTTCAAAAATACAATATGGAGTTTAATAATATAGAGGAATGCTTTATAAGTGTAGATCTTCAAAAGCAATATGAAAGGGAGATCCACAAGTCCATAGGACTTAAAGCCCTGGAAAAAGAATTTGGAATTGCAAGAGAGGATAAAATTATAAGTGGTTCAAATTTAGCTAAAACTTTTAGTAAAATAATCAAAGATAGTGAATATATAAATAGGATGCCCCAGATGAAAAAAGAAAAAATATTATTATACAATGAACAGGATATAGTTAGTTTGTTTAACATATATACAAAATGGAACAATGTATTTGTAGGCAATAAATAGTATATTTGTAATAAAGTACATTTTAAATATAAAAGTTTTTGTAAGTTTATAAAGACTTTTATTTTTTTATTATTGCATATTTATAATGAAATAATTTCAAAATCATAGGATAATTTTAGAAAAAATGCTTTTTAACATGAATTTTTCAAGTGCTTATGAAAAATATTGAATTAATTTTTATAAAAAAATATTGCATATTTATTTATAAAGTCATATAATAACTACATATTTAAAAAATATGTAGTTATTATATTTTTATAGCCAATTATGATTTAAAAGGAGGCAAATTGATTTGATACAGGTAGGAGTTGTTGGAGGAACAGGTTATGTAGGAGCGGAATTAATAAGGCTCTTGTCAAATCATAACAAAATTCAAATATCAGGTATATCATCTACAAGCTATAAGGGAAAACCTATAAATAGTTTATATCCAGGCTTTTATGACTTGAAAGAACTTGTATGTGAAAAAGATGATGAAATTATAAAAAAAAGTGATTTAATTTTTTTAGCTTTGCCAAGTGGAGTAAGTGAACCTATTGTGGAAAAGGCAGTGGCTAAAAATAAAATATGTATAGACATGGGTGCAGATTTTAGATTTAAAAATGAATCTTCATATAGAAAATGGTATGGTAAAAATTTTGTTACACCAGAATTGCATGAAAATTCTGTATATGGACTTCCGGAATTAAACAGGAAATATATAAAAGAATGTAAGATTGTAGGAAATCCAGGGTGTTATGCTACTTCTGTCCAAATTGGTATTTTACCGCTTATTTCTGAGGGCTTAATAGAAGAAAAAGGTATAATTGCAGATTGTAAATCAGGATTAACTGGTGCGGGAAAAGTTCTTAGTGAAAGCAGTCATTTTGTAAATTGCAACGAGAGTTTTAGTGCTTATAAAGTTGCAAATCATAGACATGCTCCAGAAATAGAGGAAAATTTGAGTAGTGTGTCAGAAGAAAAAGTAAAACTTACTTTTATTCCACATTTGATTCCAATAAACAGGGGAATTTTATCTACTATATATACAACTCCTAAGAGTTCAATAGATATAGAAAGTATATACCAGAAATATTGTGAATTCTATAAGGAAGAGCCTTTTGTAAGAATACTTCCTTTAGGAGAAGTATCTAAAGTAAATAATGTACGGCTTTCTAACTATTGTTGTATTTCTATGCATTATGATAGTGAAAATAATAAGCTTATAATTATATCATGTTTAGATAATATGATAAAAGGAGCAGCAGGACAGGCAATTCAAAATATGAATATCCTATTGGGCTTGGATGAAAGAGAAGGACTTACCTATGTACCAGCCGTTTTTTAATTAAATTTTAAGGAGGACATTTAAGATGAATTTAGAAATTGTAGAAGGTGGAATTACTTCTCCTAAAGGTTTTACAGCTTCTGGAATTAGCTGTGGCCTTAAGAAGAATAATTTGCAGGATTTAGCTCTTGTGATGTCAACTAAACCTTGTAATTCAGCAGGAGTATATACTAAAAACATAGTTAAGGGGGCACCTCTTTTAGTTACAAAAGAACATTTAGAAAATAAAAAGGCTCAAGCTATAATTATAAATAGTGGAAATGCCAATACCTGTACAGGGGAAGAGGGAATAAACCATGCAAAAGAGATGTGCAGAAGTGTGGGGGAAGAATTGCAGATTGAAGAGAACAATGTACTTGTAGCCTCCACAGGAATTATAGGTGTGAAATTAAATATTGGTGCTATAAAAAAAGCTATTCCATGTCTTACGAAGAGATTAAATAAAAATGGGGGAAAAGATGCAGCAAGAGCCATACTTACCACAGATACTTTTAAAAAGACATTGGCTGTAACCTTTGAACTTGGAGGAAAAAAGGTGGTAATTGGAGCCATGGCAAAGGGGTCTGGGATGATACACCCTAATATGGCAACTATGCTTTCTTTTATTACCACGGATGTAAATATAGATGCAAATCTTTTAAACAAGGCATTAAAAGAAAGTGTAAGGGTAAGTTATAATAGAATTTCAGTAGATGGAGATACCTCTACCAATGACATGGTAATTGTTATGGCCAATGGATTAGCTGAAAATCCTGTTATAGAAGAGGAAGATGAAGATTATAACATATTTTTACAGGCATTAAAGAAGTTAAATATAGAATTGGCTAAAATGATTGCAAAGGATGGAGAGGGCGCCACTAAATTAATAGAATGTAGAATTATGAATGTAGCTGGAGAGAAAGAGGGGGAAATGTTAGGTAAATCAGTAATATGTTCAAGTCTTGTAAAAACTGCTTTGTTTGGAAGAAGTGCCAATTGGGGCAGAATATTAGATGCAATAGGATATTCAGGGGTAGACTTTGATATAAATAAACTGGAAGTATCCATGGAAAGTTCAAAGGGAAGTATACTTGTATTTAAAAATGGCAATCCTGTGGATTTTTCAATTGAAAAGTCTGTAGACATACTTTCAGAGAACGTAGTAGGCATAGTTTTAAATTTTAATTCTGGGAATTATAGTGTATGCTGCTGGGGTTGTGATTTAACCTATGATTATGTAAAAATTAATGGAAGTTATATGTCTTAAGGAGGTATGGGAGGAATTGAATCATAATGAGGTGGCAAAAATATTAGCGGAATCATTGCCCTATATTCAAAAATACAGAGGAAAAACAATAGTTGTTAAGTATGGTGGCAGTGTTATGTTGGATGAACAGCTTAAAAAATATATTATAAATGATTTAGTACTTATGAAATGTGTGGGAATAAATTTGGTAGTTGTTCACGGAGGAGGGCCATTTATCTCTTCTTATTTAAAGAAATTAAATAAAGAGAGTATTTTTATAGATGGATTGAGATATACAGATGAAGAAACCATGGATGTAGTTCAAATGGTACTTAGTGGAAAGGTAAATAAAGATTTGGTGAAATTGATTCAAAGTTATGGAGGGAAAGCTCTTGGACTTTGTGGAATAGATGGAGCCATGATAAAGGCTAAAAAGATTTCAAAAGATGTGGATCTTGGAAAAGTAGGGGAGATAACAGATATAAATACTGAAATTATAATAAGTTCTATAGATAATGGGTATATTCCAGTAATAAGTAGTGTAGCTCTTGGAGAGGATAATGAAACCTATAATGTAAACGCAGATACATGTACTTTTAAAATTGCAGCGGCTCTGAAGGCACAAAATTTGATACTTCTTACGGATGTACCTGGGGTTATGACAGATATAGAAGATAATTCTACTTTAATTTCAGAATTAAGATTAAAAGATATTGAGGCATTATATGAAGATAATATTATAAAAGGTGGAATGTTACCTAAAATCAATTGTTGTGTTGAGGCTATCAAGTCAGGGGTTAAAAGTGCACATATTATTGATGGAAGGGTACCTCATTGTCTTCTTGTGGAATTATTTTCAAAAGAAGGCATAGGAACTATGATTTATTAGGAGGAGATTGATTTGGATTATTTAGATTATGGAAAAAAATATCTTATGAATACTTATAACCATCTTCCTGTGGTATTCACTCATGGAGAAGGGTGCAAGCTGTTTGATACAGATAACAAGGAATACCTGGATTTTACATCAGGCATTGGTGTAATGGCTTTAGGTTATGGGAATAAGAACTGGATTAAAGCTGTAGAAGCCCAACTGGAAAGGGTAGTCCATACTTCTAACATATTTTTGAATATTCCTGTATTGGAACTAGCTAAAAAATTTACTGAAACTTCAGATATGAGTAAGGTGTTTTTTTGTAATTCTGGTGCAGAAGCTAATGAAGGAGCTATAAAGCTGGCAAGAAAGTATAGTTTTGATAAACATGGAAAGGCTAGAAATACCATACTTACATTAAAAAAGAGTTTTCATGGTAGAACTATAACCACATTAAAAGCAGGAGGTCAGGAAAAACTTCATAAATATTTTTATCCTTTTACTGAAGGCTTTAAATATGCAGAGGCTAATGTTAAAGAATTAGAAAAATCTATAGACTCATCAATTTGTGCTATTATGATAGAACCTATCCAGGGAGAGGGAGGAATAAATCCATTAAGTGAAGAATTTGTTCATAAGGTTTTTGAAATAGCAAAAAAAGATGACATCTTAGTTATATGTGATGAAATTCAATGTGGCATAGGAAGAACAGGTAAACTATACGGGTTTAACAATTATGGTGTATGTCCGGATATTATGTCCACTGCAAAGGGTTTGGGAGGAGGATTACCTATAGGTGCTGTGCTTTGTAATGAAAAATTAAACAACACCTTTCAATATGGAGATCATGGCTCTACTTTTGGGGGAAATCCTGTTTGTGCAGCAGGTGCACTAGAAGTATTGAATGTAATAAGTGAAGATTCTTTTTTAAAGGAAGTGCGTGAAAAAGGAAACTTTGTTAGAAAGTATTTTAAAAATAAAAACAAAAAAAACATATTAGAAGTTCGTGGAATGGGACTTATGATAGGAATAGAAATTGAAGGAGAAGCATCTAAAATACAAAAAGAGGCTTTAAAAAAAGGTCTTCTTGTACTGACTGCAGGGCCAAATGTAGTGAGATTATTGCCTCCTCTTGTTATTTCAAAAGAAGATCTGGAAGAAGGATTAAATATATTATATAAAATTATAGAAGAAGATTAATATGAATTAATAAAAAGAAATCTGCTGAATAAGTAGATTTCTTTTTATTGCAATAAATAGATGTGATAATAAGCTTTTTGTAAAAGTATAAATAGATATATCTATTTTATTAATTGTAGAGGTTATATTATGAGGTGGTTTGTTAGTTTACATAAACTCAAAAAAAGAACTATTTTATTTATGTTGGCATTACTTTATGTAATTATATTAGTCTCTTTTGGACTTATTTACTGGGATATAGCAAATGACTCCCAGGGAGAATTTTTTATATTTCAAAATGATGTGAATATGAATACAAAGGTGGAGGCTTTTAGAAAGAATTTAAATATTATCATATATAATAGGGAACTTAAAGATATGGTGGAATATCTTATATCCTCTAAAGAATATAAAAGACCTATTGCAAAGCTGGAAACTGCAGAGTCCTCTTTTTATGTAAATATATTTGCTTTTGATAAAGTATTAGGGGAAAATTGGGCTAATTATTATTATCTTTTATTTCAAAGCCGGGATATCACTCATATAAGTATAGAAGATTTAGGAGAAGATAAAGTAAGCAGCAAATTTAATAGTAATAAGTTAAAAATATGTTTTTACAAAATAGATGAAAAGGAAAAATATAAGGATTTCAAAAGCTATAAAAAAAGTGCTAAGAATAAATTTGAAAAGATAGAAAGCAAATATATTTGGGTAAATGATTATAATTTACTCTGTAATGAAATTTTCAAGAAAGAATATTTTTATTATCCTTTAAATTTTTACTTTCCAAAACTTATAGAAAATTCTATATCCTTTTTAGATAATAGTCCTTTGGTACTTAAATCCATAATAAATGGAAATTTTCAATATCCTATATGGAATTTTATGTACTTTAGTGCTGTTACTATGACTACACTGGGCTATGGGGATATTTTACCAAACTCTATGCTTGTAAGGATATTGGTTATGCTGGAGACTATATTTGGAGTAATTATAATAGGAGTATTTGTATCCTTTCTATTTTGGAATAAAAAATAATATTTACATTATATATATTATGTAAATACAAAATAAAAGTAAACAAGCAACATAGAAAAATATAAGAATATATACTATAATTAATTATATAAAAAATGAAATGGAGATAGATATGAATAAGATAACTAGTTTTACAATTAATCACTTGGAACTATTGCCTGGAGTGTATGTTTCAAGGAAAGATAATATTAATGGAGCAATAATAACTACTTTTGATATCAGAATGACAAGACCAAATTTTGAACCAGTAATGAATACCGCTGAACTTCATGCTATTGAGCATCTGGGAGCAACTTTTCTCAGAAATCACAAAGAGTATGGCAGCAAGATAGTTTATTTTGGACCTATGGGATGTAGGACAGGGTTGTATTTGCTATTGGGGGATAATAAGGAATTTGAATCAAGAGAGATTATAGGCTTGGTTAAAGATATGTTTCAATTTATTGCAGAATATGATGGAGAAATTCCAGGTGCATCACCTAGAGATTGTGGAAATTACCTTGATATGAATTTGCCTATGGCTAAATATCTGGCAAGAAAATATTTGGAGAATGTACTGGAGAATATTAGTGAGAAAAATCTTAATTATCCTGAATAAACTTATCCAAAGGCTCCTATAAAGTGATGTTGTGGGCCTTTGGATAAATGCTCATAATGATAGTAGGTCTTTAATTACTTGGCCTGCTAATATCATTCCTGCCACAGGAGGAACAAAAGAATTGCTGGAGGGTATTTGACGTTTGTATACACACTTTTTTGAGCCGCCAGTACATACACATCCTTCTTCACAAGTTGTAACTTCTTCCGTTTTGGGTTTCTTAGGAATTTCCTCTGAATATAATACCTTTAAATCCTTTATCCCTCGTTTTTTCAGTTCGTGTCTCATTACTTTAGCTAGAGGACATATTTTCGTATTATAAATATCGGATATTTTAAATTTAGTGGGATCTAGTTTATTACCAGTACCCATACAACTAATTATATTTATATTATGATTTTTACACCATAATATAAGGGATATTTTTGAAGATACAGTATCAATGGCATCAATTACATAGTGGGTAGTGAGAGGTACAATAGTATCTATATTGCTTTCATCTGCAAATATTTTATAGGAATCTACCTTACAATTAGGATTTATGTCTAAAATCCTGTCTTTTAAGACATCTGCTTTATATTTACCTATTGTACTAAAGGTGGCATGTATCTGTCTGTTTATATTTGTTAGACAAATTGTATCATCATCTACTAATATAATATGGCCTATACCTCCTCTTACTAAAGCTTCAAGAGCAAAGCTTCCTACACCACCTAAACCAAATAGTGCCACAGTACAGTGTTTTAATTTTTCTAAAGCTTCTTTTCCAAACAATAACTCGGTTCTGGAAAGGGCATGTTGTTTCATTAGATGATCTCCTATTCATAATAGTTTATTATTTTTAACTTAAATGACAATATTAAAATTATATAATGCAGGGTATTTTTAATCAATAGTGTTAATTTATATTAGAATAAAATTTTATGTTATATGGGGGTGATAGTAAAATATAGGCAGGTAAATTGTATCTTAAATATTAAATTTTTATCTATCATTGAATAGTCCACAATAATAAACTATAATTAAGGGTATATAATAATTGTAAGGACTGGAATGTTATAAGCAAATACATGAGGTAATTAAAAGAAGGTGTTTTGTTATGAAAATAGGCTTGTGTCAAATGATGATTTCAAAGTCTTCAAAAAGTAACAATATAAAAAGAGCAAAGGAAGCTATATATGAGGTTGCAAGTAAAGGAGCTGATATAGTAGCACTGCCGGAAATGTTTAATTGTTACTACAATGTCAAGTATTTTAGAGAATATGCAGAAAGGGAGGATTGCAGGGGAGAAACTTTAAACATGTTATCCTCTACAGCTAAAGATATAGGAATATATATAGTTGGAGGTTCTATACCTGAAATTGATGATGAAGGAAAAATATATAATACTTCTTTTGTATTCGATGAAAAAGGAGAATTAATAGGAAAGCATAGAAAAATGCATTTATTTGATGTAGATATAAAAGGTAAAATAACATTTAAAGAATCAGAAGTTTTGACTCCTGGAGACAAAGTTACTGTAATAGATACAAAATGGGGAAAAATAGGTGTAGCTGTCTGTTATGACGTAAGATTTCCTGAACTTATGAGACTTATGGCACTTCAAGGAGCAAAAATTATATTTATTCCAGCTTCTTTTAATACAACTACGGGACCATCTCATTGGGAACTGTTATTTAGAAGTGCTGCAGTAGAAAATCAACTATATACTGTAGGAATATCACCAGCAAGAAATATGAATTATTCTTATGTGTCTTATGGAAATTCTCTTGTAGTAGATCCCTGGGGAAAGATATTAAATATATTAGATGAAAAAGAGGGAATACTATTATCGGAGATAGATTTGAAATATATATATGAAGTAAGAAAATCTATACCTGTATTTCAGCATAGAAGAGAAGATTTATATAAAGTTACTTTAGTATGAAAAGAAAAAATATATAGATTTTATTGGTTAGAATATTCCGACATATACTACATAAGTGAAAATCTGTGGTATCATGATATACGGTATTTTATCTGAAGACTGTCATTTTCATAACAGTCCCTGGATAAGTTCTTCTCCTAAAGGATAACGTATTTTAAGTGTTTAAAGATACTAAGATACTTTAAGAAGGCTCAGATGGATATAGATATTTTCTATAGGTAAAATCCACCTGATCCTAAGAATCACTTGATGTATATTTGTTTCAGTATAATAGGATAAATATATTATATAAGGAAGGATTTTTGTGATGAAAGAGTTTATTTTTAATTTTACAGCTATTTTTCAAATATCAGTTTTCACAATCACAATGTATTACCTGGTACTTTCTTTATTTGGACTCTATAAAAAAAGAGATAATGGTGCAGATAAATGTGTGCCTAAAAATACTTTTGCCCTTTTGGTAGCAGCTCATGATGAAGAGATGGTTATTGCAAAAATAATAGAAAGTTTAAAAGATCTTGATTATCCTAAAGATATGTATGATATTTTTGTTATTGCGGATAATTGTGAAGATAATACGGCATCCATAGCAAGAAAATATAATGTAAATGTGTTTGAAAGAAAAGTTCCAGATAAAAAAGGAAAAGGATATGCACTAGAATGGATGTTCAATAAAATATTTAAAATGGATAAACAATATGATTCTATAGCTGTTTTTGATGCAGATAATTTGGTTTCAAAGAATTTTCTCATGGAAATGAATTATAAACTATGTCAAGGATATAAAGTTGTTCAAGGTTACATAGACAGTAAAAATCCTAATGATTCATGGATAACTGGTTCCTATTCAATTTCTTTTTGGACTGCCAATAGGCTTTTTCAACTTTCTAGATCAAATCTTGGATTATCAAATCAAATCGGAGGCACTGGCTTTTGTATGGATACAGATATACTAAAGCAACTTGGATGGGGTGCTACTTGTTTAACTGAAGATTTAGAGTTTACTTGCAAATTGGTATTAAATGGATATAAAGTGGGATGGGCTCATAATGCTGTAGTATATGATGAAAAGCCTTTAACACTAAAACAATCCTGGCATCAGAGAAAAAGATGGATGCAAGGATTTACAGATGTTGCATCCAGATTCTTCTTTAAACTTGTAAAAAAAGCACTGATAGATAAAAATCTAACTGCACTTGACTGTGCCATATATACTATACAGCCTTTTGTAACTTTATTGATAGGGCTTTCAGCCTTTATAACTATTCTACAGAATACTCATGGATTGAATATATTTGTTATAAATATATATTTCATACCTATAGTATGGAAAACCTTTAGTATAGTTCAATTTCTGGTGACACCTTTTATAATGATGCTGGAAAATAAATTGTCAAAGAGGATGTTTTCTATATTCGTTCTATATTCCTTCAATATAGTGGTACTCGCTCTGTTGTTTAATTCACCTACTCTTTTAGAGACAGTATCTGGAACTATTATATATTTTTTGGTATTTATAATAGGAATATCCTTGTTAGGTGGCAAACGTTCCCTTAGAATATTTGTATGGTATCTGCTCTACGGTATATATACTTTGACATGGATACCAATAACAATACAAGGAATATTGGACAAGAATAACAAAGAATGGAATCACACTAAACATATAAGACAAATAAGTATACAGGAAGTAGAATAATAAAATTAATCCTCAATAATATCACTGAGGATTAATTTTATTATATCAAGTATACTATACTTAATGTTGTAGATAGGATGGATGATGGATAATATGATAGAAAGATTACATAAATATATGGCTTCCTGTGGAGTGGCATCAAGAAGAAAATGTGAAAGTATAATATTAGAAGGAAGAGTAAAAGTGAATGGCGTAACTATAGATAGGATAGGAACAACAATTGATGATAAAAAGGATGAAATTCTGATAGATAATAAAAGAATAAAAAAAGAAAATAGAAAAGTATATATATTATTAAATAAACCTAAAGGATATATATCTTCTGTTAAAGATGACAGGGAGCGCAAGACACTTCTTGATATAGTACAGGTAAGTGAAAGAGTTTACCCCATAGGAAGGCTTGATTATAATACTTCCGGGGCTATAATACTTACAAATGATGGCAGTATCTATAATAATATAGCTCATCCAGGAAGCAATAAACCTAAAGTATATGTTGCTGCAATAAAAGGAGTACCTTCTAATAAAGAGATAAAACGATTTGAAAATGGCATAGACATAGGAGGATATATAACGGCTAAATCAAAATTTAATTATATTGGTTCAAAAGATGGAAATTCAAAAGTAATAATAGAAATACATGAAGGAAAAAATAGGCAGGTTAGAAGGATGTGTGATGCCATAGGACATCCTGTAATGGATTTAAGGAGAATTGCTATAGGAGATATAAAGCTTGGTAATCTTAAGGAAGGAACATGGAGATATCTAACTAAAAAAGAAATACAATACATAAAAGGTGGAAAGTTATTATGAAAAATGAATTAGAATTAATTTCATCAAAAGAGTTTAAGGACTATGAAGATATGTATAAAATTGTGGATTTTTTGAATAAAAATTTAAGTGATTATGGTTTCACTTTTGGAATATGCAAGAGGAATAATAAAAGTGTAATAAATATTTATAAGAATGATTAAATAGTTAATTGAATAAACAATTGAATATTATATTGATAATTTACTCAATAGATGTTAAAATGAAACAAATATTGCAAAGTTGACATGGATGGAGAGAAAGGAATGAAGTAAATGGAAAGCACCAATAATCAGGACTTAATAAGAACAATTCAAATTAAATTTCCAAGATTGAGTAAAGGTCAAAAATTAATAGCCGAATATATTTTAAAACATTATGACAAGGCTGCTTTTATGACAGCTGCAAAATTAGGGATAAATGTAGGAGTAAGTGAATCCACTGTAGTTAGATTTGCAAATGAATTGGGGTTTTCAGGCTATCCAAAGTTGCAAAAATCTCTTCAAGAACTTATAAAAAATAAGCTTACTACAGTACAGAGAATTGAGTTATCAAATGATTTTGTAAGTCAGGAAAGTCCACTGAAAAGTGTTTTGAAATCTGACATGGAAAATATAAGAGCTACTCTTGAAAAAATAAACCACAAGACTTTTGATGATGTGGTAGACAATATATTCAAGGCAGATAAAATATATATAATAGGACTCAGGAGTTCTACTGCCATTGCAGATTTTCTGGGATTTTACTTAAATTTAATATTAGATAATGTAAAAGTTGTGGGATATGGAATAAGTGATATTTTTGAACAGATGATAAATTTGACAAGTAATGATCTGGTAATAGGAATAGGATCTCCAAGATATGCTGTGAGAACCATAGAGGCTCTGGCTTTTGCAAAAAGCAGGAATGCTAAAGTAGTAGCTATTACAGACAGCCTTTTGTCTCCTCTGGCGGCTAGGGCGGATTATACTTTAATTGCTCAAAGCAATATGACTTCTTTTGTAGATTCATTGGTGGCCCCATTAAGTGTAATTAATGCACTTGTTATTGCTGTTGGATTGCAGGAAAAAGAAAAAATTTCCTCTACTTTTTCAGATCTTGAAACTATATGGCAAGAATATGAGGTGTATTCACTAAAAGATCAAAATTAGTTTGGAAATAAGGTGTATGAATTAATGGCAAAGGTAATAGTAATTGGGGGAGGACCCTCTGGAATGATGGCGGCAATAACTGCTGCAAATAGGGGATTTAATACTACTTTAATTGAGAAAAATGAAAAACTCGGGAAAAAGATGTTTATAACGGGAAAGGGAAGATGTAATATAACCAATTCGAAAGATATAAGTGAGTTTTTTGACTATATACCTGTAAATTCTTATTTTTTATATAGTTCCCTTTATTCTTTTACAAATAAAGATACTTTTGAATTTTTCAATAAGTTAGGAGTGGATTTAAAAATTGAAAGAGGGGGAAGGGTTTTCCCGAAGTCCGATAAATCTTCTGATTTAATTAAAGCCATGGAAAAAGAATTGATAAGAAAAAATGTGGTGATAAAGCTTAATTCTAAAATTAAAAAATTTATTTGTAGGAATAATCTTATAAAAGTAGTTCAACTTGAAGATAGTTCAGTTATAGCAGGAGAAATATTCATACTTTGTACAGGAGGGATGTCCTATCCACAAACCGGCTCCACGGGAGAAGGATATAAAATAGCTGAAGATCTAGGGCATACTATAACAAAAATTACACCAGCTCTTGTTCCTATGGAAATTAAAGAGGATTGGGTAAAAATGTTGCAGGGGCTTTCGCTTAAAAATGTAGAATTAAGTGTAGTGGATTCTAATAATAATATTTTATATAGGGAATTTGGAGAAATGATGTTTACTCATTTTGGAATTTCAGGACCGGTTGTTCTAAGTGCCAGCAGAGTGGTAAAAAACAATAAAAAATTAAAAGCAGTTGTAAATTTGAAACCTGCTCTTAATTTTCAGGAATTAGATAAAAGGCTGCAGAGGGAATTTTTAAATCATTCAAATAAAAGTTTTAAAAACTCTTTAGGTGGATTACTTCCTAAGAAACTTATTGGGGTAATTTTAAATTTATGCGGTATAGAATCAGATAAAAAATGTAATTCCATAACTAAGGATGAAAGACAGCAGTTGGCTGTATTATTGCAAAATTTTACTATGCATATAAAAGGTGTTAGACCCATAGAAGAGGCTATAATTACATCAGGTGGAGTTAGTATTAAAGAAATAGATTCCTCTACCATGAATTCAAAAATAGTCTCAAATTTATATTTTGCAGGGGAGATAATAGATGTGGATGCCAATACTGGAGGCTTCAATATGCAAATTGCATTGTCTACTGGATTTTTAGCAGGAAGTAAAATTAAAAATGAATTATGAATTTAATTCAATCAATAATAATATAAATAAAGGATTTTATATTTTTTTATAGAATATATAAGTAGGATTTTAATATGGGACTTCTCATATTAATTTATGATATGTTTTTTGAAGATGGAAAGGCGGAATGACATTTTGAATATATCTGTAGCAATTGATGGACCTGCAGCTGCAGGTAAAAGTACTATAGCAAATATTATAGCCCATAAATTTAATCTTATGTATATAAATACAGGCTCTATGTATAGGGCAGCTGCACTTTTATGTATGAGGAATGGAATATGCTACAAGGATGTAGATAGGGTATGTGAAGTTGTGAAATCCCTTGAAATACATTTTGAAGGAGAAAAACTCATTGTAAATGGCGAAGATTTGACAGAGGATATAAAGCACCCCAATGTAAGTAATAATGTGTCTAATTATGCTGCCATCTCTAAGCTTAGAAGGTTGCTTGTGAAATTGCAGCAAGATATGGCGGGAAAATTTAATGTAATTATGGATGGTAGGGATATAGGTACTGTAGTTTTAAAAAATGCACCTTTGAAGTTTTTCCTTACAGCTAGTGCCAGTGAAAGAGCAAAGAGAAGATATTTGGAATTAAGAAAGAAAAATATAGATGTGGAGTATGATGATATATTAGAGGAGATAATTAAGAGAGATTATATGGATTCCCATAGGGCATCTTCACCTTTTATAAAAGCAGAAGATGCTGTGGAAATAAATTCATCTGGACTTTCTATTTATCAGGTGGTAGAAATTATTTCAGGTTACATAAAAAAATATATTAAAGAGTAGTTCTAAAGGTGGAGTATATGAACATTATATTGGCAGATAAATCTGGATTTTGCTTTGGAGTGGAGAGAGCTGTTACTGAGGCTGTAAATGCTAGAAAAAAATTCAAAAAGGATATATATACCCTAGGTCCTTTGATCCATAATAGTGATGTAGTGAATAATTTAAAGGAAAAAGGTATATATCCTATAGAGTTGGATAAGATATATAATCTTGAGGAAAATGATGTAGTTGTAATACGTTCTCATGGTGTGGCAAAATACATATTAGATTTTTTAGAAAATAGAAAGATCAATGTGGTAAATGCCACCTGTCCTTATGTTTCCAACATACAGAAAAAAGTAGAAAAGTATTATAAATTAGGGTATAGTATATTGATAGTAGGGGATATTAACCATCCTGAAGTATTAGGCATAAATGGGTGGTGTGAAAATACCGGCATTATATCAAAAAATGGCGTGGATTTAGATGAGTTACCTTTAAAAATATGTATAGTTTCACAAACTACAGAAAAACAGTCTAATTGGGAAAAGGTATTGAATATAGTAGCTAAAAAATGCAAGGAGTTTATTGCATTCAATACTATATGCAGTGCTACAGAGTTCCGCCAGAAAGCTGCAGAACGTATATCAAAGAAAGTAGATATGATGGTAGTAATAGGTGGTAAAAACAGTTCTAATACTACCAAGCTTTACGAAATATGTAAAAATAATTGTAATAATACAATTCATGTTGAAAATTCAGGAGAAATACCTGATAATATAATTAAGACAAATAAAATTAAAACTATAGGTGTTACAGCAGGAGCTTCAACACCCAATTGGATAATAAAGGAGGCAGTTTTAAAAATGAGTGATGACAAAAATTTAGAATTAAATGAACAATTATCTTATATGGATAAAAATGATACCCAGGTAATATTGGGGGAAAAAATTAAAGGGGTAGTAATATCTGTAAATTCGAAAGAGGTTTTTTTAAATATAGGATATAAATCAGATGGAATACTTCCAAAATCTGAAGTTACAAGGGAAGATGGCGCCAATTTAGAGGAATTGATTGGTGTTGGAGATGAATTGGATGTTAAAGTAATAAGAAGGCAAAATGAAGATGGCTATGTGGTATTATCCAAATTAGAATTAGACAGAGAAAATGCCTATAAAGAATTAGAAGATTCTAGTATAAATAAGACATCTTTAAAAGTTACAGTAAAAGAAGATGTAAATGGAGGATTAGTAGCTAATTATAAAGGAGCTAGAGTTTTTATACCGGCCTCCCATGTGGAACTATATCATGTAAATGATCTTTCTCAATATTTAGATAAGGAATTGGAAGTTAATATAATTGAATTTAAACAGGAGAGAAAAGGAACTAGAGTAGTAGCGTCAAGAAGGGAAATTTTGAGGCTGGAAAGAGAAAAGAGGGAAGAAGAAACTTGGAACAAGCTTGAGAAAGATACGGTAGTAGAAGGAGAAGTTAGAAGATTAACTGATTTTGGTGCATTTGTTGATGTACAGGGTGTTGATGGACTTCTTCATGTGTCTGAACTATCCTGGGGAAGAGTTAATAAACCGGGAGATGTTTTGAAAATAGGGGATAAAATTCAAGTTTATATATTGGATATAAATAAGGAAAAGAAAAAATTATCCTTGTCTTTAAAGAAACTTATGGAGGATCCTTGGAATAATGTAGATATAAAATATCCAGTAGGAAGTGTAGTCCTTGGAAAAGTAGTTAGATTTGCTAACTTTGGTGCATTTGTAGAATTGGAACCTGGGGTAGATGCGTTAGTACATATATCCCAAATAAGTCATAAAAGAATAGATAAACCAGGAGATGCACTGGAGATTGGACAAGAAATAAAAGCAAAAATTTTAGAAGTAAATAAGGAAAATGAAAAGATAGCTCTAAGTATAAAAGAAGTAGATGAAATTTAATATTTGTTCTATAGAATTTTTTCACATTTACCATTAAAATACCGCTAAAAATTTAATACCCGAAGATAAAATATAGTTTATTTTACAAATATATTTACTTGAATTTAAGTAAATACTATATTTTTATATGATATACATAGGAAATCAGAGAAATCTTTTAAAAAATAGAGATTTTAAAAGTAAATTTTTAATATTAGTATTATATATTGACTTTTCTATTATTTTTGATAAAATTTAATTGTTATATTTTTTTCAAAGGGGGTAGATGTGAAAAATGAATGAATTAGGGAGACATATTCTAGCAGAGATTTATGGATGTGACGGCGAAATATTAAATAATAAAGACTTTATAGAGAGAATAATGGTAGATTCAGCTTTGAAGGCAGGAGCAGAAGTCAGAGAAGTTGCATTTCATAAATTTAGCCCTCAGGGCATAAGTGGAGTAGTTATAATATCTGAATCCCATCTAACTATTCATACGTGGCCTGAGCTTGGTTATGCTGCTGTGGATGTGTTTACTTGTGGAGATAGAATAAATCCTTGGGATGCTTGTAACTACATGACTGAAAAATTTAATGCAAAAAATATGACGGCAACTGAAATAAAAAGAGGTATATTTGAACAAGTTGTAGAAGTAAAAGCCTCAAATATATAGGAGATCATCGCCGGGAGATGGTCTCTTATTTTAAAGTTCATTTATTATTCTAAACAATAGGTTTAGGGGAAATTTATATGTATGAATGTGTATCATTGGTAAAGAGAAATTTAAATTGTTTTAAAAAACTGAATTCCGAAAGAAGGTTGTTTAATAATCTAAACAAAGATTTTTTTGAAGTATATGATAAATCTAATTTCGCCAAACAGATATTCTTAAGAAGAACAGTAAAATTGCTTAGAAATAATTTTGATTATATAGGCTATATTTGGACTGATATAATATGTAAAAATGTGTATAATATAAATGCAATGAATGTAGCTGTAGCTATCACTGATGAAAAGGAAGACAGTAAACCCTATGTATATTTGATAAGCACTATAAAGAAACACTGTATTTTAAAATATTTATGTGAAGATAATACTTACAACTCCATACTGCTTGAAAATATAGGTTTTGAAAAAAAAGAAGGTACCTTGGTTCTTTTTAGGGAAATACATGGAAGTGTGGATTTAGGCATAGGGGAAAATCTGAATTTTGAAATGTTTAAAAAAGGAAAAGACGAACAAAAAAGATGTATTATACAAAATGAGATATTTCATGAACAAAATAGAATACCTTTGATTTTGGAAGACATATACATGGAACAATTACAGAGTTACTATTTTGAAGAAGGATCTGTTTTTTTAAAAAGAAATAAGGAATATATAGGATACGGTCAGATCATAATAGAAAATGATATTCCTGTTATAGTTAACTTTGGTATAATACAAAAGTATAGAGGCAGAGGGTATAGTAAATATCTTTTAAGTTATCTCTTAAATATAATATACCAAAATGATTTTCATAAAACAGTTATAAAAGTACGGAATTCTAATTATAAAGCATTAAATCTATATAAAAGTGTTGGATTTAAGGTTAGAAAAGAAAGATTTAACTGGGAACTAGAAAAATAATTCTTATTAAACCAAATAAGAGTTTACTTTAAGGTAAACTCTTATTTAGTTTATATTCAGAAGGTAAAAAATAATGGAATAAATTATTTTTTAGTTTTTGTGTATTCTTCCAGAGCTATTTTTAATAAACCCATAGCATCTTTTAAATCATCGCAATTTAAACAGTAAGATATTCTTATTTCATCTTTTCCAAGACCTTCAGTAGCATAAAAACCGTCAGCAGGGGCAACCATTACAGTTTTACCATTTTTATTGAAGTCAGTTAATAAAAATTTTGCAAAATCTTGTGAATCTGATATAGGTAATTTAGCAACTATGTAAAAAGCACCACTAGGTTTTCTGCATATAACATTTGGGATTTTCTGAAGACCTTCCATTAATATATTTCTTCTCTTTTCATATTCTTTTCTTGTTTCCACAAAATAGCTGTCAGGAGTGTCTTTTAAAGCTGCTGCTCCAATTTGCTCTACGGTAGGTACACATAATCTGGTTTGACACAGCTTCATTATATTGTGCATAAATTCTTTATTTTTTGATGCTACTAAGCCAATTCTAGCACCACAGGCACTATAACGTTTAGATATGCTGTCTACAATTATAACTCTATCAGCTATATCCTTTAAAGTAAGTGTGGAAGTGTATTTTAATCCATCGTATACGAACTCTCTATAAACTTCATCGGCTATTAAATATAGGTCATGTTCTTTAACTATATCTGCCAGCATTCTAAGTTCTTCTGCGGTGTATACAGTTCCAGTAGGATTACCAGGATTTGAAATCATAAGTGCTTTTGTTCTAGGGGTTATTTTGCTTTCTATTATTTTTTTATCTGGCAGGTGAAATCCATCTTCAGCTTTTGTTAAAAATGGAACCATTTTAGCTGAAGCTGACTCTGCAAAACCATTGTAATTGGTATAGAAGGGTTCCGGGGAAACTATTTCATCTCCCGGATCACATATTGTCATAAAGGTTAGCATTATAGCTTCGCTACCACCGTTAGTTACCACAAGTTCATCTTTAGAAAATTCTGTACCCCATTTTTTGTAATATTTTATGAAGCTTTCTTGAAGTGCATCCATGCCCTGTGAATCCGTATATTTCAATACATTTTCTTTGAAATTTTCAATTGCCTTGAAAAATATATCTGGAGTCAGTACATCTGGTTGACCAATATTTAAATGATAAACTTTAATACCTCTTTTTTTTGCTTCTGCAGCATAGGGTGCCAGTTTACGAATAGGTGAAAACTGCATATTTAAAATTCTATTTGACAATCTCATATAAATGTCCATCCTCTCCTAAGTTCTAATTATATTATATATACAATAATATAGTTTTCGAAGAAATTTTTCAACTATAAGTTCTTCTATGAATAACTATTAAGAAAACATTAAATTTTTTGTTTTTAGAAGGAGTTTCTTGTCATTTTGAAGAAGTATTTAATGCAAGCTAAAAATAAAATGATGGAGTTTAAATTAAATGAAATGGTTTAGGGAAAAATTAATTTATATTAAAAATAATTATTTGATTCAGACAATAATTCTATTGATTATAGGAGCCATATTGATAAATACTCTTTTTATATATCCTATTTTAGGAAAATGTGATAATGGAGATTTTGGAAGACTTCTTTTATATGGGGGGCTGTGGGATTTATCCACTACTTATGAGGGAATTTATGACAGATTTGTACATTTGAATTATATAATATCGAAATCACATATGTACATATTTTTTGATAAAAACTGGGTTTCTGGAAGTATATTATTAAAATTAGCAGTATTTATATCACTATTGGTACATCAATTCGATAATAAGCTATTTAACATAAGATATCTATCTTTTGTGTATTCTGTAATATTTTTATGGGCAATATTTCTTATAATTAATTTTAAAAGGTTATCTAATTTATTAAAGGTGTCAGCAGGAATACTTATTGTTTTGTTTTTTACAGATACATCCTATATAACTTATTTTAATTCTTTTTATGGAGAAGCAGGAACTATTGTATTCTTTTTTTTAAGTTTTGGCACTTACTTAAATCTAATAACTAGGGATAACCCTTCTATAAGACATTTTATATATTTTTTTGTAGCTTCTGCAGGGTTTCTGACTTCTAAAGCACAGGAATTACCGCTGCTTATTTTTATGTTTTTAGTTTATGCAGGATTATTTGTGTATTATAAATGTAAAAAACATAGAATATGTATTATAATAAGTTCTTTAATGGTAACTATACTTTGTGGTGCTGCCTATGGTTCATTAACGGATAGAATGAATCAAAACAATATATATCAATCAGTTTTTTTGGGGGTGTTAAGGGGATCTGAAAATCCTCAAAAAGATTTGGAGGAACTTGGTGTAGATAAAAAGTTTATGGTTTTTTATGGGAAATCATTTTATAACAGACATTCTGGACATGACCCTGTGGGAGAAGAAATGCAAAAGAAGTTTTATCCAAAACTTTCTCCAGTAAAAATATTAGCGTTTTATATAAAACATCCAGTAAGACTTTGGCAAAAAATTGTGGAGTCTGCAGAAAGTGCCTATGCTTTTGAAAAACCAGGACCCTGGAATTTTGCAAAGGGTCAATATAATCCCAATAAGAAAATAAATACTTTTAGAACCAATCTTGTAAATAGTTATCCTAGAGTACATAGAAATATTTTTATTTTTATTTTGTTTTCACTAGTATATTTTATTATAATATTGAGGTATTTCATAAAAAATAAAGGCAGAGAGATACGTCTTCTTATATTAATGTTATTTTTTATACTTTTATCTGGGGCATCACAACTTATTTTACCTGTTATAGGCTCAGGTCACGGTGATTTTGGAAAACATTTATTTCTGTTGAATTTTTGTTATGATATTATGGTAGTGATAGTTTTAGTGTGGTTTGTGCATATTATATCAGGGCTTATCGGGAAAAATAAACTTTTAAATTTAATTAGAAAATAGGTATTTAAATTAAAAAGTTATTTGCCAATTATGAATAGATGGGGTGTAACAATATGAAAGCTTTACTGGAAGCAAAATTTAATATTAAGGATGTAAAAAACTACAGCATTAAATTAAATGGTATATTAGAAAAGTACATAAATAAAAATGAAAGCAAAAAAGAAGAGGTAAATCATATAAAAACTTCTTATATAAATTTTTTAATGGGATTTTTTAGGTTTAAGCCAGATATACAAATGAAAGGAAATTTTTATGTAATAAATTTAAATGAAATAAATGTTTATGGAGAAGGAGATACATTAGAAGAAGCAAAAGAAAATTTAGTGGACAGTGTTTTTGAATATATTAATATCTATACAAATAAAATCCATATATTTCATGAATTTGAGAGTGTAGAAAGACAAGCGTATACGCTTAAGTTGATTCGATGTAATGGTGATAGAGACAAACTGAAGAAAGAAGTGGGCCTTTAATCAAGTATAAGGTTTAGGTGGAGTTTGTTCATATAAAATAAACTATTGATTTTTGATTATGAATTTCAATAATAGATTGAAAGGGTGGTGTAAACCAGCCTTTTTTTGCCAGTAGAAAGTTCACAATGAAAGTGGAATCCATTCATGGAAACTACAAATATCAAATGTTTCGTTATCGAATTTTAAATTTCCTACATCACCTTCTTTGGTATGTTTATTTTTTATTGATTATTGTGTTATAATACAGTGTGAATTTAATGCCAATGGAGGTAACATATATGGAAAATAAAGTTAGAAATAAGAGTTTTTTTATTTCTACATACGGCTGCCAGATGAATGAAGAAGATTCGGAAAAATTATCTGGAATATTAAAAAAAATGGGATATAAAAAAGCAGAGGATAAACTTTCTGCAGATTTAATCATATTTAATACCTGTTGTGTAAGAGAAAATGCAGAACTTAAGGTATATGGGAATTTAGGAGCTTTAAAAAATCTGAAGAAACAAAAGCCTGAACTTATAATAGCACTATGTGGATGTATGATGCAGCAAAAAGGCATGGCAGAAAAAGTAATAAAGAAATTCCCCTTTGTAGATATAATATTTGGCACTCATAATGCCTATAAGTTTCCAGAGTATTTAAATAGGGTAAACAGACAGAATGCATCTGTAATGGAGATACAAGATAAAGAAGATGGAATTGTAGAGGGAGTTCCAATAGATAGGGAGAGCAGTGTAAAAGCTTTTGTAACTATAATGTATGGTTGTAATAACTTCTGTTCGTACTGTATAGTACCTTATGTAAGGGGACGGGAGAGAAGCAGAAAACCGGAGGATATTGAAAATGAAATAAAAGAACTGGTTTCAAAGGGATATAAGGAAGTTACACTGCTTGGTCAAAATGTAAATTCTTATGGAAAAAATTTAAATCCAAAGGTAAATTTCAGTGAACTTTTAAAAAGGATTAATGATATAGAGGGCATTGAAAGAATAAGATTTATGACTTCTCATCCTAAAGATTTGACTGAAGATGTAATAGAGGTAATTTCTAAGTGTGATAAAATATGTGAACATATACATCTTCCGGTGCAATCAGGATCTACTCGTATACTTAAAAAAATGAACAGAAGTTATTCAAAGGAACAGTATCTGGCTCTTGTAAATAGAATAAGAGACAATATTCCAGGAGCATCTATAACTACAGATATAATTGTAGGTTTTCCAGGTGAAACAGAAGAGGATTTTCAAGAAACATTGAATTTAGCAAAAGAAGTAGAATTTGATTCTGCATTTACGTTTATATATTCAAAAAGAGAAGGTACTCCTGCTTATGATATAGAGGAGCAAATTTCAGAGGATACTAAGCATGAGAGATTTAATAGGCTGGTAGAGATAATAAATGAATCTTCTGCTAAAAAAAATAAAGCTTATAAAGGAAGAATAGAGGAAATATTGGTGGAGGGGCCTAGTAAAAATGATAATACAAAACTTATGGGGAGAACCAGAACTGGGAAATTGGTTAATTTTCAAGGAGATAATTCTTCTATAGGGAAATTAGTAAAAGTTGAAATAACTAAGGCAACTTCTTTTTCTCTTGTAGGTAAACAAATTTAAGTTTAAGTAAATAGATAAAATAGAAAGAAGGGAATAGAGTGGGATTGACTCCAATGATGAGGCAGTATATGGAGATAAAAGAAAATTATAAAGACTGTATATTGTTTTTTAGATTAGGCGATTTTTACGAAATGTTTTTCGATGATGCAAAAATAGCGGCTACAGAGCTTGAATTGGTGCTTACGGCAAGAGAATGTGGACTTGAAGAAAAAGCGCCTATGTGTGGAATTCCCTATCATGCTGCAAAATCATATATAGGTAGGATGGTGAACAAGGGATATAAGATAGCCATATGTGAACAACTAGAAGATCCTGCACAATCCAAAGGTATTGTAAAAAGAGGCATTATAAAGGTTATAACCCCTGGAACTTATATGGATACTTGCTTTTTAGATGAAGATGAAAATAATTATATAATGTGTTTATATATAAATAATACAGGCACCAGTTGTGCCCTGTGTTTTGCAGATATATCTACAGGAGAATTTAACTGTACAGACACTGCTTTTAATTTGTCTGTAATTTTAGATGAAATATGTAAGTTTAACCCAAGGGAAATGATAATTCAGGAAGATATGGATTCTGATGTACTCGGTAGCATAGTAGAGGTTTTTAATGAAACTTTTAGCAGAGTAGATGAATGTTATTTTCAAGGGGGAGAAAATGTATTAAAAGAACAATTTGAGGACTTGAATTTAAACGAATATACACCTGAAGTTATAAAGTGTGGTGGTGCTTTAGTCAAATATATAAAACATACCCAAAAAACTAATCTTTCTCATATAAATAAATTTCAATATTATAATATAGTGGATTATTTAACTATAGATATAAATTCCAGAAGAAATCTAGAAATTGTGGAAAGTCTCAGGGAAAATAAGAAAAAAGGTTCTCTCTTAGGGGTTATAGACAAGACCAATACCTCCATGGGAGGAAGACAGCTCAGAAAATGGATAGAACAGCCTCTTATAGACAAGAACAAAATAACAGAAAGACTGGATTCGGTGGAGGAAATTTTAAATAATGTGTGTTATCATGAAGATTTAAAAGAAGCTTTAAAAAGCATATATGACATTGAAAGATTAGCGGGAAAAATATCTTCTAAAAGTGTAAACGCAAAGGAACTGAATTCTTTGAAAAACTCTATAGAAAAGATACCAAATGTAAAGTCTATATTATCCAATTTTAAAACAGGTCTGTTAAAAAATATGTGTGAAAATTTAGATGAGTTAAAGGATGTCTATATGTTACTGGACAGGTCTATATTGGATAATCCTTCTGTTTCTCTGAAAGAGGGGAACCTGATAAAGGAAGGGTATAATAGTGAAATAGATAGGCTAAAGGAAGCTAAAGTTAAAGGTAAAGACTGGATAGCCTCTCTTGAGGCCAGTGAAAGAGAAAATACTAAAATAAAATCCTTAAAGGTGGGATATAATAAAGTATTTGGATACTATATTGAAGTAACTAAAAATAATTTAAATCTGGTACCGGAACACAGATATATAAGAAAACAAACTCTTTCAAATGCAGAAAGGTATATAACTCCAGAGTTAAAGGAAATGGAGAATAAAATTTTAGGCGCAGAGGAAAAATTGATATATTTAGAATATAATGCTTTTGTAGAAATAAGAGATAAAGTAGAAAAAGAAGTTATAAGAATACAGAATTCAGCTAGAATAATTGCAGAGGTAGACTGTTTAGCTTCTCTTGCAAGAGAAGCTCTTGAAAATAATTACTGCAAGCCTGAAATAACTCTTTCAGACAGAATATTTATAGAGGAAGGAAGACATCCTGTAGTGGAGAATATGCTTTCTACAGGAGAATTTGTATCTAATGATACGGATATTGATACAGAAGAAAATCAACTTCTTTTGATAACAGGTCCTAATATGGCGGGAAAATCCACTTATATGCGTCAGGTGGCTTTAATTACTATTATGGCTCAGATGGGCAGTTTTGTCCCTGCCAAAAGTGCCTCTATATCCATATGTGATAAGATATTTACAAGAATAGGAGCATCAGATGATCTGGCTTCTGGAAAGAGTACTTTTATGGTTGAGATGTGGGAGGTATCAAATATTCTTAAAAATGCCACCAATAAGAGTTTGATATTATTAGATGAAGTAGGCAGGGGAACCAGTACCTATGATGGATTGAGTATAGCATGGTCTGTAATAGAATACATATGCAGAGAAAGTAATCTTAGATGTAAGACCCTATTTGCAACACATTATCATGAACTTACTAAATTGGAAGGTAGAATAAAAGGGGTAAAGAATTATTGCGTGTCTGTTAAAGAAGTGGAAAATACCATAGTCTTTCTAAGAAAGATTGTAAGAGGGGGGGCAGATCAGTCCTATGGCATTGAGGTAGCAAAGCTGGCAGGTCTTCCAGAGGAAGTTTTAAAGAGGGCGAAGGAAATACTAGCTAGTTTGGAGAATGAAAAGACAAAAGAAAATGTGGTAGAGACCCATTTACAAGGGAAAAAGAAAGAAAAAAAGACCCCAAGTCAAGGAAAGCAGTTAAAGTTTCTAGACATAGAAAAAGAAAATTTAATCAATGAAATCAGGGATATAGATGTATTAAATATGACACCCATGGAAGGGTTTAACAAACTTTATGATATAATAAAGAAAGTTAAATCTATTTGATAAAAAGTATTTTTTAAAATAAGGGATTGATTTAATAATGAAGAGAATAAATCTTTTGGATAGGGATACTTCTAATAAAATTGCTGCAGGAGAGGTAGTTGAAGGGCCTTCTTCTGTGGTAAAGGAACTTCTTGAAAACAGCATAGATTCAGGAGCTAAAAATATTACTATAGAAATAGAAGATGGAGGACAAAAATCCATAAAGGTAATAGATGATGGCACAGGAATACATCCCCAGGATGTGGAAAAGGCTTTTATGCCTCATGCCACAAGTAAAATAACTACTTTAGATGATTTAAACAGTATATATACCATGGGATTTCGAGGAGAGGCTTTATCAAGTATAGCTGCTGTATCCCATGTGGTTCTTAAGAGTAGGGTAAAAGATGAGCTTGCTTGTGGAAGGGAAATTTCCATAAGTGGAGGGGTGTTGAATTATGTACAGGATACAGGATGTAATATAGGAACTACTGTCTTAGTAAAAGATCTGTTTTTCAATGTACCTGCGAGGAAAAAGTTTTTGAAGTCTCCAGGAAGGGAAGCAGCTCTTATCTCTGATATAATAAACAGGATTTCTTTAGCTAATCCCGATATAGTATTTAAATTTTTCAGAGACGGGAAAAGAGCCTTAATTACCTATGGGAGCGGGGAGGTAATAGATGTTATAAGGTGCATATATGGTAAAAGTATATATGAGAATATAATACCTATAGAGAAGCACAATGATATAGCATCAATCTATGGATATATAGGTAACTCGGAAGTAAGCAGAGGAAGCAGAAATAATCAAAGTATATTTGTAAATAAGAGATATGTTAAGGATAAATCCATAACTGCAGCAGCGGAAAAAGCGTTTAAATCATTTCTCACTATAAATAAATTTCCGTTTTTTGTATTATTCTTAGATCTATTTCCTGAATTCGTAGATGTAAATGTCCATCCCGCCAAGTGGGAAATAAAGTTTAGTGATTCCAGAATGATATTTAAATTTGTATTTGATGCAATTCATGAAGCTTTAAGGGAAAGCTTGAAAGATTCTTTCAAGATAGATATAATAGAAGATAAAATTCCAGATAAAGAGGAATATAAAAGAACAGATAAAATTCAAATTCCTATTGATTTAAAGCCTTCAATTTATGAAAATTATATGAAAGAAGAATATGACAATAATAAGAAACAATACGTTGAAGCTAGAGAAAAGGATAATATTTTTTTTGAATATGAAGATACTGAAGATACTTCGGAAAAAAATAATATTTTAAAAGAAAATATAGAGTCAAAGACTTTAAAAGAGAGTAAAATTTCAAAGCTTCCTTCTTTTAAAATAATTGGACAGTTTAATAATACATATATAATAGCAGAGGCAGGTTCTAATCTATATATTATAGATCAGCATGCAGCTCATGAAAAAATTCTCTTTGAAAAATATAAAAGCAATATACAAAAAGAAGAGGTAATAAGCCAGATATTGATTACTCCTGTAGTTATGGAACTTAATAATGAAGATTATGAATGTTACATGGAAAATAGAGACCTATTTAAAAAGAGTGGGTTTGATATAGAATTATTTGGGAATAATACTATAAATGTAAGAGAAGTACCTGTAATACTGGGAAAACCAGATATTAAAAATTTATTTATAGACATCATAGATAATTTAAAGAATATGGGCTCTGGAGATACTGTTGAGGTAAGGTATATTTCTATAGCTACTCTTGCTTGCAGGGCGGCCATAAAGGCAAATCATAATCTGTCACAAGTGGAAATGGAGCATCTGCTTTATGAGTTGGGATTTTTAGAAGACCCTTTTACATGCCCTCATGGAAGGCCTACTATAGTAAAATATACATTAAGTGAGTTAGAGAAAAAATTTAAGAGGATACAGTAGGGGGAAGCAAATACATGAAGAAACTTTTTATACTGGCAGGGCCTACTGCAGTTGGAAAAACAGACATTTCAATAGAAGTGGCAAAAAAGATAGATGGAGAAATAATATCTGCAGATTCAATGCAGATATATAGGCACATGAATATAGGTTCTGCTAAAATTACAAAAGGTGAAATGCAGGAAATTCCTCATCATTTAATAGATATTGTTGATCCAAAAGAGAATTTTAATGTATCAAGGTATAAGAATATGGCTGAAAAAATCATAAAGGATATATACAGCAGGAATAAATTTCCCATGTTAGTTGGAGGAACAGGTCTTTATATAAACTCTCTTATTTGCAATTACGGTTTTACCGGTGCAAAAGTAGATGTGAATTATAGAAATTATCTTGAAAGTTTGGCAAAGATGAAAGGCAAGGAACATGTACACTCTCTTTTAAAGGATATAGATGCTGCTTCTTATGAAAGGCTGTATCCAAATGATTTAAAAAGGGTTATAAGGGCACTTGAGGTATACAAACTTACGGGAAGGACCATAGGTGAGTTTAACCGTAAAGATGCTTTATATAATATACCTTATGACATATATTACTTTGTGCTTAATATGGATAGAGTTAAATTATATGAGAGAATAAATAAAAGAGTGGATTTGATGATAGAAAAAGGGCTTGTAGATGAGGTTAAAAAATTGAAATCCATGGGATATACTAAAGATATGCAATCTATGAAAGGTATAGGGTATAAAGAGTTGATCAGGTATTTGGAGGGAGATATATCCTTAGATGAGGCTGTATACCTTATTAAGAAGGGAAGTAGAAATTATGCAAAGAGACAGTTAACCTGGTTTAGAAAAGATGAAAGGGCTATATGGATAAACAAGGATGACTTTATCTCAGATAGAGAAATAGTGAATTATATAATTAATATATTAGTAACTTGTTAAAATGTTAAATATTGATATAATATATTATATCAAACATTTTTTTCTAAAATAAAAAGTAAGTACCAGTAATTCTGCTATAAAACTAAAATTTTTACAAATAAAGATTACGGAGGGAGAAAACTATGAGTAAACCAGCAAATAATTTACAAGACATCTTCTTAAATGGTGCCAGAAAAAACAGGATCCCGGTTATTGTATACTTAACTAATGGTTTTCAGATTAGAGGAATTGTAAAAGGTTTTGATAATTTTACAGTTATATTAGAGTGTGATGGAAAACAAATGATGGTATATAAACATGCACTTTCTACTATTACACCATCAAAAGCAATTCTGTTTAATACTCCAGTGGGAACAGATGACAGGTAGTCAAGTGATTTTTAAATTTAGGTTGGTTATCTCCCTTTGAAGGAGATGGAAGCATTTAGTATTTTAAGTAGTTAAAACAACTTATCTTTAAATTTGAACATAGAAAAGGGATAGGCAGTTTCCTATTCCTTTTCTATGTGCTAGTAAACCTAGGAGGTAATAAATTTGTTAAATGTAACTAAAGAAAAACTTAAAAATAAATACAAAATAAATGACAGGGTAATTTCTCTATATGAGAAATCCCTAGAAGATATCAAAGATGAGTTCACATATTATGATGAAGTGAGAGAATATAATCAGTTAAAAGTTTTAAATGCCCTTCAGGAAGAGGGCATAAGTGAAGCTCATTTTACCAATTCTTCTGGATATGGTTATGGAGATATAGGAAGAGATTCTTTAGATAAGGTATATGCTAGAATATTTAATTCGGAAAGTGCACTTGTAAGACCTCACTTTGTAAATGGAACTCATGCACTAAGCTGTGCTCTTTTTGGAAATCTTCGGCCGGGAGACACCATGTTATCTGTTTGTGGAACTCCCTATGATACACTGCATGGCTTCATAGGCATAGGCAGTGACAAAAAAATAGGATCACTAAAAGAATATGGCGTAAATTATCATCAGATAGAATTAACTACAGATAATAAGGTGGATTTTAAAAGTATAGAGAAGTATTTGGGGGAAAATAATAAGGTAAAAGTGGTACATATACAGAGATCAACAGGTTATGGGTGGAGAAAATCCTTATCCATAGGGGAAATAAAGGATATAATAGATTTTGTGAAAGGAATTTGTAAAGATATAATATGTTTTGTAGATAATTGTTACGGAGAATTTATAGATATAATGGAACCTACAGATGTAGGAGCAGATTTAGTGGCAGGATCCCTTATAAAGAATATAGGAGGGGGAATAGCACCAACTGGCGGATATATAGCGGGTAGGGAAGAGTATGTAACACAGGCCTCTTATAGACTTACAGTACCGGGCATAGGGGGGGAATGCGGTTCAACTTTTGGAATAATGAGATCTTTATATCAGGGATTATTTTTAGCGCCCCATATTTCTATGGAAGCGGTAAAAGGTGCTGTTTTTTGTGCCAGAATTATGGAACTTGCAGAATTTGAAGTTTTGCCTAAATACAATGATAAAAGAAGTGATATAATACAGTGTATTAAATTTAATAATAAAACAAAGTTGATAGATTTTTGTAGAGCCATTCAGAAGGCATCTCCTGTAGATTCTTCTGCACAATGTGAACCTTGGGATATGCCTGGGTATTCAGATCAGGTTATAATGGCCGCAGGAGCTTTTATACAGGGTTCTTCCATTGAGTTATCTGCAGATGCTCCCATAAGAGAACCCTATATAGCTTATTTGCAGGGAGGACTGACTTTTGATCACGCTAAAATAGGAATACTTATGGCTCTATCTAGTATAATCTGAATAGATAAGTTTATTTTAATCATATTGTCTATAGATTCCTATTAATCTTCCTATTATTTTACAATCATTTACTATAATAGGGGACATACTTTTGTTTTCTGGCTGTAATCTTATGTGATTTTTTTCTTTAAAAAACCTTTTTAATGTGGCTTCATTTTCAATAAGAGCTACTACTATGTCCCCATTTTCTGCAGAATCTACTTTTTCTATTAAAGATAAATCTCCATCTAATATACCTACATCTACCATACTTTCTCCCTTTACTTTTAACATAAATATATCTTTCTTGTTTTTTATATAATCCATGGGCAGTGGAAAATAATCCTCTATATTTTCCACTGCCATAATAGGCATACCAGCAGTTATGGTACCTATTATAGGTACTTCTATCATTTCTTTTTTATGAGATTTTTCAATAACTTCTATAGTTCTGGATTTTGTGGCATCTCTTTTTATAAAACCTCGTTTTTCTAGCTTTTCAAGATAACTGTGAACCGTAGAAGTAGATTTTAAGCCTACAGCAGCACATATCTCTCTAACAGAAGGCGGATAACCTTTTTCCTTAATTTGTGATTTTATAAAAGTATATATTTGACATTGTCTATTATTACTGTGTTCTGTCATAAAACACACCCCTCTAAATTTATTTATCCAAAGACTATCATTGCTTAACAGCCTTAGATTAAGAATCACTTGATGGAAATTATAACATAGAATTTGACAAATAGCAAACTTATGTTCTATACTAATTTTACTGGCTTTAGAGATACTGTTAAAATAATAAATATTATGTTAATTATATAAAAAGTAAACTAAAACAAATAAATAAAAAGGAGTCTAGTATATTTATGAATAAAAAATATTGTATATTTAATGAAAAAAAAGTCTGTGATAATTGTGATGAGTGCAATAAATGTGATTTGAATTCTAATAAGAAATGTAATAACTGCGGTCAATGCCTTGAATTAGAAGGATATGACATGAGAGCAATAAAGATTGATACAATTTTAGATGAAGAGGAATTAGAGGAGTATCAAATTCAGCAAAGTGAAATAACAGACTGTTGTCATACTGATTCACATATCGAAGATTGTGAATGTGAAGAGGAATTTATAGATGACATAGATGGATTGAGAGAAATTATAGATAATAAAGATAAATTCAAAAAAATAATTTATGAAGAATACCCTGGATTAATAAAAATTGTAAAAAACGCTAGGTGATTATTTTTATTTTAGAGAAAACTTTATGTTAAAATAACAAATATTATGTAAATTAAATAAAAAGTAAACCAAAAACCAATTATATATTATATAAAAGTAAAAACAAGGACAATTACCTTGTTTTTACTCCTGATCCTCAATTATATTTAAAGGATTGGATTTTATAGCCTCTCTAAGTTTTTCATCATCTACATGAGTGTATATTTGAGTAGTAGACACGCTTTCGTGACCAAGTATCTTTTGGAGGCTTCTTATATCCACATGGCCATACTTATACATGAGAGTGGCTGCCGTGTGCCTTAACTTATGGGGTGTATATTTTTCACTGTCTAAGTTGGCTTTTTTTAAATATTTTTTTAGCATAAGTTCAACAGATCTTTTATTTATTCTGTTATAGTTTTTACTTATAAAAAGAGCATCTTTATCATTTATCCTAGCTAAATATCCATTTCTTGAGGTGAGATAGCTTTTAAGTGCCTCTAGGCAGGAATTGTTTAGATAGATAGTTCTCTCTTTATTACCTTTACCTATTACAGTTAAGGTATCTTCTTTGATGTTGGATATATTTATGCTGCAAAGCTCTGAAAGCCTCATTCCACAGTTTAAGAAAAAAGTTATAATACAGTAATCTCTCTCTTTAAATTTTCCATCAATAGACTCAAGTAAAATTCTGCTTTCATTTAAACTTAAATAGATAGGGTTTCTTTTGCTTATTTGAGGGGATTCCAGTTCCAGGGCAGGATTTTCATTTATTAATTTAGCCTTGCTGCAGAGATATTTAAAGAAAGATTTTAAAGAGGCTACTTTTCTTGCTCTAGCATAACTTTTGTTGTGTCTATAGTTCTCTATAAAGGATATAAATGCAAATAAATCACTTAAGGTTACATGACGTATTATATCAATATCAATATCTTTTATTTTTATATTCTCAAATTGAGAACCCTCTTTTTCCAGCCCTTTATAGAGTTTTAAAAACTTTAAGAACATAGTCAAATCCACTTTATAACCCTCTAAAGTATTTTTGGATTTACCCTTAATTGTACCCAGATAATTTAAAAAATCATTTAAATATCCGGGGAGTTCTGGATTGTATATTTGTTTTAAATTATAGTTCATAATGTAAAAAGTCTCCCTTTTTTAATATATAAGATCGCTAAATAATCATTTAACGATCTTAGTATTCTATATAGGAAGGTAAAAATCCTGCTTTTGTAATATAATAGCTATGTTCTTGGTTTACTTTTTATTTAATTAACATAATATTTATTATATTTACTATATTTATTTTACTAAACTGAATAATTTTATCTATTTAAGGTAAAATATATAAATGATATATTAAGTAAAAAAAGACTGGAGGTATTCGCTGCTTAAATATATCCCAATAACATATATTAGTAAATACAAGCAGCTTGTAAATTTATGAAAATAGGAATTCCAAAAGGATTATTATATTGTAAATATCATGTTTTTGTAGAAACTTTTTTTCATGAACTAGGTGCAGAGATAATAACTTCTCCTGATACCAACAGATATATATTGGATTTAGGCGTAAAATACTGCGTAGATGAGGCTTGCCTTCCAATAAAAATCTTTCATGGTCATGTAGCTTCCATAAAAGATAAATGTGATATAATCTTTATCCCAAGAATAATGCAGCTAAAGAAAGATGAATTTATCTGCCCTAAATTTTGTGGTCTTCCAGAGATGGTGTTAAATAATATACCACATATGCCAGAAGCACTAACCTATCCCTTATATGCATTTTCCAAAAATAAAATTAGAAACTGGATTTTAAATGCAGGTTTAAAGTTTAGCAAGAATATTTTGGAGATAAAAAGAGCTTATACAAAAGCAGCAAAAGCACAGATCTCTTACACACTGACTTTGAACAATATAAATTTTTCCAAAAATATAGCCTTAGTGGGACACCCATATAATCTATATGACAGTTTCGCCAATATGAATATAGTTAAAAAACTAAATAAATTAAATATTGGTATAATTACTGAAGAAATTATAGATAAAACACAAATAACTGATGAATTAAAACACTTGTTTAAAAAACCTTTTTGGACCTTTGCCAGAAATTCCTATGGCTTTTCTGCTTATGCCGCAGAAACTAAAAAAGTAGATGGAATAATATATGTATCTTCTTTTGCCTGTGGTATAGATTCTGTAGTAATAGAACTTATCAAAGACAGACTAAAAAACTTTCCTATTTTAGTTCTTAAAATAGATGAACAAACCGGAGAAGCTGGCTTTGATACTAGAATTGAAGCTTTCTCCGATATGCTTGAAAGGAGATGTGAAAACCTATGAAAATAACTTTTCCCCACTTGGGAAATACATGCTTTGCAGTGAAAGCTTTATTTGATGGACTAGGAATTGATTACATAATACCGCCATTAAGTAATAAAAAAGCTTTAGAAATAGGTGCATTATACTCTCCAGAAGAAATGTGTCTTCCTTTTAAAATAATGATTGGCAATTACATTCAAAGTATAGAAAAAGGAGCAGATACAATTTTAATAGTGGGAAGCTGTGGTCCTTGTAGGTTTGGAGAATACTGCGAACTTCAAATAAACCTGCTAAAAAACCTGGGATACAATCTTAATTTTATAGTTATAGATTACCCTAAAGATATAGGTATAAAAGAGTTTATGAGGAGAATAAGTCTAATTGCCTCTAAAAGTAATAAAAGTACTGGAAAAAAATTAAAAATAGCTGCTTTAGCAGTAAAAATAATTAATTTACTAGATAATATAGAAAGCAAGGCAAAACTATTAGCTGGTTATGAAATAAAAAAGGGGCAATGTAAAAATATTTTAAAAGAATGCAAAGAAAAAGCTTTTAAAAGCACTTCTCCAGAAGAAATGTTTCATATATTAAAGTGTTATATGAAAAAGCTAAAAGCAATTTCCGTTTGCAAGAATAAAACTCCTTTAAAAATCTCCATAATAGGTGAAATATATACCACTATAGAACCATTTTCAAATTTATTTATTGAAGATAAACTCATGGATTATGGTGTATCTACTTCAAGATATATTACTCCAAGCTGGTGGATTAAGAATGCAGCTTTATCCATATTAAAATTAAACTCACTTAACATAAGAAGAGCTTCTAAAGAATATCTTAATCTTTATATAGGCGGTCATGCACGTGAATGTATAGGTGAAGCCCTTTTATCTTATAAAAATGGATTTGATGGGGCCATTCAAATTTTTCCTGTAGGATGTATGCCTGAAATTGTATCTAAATCCATACTTCCCACTATATCAAAAGATAAGAATTTCCCTATACTAACTTTAATAGTAGATGAAATGACTGGAGAAGCTGGTTTTGACACTCGAATTGAAGCTTTTTTAGATTTGTTAGAAAGGAGAAAAAACAATGTATTATATGGGAGTTGATGTAGGCTCTGTAAGTACAGATATTGTAATAGTAGATGAAAATATAACCATACTTGATTCACTATATCTTAGAACCAAAGGAAGACCTATAAATGCAATACAAGAAGGTTTTAAACTTTTAAAAAGCAAATATAGAGATAAAGATATAAAAGCCGTAGGCACCACCGGCAGCGGAAGGCATATTGCGTCTTCAATTATAGGTGCCGATATTGTAAAAAATGAAATAACTTCCCATGCCATAGCAGCTTTGAATTTAGATGATTCTGTAAAAACTATAATAGAAATAGGTGGCCAGGATTCTAAAATAATTATTTTAGAAAATGGTATTGTATCAGACTTTGCAATGAATACCGTATGTGCAGCTGGAACAGGTTCCTTCCTGGATAGGCAAGCAGAAAGATTAGATATTCCCATTGAAGAATTTGGAGACTATGCTTTGAAATCCAGCCATCCCGCCAGAATAGCTGGAAGATGCGCTGTATTTGCTGAATCTGACATGATACATAAACAACAAATGGGATACAGTAACCCTGATATAATAAAAGGACTATGTAATGCTTTAGTGAGAAATTATTTAAACAATGTGGCAAAAGGAAAAGATATAAAATCTAAAATATTTTTTCAAGGTGGAGTAGCTGCAAATATAGGAATGAAATCTTCCTTTGAGGAAATATTAGGAAAGAAAATAATAATTCCTAAAAATTTCAAGTTAATGGGTGCTGTAGGTGCTGCTATTTTAGCAAAGGAATCTTTAGAAAAAAAGAAATCCCCTACTAATTTTATGGGATTCAATCTAGCAAACGTAAATTTTGTATCTAAAAGTTTTGAATGTACAGGGTGTTCTAACAGATGTGAAGTAGTAAAAATATTAAATAAAGAAAGAACAGTAGGTTTTTTCGGAGGAAGATGTGAAAAGTGGAATAAAATTATTTCAGCATAGAAAATTTCTGTGCTGAAATAATTTTATTCCACTTTACATAATATATTTGACAAAATATAGACTTATAAAATATAATTAAATAATTAGGTAATTGCGAAACTAACTGATAAAAATGAATTGATGATGACAAGAAAGT
>NZ_DAIQBT010000007.1:0-123576 GCF_036781005.1 Clostridium sp. | reverse complement strand
GTTGTAGATTTTCCAATTCCACCTTTTCCATAAATAGCTACTTGTCTCATTTTTCATTCTCCTTTACTAGATAAATTTTAAAATACAAAATGCAATTTTTTTAAAATAAACATTCATTAATTTAAGTTTACTTTTTTTATGTGTTTAATAATTATTTCAAAATATATCACAAGTTCTTTAAAAAAGCAACAGTAAAATTATTAATTTATCAATACTCATATATTTAAAATGATAACCTTATCAAAAGCTTTTTCTCAAATTATCACACTAATATGAAATCTGATTATATTGTATTTTGTATGGTTATAATATATTTTATAATTGTATAAGTCTATATAATGTTATGTTATATTATGTTATGTTAATAATAGATGTTTATCTTACTTTTTGATAGCGTTACATATATTTTAATCATTTATTGTTATTTTAAAAAAATTTAAAATATATTTTTTTAACAATTATTATTTTTAATATTTCTATATTTTAAAATAATTAAATATAAATTTGTTTATAAATTTGTATTTTTAATAAATATGTATTAAAATTATTGTTAAAATTATTATACAAACTAATGGTCTATAATTTTGCAATATATTATCATATCTTTACGAAAGGAGATAAACTATGATAGAAAATAATACAGCCTTAACTCCTCAGGAAGTTGCCCAAATGCTAAAAATAACTAAAAATACAGTTTATGAATTGATCAAAAGAGGAGAATTAAACGGATATAAAGTAGGAAAAAAAATTAGAGTAGATTCAAAAGATGTAGAAGACTATAAAAATAAAACTAAGAATACAGCAGAAATTTCTCATAGACCTATTAACAAAGATGACTTGTCTTATTCTAATATGTTTTATCCTGGAAATGCAGATACCAATGATGGTTTTGTAATTTGCGGACAGGACGTACTTTTAGATATATTATCCCGACATATAGAATTTCACTGCCCAGGTATTAGAACTTTTCGTTCATATGTAGGGAGCTATAACGGACTTCTTGCATTATATCTTGGTAAAGTCCAGGCGGCTACTTCTCATTTATGGGATGGGGATTCTAATAAATATAACATACCCTTTGTAAGAAGATTGCTTCCGGGAATTCCAACAGTAATAATTCATCTGGCTTGCAGAATGCAAGGTTTTTATGTACTCCAAGGAAACCCTAAAAAAATTCAAGGCTTTGAAGATTTAAAAAGGCCTGATATTACTATGGTGAACAGAGAAAAGGGATGCGGTACCAGAATTCTTTTAGATGAACATTTAAGACTACTAAATATTACAGGTAACAACATAAAAGGTTATAATACCACAGAATATTTTTCACATCTTGCAGTAGCTAGTGCCATAGCAAGAGGTGAGGCAGACCTGGCCCTTGGAAATGAAAAGACCAGCCTGCAGGTTAAAGGTATAGATTTCATACCACTTCAAAAAGAAAGATATGAATTGGTTATAAAAAAAGAAAACATGTATGATTCTCCCTTTAAATCAATAATAGAAATAATACGCTCCAAAGAGTTCAAGACAGAACTTTCTGGCATAGGGGGCTACGACCTTACAGAAACAGGAAATATTATAGCAGAACTATAGCATAATTTTAATAGCCTGTACAGGATGAACAGGGGGAACTTTCCTCAAAAGGTGAACTTTTTATATGAAAATTATATTGATTAATAATATATTCAGCAGGAAATCTATGGTGTATGCCACTGCTGAATTTTACTTTATATTCATGGAATTCTATATTCAAAGGTACAATTTCCATAAAATTTTCATCAATTACACTTGATTTTAATAAAGGCTCATACAAACTTTTTTCTCCTTTTTTGCTTATAACTTCTATACTATCTGTAGAAGTTATAAGTGATTGCACTCTACCTGTATTAGAAAATTTCACAGAATTAGAATCTCCATGAATACCCATAGCCTGGGTATCATAAGCCATTATAGTACCTATTTCAGTGGAGATAGCTGTAGGTTTTGCAGGTTCAAAAGACTTAAGTTTGCCATCTTCATAAAAGGATACTCCTATACGTACAAATACATCTCCTAAAGGAGAATTTATTTTAATATCATTTTTACTCCAGAAAGTAATGCTCTTTATATTTCCACTTTTATAAAAATATACTGAAATAATCTTCTCTTTTAATTTTCCTGTAGAAATATCAATCTCTATTTCTTCTGCCAGATTGTATTCATCTTTTTCGGACCAGTAGCCTGTTATTTTGCCATTTAAAGGGAAAATTCTCTTTATACTTTCATCTTCATAAAATGTAATAAATTCAGCCGGTAATATACCAATAGAAGTGTTAACATCAGTCTGTTTTTCAAGGTAAATTTTTTTTAAATTTCCATTATTGTAGAAAGCAACAGAAGGTATATGTTTACTCCTTTCTTCACCGTATTCGTATTTAGGTATTAAAAGCCCATAGGGAGTTTCCAGTTTGTTTAATTTATCCAATGTGCACTCCTTCATGGCCCCATCTGCGTAATACTTAACATAATTTAACCCTTTTAAGACTCCATATTTAGTATTTATAGATTCCATCATTTCCCTCCTAACTTAATATACAGTTAAAAGTTAAGAGTTAATAATTAAAAGTTATGGATGATTTTTTTCCGCTAAAGCCCTGAAAAATCTAAAATACAGTACTCTAAAATCTAAGACTTTCCACAGCAAAACGGAGAAAAATATCCTTAACTTTTCACTCTTCACTTTTAATTTTTAATTAGCTTACGCCATTAATATTACAGAAGATGCTTTAATTAAAGTTGTAACCTCTGAGCCAACTTCAATACCTAAATTTTTTAAAGACTCCATGGTAATAATGGAACATATGGATCTACCATTACCTAAATCTACTACAACTTCTGCATTTACAGCACCTTCTTTTATTTCAGTAACTTTTCCTCTCAATTGATTTCTTGCACTTATTTTCATATTTATCTACCTCCTTAAAGTACTCATATTTTGTTTCAATTTAACGTAATTATACCTTTTTACAGTTTTTTTGCAACATATTTTTTAAAAACTAAGAAAAACCATGATATAATTATTCTATAGTTTTCCCTTAATTTGATCTCATTAAGAAAAGCTGGTCTTTTCCCATACATATATTCCAGGGTTGTTCTAAATTCTCTATATTATGCCACATTTCCTTTGTAATTTCCCAGCGCAGACTCTCTATTTTGCCATAGGCTCCCTCCTCTACACTATCCAGGCACACTTCCACAGTAAAGGGACTTTCATTTATATGATTTACCTTGCATTTAACAATATTATCTTTTTGTCCCGATTCTCCAAGACTTATGTAATGGGCTCTTATTCCCACATAACATTGGGATTTTTCAATTTTTTTATTAACTTTAAGAGTACATCCCCAGTCCAGAGCCTCTAAAGTATTTTCATCCAACACTTGAATTCTAGATATATTTTTACACCCTGTAAGCCTTGCTGCTGCTACAGTACCAGGATTTTCAAATATATAATTTCTATTTCCAAAAATCTCTACTGCTCCATTATCCATTATTACAATATTTTTACAAATACGATATATTTCATCTCTATTATGGGATACAAAAACCGTAGTACCCTTATAGCTTGAAAGTACCTCTTTAAGCTTCTCTTCCATTTTATTTCTCAAATGGCTGTCCAGCGCAGAAAATGGCTCATCTAAAAGCAGTATTTCAGGATTTATGGCCATAGCTCTTGCAATGGCCACCCTCTGCTGTTGTCCCCCTGAAAGCTGAGTGGGAAATCTATTTTCCAGTCCTTGAAGATCCATCATACTTATTTTTTCATTTATTATTTTCCTTTTCTCATCATCTGACATACGGCTTAATCCAAAACCTATATTCTGGCTTACTGTCATATTGGGAAACAATGCATAATTTTGAAATAAAAATCCGGTTCTTCTCCTGCCGCTTTTAACATTTATCTTTTTTTCTCCATCATATAAAACTTTTTCATCTAACATTATCTTTCCCTTATGTGGTGTTTCAAGACCTGCAATACACCTTAAAGTCATACTTTTACCAGAACCTGAAGCTCCAAGAACTCCTATAATATTATCTCTGGTATGAAATTTAACATTTAAATTAAATCCAGAAAAATTTTTTTCAATATCAACGTATAATCCCATGTTATTCCCTCCTAACTCCATAAACATTTCTTTTTTCATGTTCATTCCAATAGTTCATAAGAAAAATCACTATAGTTGAGATTATTACAATCAATATAACCCACATAAGAGCCTTATCCATTTCTCCGCTTTCAGCTGCAAAATAAATAGCCAGAGGAATTGTCTGGGTTCTGCCCGGTATATTTCCAGCCACCATAAGAGTAGCTCCAAATTCTCCAAGAGCTCTTGCAAAAGAAAGAATTGTAGCTGCAGCTACGCCTGGCCAGGCTAGTGGCAGTATAACTTTCCAAAAAATTTTCCACCGGGATACTCCAAGAGTTCTGGCTGCATTTACAATATTATTATCCACCTGTTCAAAGGCCCCTTTAGTTGTCCTATACATCAGTGGAAAAGCAATAATAGTTGCGGCTACAACTGCAGCAGGCCATGAAAAAATCAAGGTAGTACCAATTTTCAACAAAAGTTTACCCATAGGTCCATTTTTTCCAAATATAAGCAGTAGAAAGAATCCCACTACCGTAGGGGGCAGTACAAGAGGTAATGTAAATATAGTATCCACAGCGCTTTTAAATTTTCCATTATAATTGGTCATCCAATAGGCAGCAGCAATTCCAACAAAAAATGTTATGATGGTAGCTATAAAAGTAGTTTTCACTGAAATCCATGCTGGTGAAATATCAAAATTCATTCATATCACCTCTTTAAAATCAAATCAGACTATATGTTCCCCAATTTTCTACTCTCTTTTAAACTATTCTCCCATTTTAAATCCATATTTCTCAAATACTGCTTTAGCTTTATCACCAGACAGGAACTTTAAAAAGCTTTTAGCTGCTTCTGCATTTTTGCTGTCTTTAACTACTCCTACAGGATATACCACAGCTTTATGAGAATCCTCCGGTGCAGTGGCTGCAATCGTAACCTTATCAGATACTAGTGCATCAGTTTTATAAACAATCCCTGCATCTGCATTTCCCGTTTCAACCCAGGTTAAAACTTCCTTTACATCTTTTCCATAAACAGCCTTTGACTTAACTTTATCCAATACATTCAAGTTTGTAAGTACTTCTTCTGCATATTGTCCAGCAGGTACACTCTTAGGCTCCCCAAGAGCTATTTTTTTAACATCATCTGATGTTAAATCCTCAAAGCTTTTAACTTTAGCTGAATCTTTTGGTACAACTAGTACTACATCATTTTGCAAAAGATTTTTAATGGTATCACTTACCATTAAATTTTTATTTTTGAGTTCATCCATCTGTTTTGTGGCAGCGGACATAAATATATCTGCCGGCGCACCCTGTTCAATTTGCTTCTGCAAGGTACCGGAGGCTCCAAAATTGTATGTAATTGCAACATTTGAGTTTTCTTTCACATACAGTTCTTTAATTTCATTCATGGAATCTTTTAAACTGGCAGCAGCAGATATAGTTAAAGTTGTCTTTGTTGAAGTATCGGATTTTTGATCCTTTGAATTTTCAGCAGTATTGCCACAACCTGCAGCCAAAAATACAATAAGTGAAAACAAAATTAAAGATAAAATTTTTTTAGTTCTTTTCAAATTAAATACCCCCTTAAATTAAAAAAATTAAATTGCCATGACAAAACATAACATTACATAACATAACTAGATAAAGCCAGAAATTACATCTATTTTTTATAATGTAATATTATGTATTATTATATATCTATGATTATATATTCAAATAAAGTATTAATCAAGAGTTTTCTGATAATTTATTATCATATTTACAATATTAAAGGTTTTCATTAACCAATTAAGAAATAAAAAGTTTTTTTATGCTTTAACTCATAATTTGTAGATAATTTGAGAAATGTATGTAAATTTAGGAATTGACTTCATTGAATTATCCCGTTGTAAATGTACTTAAAATGTAGTAGAATTCTCTATATTGAGTGATTCTTGGATTAAGAAGGAGAATGAAATGAAAAAGGGAGATGAGATTGCTGCATTAATTATAATTGTACTGCTTGTTATAAGTACTGCAGGAGTTTTAATATACAAAAACCGCATGGAAAGTTCCAGTAGGATTGCCCTGATAAAACAAGATGGCAAGCTTATAAAAACTATTAATTTAAGTACTGTTAAAAACAGTGAAGAATTTATTATAAAATACAAGGACAATGATTTTAATAAAATAAAGGTGGAAAAGGGGAGGATTCGCATTACAGATGCAAACTGTCCTGATAAAATATGTGTAAAAAAAGGGTGGATATCAGAGCCCGGGGAAAACATCGTATGCCTTCCCCACAGACTTATAATAAGTATAGATGGTAAAAATTCAAATTATGATGATATTACAAGATAGGGCTTAACCATTTTAAAAACATATGTAAGATTATACGCTTATAATATTGTTCAGCTCCTCAACCAGCCCTGAAAGCTCTTCTACATTACCTGTAACTTCCTCTATTGAGGAGGATTGATTTTCTGTAGTTTTAAGGGTGGATTCTGATTCATTGAGAGCCTTGGCAATAGCTGATTGTATCCTGTCTGTAAGGGATACAATCTTTTGTGTTGTTTCTTTGGAGCTTTCAGATAATGTTCTTATTTCATTTGCCACTACCCCAAATCCCTTTCCTGATTCTCCAGCCCTGGCAGCTTCTATAGCTGCATTTAAACCAAGCATCTTGGTTTTATCCGCTATGTTTTTTATGGAATTCAATATGTTATTTATACCTTCAGAGATCTCATTTATATTATTTATGTTCTGAGCAAGTACATGCTGGTTATTTGTTACATCAACGGAAGACACTGCAAGTTCCTCCATAGTAGTAGATATCTGTCTAAAGCTGTTATTCAGTACTTCCGCAATTGAAGTAATTTTATCCCTGGATTGTGAATTATGTTTAATCTGTTCATAACCAATTTTTGACAGATAATTTGCCACAACATAAAGAAGCTCTGCTGCAGCCTTTACATTTTTCTCTTCTATAATTTTAATTTGTTCCAGAGCCTCCACATATCTGTCCTCATTAAACCCTATTTCTTTTGCAATTTTCCTGAATTCCAATTTTTCAGGTTTTTCATATAGTATTTGTCCTCCTAAAATTGTGCCTATGGATTCTCCCTCTATAGTGATAGGTGCTGCAAAATCTATTAATCCTGCATGACATTTATATATGTATGGTTTCTTTGTTCTTGTGGCTTCTTCTCCACCCCTTTTATGGGATTCTGCACATCTGTCATCCCCTATTTTGGTTGAATGGGTATACTGGCAAAGGCTTGTATAGGAACTTGGTCTTGTTACAGGATTGCCATTTCTATCTACAGTTACACTGGCTATATTCATACTTTCCGCAAAATTATCCTGAAATTTTTGTAACATGTCAATATCCAGTACATCCTTGATCTCAAGTACACTTAAATCAAGCTCTCCGCCATTTAATATTCTAATCATAGGCAAATCCTCCTCTTAAAATAACTCTAATAAATATAATACTTATACGTATTATTATAGGTTTGCCCAACACATTATTCAACATTTTTTTGGTTAATTTAACGTTGAATTCATATATAATACACAATATGTAATAAATTCAATAATAATAGTATATTATTGTGAACGATGTTATTATAAAGTTGCATTTTCCAAAAAATTAGATTAAATCTACGGTATAAATGTCCTTTTTTTCTACGACTATAATTAGCACTTTCTTTAATCCCTCTTTTTCCAGCTCTTCTTGAACCATTTTACTTTCTCCATACAATTGAAGTTGTTTCAATCCCTGTTTTTTTGCCTTGTCTAATGTATCTCTATCACTTTCTCTTACATACTTCAATTCCATAATCCATTGAAATTTAGTTATGTCTTTAAACTGAATTTTTCTTTTAAGCATTAAATCCACATAGCCTTTATTGTTTTCATCTTCACTTTTTATAAAATAGGTGCTGTCCACTCCTAACAAGGTAAGAAACATCATCTTTATATTTTTTTCATCCATTTTTATAAGATCCCTATTAGATAACTGTTCCAATATATCTTTCAAAAGTTCTATGAAAGGCTCTATATTGCCATGCATTCGCATTTCATTTACCGCAATTCTAATCTTTTGAATTTCAATATTATAATCTTCATTGATTTTTTGAAAATGCTGCTCCCAATAGATAGTTTTTATGACATAATTAGGTATCTTTAGCACAGTTCCAAGAGGTCCTGCTTCTTTTATAGTAAGCATTCCAAGGTAAAATAGTAAAGATTTAAAATTCTCCTTTTCGCTGTACATAGTATGACTATTAAATCTATCCACTAAAACAGTAGAAGTTTCCCCTGCAGTCATTATTTTCTCTAATGCTTCTTTGTCATTAAAATTATATGCTATTTGATTGACCTTACTGTAGTCTGTTTTTACATTATTGTCTATCATTTCTTTAGGGTAACGATTATATTCCAAAAATCCATCAAGAAAATACATAGCCATATCTGGATTAAATACAGATTTACAATTCTCGTTAAACTTATATCCATTATAGTATTCAGTCATATCTTTGCATATGTTCTTTCTCAATTCTTCATCATTTAAGGCAACTTCATCCATAATCCATGATAGTTCATCCCTAGTAAATCCAAGCATGGCATTCAGTTTTTCATCTAAAGTGTAGTTTCTCGTTATATTAAACCCGCTAGTCAAATCATCCAGCATTATAGGACTTACTCCAGTCATAAATATTCTTGTAAAATTGTCCATAGTTGCATCTTTTACGGCTTTATAGAATACCTTAACAAAACCTTCACCATGAAGTATGCTATTATACGTACTCTGTTTTCCTCCAGTTATCAGTTCGTTGGCAAAGTTATCATATTCATCTATTAGTACAAAAACAGGTATTTCTGATTTTCTGGAAAGATAAGCTATGTATTCAACTGCTGCTTCCGCTTCAATAATATGTTCAACCATTTTTTCATTCTTAAAAAAATGAGAATATGCTACAAAAAAATTTTTCACAGAATAAGTTATCTTGGTATTAAAACTTTTTCTAAGCTCAGCTTCTCCGTGACCTGCATCTATACCGGCAAAGCTTATTTTCCACACAAGAAAACTGTTTCTCTCTTCCGTAGGACTTTTACCTATATATAAATCACCAAATAACTTTTCAAACTTATCCTTTTTATTTATATCGTAATAATTTTCAAGCATGGATATAAACAGACTTTTGCCAAATCTTCTGGGTCTTATAAAAAATTGGTACGGTGCATATCTATCTAAAAGCTCTATATAATGTGTTTTATCCACATAAAGATAGTTTTTTTCTCTTAAAACCTGAAAATTAGAAATGCCATAAGGTATCCTCTTCACTTTATATCACCCCTGTATTTGTTTTCTTAATATTATTTTACCATTTCCATACACAATAATATACATATTTACATTTGCACTTTGTTTTCATCCTCTTTGTGGCAAGGATACTTCCACTTCTATAAGCGGAGGAGGAATTGCCATTTGCCTTAGATCTTAAAAAAGACGTTTTTAACACGCCTTTCTGATTAATAAGACTGCTCCTCTATTGTAAATGCAAGTACAATAGGTTACAGTGATTTTTGAATCCACAAAACTTTCCTGGGATTTCATAGATTCATATTATTTTTACTATAGCTGAATTTTATAAATAACTCTCCCTACACTATCAATATAATTTTTAAGTTCTTCATTTGAAATATCATTGTAATTTACCACATCAAAAAAATACGGCAGAGGATACTCTTCATTTAAGTCATCACTAAATCTAAATACTATTTTTCTATTTACACATTTGCCTTTTAATGCTATGTCAACATCAGAGCCTTTTTTATAATTACCCATGACCCTACTTCCAAAAATAATCACTTCCTCTATTTCTGGATATTTATCAGCAGCCTTTAGTATATATTTTAAATCTCTCTCCAATAATCCAAACATTTTAAAACTCCTCAATGAATTTTTCATAGAGTTTTTTTAACTCTGGGAAATAAATTTGCACTATATCTTTAACCATCTTCTCTGCCAGTTTATCGTCATAAGTGTGTACAGTCAAATTTCTATCTGAAAGAGCATCTATCCAAATGTGGCCGTCATCAATTAGACCTATTTGATATGCCTGCTTGATTGTTTCCCTGGGACTTTTTGTACGCAATTCTTGTGCCCCCAAATAATCCTTCATCAATTTCCAAGATAGTTCAAAAGCAATCTCAAAAAAATGTATAATACCAGCCCGCTCTAATTCGGTTTCAAGAGGTTGAGTAATATATTTACTTAATAAATTATATGAACGCTGAAAATTTACAAACCTTTGTCTCCATCTTACATCTTACATCTTTAAATTGATCCATTAAAAACACCTCTTCCAAATATTGAATTAGTCTATTCACATTTATCTATACCAAGGCTACCATTGATAACACCGCCATCTTCTTCAAGTAGGCAATACTGAAAAAAGTTCTCTTTATGGTTATTATGGTTTAATTATATCTTTTCCAGTTATTATTATCAATAACCTGAATTTATCAAATATAAAATACTTATATGAATAAAATCCCTGTTCTATACCACAGAAAATTAAGGTGTTTTCAATACGCCTTTTTACTTAAAACAAAATTACTCCTCACTCTATTGTAAATGTAAGTACAATAGGTTTTGGAATGGCTTTTCCATCTTCAGATAAAACATTTTGTGTTATAACCAGATAATAAGTTTTTCCCCCATCATATTCTCCTGATGGCTTGACGTACACTGTATCCTTGTCATTACTACAGGTAACTTCTATATCTTCTACAGGGTACAAAAGATCATCGTATTTTTCATATACTAATACGTTACTGCTGTTTACAGTAGCTGCATCAAAAGGTTTGGTAAATTTTATACTCCACATTTTATTCTTTGATATATTGGATTGACTATTCCATTTTTTATACTTTGAAAAGTCAATAGTGACACCCTCTGAAGGATACTTGTAAACTGTGACGGCAGCGGGATAAACAGAAGTATCCCAGTTATGATCCTGTGATATCTAACTGTCTGTCAATAGGAATACTGTAAATAATCATCTTCATTTAAGATATCATTAATTGCAGATTTAATTTCTAACTTTAAATTCGAAGTATCTTCTTTACAGAAAACAGAAAATTTTATAACTCTATTATACACAATTAAAAATTATTATCGTATGTTTTTAATTTAGATTAATTTTGTACCTGTTCCGACTCATACAGCAATTCTTTATAGATCTTATAAAGAATTGCTGTATGAAAGTTCCAAGGTATACCTTATACCTTAAATCCATAAATAAATTTACTATTGATTGTATAATTATATTATTAAAATTTTTATAGCCAAACACACGAACGAAAAAGGAAGGTTTCACTTCCTTCCTTTCTTATTTCTATCATTGAAAATTTACAATAAATGATTATATTTTTTAACATATCTCTATATACTGTATAAACAGAATCATATAATATTAATTCCTTTATATCAACTTATCTATAATAGTCATAATTAACTAATAAATATCATATACATCAAATTCACTTGAAGTTTCATCTACCTTTATTATATTTCCATTATTCCACTCATAATTTACAGTAATACCCTTTGCCATATCTTCATCTGAAGCATTTTCTGTAACAGAGTTTATATTAAACTCATTCCCCTTGTTTTTTTTTAGCAAATCTACATATATTGGTAAAACCGCATCATATGATACCAGACCCTTTATAGTATCTTCGAAAGCTGTAAGTTGTGAAACATGATTCATATATTCATCAAACATAGGTGATTGTCTCCCTAGTAAATTATTGGTATAGTCTTTCGTTAAGCTATCTAAGTTAAACCTAATAATTCTATCATTATCTTTAACAACATATGACTCAACTGCTGCATTAACCTTAATGGTCATAGTATAGATCAGTACTACTGCTATAACTAAACTTGACAATATTATAAAACATTTCCTCGTATTCATTTTTTCCATTCCCTTCAGGATAATTATTAGCATCAATAAAACTATTTGCGTTAAATTTAACTGAAGTGTTTATTATTTATTTTAATATAGATAAGGGATTTACTCCCTTATCTATTAATTAATAAATTAAGTCAAATTATTTTTTAGTTACCTTTACCAAATCTTCTAGCTGTTCTACAGTATACGTTCCATCAAGAGTTATGGTAAACTTCTTTTCTGAGGAATCATAGTCCAATACTTTTCCTTCTATTGTCATATCGTACTGAGTAGCATCTACATCTGCTGGCAATGATGCGACTACTACTGTTTTTCCAGTTATTGCAGTACCTGCCTGTTCAATTGTTGCTTTTGGTATCAATGCTTTTATAGCATCATCTATAGTCTTTGTTGCTGCATCCACTTGAGCCTGAGTTGCACCTGATGGTAAAGCTTTTGCTGCTGTTACTGCATCTGTGAGTGCTTTATAGCTATCTACAGTATAACCTGCTGCTTTATAATTATCTGCTTTTGTTATTGCCTCACTTAAAGCTGTTTTATTTACCTCGTCAGTATTTCCAGTATCTTCGGTAATCTCTATATTTATAGGGTAGTCATCACTATCTGGAACAAAATGAGCATACTCACCATCTCTATCTTTCTCAGTAGTAATATCCTTAGCTTTATCATTATCAGCTGTTATCTTAACTGAACCATTTTTATCTTTTTCAGCTTTAAATTTAGCCACACTTTCTGACTTATTAAATATAAATGTTACAGTTTTACCGTCAACCTCAATATCATCTGCCTCTACAGTACTGCCAGCTCTGAAAGTAAAGTCATCTGGATTAACGCTGTTTTTATAAATTGGAGTGTCAAATACTATATTAACCTTTGCTTGAGTATCGCTTACTGTTGCAGTCCATACATCTTCTGGATTTGAAATGATTTTAGGTGCTGCCTGATATGAGTATGGAGTTATAGTTCCTACAATTGGCTTTTCATCACTATCTGTTTGTACAGCAACATTTTTTCCGGATACATCAGTTGTTGATTTAGCTATCGCAATTGGATCACCATTATCATCTATCGCTGTTAATGTAGCATTAACTCCACCTTCTTTAACCGCTTCAATACTTTCATCAGTATTATATACTAAAAGTACTACATCATCATCTATACGTCCAGTATCTGCTCGTTGTCCATTAAGAGCAAAATCCTTAGGATTAAAATTATCTATAGATTTTGTAAACTTGAAACTAACGGTTAATTCGTCATCATCATCTTCATCATAGTAAACTTTAAGCGAATTAGGTTTTACTGCTGTTACATTCTTTGCTTCTTCTATAGATTTAGCTACAGAAATTTCAAGCTCATTTCCATTCACATCCTGAACTCCTGTTAAAACATCTATTTCTATAACATCATTATCTTTGCCAGTTTCAGCTCCACCTGTTACTATTGTATAATTTGATGGGAATTCAATTATTGCACACTTTCTATCAGGACTTGCATCAATTTCAGTATCACTTGGCAGTGTCTTTAGATCTCCATTACCATTTCTGTATTTGTAGTTTGAAAGTTCTGAAATAGAACTTTCGTCCATTTCCTTACTAAAGTTAACAACAACTTTTTGGTCACTAGCTCCTGTTGTTATAGATTCTACCTCTGGTTTTACATCTTGTGCTCCATCGATTGTTTCAGTCCATTTATCCATTTCATTTTCACTAGATGTAGTATCTGTTATATTTTCAATTGTTATTGTGTAATTAGTATCAGTTAAATCTTCTTCAAAGTTTATATCAACTACGTCAGTTGAATCACCATCATCAGGTTCTTCTGATTTTCCTGGGATAGTTATATCCTCAATTTTCTCACTTATATCTGTACCACTCTTATCCTTTATCTTGTAATTTGACTTATCTGTTGCTTCTTTTGCATTTACATCTTTGCTGAATCTAACACGTACAACGTCATCCTCAAGCACATAAGCAGAAAGCACTGTCGGCTTAGTATCATCCTCTTCCAGTTCAAAAGATTCACGAGTGTCATCTGCCACTTTATTTCCATAAGCATCCTTTACAGCATCATTAACATATAATGTATTTGAGTTTTTCTTAAGTAATCCTGCTGGTACTTTGCTTATCTTAACCTGGGTATCATCTTCTTTAAGTTCGATTTCAGCACTATTTGGTACTTCCTCCCCATTTATTTCATAATTACTATTCTTTGTAGCAGTTTTTTCATCCATTGGTCTGTCAAAGTTAATGTATACTTTTCCACTATCTTCAGCTTTTATGCTGACTATTTTAGGTTCACCAGTTACTTCATCTACATTAAAATCTTCCGTAGACTCTTTAAATGGGAATCCTGCAGCATCTGACAACAATCCAGTTGCACCACTATCTGATTTGTCATCTCCGTCTAATACCTTTAAAGTTCTATTTCCTGATGCAAGTTTTGAACTGAAATAAAAATCAACTTCATCTGCCCATACCTCATTTTTTCCTAATATAGGATCTTTGATTTCTGAACTCTCTGTATCTAATCCCATACTGCTTATACTTTGTCCATCTACCTTAAACTTACTCTTTAAAGAATTTATATCTTTTAAATTAAGTGGTTCTGAGAATTTAACTGTTATTTTACTATTACCTCTTACCTTTACTGATTCAATGGTAGGTGTAGTAGTATCACTGAAAGTTACAGACTGAGTATATTCATCAACACTGCTGGATTTATCTGCGGATAATATTCCCTTTTTAACTGTTATATCTACATCATCGGATTGTTTTCTTGGCTTAGCAAAAGTTATAAGTACAGTTTTGTTATCATCCTGGAGTACGGCTTTAGCTTCTTTATCTCCTTCACCATTCTGATCGTAAACCAACTCGCCATCTGAATCTGTTTCCTGCCCTACCAATGATGTTCCGTCAACTTTATAATTAGCCACTTCTTCTGCTGTATCCTCGTCAACTTCATCACTAAATACAACCTTAATTTGATTCAAGTTAACAGCACTAATGGATTTAACTTCTGATTCATTAGTGCCAGGCTCTTCACCATCAATAGCATCCTTGATTTTATCATATAAAACATCTGAAACAACACCAGTTCCACCTATTACATTTACATCTAAAGCAGTACCATCAGCTGTGTCTGCAATATAATCCACAGCCTTATCTGTTGCAGTTGAATTTTCTTTATCAACCAATACAAGCGGTGCAGTGTATTTTCCAGCTAATGCTGATGCAACTAAAGCATCTGCATATAGGTTATCTGGTGTAGCAGGGCTTGCATTTGCCACATATAATTTATCCTTTTTCAAACTATCTTCAAATTTATTTAATACATTCAGATTAGTTGCAAATCTATCTGCTCCTCCATCTACTCTAGTGCTAGCTCCAAGAGCATTGTAGACAGCATCATTTATAACATTTTTAGTTCCAACCACTGTAACCTTTGAACTATTGTCTTTTACAAAATCAATAACTGATTGGATTGAACTTTCATTGTTGTTTGCAAGTAATAATATCTGTCCTTTTGCTGCTGCTACTGGTGCTACTGATAGTGCATCTGAGAATCCTTCTCCTCCAACTACCAATACATCGCTGGCACTAACACCTAATTCAACTAACTTTTCAGCTACTGCTACGTTAGTTTCATATCTGTTAACTCCACCAAGCTCTACCAGATTATAATCGGTTTTTAAGTTATTTCTTATGCTCTGTGAAATTGATGCATTTCCACCGATAACATATATGTTCTTTGGTTTTAATTGTTCTATTGCACTTTCTGCGTCTGAACTAAGTGTATCTGGTGTAGTTAAAAGTATTGGTGCATCCAATTTTTTAGCCAATGCAGAAGCACTTACTGAATCCGCATATCCTTCTCCTGATACTAATACTACATTATCAGTAGTTGTCCAGTTTGACTTAGCCACCTGGGCAGCTGTTGCATATCTGTCAGCACCACTTGTCCTTGATATACTTGCTGATGATGCTGCTTTAACTGGACCAGCTGATAAAGCTGTAGTTAAAACTAAAGACATAAGTGCAGCACTTGCAAGTGCCTTCGTACCTTTTTTACTCATATTGTAATACCCTCCTCGATTAAGTGAATTTTAATTAAAATTCTTTCTCTTTATTATTAAAAGATTATTGAATATATATAATATATATTTTATAATATATACTTTCTTAAAATGTATGTCCAAGTACTATAAGCATATACACATACCTATGTACAATTTTAAATTTATATACTTAATACTTATACTGCTTGGTCAACATTTATGAAACAAAAATCATTATACCATGTAATTAATAATGTATGCTACCAATTACATGCAATTTTAAGCTGATTTTTATAAAAATTTAATGTTTTTACGCTATTTCTAACAATTCATTCCTTATTATAGCATAATAAATCCATAATTTCTACAGTTTATATACTATGATAAATAATTTATTAATTAGAATTTGTAATCTACAATCCAATTATACAACAACATTTCTAATTTTTCCATACCTTAATTAATAGTAATTTAAGGCCCTATAAGAAATATATTCCTAAAATATACTGCCTAAAAATAAAAGGCATAATTTAATTATACTTGGATCAATGATATATTATTCTACATAATGTTTAAAAATCCTCTTTTATTCAATGCCTATAATTTCTAAATCATCATTATTTTTAAGCACTGCTTCTATTTCTGAAGAAACAGAGGAAATTCCACCTACTATTATTATATTGGAATCATCAGTTGCATTTGATAATATGTAACTATTAGCATTAGTTACCTGTGTACTTCCTGCACCTACTCCTGTGAGTACAAGTGGTGAACCAGTCTTGGCTGCAGCTGCTGATGCTACCAATGCATCTGCAAACTGATCCTGAGTTGATCCTCCTGCGGCTACATATATATTTGTAAAGTCCAGTCCCCCATTTTCTTTAAAATAATTCAGCACTGCAATGTTGGTTGCAAATCTGTCTGCAGTATCGCTGGTTACCTTAGCTCCACCTACAGAAGCTACTACGGACTGGGGAAGTACTCCTTCTCCACCAACTGCTTGTATTGCCAGACCCTTTGAGGTTATTATATCTTTAACTACAGGTGCCACCTCTTTTGTGGAAGCAAATAATACAGGATATCCTTTCTGCGCTGCAATGGAAGCCACGGAAAGGGAATCTGCATATCCATCCTGCCCATTTACCAGCATGGCAGTTTTTTGATTGCTCATTTCAAGTACTCTTTCAGCTACTTTTGCATTAGTACCCATTCTGGTGGTATCCGTAGTTCCTGCTATACGTTCTACTTCATAACTGTCCTCTAATGTATTTTCTATGTCTTCAGATACTACTCCTGTACCTCCTACTATGTATATCTTGGTGGCACCTAAACTTTTTATAGTTGAAGCAACTTCTGTTTCCAAGGTTTGTCCATGAGTCAGAAGTATAGGTGCATTAAGCTGCTTTGCAAGCGGTGTTGCACTTACTGCATCTGCGTAGCCATATCCATTTACAAGTATTACATTATCACATTTGTTAAATAAATCTAATGCAACTTGGTTTGCAGTACCTATTCTTCCCCCATCACCTCCATCTGTTCTCTTTACTGCCGCTGCATACACGCTGCCACTTCCAATTGCTGCCGACAAAACCAATGCAGTTAGCATGGAACTTAAAAATCTTTTCTTATTTGCCATCAGTTTACCTCTCCTCCAATTAATTATTAAATATACATTATTTTTATTATATAACAATACTGCTTTTTTTTATAGGCAATATCTGCTTTTTGTATAGGATTTTTATTCCATTTTTTCTTTTTGCCATAAATAGTTGTAACTTTTTAAGTTTTTATAAATAAAATAATACTGTAAGCAAAATTGACGAGGTGAACTCTATGGGATTCTCAGACAGAGAGCTTCTGGCAAGAATTATAAAATGCGAAGCAGGGGGAGAAGGGGACGTTGGCATGAGAGCTGTTGCAACTACTATTATGAACAGAGTACGTGTCCCCTATGGTGAATATCATAGAATAGGTCAGGGAGATTTAAGAAAAGTACTTTACCAGGAAGGACAGTTTGACTGTATGCGTTCACAAATTGGAGGAGTAACCAATCCTCAAACTATATGGTCAAACCCTCCAGAGCAAATACATTATGATATAGCCGATTGGGCCCTTGCAGGCAACAGACTATTTGATATAGGTTATTCTCTCTGGTATTTCAATCCCTATGCTCCATGCCCCTGGATTTTTCCATCTAACGGTGTAGGCTCTTTTCAGGTAAAAGTACGACAGCATTGTTTTTACAATCCTACAGAACTTTATGCACAAACTTAGACAATTCACAATGCACAGTGCACAGTTCACGATTTACAGTGCACAATTCACGATTTACAATGCACAGTTTAAAGTTCACGATGCACAATGCACGATGTATAGTTTATAATTAAAATAATAAAAATATGGAGGTATTTTAATGATTTCAAATTACCCTGAATATTTTAGGACCATGCCTATGACTCCTGAATTCACACCGGAAATGTGTGAGGAAATACCAGAAGATGATTTTATACAAGATGCATGGAAAGATAATAATCCAAGACAGACTACTCCTACTCCCACTCCTGTCATACCTGCACCACCTTCCACTTTTGAAATGGCTCCCGGTTCTCCCGTAATCCAGGATACAAATTACACTCAAGGGTACTTAAGAACACAGATAGGAAAGAGAGTAAGGGCAACTTTTCTCCTTGGCACCGGAACTCTCCAGGATCGTACCGGTATTTTAGAGAGTGTTGGCATAAGCTATATAATACTTAGAAATGAAGAGACAAATACCAAAGAAATGGCGGACATATATTCCATAAAATTTGTAGTAATATTTGATACTCCATAAAGTGATTCCTGACTTCAAATGAAAATCACAAATTGGTATAAAAATATTTAAGACCAGCATTTATTTTACCGCTGGTCTATTATCTATTCTTTATTATATCTTCAGCATTTTCTTTTTCATTATCATAGAATTCCAGATAGGAATATGATTTTCCATCTTTCTTCCAGGAAAGTATCCCATCTAAATTCACATTTTGTGCCGCATGAAAAATTGATTTGTCTATATCTTTAAAATTAACTTTCATTTTTTCTATCATATTTTTAACTTCATATCTTTTACTGCCGGTTTTTCCTGCTGCAACTATACATCCACAATTTAAAGAAGATATTCCCGCATTTTTCATAAATGCCTTAATATCGCTTTCTTTTACAAAATAAAGAGGTCTTATAAGCTCCATATGCTTGAAATTTTTAGATTTTAATTTTGGCAGCATAGTTTTAAAACTTCCCCCGTAAAACAAATTTAAAAGAGTTGTTTCTATTACATCATTAAAATGATGCCCCAGCGCAAGTTTGTTGCACCCAAGCTGCTGTGCTTTGGAATACAAGGCTCCTCTTCTCATTTTGGCACAGATATAGCAGGGATAATCCTTTGCAACATTGTCTACCACGTCAAAAATGCGGGATTCAAAAATATGTAGTGGAATATTCAAATAATTGCAGTTTTCTATTAGAAGTTTTCTATTGCTTTCATGATAGCCTGGGTCCATTGCAATAAATTCCACATAAAAATTTACCTGCCAGTGCCTTTTAAGTTCCTGAAATAACTTGGCCATAAGCATGCTGTCTTTGCCGCCAGATACCGCTACTGCCACTTTGTCTCCCTCTTCTACCAGATTAAATTCACTAATAGCTCTTACAAATTTTGACCATATCCTTTTTCTATATCTTTTTGTGATACTATGCTCTATTTCTTTTAATTCTTTTTTTTCATATAAAGACTTCTGTATTTTACATCCTGTTTCTTTTACTTCATCCAATGCTATCACTCCGTTCTTCACCAGAACATTATAGCATTTATAATCAATAATTTAAAACTGTTTTTATATTAATAATGCCTAAATTTTAAAATACATATCTGCAAATTCCATGTTAATTTGATCCATCTTACTCTTGCAGGTAATTTCTTCATCATTTATACAATTACTTTTGTCTGTACAATTCTCTTCTTCTATGGTTTTTACAGGAAGTGTTACAGTAAACTCACTACCTTCTCCCTTTTTGCTTTTTACACTAATTTGTCCTCCATGAAGATGTACAAAAGATTTTGCCAGATAAAGCCCTATACCGCTTCCTTTATTTTCTTCCACAGTACTATTGCCTGCCTGTCCAAATCTTTCAAATATGATTTTTAATTTATCCTCCGGTATTCCTACTCCAGTATCTTTTACTACAATATGCACATTTTTATCATCACATTGAACATTTATATATATCTTTCCTCCCGGTGGAGTAAATTTTACTGCATTAGATAGCAGATTCAAAATTATTCTCTCCATTTTATCTGAATCCACAGCCATTATTTTTTCTTCAACATTTGTATCAAAAATCAATTCTATACCTTTACTTTCTACATAAGGTACCAATGATAACGTAATATCTTCAACAATATTTACAATATTTCTATTGTGGCAGTTCAGTTTTATAAACCCTGAATCCAGTTTACTTATATCCAGTAAGTTGTTTATAAGCTTCATCAGCCTGTAACAGTTTTCTTTCATTATTTTAAGATACTCATTTTGTTTATCAATGCGCTCCCTGCCTCTACAATTCTTACATGTATCCAGTACTTGTATCGCAGCAAAAATAACATTTAAGGGTGTCTTTAACTCATGGGATATGTCAGATATAAATTCTGTAATATTTTTATTGAATTTTTCACTTTCATTTAAAAGTTCAGTATTTCTTTCCACATAGCTTTTAAGCCTTTGAACCTGCTTCTCTAAAGTCATATCACACAAAACATTTAATCCTTCGGAGTTATCCACTAACTTTTTATCCACTCTACCTTCTTTACTAAAACTATTCACATTTTCACACCCATTTCCGTATCAATAATTATATTTTTATCCCGAAACTGCCCCCTTATCACAATGCCTGATTCATTAAATTTAAGAAAATAAGTATGCCGTCTCTGGAGATAAACCTTTTCTAAAGCTTGAATGAAAAAACAATTCCTAATGGACGTATTTCAATCTACCTTAGAATGACTTCATAAAACACTGTAACTATATTGATAATTATATTGATAGTTATCTTATTATAGAACTTTTTTTTGCAAGAACTATATTTAACCTGATGATTTAATGTAAGTAAAGGCATTATTTTAAAATGATACAATAAAATTTTACATTCAGTAGTAATTATACCATTTATACAATGAAAAATAAATATTTAAAGGCATATTTTTGAATATTTTAAATGTTATGTATAAAATATTATTTTATATATTAAATATATAATTTTTATATATTTTCAGAATTTTAAGAAGGATTATTTTTCTTTTTGTAGAATTTATATATCATGAAATGAAATAAATGTAGGATTTGTAGAAAATTGTAGATTTATATTATAATAATTTAACACTTATTTGTGAAAGGACATATAATTATGCTTAAACTTCATTGGATAGAGTTTTTTTTAAGAAGCATTCCTGAAAATTTTTTAATAATTTGGGGAATATGTGTAATTAATAGAACAACTTTTAATTTAAAAAGATATTTTATACCATCTATTATCCTAAGTCTATGTATTTTTTTCATAAGATCTCTTCCTATATACTGGGGAATTCATACATTTATAGGTATAATTTTAATAATAAGTATTATGTTTGTTAATAGTATTCCCCTAATCACTTCTTTATGTGGAACACTACTCACATTTTTTATTCTTAGCTTAAGTGAGTTTTTCAATATTCTAATGCTAAATGCATTTGGCATTAAAATAGATTTAATATCTACAAATTCTATTATGGGCTCCATTAGAAAATGTCTACTTGGAATTCCCTCTCTCATTATAATGTTTCTATTTATTAAATTAATTCAATATTTCAAAAAACAACATAATTAATTTTTCACTACTAAAATTTAAATTAATAATAACATTTTAAAACTACAAAACGAAAGGACAAGATCATCATGTTCAAAATTCACTGGATAGAAATCCTCTTCAGGGGTATCCCTGAAAGTTTTTTAATACTAGCTGGAGTGGGTATAATAGCCGGAAAACTCTTACCTGTAAAAAATTACATAATTTCCAGTGTACTGCTTTCTCTTTGCATTTTCTTTATTAGAAGACTTCCTGTATATTGGGGTATTCATATGTTAATTGTCATTATTTTAGCCATAAGTTTTATAGTTATTCAAGGTATGCCCTTGATTTCCACTATTTATGGTACAGTATGCATGCTTTTAATTCTTAGCGGAAGCGAACTCTTAAATATATTAATACTAAATATTTTTCATATTAAAACAACTTTTACATATGTGGATTCTATGATTGTCTCCATAAAAAAATGTTTACTGGGAATACCCTCTCTTATTATGGTATCTTTATTCATACTTATAATTTATTATTTTAAAAATAAACATGTAAATTCCTCAAAAGCTCGATCTTCTTCTTAAAATATTAAAAATTTTATTTATTTTGATATTTTAAGAAGGAATTTTACTTTTTATGTAGAATTTTCACTTATACATAGAAAAATAAAGGAGTTTAATATATGTTGAAACTTCATTGGATAGAACTTTTTTTAAGGGGCATTCCTGAAATGTTTTTGGTAATCTGGGGAATAAGTATAATATGTAAAACATATTTTAGCCTAAAAAAATATGTTTTTTTAGGCATTGTAATGAGTATACTTACATTTTTAATAAGAAGCCTTCCTATATATTTTGGAGTACACACTATAATTATAATAACTATGGATGTAATTATTATGATTATAGCAGGAATGCCTATAGTAAGTTCTATTTATGGAACATTAGTTATGTTTTTATCACTTTCACTAAGTGAGTTTTTAAATATGTTATTATTAGATTTTGTTGGCATTAACTCAACTATTACTCCCACAGATTCAATTAAAAAATGTATACTTGGCATTCCTTCACTTGTAATTTTGTTTTTAATAGTAATAATATTAAACTATGTAATAACAAGAAGAGAAAAATTTAAAGATGTATCTAATTGAAAAATTGGCAGTTTCCCTTGGAAAAAAGGCTAAAATACTTTTAAATGTAGATAATAATAAAGAACAAATTATAGTATATGGTGCAATCAATCTGCTTCAAACTATATCATCTATTTTATGGATTGTAATGGCAGGATTTATTTTAGGAGTACTTTATGAAGCCCTTATATTTTCCACTGCAGCAAGCATTTTAAGAAAATACTCCGGAGGTGTACATGCTTCTTCTCCCAATAGATGTATTATAATAGGCACTGCTTTATCCTGTGCTGCAGGACTTATAATTGATAAACTTTCCTACAATATTTCTCTTACAAACACTATAATTATAGGTATATTTTTCATAACAGTTTCATTTATAATAGTTATTTTAAAAGCTCCTGTAGACAGCATTAAAAAACCTATAACAGATTTGAATATGAAAAAAAAATTCAAAAAAAATTCTATTATTGTATTAATAGTGTTTTCTATATTCATAGTAGTTTTATCTGCATTTTATGAAACAACCTCCAAGCTTTATTACTTGAAAATTATTCACAGCATTATTTTAGGCATTTTATGGCAGTCTATTACTCTGACTAAAATAGGCATAACAATTTTCAAAAAAGCTGATAAAATCTATACCTGAAAGGAGTTATCAATACCTATGAAAAGTAAATTTATAAGACTATTTTTATCATTATGTGTAACAATATGCACATTAATGGCCTCTATAGTTTCCGCTTCAGCATGTATGTGGTTTTCTTATCAACCTGAAGAACCTGAGTGCTTAAGAGAATAAAAACTTTAAGCACAACACTTTTAAATAAAAATTACTGATTTATAAATTGGTAATTTTTATTTTTTAAAAATCCAAATATAGCTTATGTGATGGGAGGACTTTCTATGAAACCTGTTATAAAAGATATGTCTGTTATGTTATCTATGATAAAAATAGCTATAATAATATTTGTTGCAGTTATTATATACATCAATTTACCTAATTACTGGATATACTTTAATATAAAAGAAAATATGAATTTCAGTTTATATACCACAGCCTTTCTATCAGGTATTTTAGCATTGATTTGCATAATGTGGCTTGTAATTAACATTAAAACAAAACGCTCTTCAAATGTATTCAGAAAATCCTGGCTTATGGAGACAATATTTTTTACACTGATAATAGCACTGCCCATATACCTGTCTAATTCTTACGAAAATGAATATAAGTACCTGTTTTTACTGCTAATAATAGCTGCAGTGATACAATACGGCTCTCGATATGGAATTATAACTGCTTTTTTTTCCTCTTTTTTTATACTGGGGGTAGATTTATTATATGCCCCTACTGTAAAGGAGATAAATATAGCTTTCCAAAAGGATCTTATACTGGTGGGCATATTCATATTCATATCCTGGATACTTGGTTATTATGTGGATATAGAAGCTGAAAATAACAAAAACAAGGATAATAAATTGAACTTGTTAAACTCCCAATTGAAAGAACAGAATATAAAAAGAAAAAATATTGAATTTTCACTGTTTAAAAATGAAATGTGTTTTCACATGTTGTTTGAGGATTCCGTAAACTCAATTATAGTTCATGACAAGGGAAAAATAATCTATGCAAATCAAAGTGCTTCCAAACTTCTTGGATATGAAGATCCTCTAAAATTAAATGACAGATCCTTATATGACCACTATAGAGTTGAGGATATTTCTTCCATGAAAAAAAAATATACAGATATTATAAATGAAAAGCTGTCTAAAGTTATGGGGGAAGAAAACATACTAAACCGCAGGGGGAAAATTATTTCTGTAAGAAATATTTCTTCGTTTTTTATTTATGACAATAAAGCTGTTATACTGACTTTCCTGCTGGATTTAACTTCCCAAAAGCAAATGGAAACCTTAAAAAATACTGCAGAAGAAAACTTAAAATTACTGAATGAAACAAAAGAATTTAACACTCTTATAATGGACTTTTTCATAAATATGTCCCATGAATTTAAAACACCTATCAATGTTATATTCACAGCTATTCAAACTATGGATATCTATTTGAAGAAATATGAAGGCAGCGATATGGAAAAATGTAAAAATTATTTAAAAACCATGAAACAAAATTGTTTAAGACTCACAAGATTAATAAATAATATAACTGATATAACCAGAGTGGACTCCGGATTTATTACTCTTAACAAGGAAAATATGGATATAGTCAGTGTAGTTGAGGATATTACTCAATCCGTTGCTTCCCATATTAATTCCCAAAATATAGAGTTAATCTTTGATACCAATACAGAAGAAAAGATTATGGCTTTTGATCCTGATAAAATGGAACGCATAATGCTTAATTTGCTCTCCAATGCCTTCAAATATACAAACTCCCAGGGCACCATATATGTAAATGTGGAAGACAAGGGAGAAAGGGTACTTATCACCGTGGAAGATGATGGAGATGGAATTCCTGAAGATAAACTCCATGTCATATTTGAGCGCTTTGGTCAGGCCAATCGTTCCCTATCCAGAGAACATGAAGGAAGCGGAGTAGGATTGTATCTTGTAAAATCTTTTGTAACCATGCATAAGGGAAAAATAGAAGTTACCAGCAAACCGGGAAAAGGAAGTAAATTTTCCATAGAATTGCCTGTAGAGATAATTAATGAAGATGAATCTAAAAATAACATATTATTTAGAACCGATGTAGAAAAAATAGATATAGAGTTTTCTGATATATACTCTCTTACTAATTGAAAGAGTCTGCAGCCTTAAAAAACTGCAAACCCTTTTGCCAAAATCAAGATTAAATTTTAAATCTTTGAACCATTTCATTTAGTCGCTGAGCTAATTCTGCCTGACTTTGTGCAGTCATTGACACCTGTTCTACAGCTTTTGCAGTTTCATCAACACCGTTTTGTATTATATCTGTATTTTCCCAGGATTTTTGTGCAGTGGAAGCCATACCCTGTGCTGCTTCACTTACCTGTCCTATAGTGGCAGCCAATTCCCCGGACATAGATGCCAACTCTTCTGACATCTTACTTACAAAATCTGCATCATTATAATATTCTATTCCCATACCTGAAAAAGTTTCAAATTGAGGATTTACTTTATCATTTATAAAATTCAACAATTCCTCACTGCTTTTTGATATATTTTTAAATGCTTCCTGAACCTTTACAATAGTATCTTGAATTCCTACCACAGCTTCCGAGGATTGTTCTGCAAGTTTTCCAACTTCATCTGCCACCACAGCAAAACCCTTTCCATGTTCTCCTGCCCTTGCAGCTTCTATAGCTGCATTTAAAGCAAGTAAATTTGTCTGTTCCGCTATACTCCCTATGGTATCTGCCATTTGTCTTATGTCTTCTACCACTTTACCATCTTCAATAGCCTTTAATGTATTTTGTTTTTTCTCTCCATACATTTCTTCCGTATATTCCATAGCTGTTTTACTTGTATTTTTTACATTGTCTGCTCTTTCCTTAGCGTGGACGGAGTTATTGCTTCCCTCCATGGCTTTTTGGGATAACTCATTTATACTTGAGTCCACCTCTTCTATAGAGGCAGTTATCTGCTGGGATGCTGCACTTGTATCCTGTATACTGCCCGCCACAGTTTTTAATGAATTGTCTATACTTTGGGCTTTAGATGAAAGTTCCTGTGCAGTTGCAGATAATTCTTCACTGGAACTGCTCATATTTTCAGAATCTTCCATAATATTTTTTATTAAGTCCACTATATTTTTTTGTGCCTTATTGAGAGACATGGCAACCTGTCCAAATTCATCTTTCCTTATTACATTTACATTTGAAGAAAAATCAAAATTTGAAAACTTATCTACCAGTTCTTTAACTTTCAAAATAGGCTTGTTAATATTATTTGATGTAATAATTCCAAGAATTATGGATAAAGCTGCACTGGCTAAAATTATCACAATCAAAAACATAAAGGAAGATTTATACTGGGCAATTCCATTATTATAGTCTCTTCCAGCTGCTTTTAACTTTAACTCTATGTACTGATCGAGCACAGAAAACATCTTTGTTCTATAGTTTTCTGTCTGTTGAAATTGTATTCTGCCATTTGAATAATCTCCCTGTTGTATGGCTTTTACATAATTTTCTCTGGCACTTCTCCAACCTTCCAAATACTGCTGAAATTGTGTATACAGTTCTTTATCTTTGTCATTTATTACGGTAGACTTATAATCTGATATAAGTTTTTCATCGGATGTTTTCAATTTATTGATATTACTCACAATGGTACTTACACTTTCCTTATTGACAGGATCCAAAATGACAAGCATATCTGCTCTTACATCCATCAAATTTATCTTCAACTCCTGGAGAATGCTTGTACTTTTTAAATTTACATTATACATATTGTTTAAACTATTATTTACTTTTCCTATTTTATTTATAGATATGATTCCTACCAGACATGTAAATAACGTTATTACCACAAAGGATAACATCAATTTTTTAAAAATCTTTAAATTTGAGAACCAATTCATTATAAAAATCCTCCTTTACATATTTTACTTTAGATTATTATAGCATACTAGCATTTAAACTTATAACTTAATTTTATAAAATTTTTAATATTAGACACTCTTGGGCTTATTTTTAAATAATTTTTTACAAAAATAAATCGGTAGGTTACACCTACCGATTTATTATATATTATATAGAGTTTTTTAGATAGCAATTTTAAATTATATAATTAACCTTGATTTAAATTATACTTTTACATTCAAACTTACTTGCCACTTTCAATTCATTCTCTATGGCTTCTTCAATTATATCAATGCCATATTTAAGCTGCTCCTGAGTTATTACAAGAGGTGGTAAAAATCTTATTACATTACTTAATAATCCTGCATTTAAAACTATTACTCCTCTTTTGAAACAATATTGCGTAATTTTTTTGACTAATTCTGCATGAGGTTCTTTTGTGCTTCTGTTCTTTACAAATTCTATTCCTATCATTGCTCCAAGTCCTCTTATGTCCCCTATTACATCATATTTTTCCCTCATATGATGAAACCTTGATGTAATATACTTTCCAATTTCAAAAGCCCTGTCACAAAGATTATCCTTTTCTATTTTCTCTATGACCTTCAAAGCTGCCACACATCCTAGGGGACTTCCAGAGTATGTGCCTCCAATTCCACCCACACAGGCAGCATCCATAATTTCTGCCTTCCCCACTACTGCACTTAAAGGTAATCCATTTGCAATTGATTTTGACATGGTTATAATATCCGCTTCAATCCTAAAATGTTCATGGGCAAACATCTTTCCAGTTCTACCAAAGCCAGCCTGAACCTCATCAATAATAAATACTATATTATTTTCATTGCATATTTGCTGGATAATCTTAAAATACTCCTTTGGAGGTACTATAAATCCACCTTCCCCCTGTACTGGTTCTGCTATTAAACAAGCTATTTCATCCTTGGAATTAACAGTCTTTAGCATAGTCCTTAGTTTTTCAGCACAAGCTAAACCACACTCTGGATATTTACATCCAAGAGCACACCTGTAACAATAAGCTCCCTCTGTTTTATAAGTCTGCAGGGCAAATGGTCCAAATCCCTCTTTATAAGGCTTATATTTACTTGTTATGGACATAGTCATGTTAGTCCTGCCATGAAAAGAACCCCACAGGGAAATTACCCCGGTTTTTTTAGTATAGGCCCTAGCTATCTTAATGGCATTTTCAACTGCTTCTGCACCACTGTTTGCAAACATTGCCTTTTTTTCATAGTTACCTGGAGTAATTTCTATAAGCTTTTCTGCTAGGGAAATGTATGGTTCATACATATTTACATGGAAACAGGGATGTATATACTTGTCAAGTTGCTCCTTTACAGCTTCCACTACCCCCTCATCCCTGTGACCCACATTTTGAACACCTATAGCCCCTGCAAAATCAACAAATACATTTCCATCTATATCTTTTATCAGTGCACCTTTAGCTTCTTCTACAAATATTGGTGTACTGCATCCTACTCCCTTAGCCACATATTGCTCTCTTTTTTTTATGAGTTCCTTAGATCTAGGTCCTGGTATTTCAGTTATAATTTTTGCATTTCTTTCCTCAATCATTTTAACGCCCCCATATACATTTTATGATAGATTAATATATTTAAGCTTATAATATATTTATTTAATAAATATATTATATATAATTTATCATATTATCATCAATATTCATATGTATAAAAAGGACAATTATATAATGCATCATTTGTTTACTTCATACAGCGTAGGAAGTTCTTTATTTTAAAAGAACGCCCTTATTCTGAAGATTTCAAAATAAAGGCGCCTAAATAAATTTTCGAGATATATTATGAGTTATATTATCTAGAAGAGATATGTCAATAATGATAAACCAAACTCATTATTAAATTTATCATTATTTATTAATAATATTACCATTTTATCAAAATGTCAATAATTATCTTAATAATTTATTTACTTGTATGCACTGTTCTAATATATTTATACCATACATAATTTTCATCATTTATGGTTAAACTTATAATGCCTTGATAATATAATAATTCCCATATGTAATAACTCCATAGATTTAATCAATTTTATTTAAAACTTCAACTTAAAATAATCCTAGTTATTAACTAGGATTATTTTGAATGATAGAGTCCATGGAAATTTCAAGATTTCCATTATAGAGCCTATGAGAATGAACTCTATAGGATTGCAAAATGACTTCATCATCTATTATATATTTGTATTTCAAGTAATCTTCAAAATCATACAAAGTCATAAAAGAAGCTTTCATTCCCAGTATTATACGGGATACAGATTTATTAAAATCCATAAAACATTCCTTGGAACTTCCTAAAATCATGTAATCCGTTTGTATTATGAATCTAATTCCTGAATAGCCAGCTTTAACAACTTTATCTATATACCTTGAAAGTTTTGTTCTTACTTCATTTAACTTACTATAATAACTAATAACCTCATGTATACTAAAATTTTTTATATAGTTAAATTGGTATATATCTGGCAGATATTTCATTAATTCACAGTATACTTCAGGCTCTACACACATATATATTTTTTCATTCTTATCAACACCGTCTTTAATATAACTGTACATATTTAAAACTAAATGCTGTAATCCAAAATAGTAAAAAGAAGAATGAAACCCAAAAACATTATTTTTATCCATACTATTACCCTCTATAAATATAAATTAACTTCATAATTTAATATATTCTATACTATAGCATCATACTCCTTTTTATATTCAATAAAATTTCTTTATTTATGTGAATTTCATTATGGTATCTAAAATAATTACATACTATTTCATATGGATGGCATAAATCTCAGTAAAAAATTCATATGCCCTTCAAAATTTTAGCTAAATTAATTGGGAAGTAAATATAAAAGTATACAGAAAAAGTGGCATGAAGTTCCTCCCATAACAAAAAGGTGCCATATAGCGTGATTATAGGGTATTTTATCAAACATATATAAAAGAGCACCTAATGTATATATAATTCCTCCTGAAACTAAAAGAACTATTGCCGCCGTGGATAGTTTTATCAAAAGTATTTTTATGGCAAAAATTATTATCCACCCCATAAATATATATAACAAAGTGGACGCAACATCATATTTGCCTACCCAAAATACTTTCATCACTATTCCAATTATCGCCATAATCCATACTATCCAAAATATTATCCAACCTACAGAATCCCTTAATATTGTCAAAGTAAAAGGAGTATAGGTTCCTGCTATCAAAAGATAAATGGAAGAATGGTCGATTATTCTAAAAACCCTTTTGGCTTTTGGGTTGGTTATACTATGATACAAGGTAGAGCCAAGATATAATATAAACATGGATATTCCATAAATTGTATAACTTATTACATACCATTTGTCACCCATTTTGCTTGAAAATACTATTAAGAGAACCATTCCTGCTATGGATAAAAGTGCAGCTATACCATGAGTTATGGCATTTGCTATTTCCTCTCCTCTTGTATATAATTTTACTTCATTATACAAATGAAACCACTCCTTTAAATTCTAATATGTATATTATTATATGTAGTTTTGTAAACTATATGTACTATATGTAATAATAGCACATGAGATATTTATATTCAATACCTGTTATTGATTTTCCCCATGTATTTATAGCAAACAAACTGATTTTTTAGTATAATATGTATGTATTAATATAGGTTTTGTGAAAATTTCGGGAGGGCTGACCATGTTAAAAAGAAGCATAACAGATGAACTAATTAAAAAATTTGAAGAATTGCTAGAACAAATACTCTACAATAAAAGAAATGAAAATTATATAAAAGCTCTGGATTTAATAGATGATGCCTTCAAGTATATATTCAGGCTGAGCATAAAATTTTTTAATTCCTTTTCCACTGAAAATTTACTTGAAATAATAAAAAGTGATGGAACCATAAATGCAGATAAATATATAATGATGGGCAAATTACTAAAGGAAGAAGCAGATATTTTAGAAAGTCAACATAATAGAGAAGATGCTTTCTACATATATGAAAAATCTTTAAATCTTTTTTTAAATGCCTTCTTAATTAAAAATGAACACTGTGATTTAGAAAACTATTTTTCAGATATGGATTATATTATAGCTAAGGTTTCCCCTTATAAACTCTCTCCAGATATTGAAGACACCCTGGTTAAATATTATCTTAAAGTTGGCAGCTTTGATAAGGCAGAAGATATATTATATGATATATTAAAAGACAGTAATTTTTCCAAAGAGTGTTTGAAAGATGCTGTAGAGTTTTATGAAACTTTACTTTTAAAAAGTGAAGATGAGTTAAATAAAGGTAATCTTCCTAAAGAAGAAATAATTGAATCACTGAGTTCTTTAAATAAAAAATTGTTAAAAAATAAATGATTAAAACCTTTTAGGTCTTAATCATTTATTTTAACTTTCTCTTTAATATCACTCTTTTTTTCCGTAAATGTCATAAGGGAACCTGCTAATATAAATAACACCCCTATTATGGTATTAGCTGGCATATTCTCCCCTAACAGTATTAATGCAAGAATCGGAGCTAAAGCCGGCTTTATAAAAAATACTATAGATGCAGTGGATGCAGAGGTATTATCCATAGCAAGAAAATAAAATAGATATCCTAGTCCTGTAACAACTACACCTAAATATATTATAATGAATATATTTGAATAGGTTATACCCTGAAATACTGGAATATCTGAAAGAATATGAAAACTGCTGTTTGAAACCACATTTTTGAATGTTGAAATTTTAGAAATACCTATTAAAATCAACATTATTACGTCTCCTACTAAAAATGTTATACAGTTCATGACTATACTCCCATATCTAGAAGCCCTCATCTTACCTATTACACTATATATTGAAAATGTAAGTGCAGATATTACACATAATATTATACCTTTAATATCTGTCCCTTGTGATGCTTGAAAGGGATTTAAAATACATGCTATTCCAATTAAACTTAACACTAAAGAAAAAATAGTGGACTTTTTCAAATCTTCCTTTAAAATAAAATGTGCAAAAGGAATTGTAAATACAGGGTTTGTACTAAATATTATGGCCACAGTAGAAGCTTTTGTGTAAACTATAGCAAGCTGAAAAAAGGACATACTAATTACTACGCATAAAAGCCCTGTTATGACAAAATATCCAAGATCCCTTATATTTAACTTTATATTCTTCTTTTTAAGCATTTTAATAGTAGAAGGTACTAGTATAAGTCCTCCTATTAAAAATCTTAAAAAATTAAGCTGAAATGGATTTATAACATGGGAAATTACTTTACCTGCTATTTCCATGGTACTAAAAATCACAGCAGCTAAAATAATGTATACATATCCCATTTTGTCATCTCCCTCATATTTTTTATGTAACTAAAAGTAATAATTTTTACCTAAAATTAAAACCCCCACCATGCCGCAGAATAAGCTATATTGAACCCGCTCTTAACAGGTGGGCATCTCCTTTTTGCTTCTTGTGCTCAAAATAAATTGAGTTTCATTCCACAAAAAGAGTAGGATTCCCTTTTATGAAATGTTCAGCCAACATTAACTCATTCCCCGTACATAGTAGGAATATTAAAATTTTTTATTTAATTTAAAATTACAACAGAAGTTATCTTATAATACTATTATACTACATTTTTTTAAATTTATCTTTAGTATAATCATATAATTTAATTTTAAACTAAAAAATATTTTTTGTTTCTATCCCTAAATCTTTTAACTGGGATTTATCCACTGAACTTGGCGCCTCTGTCAATGGACAAAATGCATTTTGATTTTTAGGAAAAGCTATAACATCTTTTATATTATCAGTACCCGCTAAAAACATTATCATCCTGTCAAATCCATAGGCAAGTCCTCCATGGGGGGGTGTACCAAATTTAAGAGCTTGAAGAAAGTATCCAAATTTATCCCAGGCAGTTTCTTTTGTCATACCAATTGCACCAAACATCTTTTCCTGAAGCTTGGTATCATGTATCCTTATACTTCCTCCGCCCAGTTCTTCTCCATTTAATACTATATCATAGGCCTTTGCCCTTACCTTTTCAGGATTACTTTCTAAATACTTTATGTCTTCATCCATAGGCATGACAAAAGGATGATGTTCTGCCTGGTATCTATCCTCCTCTTCATTATAAGATAAAAGAGGAAATTCTGTTATCCACACAAATTTAAAATCATTATTTCCTTCCAATATACCTGTTTGTTTAGCCATATGAACTCTAAGGGCGCCAAGACTTTCAAATACAACTTTATTTTTGTCTGCTACTATAAGTATTAAATCTCCTTCTTCTGCTTCCATTTTATTTAATATATTCCGGGTATTCTCCTCTGTGAGAAACTTAGATATGGAACACTTGATTCCTTCCTTCTTATAAGCCATCCATATAAGTCCTGAAGCACCATAGGTTTTTACAAACTCAACCAACTTATCCAGCTGCTTTCTTCCAAGGGCGGCAGAACCACTTACCTTTATTGCCCTTACAGAGCCTCCATTTTCCAGTGCATTTTGAAATACCTTAAAATCCACACCTTTAACAACTTCACTTATATTATTTATTTCCATACCAAATCTTAAATCTGGTTTATCACTGCCATATTTATCCACAGCAGCTTTATAAGTCATTCTTTCTATAGGAAGCTTTACATCCACATCCAGTATCTGTTTAAACACCCTTTGAATAAGTCTTTCATTTAAATCCATTACTTCTTCCTGGTCTACAAAGGAAATCTCCATATCCACCTGGGTGAACTCCGGCTGCCTGTTGGCTCTTAGATCCTCATCCCTAAAGCACTTTGCTATTTGGAAATATCTATCATAACCGGAAACCATTAAAAGCTGTTTAAAAAGCTGGGGTGATTGAGGAAGGGCATAATATTTTCCCTTGTAATTTCTGCTTGGCACAAGATAATCTCTGGCACCTTCTGGGGTACTTTTACCAAGTATAGGAGTTTCTATTTCTAAAAATCCCTGTTCATCTAAAAAATCTCTTATAACCTTTGCGGTTTTATGCCTCAGCATAAATATTTTCTGCATATCAGGTCTTCTTAAGTCTAGATATCTATACTTGAGTCTTATATTTTCAGCTGCATCCAAATTTTCTTTTATGTATATTGGAGGGGTTTCAGACTCTGAAAATATTCTTATATATTCTCCTTTCAATTCTATCATGCCTGTGGGAATTTCCAGGTTAGGAGATTCTCTTTTTACAATAGTTCCTACTGCAGCTATACAGTATTCTGACTTTACATTGTCTGATTTTTCAAAAGCCTCTTTGTTTATCTCCTCTCCAAATACTATTTGAAGTATTCCGGTTCTATCTCTAAGATCTACAAATACAAGACCTCCCAAGTTTCTTTTTCTCTGAACCCAACCCATAACAGTAATTTTATCTCCTATATTTGCTTCTGTTAATTCACCACACATACAGGTTCTCTTAAGTTTTTTAAATTCTTCTCCCATAATTATATCTCCTTATATACTCTAAAGCATATAAAAGATTTTCAACTCCTATCTAATTATTATTTGAACATTTTAGCTCTCCAACTACATACTGATTAAATCTAAAATTGCATTTAAATCTTCTAAACTGATTTCAAATTGCTGTCCGTCTTCCATTCTTTTGAATTTGGCAATTCCAGATTCAATTTCATTCTCTCCCAATATAACTGTAAATCTTGCATTTATCTTATTTGCATATTTCATTTCTGCTTTTACACTTCTGTTCATGTGGTCATATTCACATCTTACATTTTTTTCTCTCAATTTATTTGCCAGTGTTAATGCCTTTATTCTTGCTTTATCTCCCATAACCCCTATATACAGATCTATATAAGGAAGCTTAGGTATTTCTATTCCATTTTCACTAAGTGTAAGCAGTGTTCTTTCTATTCCCATGCCAAAACCTACCGCAGGCATTTTAGGTCCTCCCACTTCTTCTATGAGATAATCATATCTTCCCCCGCCGCATATGGTTATATTCTTATCAATTATTTCAAATACAGTCTTACTATAGTAGTCAAGCCCCCTTACTATGAGAGGATTTATTTTATACTCTATTCCAAGACCTTCAAGATACATTTTAAGGTTTTCAAAATGCTCTCTGCACTCACCACACAGATGGTTAATCATCAAAGGTGCATCTTTAACTATTTCTTTGCAATTTTTCTCTTTGCAGTCCAGTATTCTCATAGGATTTTTATGAAATCTTGTCCTGCAGGTGTCACAGATATTATTGTATTGTTCCTTTAAAAAAGCCTTTAATATATTATTATATTCCTTTCTGCACTTTGAACATCCTATACTATTTATATTCAGTTCTATTCCACCTACACCAAGTTCTTTATATATTCTCATGGCAATGCTTATTACTTCTGCATCCAGAGAAGCTTCTTTGGAACCAAAAGCTTCTATACCAAATTGATGATGTTCTCTAAGTCTTCCCTTTTGAACATTTTCATATCTTAAAACCGGGGTAAAGTAAAATAATTTTGTGGGCTGTGCTTCATTGTACAAACTGCTTTCTACAAAGGCTCTTACTGCAGGAGACGTACCTTCCGGCTTTAAAGTAAGGCTCCTTCCCGCCCTATCTTGAAATGTATACATTTCTTTTTGCACTACATCGGTAGTTTCTCCTACTCCCCTTTGAAAAAGTTCTGTATATTCAAATACGGGTGTTCTCATCTCTCTATATCCATAAGAATGTGCTATATTCTTGAATTTATTTTCTAAATAGTGCCATTTATAAGACTCCGTAGGTAATATATCCTTTGTACCTTTAGGTGCTTGTATAGCCATAACGATTTACTTCCTTCCTAATTTTTTTGTTTAATCACTGAATTGAAGAATCTCCATAAAGGGTGTTTAAAAGCATTATCTTTTTTCTCACCATTTCCCCTGTTCTATTTACATATTCTTTTATATCTTTTATATTTCCATGTCTTTCCAGCCTGTTTTCCTCTAAAAATACCACCTTGGTAACAGCATCAGCTCCACATCCTATTATAGTCTGTTTTTCTTCAATCATCTCTATATTATAAAGTCCAAAATTGTAATTTGCGGCATAGCCTACATTTTCCATGTTACCTACCATATTTTTTTGCCTGTATAGATAATAAGGTTCCATATTTAATGCTTTAGCAGCTCTGGTTGTTCTTTCATACATAAGATTTAGCTCCTTTGCACCTGGAATTGAATATTTTGTATTGTTTATCATATTTTCATAAAGCCTGGATCCCCGCTTCACAGACATACCATGTACTGTAAAGCTATCTGGAGAAAGTTTTTCTATTTCACTGCAGGTTTTGTCTATATGCTTGATACCCTCTCCCGGAAGCCCTACAATTATATCCATATTTATATTGGTAAATCCACATTTTCTTGCCATATAAAATTTTTCTTTTACATCTTCTACAGTGTGATTTCTCCCTATGAATTGAAGGGTACTGTCATTCATGGTCTGTGGATTTATGCTTATTCTGTGTACCCCGTATTTTTTCATGGTGTTCAATTTATTTAAAGTTATGCTATCAGGTCTGCCACATTCCACATTAAATTCTTTTACTTTACCATTACATACAAAATTATTATATATTTCATAGACTATTTTTTCAAATTTTTCATCGTCAATAGAAGTAGGGGTACCCCCTCCAAAATATACACATTCTATATTTAATCCATTTTTTATAATATAACTTGAAATCTGCCTCATTTCATAGATCAAACTTTCAAGATAAGGTTCTACCAAATGCTTAAGCTTTCCAATATGATTGGAAGTAAAAGAACAATAAAGACATCTGGTAGGACAAAATGGCATTCCTACATATACACTTATATTTCTACTGTGTGTATTTACATGGGATCTTTCTTTTGCCGCTACATTTACACAAAGCTCTGCTTTACCTTTTTCACAACAAAAATGATTACGAAAGTATTCAATTATACCTTCGTAATTTTCCCCTTTTTCCATAAGTTCTAATGCTATTTTACTTGGCCTTATGCCAATCAAAGTCCCCCAGGGCAATTTTTTACAGGTTTTACTGCTAAAATACAGAAATATTATCTTTCTTATATTTTCCTTTTCTTTTAAACAGCTTTCAAATTTTCCCTGATAAACCTCATTATCGTGTTCTATTACAACTTTATCTGCCAGTATTTCTATATTAAAATCCCAATTGCTATTCTCTACAAAAATTATATTTGAAAATTCGTAGAATAAATTAATTATCTGAAAAATATGATATCTATACTTATCACAATTCAACTTAACCTTTACTTCCATTTTAGCAGCCCTTTCGCCTTTCAATGGTCACACCTTAAGCAACTACAGAAAAGGATTATGCATCTTTTCCTCTCCTACAAAGGTTTGCGGGCCATGGCCTGACAATACCACAGTTTCATCGGGTAAAACCATAATTTTAGTTTTTATGCTGTCTATAATCGTTTCAAAATCCCCTCCTGGAAAATCAGTTCTTCCAATGGAACTTTGGAATAGTGTGTCCCCTGAAAATATTACTTTATCCGTTATAAAACTTACTCCCCCTGGAGTATGTCCTGGTGTATAAACAGCCTTTAACTTTATATCTCCTATTTCAAAGACCTGGTTATCTTCAATGTAGATAGGAGCCTCATTTCCTATGTTTCCATATACAAAAGCCCCCTGCTGCATCATTTTATAGTCCTTTTCACTTATTGCTATAGGCGCATTGTATTTATTTTTTATCTCTGCTACGGCACCTGTATGGTCTATATGTCCATGAGTGAGCAGTATATATTTCACTTTGCATTTTGAATCATCCAAAGCCTTTATTATCTGCAGGGCATCTCCGCCTGGATCAATTACCGCACATTGCAGGCTCCCCTCGTCTATTAATATATAACAATTGGTCCCATAAGACCCCACAACCAAACTCTTTATTTTCATAAATATACCTCCCTGAAATATTAGTTAGTGTAAATTTTTCTACACTTCTCTTTTGAATTTTAATTAATAACATACAATTATTCTATTAGAATGTTTTTTTACTGTCTATCATAACAGTTACCGGACCGTCATTTTCTATAGATACCAGCATATCCGCTCCAAATTCTCCTGTTTGGACATTATGTACAGCCCCTTTACACTGTTCTACAAACTCATTATAGAGGATGTATGCCTTTTCCCCTCCTAAAGCTTTTACAAAACTAGGTCTTCTTCCTTTTCTGCAATCTCCATACAGTGTAAATTGAGAAATTATAAGCAGTTCTCCCTGAACATCCAGAAGAGATCTATTAAGTTTTCCCTCTTCATCTTCAAATATTCTAAGATTTAATATCTTATCTTTCATATAGGTTACATCCTCTTTCTTATCCTCTACGGATATACCCAAGAGCACATTTAAACCCTTTCCTATCTCACCTACAATTTTACCCTCTACCTGAACCTTGGATTCTTTTACTCTTTGAACTATTGCTCGCATATATAACACTCCCTCTAAGATATCCTTAAATCAACGATAAAAGTATGTTTACTTGAAAACACCCCTATTTAACAATTAATTCTTTGTCCTATAAGCGTAAATAATACCTTTTATTTTTCTAAACTTTTTTATTACCTCTTTAATATCTTCTCTATTCAATATTTTTAATTTTATATTGATAATAGATATGCCGTTTTTAGGTGGTTTGGTATTTACAGCATATAATGTAGCCTTGCTCTGACTTATAATTTCCACTATTTCAGCTAAAAGTCTTTCTCTGTTTTCTGCTTTTATCTGAATTTCTGTAATATACTCTGTTCCCTTGGGATTACCCCAGGTTACTTCTATCAATTTGCTATCTTTATTTTTTAGTGGCAATTGCATATTTTTACAATCCCTTCTATGAATAGATACACCTCTGCCTTTGGTTATATATCCTATTATAGAATCTCCAGGTACAGCATTACAGCATTTTGCAAATCTTACCAGTACATTGGTTTCCCCTTTTACAATTACTCCAGGGGACTTTTTTATTTTTTTATCTGTGGATTTATCTGTATTTTTATTAAGTCTATCTTCTAGTTTATTCCAATCTTCTCCCCCTGGTCTGGAAATTTTTATATACATTTCCTTCATTTTAAGAACAACAGTGGATGGATTTATGGCACCAATTCCTACAGAAGCATAGAGATCATCTATAGAATTTATATTGTATTTTTTAAGTACAACCTCTACAATCTCTCCCTTTGCAATCTCACCAAAATTATACCCCTGCTTTTTTGTTTCTTTCTCTAAAAGTTCTTTGCCTTTTACTATATTTTCTTCTCTTCTTGCCTTTTTAAACCAGGATCTTATTTTACTTTTTGCCTGATTGCTTTTGACCATGTTCAGCCAGTCAATACTTGGTCCTTTAGGGGTATTCGATACAAATACCTCTACAATCTCTCCTGTTTTAAGATGATAGTCCAGTGGAACCATTTTGCCGCTGACCTTTGCACCTACACAGCTATTTCCAATATCCGTGTGTATTTTATAGGCAAAATCTATGGGAGTAGCTTCATAGGGCAGATTTATAACAGTACCTTTTGGAGTAAATACAAATACTTCGTCTGAAAATAAATCTATTTTAAATCTTTCCATAAACTCTTCTGCATCTGAAGTTTCCCTCTGCCATTCCAGCATTTCCCTGAGCCAGGTAAGTTTTTTATCTATATCTTCTGCAGTTTCAGCTCCTTCTTTATATTTCCAGTGAGCCGCTATACCGTATTCTGCAGTTTTATGCATTTCAAAGGTTCTTATCTGTATTTCAAAGGGTTTCCCCTGGGGGCCTATAACAGTAGTATGAAGAGACTGATACATATTTGCCTTTGGCATTGCTATATAATCTTTAAATCTACCAGGTACAGGCTTATATATAGTATGTGCTATACCAAGGGCAGCATAGCAGTCCTTCATGGTACTCACCAGAATCCTAACTGCAGTTAAATCAAAAATCTGATCTATGGTTTTATTTTTCTTTACCATTTTTCTGTATATGCTGTAAAAGTGCTTGGGTCTCCCCTCAATATCTGTATCTATACCTGCTTTATTCATATTTTCTTTTAATTGTTTTATTATCTGCTCTATATACTTTTCTCTTTCCACCCTTTTTTCTGCAATCTTTCTAACTATAAAATAATATTCATTTTGATTAATATACCTAAAGGCCAGATCTTCAAGTTCCCATTTTATTTTGGACATACCCAATCTATAGGCCAGAGGGGCATATATATCAAAGGTTTCTTTAGCTTTTTCTTTTTGTTTTCTTACAGGCAGAAACCTTAATGTTCTCATATTGTGAAGTCTGTCTGCAAGCTTTATAAGTATCACTCTAATATCATCTGACATGGCAAGAAGCATCTTTCTTACATTGTCTGCCTGCTGTTCCTCTTTGGTTTTATACTCTATCTTCCCAAGTTTAGTAACGCCTTCCACTAAATTTGCAACTTCTACACTAAATTCCCTGCTTACATCTTCCCTGCTAAATTCAGTATCCTCCACTATATCATGAAGCAATCCTGCTACTATAGTACTTGTATCCATTCCCATTTCTGCCAGTATGCAAGCTACTTCTACAGGATGCATTATATAGGGCTCACCAGATTCTCTTTTTTGCTTTTTATGAGCTTCATCTGCAAAATAATATGCTTTTTTAACCATTTTTTTATCAATGTTATTACAATTTTCATCTATTAATCTCATTAATCTTTCAAACATACTGATACTCCCTAAAATCAATGGCTGGTTTACAAACCAGCCATTATTCTTTGTTAATATTATATCCTATAGAAACTTATAATTTCAAATTTATACACTTTAAATGTCATATTGTATCAAAGAAAGTATATCATAGTCTTTTAATTTTTCTCTTCCCTTTAAATCTGTCAATTCTATTACAAAATCTATAGTTACAATTTCTCCACCGGCTTGTTCTATTAACTTAGCTACAGAAGATGTGGTTCCTCCTGTTGCAAGCAAATCATCTACCAAAGCTACCCTATCACCTTTATTTATTGCATCTTTATGAATTTCAAGCACATCACTTCCATACTCTAAATCATATTTCACACTTAATGTATCATAGGGTAATTTTCCCTGTTTTCTCACAGGAACAAAACCTGCTCCTATTGTATAAGCTATTGGAGCTCCAAATAAAAAACCCCTAGCCTCCGGTCCCACCACTATATCAATATTTTTATCCTCTAAATACCCAGCTATTTTATCCACTGTATATTTAAAAGCATCCTTATCCCGAAGCAAAGTGGTTATATCTTTAAAACTTATTCCGTTCTTCGGGAATCCTTCTATTATTCTTATGTTATCTTTCAAATTCAATCATAATTCCCCCTCAAAAACTTATATACGCCCATTGAATGTAATCCTATTCTAATTCTTTTACCATATAATTATATATTAAATATTTATAAACTTTCAAGTTATAATTAATTTTAAATTTACACTTAACATATCATTTCATTTTTTAAATATTTGGCTATCTGTTCTGCCCTGTCTATATTCTCAGTTGTAAAGAGTTCTACTGCAATTCGGGCATTGTCTATATATCTTTTACAACTCATTGAAGATATTATCTTATTTGAAAGTTCATATATATTTTCCTGGTTTATAATATGAACCTTATTTATTTTCAACAGAGCCCTCACCCCATAATTATTGGTATAATTCAAACAGCGCATACCTTCTCTCACCATTATTTTATTTTCTCCAGTTATATGATAATTTTTAGAAAAAATGCCCAGAGTTACAAGATCTAAATATTTGCTTACATATTTTACATTATAATAAATGGATATGGCTTGACATAATTTAAATACAACCCCAACTGCCATAAGATCCTTAAAGGGATATCCACAGCCTGGTTGATTCGGATTTATGACAATGGTCTGAGGCAGATATTTTCCACATTTATGATAGTCTGTTATTATAACATCAATCCCTAACTTTTTACAAAGTTCTATTTCAGGCAGAGATTTAATTCCGCAGCCTGTAGTTATTATAAGTTTTGCTCCTAAAAACTTTATATGATTCTCTATTATATCAGATTTTATACTAAAATCATTAATTTTGTCGGAAATAAAATACTCTACATCTGCATTTAGATACTTCAATACAAGTAACAATATAGCTACTGAAGTTATACCATCTAAATCACAGGTACCATAAATTACAATTTTTTCCCTTTTATTTACAGATTTTATTATCCTTTTCATGGCTTCCTCCATATCTTTCAAAAGGAAAGGGTTTTCCATGCCTAAAAAATCAAAATCCTGTATATTATGCCTTTGCCATTCCATAACAAAATCCTCCAAATTCATCGAAAGCACTTATATTATAAATGATATTATCTTCTATTACAAATACAGTATGACCACATTTTTCATAATAAAAAAATCTAGAGTTTTAATATACTCTAAATTTTTTATTTTATCTTATTCTAAGTATTATTTTTTATAGTAGATATTTTACTACATTGCATTCCGTAATCTCTTTTTTCTTTTTATCATACTCTTTTTAATTATAACCCAACATGGACTGGCTATACATATGGATGAATAACATCCTGTTATTATTCCTATGAGTATAGGCTCTGAGAAAACCCTTACAGAAGGTACCAGAACATATACGGATGTTAAAGTTATTACAACTGTAAGTACAGTATTTATGGATCTTGCCAGAGTCTGAGTTACACTGGCATCTGCAACTAATTCAGATTCCTGACCTCTCATATACTTGTGATTTTCCCTTATTCTATCGAACACAACTATAGTATCATGAACAGAATATCCCATAACTGTGAGTGTGGCAGCTATGAAATTAGTATCTATGGAAATTCTAAATATTGCATAGACTGAGAGCATTACAAGTATATTGTGAAGTAAAGATATAATAGCAGCTATACCGTAACTCAGTTCAAATCTTATGCCTATGTATATAAACATGGCTATGATGGCCACTATGACGGCTTGTATAGCCTTAACTTTAGTCTCTTTCCCTATAACTGTACCTATATTCTCCTGATTTGTAAGACTGCTTTTTTTGTACTTGGCCTTTACATCTTTTACAATGTTATTCACATTATCAGTACTTAAGGAAGTGGACTTTATGGTTATGGATTTATTATCTGACTTAGTAGATTGAAAGTCCTTTGAGTATTTTTTTATTATGCTGTCTACATCTTCTTTATTGAAATTACTGCCTAGATTTATTTCAACTATGGTACCACCTTTAAAATCCAGTCCGTATTCCAGTCCTTTTGTAGCCATAGTAAAAATTCCAATTGTAATTACTATAAGGGATATAGTAAACCATATTTTTCTCTTTTCAATAATTTTATATATATTATCCATATTATTTTACTACCCCCTTTCTAAAATCATGTACCCCAAAGGTTCCAATAGTCTGTTTGTGATTAAACCACCCAATGTTGGCAGCAAGTTTCATAAGAGTTCTTGTGACAGTTATAGCTGTAAACATACTTAAAACCGTACCTATAATAAGTGTAAGGGCGAATCCCTTTACAGAACCTGTTCCAATGCTGTAGAGTATAAAGCCTGAAATAATTGTAGTTATATTAGAGTCTAATATGGAAGTCATAGCTCTTCTAAATCCTGCATCTATGGATGCCTTAATGGTTCTGCCGCTTTTAAGCTCTTCCTTGGTTCTTTCAAATATAAGTATATTTGCATCCACTGCCATACCAACTGTCAGCAGGAATCCAGCAATGCCTGCCAGGGTGAGGGTGACACCTATGTTGGCAAATGCAGCCAAAACTATGTATACATATAAAGTCAAAGCTATGTCTGCAATAAGTCCGGGTAATCTATAGTAAAGAAGCATAAATAACATTACAAGTCCTATGCCTATTTCCCCTGCCAATATACTAAGAGGCAGTGCATTAGCGCCAAGAGAAGCTCCTATGGTTTTAACCTGTACTGGCTTCACCGTAACCGGAAGTGCTCCCGATTTTATTAAATTTGCCTGTCTCTGTGCCTCTTTAAGGGTCTGAATGCCTTGTATAATAGCTTTGCCGTCAGTTATATGTGCATCTACTTGTGGATGAGTAAGTTTTTGCTCATCTAAATAGATAGCGATTTCTTTGCCCATAAATTTTTCAGTGGCATCTGAAAACTTCTTAGTACCATCTTTATTCAATTCTAAGTTTATTACAGCTTTACTATTATTTTGAGAATCAATGGAGGCAGTGGCATCTTTTACATCTTTACCTGTAAGTATGGTTTTATTATCAGGTCCTACAAATTTCAATTCTCCTGTTTTAGCTACGCCGTCTATTACTTCTTTAGCATCAAATTTTCCGGGTATGTCAATTCTTATTCTGTTTTTGCCTTCTCTTGCAACTACTGTTTCACTTACACCTAATTTATTAACTCTTAAGGACAAAAGTTCTATTGTTCTTTCTATGGTACTTTCATCTACATTTTTCCCTTGAATTTCCTCAAGTACAGAAACTCCCCCTTGAAGGTCAAGGCCTCTAGTTATAACTTTGCTAAAGGGTTTCAATTCATATCCGCCTAAAGTTATCCCATATGCTCCTGAATAGGCCAGAAAACCTATTATAATCAAACATAGCAAGAAAACTATGGCACTTTTCACCTTAGATTTCATTATTATCCTCCTTCGCCACTAACCAAATATTCTTCACTCTCATATATTCACATTAGCAATTATATTACTTAAAAAAAATACCGTCAATACACATGAACCCTATTAAAATACCAAATAGTATTAACTTTCTGTAAAAAATGTATAATATTAAATATTGTCTGTCATACTTCTAACTTTAAGGGCAATGGCACATTCAATTCTCTTTTTTTGCATTTTGCACCCGAGTTCATAAGGTATTTTCATATCTCCATTAAAATTATAATTATTTGCCTGACACCCTCCACTGCAGTAGAATCTAGCCCAGCATTTTCTGCACTGCGGCTTATTATATATATGAGAATTTCTAAATTCACGGGATATATCTTCTCTTAGATCTTTCCAATTACTTAGATTGCCCATTTTAAAGGCTTCATTTCCTACAAACTGATGACAGGGATATATGTCTCCTTGAGGAGTTATAGCTACATACTCATGACCTGCTCCACATCCTGATATTCTTTTATATATACAAGGGCCTCCCATAATATCTATATTAAAGTGATAAAATTTGAATTTTTTATCACCAGACTTCCAGTTCAACATCTCCTCATATAATTTGTCATATTGAGAATAGATTTCAGGTAAATCTTCTTCACGAAGAGACAGTGGATTATCTGGCGGAAGTACCACAGGTTCTATAGATATTTCCTGAAAGCCTTCATTTTGAAGAAATTTTACATCTTCAAAAAAATCTATATTATTTCTAGTAAAAGTTCCCCTTACATAATATTGCTTGGACTTGTCCCTAATTTTCACCATATGCTTAATTTTAGGCAATATAGTATCAAAAGTTCCACTTCCATCTTTTCTTACCCTTATTTTATCATTTACTTCCTTCCTACCATCTAGACTAAGTACTATATTTCCCATATTCTTATCAATATACCCCATTATTTCATCATTTAGCATAGTAGCATTGGTAGTCATGGTAAATCTTATTTTCTTATTGTTTTTAACCTCCTGTTCTTTTGCATATTCCACAATTTTCTTTATACACTGGAAGGCCATTAAAGGTTCTCCTCCAAATAGATCTATCTCTATATTTTTTCTGGGGCCTGATTTTTCTATAACAAAATCAATAGCCTTTTTGCCAATATGTGCAGGCATAAGCAGCCTTTCCCCTTTATATTCACCTTCATCTGCAAAACAATACTTACACTTTAAATTGCAATCATGAGCAATATTTAAACACAATGCCTTTATAAATGAAGGATTATTGTCTTTTAATACAATGTCCTCATATAAATCCCTTGAATAAAGTATACCCTCTTTAACAAGCTGATTTATTTCTCCGTAAGCTTCTACAATCTGGCTTTTTTCATACTTGTTTTTAAGTAACTTCACCACATAGTCCAGTTCAAACAACTTTTCATCATCCAAAATATCATATACCAATTTATCAATTTCATGTATTGCTCCAGAGTTCACATCTATTACATAAAAATATGAGCCTTGAGTAAACTTATGAATATCTGCCAAATTTCTCCCTCCTATCAATTAGTTATTATAATAAATTTTAGGCAGCAACTATTTTGTTACTGCCTAAAATTTTATGTTAGTTTTCACAAGCAAGGTTAGCAACTGTGCAGGAAGTTTTACATGCTGATTGGCACGAGTTAGCACATTCCTTACATCCTGGTTTTTTTAAACTATCTTTTATATTGCTGTTATTTATAGTTTTTATATGCTTCATATTAAACTCCTCCATGTAATTAAGTTATCTGATTGATTATAACATAAACCTAATATAAAATAAAGTTTAGCAGTTTCAGCAAAATAAAAGCATAATTTACAAGGAAAATATCCCCCTGTGATGTCTACAGATTAATTCCAATAATACCTGATAAGGCCCCTACTATAACAGCAAGCAAAACCCTTAAAAATCCACCGCTACCTATAACCATGGAGTGCCCCGAAATAATGGAGACTATATACAATATAGAGAGATACAAAATAGTCACCAATATTCCTATAAACCATCCCCTTTTTCCTATCTTCCTCACAGCATAAATGGCAGCATACATTATGCTAAGTATTGTAGTAATTAAGTAAAATATATAACTTGCCTTTGAGCTAACTTCTACAAATGTCATTACAACTGCAAAAATCAAGAGCAAAATAACTGTAATTATAAACCCTCTTAAAACCCCCTCCACTGCTGGAAGGTAATTATTATTCTTTTCCAAAATTAAAACACCCCCCATCTAATAGTATCTATGTAGATAAACGGTGCTTTATACCTGAATTTCAAACATCTTTTTATTTTTTATCAATGTCAGTAGCTTCTGGTTTTTTTGTTTCAGATAAAACATTTAATACTCCTGTTTTATCTAATTTTATTTTTACCCTGTCAGGTCCTGTTTGAATAGTCAAAACTTTATCCTGTATATGTGTAATCTTACCTATTATACCGCCTTTAGTCATAACTTCATCATTTACCTTCAGTTCTTGCAGCATAGCATTATACTTTTTTCTTCTCCTGCTTTCTGGCAAGAATATAAGCAGATAAAAAAATGCTAACACAATTATAAGCGGTGCCAATCTATACAATGACTCCAAAATTTTCACCTCCTTTTACAAGAAATAAATTATATATGAAAACTATTTAAGCTGGTTCATTCCATTCTTTAAGTTTTTTCATCTTGTATGCAGAAAAACAGCTTTTATCAATAGCCTCTCTTATTTCCCTCATTAAATTATTATAAAAGTACAGATTATGTATTACACAAAGTCTCATGGCAAGCATCTCCTTTGCCTTAAACAGATGTCTTATATAGGCTCTGGTATAATTTTTACAGGTAGGACATCTGCACTCATTGTCAATAGGATTATCATCCAATTCATATTTTGCATTTAGAAGATGTATTACACCATGGGATGTAAATACATGAGAATGTCTGCCATTTCTTGAAGGCATTACACAATCAAAAAAATCCACTCCTCTTTCCACAGACTCCAGTATATTAGCCGGAGTACCCACTCCCATTAAATATATTGGTTTATTTTGTGGAAAGTTAGGAACTACTTTTTCCAGAACTCTATACATTTCCTGATGGGTTTCTCCTACGGCAAGCCCCCCTATAGCATATCCATCCAGTTCCATGTCACTTATTATCTTTGCGTGTTCAACCCGTATGTCATCATATACTCCCCCCTGATTTATACCAAAGAGCATCTGTTTCTTATTTATAGTATGGGGCATGGAATTTAACCTGTCAATTTCAGTTTTACAGCGTTTAAGCCAACGGGTAGTTCTTTTCACTGAATCTTCAATATATTCTTTAGGAGCTGGATTTTCAACACACTCGTCAAAAGCCATGGCTACTGTAGATGCCAGGTTACTTTGAATTTTCATGCTCTCCTCCGGTCCCATAAATATTTTTCTGCCATCTATATGGGAATTAAAATATACTCCTTCTTCTTTTATTCTTCTCATACCTGAAAGAGAAAATACTTGAAAACCCCCAGAATCAGTTAGAATAGGTTTATCCCAATTCATAAATTTGTGCAGTCCTCCAAGTTTTCTGATTACTTCATCTCCAGGTCTTAAACTTAAATGGTAAGTGTTTGAAAGTTCTATCTGACATCCTATTTCTTTTAAGTCTCCAGCTGAAACTGCTCCTTTTATGGCTGCCAGTGTACCTACATTCATAAAAACCGGAGTCTGAACTATTCCATGCGGCGTAATGAATTCACCTCTCCTTGCACTTCCATCCTTTTTAAGCAATTTATACATCTAAGCACCTCACTTCACTTTATGAACATGGCATCCCCAAAACTAAAAAAACGATACTTTTCCTTTACCGCCACATTATAAGCATGCAGCGTATTTTCTCTTCCGTAAAATGCACTTACAAGCATTATAAGAGTGGATTTGGGAAGGTGAAAATTTGTTATAAGTTTATCTACTACTTTATATTTATATCCCGGATATATAAATATATCTGTCCATCCTGACTGCTCCTTCACCCTGCCCATTTCATCTCCTATGGTTTCAAGAGTCCTGCAGGAGGTGGTTCCCACAGAAACCACGCTGTGGCCACTTTCTTTAGCTTTATTTATCATATCTGCAGTTTCTTTTGACATGGAATAAAATTCAGAATGCATGATGTGCTTCTCTACATTTTCCACTTTAACAGGTCTGAAAGTACCAAGCCCTACATGCAATGTTAAAAATGCCAGATTGATTCCCTTTTTCTTAAGATCATCCAACAACTCTCTGGTAAAATGAAGTCCTGCTGTAGGTGCTGCAGCGGATCCTTCTTCTTTAGAATAAACAGTTTGATATAACTCTTTATTCTCCAGTTTCTCCTTTATGTACGGTGGAAGTGGTATCTGTCCCAATTGATCCAATATTTCTTCAAATATTCCCTCATACTCAAATCTGACTATTCTATTTCCATCTTGTTTTACATCTATTATTTCAGCTTTCAACTGTCCTTCCCCAAAATAAAACCTATTTCCAACCTTGGCCCTTTTACCAGGTTTAACTAGAGTTTCCCAGGTACAGCTATCCTTTCTTTTTAACAGCAAAAGCTCCATTTTACCTCCTGTATCTTCTCTTACCCCTATAAGTCTGGCAGGTAAAACCCTGGTATCATTTAATACAACACAGTCTCCTGGATTTAAATAATCTATTATATCTTTAAATACCTTATGAGAAACTTCACCAGTTTTTTTATCCAGCACCATAAGCCTCCCTTCATCTCTTTGTTTCAAAGGCTTTTGTGCAATTAATTCCTCTGGTAAATAAAAATCAAAATCTGTAACCTCCAATTAAGTTTCACTCCATTTCATCCTGTGTAACACATTTTCATATGTAAAATTATACTTCGCCATCAAATAAAGATGACTGTTTTAAATTTTTATGATACACATTACTGCTTTTTCTAGTTTTATTGAAGTGCTTATAAGCACTATCTGAGGCAACTCTTCCTCTGGGAGTTCTGATTATAAACCCTTTCTGAAGAAGATAGGGTTCATATACGTCTTCTATAGTATCCAATTCCTCCCCTATAAAGTAGGCAAGAGTTTCTATGCCAACAGGTCCTCCATTAAAATTATCTATAATAGCTCTTAATATTTTATTGTCTATGCTGTCAAAACCTTCTTTATCTACTTCCAACAACTCCAGTGCAGCCCTGCTGGTTTTTAAATCTATTATCCCATTTCCCTTAACTTCAGAATAATCTCTTACTCTTTTCAAAAGTCTATTGGCGATTCTCGGGGTGCCTCTGGATCTTTTTCCTATTTCTACTGCAGCTTCAGGTTCTATTTTTATTTGGAGTATATTACAGGATCTAATTACAATTTCACTTAATTCCCCTTCATCGTAAAAATCCATAGGACATAAAACGCCAAATCTATCTCTTAGGGGGGCAGTCAGTAGTCCTACTCTAGTAGTGGCTCCTATGAGAGTAAATCTTGGCAAATCCAATCTTATGGATTTGGTAGCTGCCCCCTTTCCTATGACTATATCAAGTGCATAGTCTTCCATAGCTGGATATAGTATTTCCTCTACACTTCTATTCAATCTGTGTATTTCATCTATAAAAAGTACATCCCTGTCATCAAGTCCTGTAAGTATTGCAGCCAAATCTCCTGCCCTCTCTATGGCAGGTCCTGAGGTAATCTTTAAATTCCCACCCATTTCAAGAGCAATTATATTGGCCAGTGTAGTTTTGCCAAGCCCTGGAGGGCCGTAAAACAGTACATGATCTAAAGCTTCTTTTCTATTTTTAGCAGCTTCTATAAATATTTTTAATTTTTCTTTTACCTTTTTCTGTCCTATATACTCCCCGAGATTTTTAGGCCTTAAACTGTACTCACCTTCTGAATCGCCTTTAATATTAAGTGGAGTAACTATTCTGTCTTCCATACCCATCACCTAACCTAATTCATTAAAAATTTCAAAGCATTTTTTATCATTGATTCAATTGAATCATTGTTATCTATGAAAGCAACCGCTCTACCTGCCTCCTTTTCAGAGTATCCAAGGGCCATAAGAGCCTCTAAAACTTCTGCTGTCTCTTCTTTTTCGGAAATCTGTCCATGATTTTTTTCGTTGTCTATAATTTCCTCGGGTTTCATCTTATCTTTAAGTTCCAATATAATTCTTTGGGCAGTTTTTTTCCCTATTCCTGGAGCCCTTGATAAAATTTTTTCATCTCCAGATATTATAGCATATTTCAAATTATTAACACTGCTTATAGACAAAAGGGAAAGTGCAGCTTTTGCCCCTATACCGTTTATGGCAAGCAAAAGATTGAACATATTGATTTCTTCCTTTGTCAAAAAACCATACAGTCCTATAAAATCCTCTCTCACTATTTGCTGAAGATATAAAGTTATATTTTCATCTATTTTGGGAGTTTTGGCAATAGTACTTCCAGAGGTATTTATCTTATATCCTATTCCGTTATTTTCAACTACTATGTAATCTTTACTTACGCCTTTATATATGCCCTTTATATATTCATACATCCAGAAACTCCTCCAAAATTTGAATTATTTAATTTTAGTGTAACATATACTACTTTATCATGGAAAATACTTTAGTTCAATGAAATATTTTAAAATTAAGGTTCGTCCAAAATTTTGCACTATAACAATTATATCATTAAGTGAAAAACAGAAAAAGCCCTGGAAGCCGCTATTACTCATAGTCTTCCAGGCGTGACTGTGCTTCTTCTCTTGTATTGCACTGAAAATACTTATCTCCTTTAGTTAAAAGCTTAATATCCTCTTCCTTCAACTTTTTTGTTTTTATATCAGTTATATCCGTATTTTCATTTTCTATAAACATATTGCCTTCTTTATCAGTCTTATATATGGCAATAAATCCATTCTTTATGCCAAGAACATATTTGTCCGGAGCATATTTATCCATTTCTTTCACCAGTATTACCTGCTGTACATCAAATTTTTCTATTTTATATCCTGCATTTTTATAGGTATTTTGAACTTCATCCTTATTCTTTCCGGAAAGTTCTCCTGCGGACTCTTCTCTTTCTATCTTATACTCTCCACTTTTGTTATATTTAATTTTAAATATAATTTTTGCTTTTTCTGAAACAGTAGTAGCTACACTAGAATTTGTCTTTACAGTTTCTTTATTTTTTTCCTTAACTTGAAGTAATTCTTTCTTCATGTTTGCATTCTGAAATCCCGTAACACATATATAACAGCTTAAACTAAAAATTAAAATAGTAAAAATGACCAATATTACCGTACGTAATTTTCTTTTATCCATAATATCCCTCCTTATCGAATATTATGGACAATTTATTGTAAAATTATACATATTACTTTAATCTTATACTAGTATAATTTCTGTCACAATATAAGGTCTTATTTTTAATAAATATATTACCTTGCTTGTCTGTCCTCCAAACTGTAATTCCCCTATTTATTAATCTATTTTCTACCACTTTATTGGGAGTACTTTTATTACTTGTAATAATGGCTACTTTAGGATTTACTTCTTTTAAAAATTTTTCAATAGTACTTGTATGAATTCCATGGTGAGAAACTTTAAGTACATCACATTTTTTTAGTTTCCCCAATTTTATCATACTTTCTTCTTCACCTTTTTCACAATCTCCTGCAAAAAAATAATTAAGCTGACCTACACTGCCTTGTAATACAACGGAGTTGTTGTTTTCTATGTTACTGTCTTTATACAAAGGAGCTACAGCTTCAAGATTTATCCCCTGTGATTTCAATCTCCAACCTTCACCTATATATTCTACGGACACACCCTTTTGAAGCAATTTATTCATTATTATATATTTAATGGGATTTTCATGTGCCGGAAGATATACTCTACCTACTTTTTTACATTGCACTATTTTCATTATACCCTCATAGTGATCACTATGGTAGTGAGTCAATATTATGCTTTCTATTTTATCTATATTATTTAAATCCAAGTATTTTATCACTTTCTTACTATAATATTTTGCCCCTGTATCTATTAAAAAACACTTACCTTTTACCTTTATTAAAACGCAGTCGCCCTGCCCCACACTTAAAAAATGCACTTCACATTTTTCATATACTGCAGAAACCATAGTATTCATGCTTATCGCTAATATAAATACAGCAACAATCGTTATTATTTTTTTCATAATAACTTATTCCTCCATATTTTTTTAAATAACAGCATCTTAAAATATATTTTCCCCATGAATTTTCTTTCATATTCTAAAAATCAAAAAGGGCGCCCCTATGGAACGTCCTTTTTATAGTATACTATACATTAATACATCAAAAACACCTTTAAATGTGTATAATTTATACACTTAAAGGTGTTATATGTAAGCACGATATTACATTATCCTTCAAACTCATCAGGAAAGTCTGCATTGTGATATACACTTTGAATATCATCATCATCTTCCAGCTTATCTATAAGTTTTTGAACTTTTCCTGCTGCCTCCACATCAACAGCCACCATGTTATCCGGTATCATTATGTAATATATATCATTATCAAATTTTTTATCAAAACAATGTACCATAGCATCGTTTATCATAACTATTTTACTAAATATTAAGATTTGATGGCTATATACATCACTAATATTATACATTTTCTGCTGTAATTTTAATTAATCCTTCTAAACTCTTGTCTCTCCCTGTAACTTTCCACGCTGCACCCATCTTTATAAATCTATTATTTATTTTAATTTGCTCTGTAATAGAATCTAATGGAACTGTAACTACTATAGTTCCAGTGGGTAAAATTATGTACTGACTTGCTTGAGTATCTAAGGTTTTTGTTTCTATGTATCCAGTAACAATATTCATGGATGTATTAATGCTAAAATTAATATTGTAAGGACACTTTCTCACAGTATATATATTATAAACGCCATTAATATTCTCACTTTTTGTAATAACCAGGTAATTCATGTTATTATATTTTATCATATCACCCTGGTTAAGATTATTTATAGTTAAAAAATACTTTGTATCTATAGAATTGAACTTATCATCTATCTCCTTAAATATACCAATAATATTACTATTATTATTTAATACACATGTCTTTCCCACTCTTTTCAATGCCTGGTTGAAATGATTTAATACTGTATTCATTCTATATCATCACCTTACTATTTTTAGTAAATAACATAAATACATTAGAATATTCCTCTGTATCACTATCTGGAATTGAAGCAATTCTATCCTTTATTTTCTGAATTCTCATTTCCACTAACTTATAACATTCAGCCACATTTAAATTATTTATACCATCTTCTACTTTTCTCATTAGATCAATATCATTACTTAAAGATTCCAATATGTCAATTATTGCAAGTAACAAATTACACTGCATTGCTTCTTTATTATATGTATTTGTAGAAGCTAAATTATTTTCCTCCAAATACATTGTATATACATCATCTGTAAAGTAATCTTTATTATTTAATTCTATTTTTAATCTTTCTAATACGGTCTTCTATATCTACTTCCTTTCTTGATTTTAAAATATAAAAAAGGCATCACATTTTTGTGATACCTTTAAATTTTTATTTATTTTTGATGGTATAATTATTGATATTGGCTCAAAATTTCAGGATCATCACCTATATCTTTTATTTGTTGTCCTTCGGGAGTTACAATATAGTAATCATCATAAGATCCATAGTTAGGTGCACCATAATATTTGTGTTTATTCACAATTAGATCTCCAGCATAAAGTCCACTCTGAATTATTTTTAAGGAATTTCCATCACATACAAAATGCTCATTTTTATTTTCTATATCCACAACGTGTATTGAGTATGAGGTAGCCCAAGCCGCAGACATAAAATAAATTTTCTTTTTATCTAGTGAAAACTGTGGATTTTGGATAAAAGCAATCACATCCTTTATATCTTCAGCAGAATGTGATGAAACTAATAATTCTTCTGTACCATCAGAATACTTTAACCAAAGTTCATTATTAGTTGCATCTCCAGCTCCAGTGGAAATCAAAGGTTTATCTGTATCTTTTAATACTATTTCTGAAGGTTCATTACCTATAATTTGATTTACAACATAATCACTTAATACTCCAGTTCCACCTAGTACATTTATACTACTTACTTTATTATCACTATTATCACTAATAAAGCTATTTATACTACTCTGGTTACTATCTCCAACTAATATTATTGGATTTCCATTTATTCCTGCCAAAGCTGAACCACTTAACGCATCTGCAAAATTACTATTACTAGCTAAATATAAATTACTTAAATCTATACTATTATTATATGTTGAATCCTTTATAATTTGGTTAACTATGTCTACTGGATTATCACCTTCTAAGAAATGAATCATAGTAAAAGAAGGACTAACTACAAAATTTTCATGTAATACCTCATTTCCAAAATTTTCAGTACCAACAACATTAAAATATGCTTCACAATTATCATTACCATAATTACTAACACTACTAGGTATCGTACCATCTGATGCTATTAATAATATAGGTGCTTGCATTTTAGAAGCTATAGGAGCTATAGTTAAAGCATCTTCCCAATCTTCTCCACTCAGTACAAAGGCATTTGTAACATTTCCTAATTCCTTTGCAACATTAACAGATGTTTCATATCTATCTTGTCCATAAATTCTTCGAGTATTTACTCCTAAAGTTTTAATTGCATTGTCCACATTATCAGATATTACACTCAAGCCACCAATAATAATAACATTTTTAACACCCAAAGTTTGTAATTCTTGTTTAGTAGAATCAGTTAAACTGTTTGATTCCGTCAGTAAAATCGGTGCATTGTATTTCTTTGCTAACGGACTTGATACTATAGCATCAGGAAAATCTTCACTATTCACAAGAATTGCAACATTACTTTGAGACCATCCTTTACTTATAATCGCATTACTAGTTTCATACCTATTTTGGCCTGCAATCCTATTTACAGTAATATTACTTTGTGCAAATACTTTATTTGAATATACTAAAGCAAATATCATAACAATAGAAGTCATTATTAATTTAATTCTTTTTGACAACACAATAGATTCCCCCATTTTATATTTATTAACACTTTATTCATATAATATTAATATTCTACAAATTATAGTAAAATCCTTCTAAAATATTCTATTATATCAACTTTTTTCTCTAAATATCCATAATGGGATACTACTCCTGAGATTATAACTTATTTGAGTTTATACTTTATTTCCTCTATATCATTTTTTACATATTTTATAATATTAAGATTATTAGACAAAGTTGTAATAGTATCCTGATATCTTCTTTCTCTACAAGCATTTTCTGCCTGAACCTTGTCCACAAAATTCTTGTAGTCCTGTCGACTATAATGCCAGAATATAATCATAAGTCCCAAGATAGAGGATACTTTTACTATCTCTAAGAATATAGTATCTATATTAATCATTCCCCCCCCTATTTTATAATGTGTATCTTCTACGACACATTAACTAAATTTTTACTCCATCAATCTATATATATCTAATTTTTCATTTTTAAAAATCTAGTAATACCAACGCTTTCAAGAGGTCACTTTCTTAAAAAATCGCATTTAATGTGCCTTAAAATTTGAAGTAGTGTAAAATTGTATACCTTAAATATAAACATGGCTTAAATTGGCTCTATGAGAGTTTAAATTATTTTTAGTGGCATTCCATTATTTGCTTACTAGAATTTTATTTAGTATAATCTAAACAAAGGAAGGTGTTTACTTTATGAAAAAATTTTTAAAAGAATACTATTCTTCAATTTTAGTTGTTGTAGTGATTTTGGCAGTAAAATTATTTGTTGTTGATACTGCAAAAGTAGATGGAATGTCTATGTACCCCACTCTAACGGATAGAGACAAACTGGTAATTGATAAATATTCTGCTATAACTAAGGATTATAATTATGGTGATATCATTATATTCCATCCATATACTGGCAATAATGTTTTATATGTAAAAAGAATTATAGGATTACCAAATGATAAAATTACTATTAATGACGGCAAAGTATTTGTAAATGATAAGGAATTAAGTGAAAAATATTTACCATCTGATATAGAAACATATAGTGACATTACCTCTTTTACAGTACCCGACAATGAAGTTTTTGTTTTAGGTGATAATAGACCTAATAGTTATGATAGTAGATATCTTGGTAGTATTCCTATAGATAGAATTAAAGCTAAAATGCTTTGTGATATAAATAATATTTTTAGATAGGACAAGATATAAAGTTTCCTCTTTTATTCTTTTAATCAATATATAATTGTTAACTTATTGTGGAGCAGCATAGTGAAATATAAATTAATCATATAATCCACTATGGGGTATGGGGCGAAAAAGAGCATTTTCCCCGACCAAGGGGATAAATGCGAAGCCCCATGTTGTTATATCTATCTTTCACTTTTAATATATTTATATAGTACTTTTACGAAAATACCAAAAGTTCTGGCGTTATGTCTTTGCTCCGTGAACTACGCAAATCCAGAACACCAGAGAATATCTTATTTAATTTTTTGTACCACAAATCATATATATAATTTATTTTTTATTTTACTATATTTTCAAATTTAATTTTTTCGTACATTTTCCTATATAATATATATAGAAGATTGTACGATTTTTTCATGAAACCTTTTTGTAGGTACCATTTTTACCCGTTTTATACTTATTAAATAATTCTATAAAATAATTGTTTTTTCTTTTAAGATTATCCACATCATTTCTACTAAGTCCAGTTTTTTCAACTATATTCTTAATTTTTAACACTTTACCAATCTTCCACTTATTAACAATAAAGTCCTTTAATATTTGTGCCTTATCTCCATTTTTTCTATTACCAACTTTACTTTCTGCAAACTCAGGTTGAATATCATTTATTATATTTATTAGATTTCCATTCTTAGGAAATAATTTTTCTAACATGTCTAAAATTAAAGGATTGATTGAAAATACATTAACTTCTATTTTATCTTTGCAATTATAATTCCTTAATTTTGTTCTATGTATCTCTTGATAGAAATTTGTTATTACAGATAAGCTTTTAAAATGATTTAAAGTTGCACGTCCATACTCCCAACATTTAAATTTACTACTATATACATTATTTCCATATTTTTTGTAACTTCTATCTTTAACTTCTAAAGATTCACTATATTCTTCTGCTTTTTTAATATCTGCATAATTTTTTAATATATTATTGAATTCAATATTAGATGTAGATAACCACTGGATAACATATTCATAATCTGGCAATGTGCTCCAACCTATTTGAAACATCTTAGTACATTCTTGCATTACATTATTCCCTTTAATAGCTCCAAAATAATGGATTTCATTTTCATTAAGTCACGGAATACATTCCTTATGTTTTAATAACTTGCTCAAAATAACTGATTGTTCACTATAGCTAACCACATATACCTTATTAAAACCTTTTATTCTATTATTTATAAATTTGGCACAAGCTTATGGTAAATATCTCATATCTTTAAATTTGATTTTACTTATTTTGTGTTTATTGTATACATTTATTTGAAGATTATTATAAATTCTGGTATTTTCTATGTCTAGAAATTTTATACTACCATTATTATACATTTTTGGATATAGTGGATCATATAAAGTAGTTCCATCAAAAATTATGATCTTAAAAGTATCTGAATACATTTCTTTAAAATCTCTACTTGCTATCGTACAAATGAATTCTTTCCTTTTTTCATAAACATAAAATCCACCTTCTGTAAGTATAGTATGTATACTATTTAATTCTTTTCTCATATTATATTTTCCCATATATTTATCCCATAAGTTCATGAATTCAATATCGTTTAAACAAATATTTTCGTTGTTAATATTAGAAACTATAAATCTTTTGTATTTGCTTCTTAATCTTTGCATTTTGCCCATTATAATATCGTCAATTTGTTTAAATTTATTTTCTAATTTAGTTTTATCTTCTACATTTTCATATTGACCATCTTTATTTTCTAATTTCCATTTTTTATAACGTTTTATATTTTCTCCACTTAAGTACCAATCTTGCCTTAGCATATGTTTTTCCACTGGTTCCTACTTTTTTTGCTACTATATATCTTGTAGTTCCTTTTTCTCTCATAAGTATAATATGTATATGATATTTCATTCTCAATTCTTTTTTCATAAGTTTTTACAAAGTCATTTTTATCAATTTGAGGGAAATAAACATTACCATCAATTATTTTATCAATTACAGTTAAGTATATTTTATCTGAATAAGGTAACGCCTCTTTGTATACTTGCCCTCCACCAGCAACAAATACTTCATCTTCTCCTTTCACTAAATCGAATGCTTCAGCCAAAGATTTTACAGTTGTACAATTATCAGCTACTATATTTACAGTATTTGAAATAATAATTGTCTCTCTATTTGGCAATGGTTTTCCTATCTCTTGAAAAGATTTTCTACCCATAATTATTGTTTTTCCAGTAGTTAGCTCTTTAAATCTCTTCTGTTCCCCTTTTATCTTCCATGGTATTATTCCATTATTACCTATAACATTATTTTTTGATACTGCCACTATTAATGAAATCATAATTAAATTTCCCCAATCTTAATTTACTCTAACTTATCATTACACATTAACTTCTAATAGCATCTTAATAACCTCAGTGTCCATAAATGTATTAACAACAACTTTAGGTTCCTTTTGCCAACTAACTCTTTTACATGGATTATTATTTACATATTCCTCCTGCTCACAATACTTATATAATCCTCTTAAACTTTTAAGTATTCCATTAACATATGTTTCTTTACATCCTTTATTAGTCAAATATTTTAAATAATTTTTAATTTGAACATGTGATACTTGTTCTAAAGTTATAATTTTATATTCCTTTTCTAAATAATTAAAAAACAACTTAATATTATTCCTGTACTCTTTAATAGTTCTTGGAGAATACTTTTTAATTTCACACTCGTAAATATACTCTCTTAATAAATCTCTTAATAACAAAAAAACCACTCCTCATGTAAATTGGATATATATTACATGAAAAATGGTTATCGTATTCACTAAACATTAAAACCTCAATATTTATCTATAGTGATGATAAACATTTAGGTTTTTTCCCTGTTTGAAAACTTCCTAAACCATATGTAAACCGTTGATTTTCCTATTATCCTTCAAACTCATCAGGAAAATCTGCATTGTGATATACACTTTGAACATCATCATCATCTTCCAGCTTATCTATAAGTTTTTCAACTTTTCCTGCTGCCTCCACATCAACAGCCACCATGTTATCCGGTATCATTGTAATTTCTGAGGATATAAATTCAAGCCCCTCATTTTCCAGTTTTTCTCGTACACCACTGAAATCCTCTACAGTTGTAATTATTTCAAATACTTCCTCTTCAGCATTGAAATCCTCTGCCCCTGCATCTAATGCCTGCATCATAATTTCATCTTCATCCATATCATCTTTTCTTTCCACTACCAACTGGCCTTTGGTCTGAAACATCCATGATACACATCCATTAGCTCCCAGATTGCCTCCTTGTTTTGAAAATATACTTCTAACACTGCCTGCTGTTCTATTTTTATTGTCTGTTAAAGCCTTAACTATTACCGCTACTCCATTTGAACCATATCCTTCATAAACTATTTCCTCATAGCTTACTCCTTCCATTTCTCCTGCACCTTTTTTAATAGCTCTATTTATTGTATCCTGAGGCATATTATTAGATTTAGCTTTTGCTATAATATCTCTCAACTTAGAGTTAGTATCTGGATTTGATCCTCCATCTTTAGCTGCAATAGCCAATTCCTTTCCTATCTTAGTAAATATTTTACCTTTTCTTGCATCTGCTTTGCCTTTTTTTGCTTGTATATTATGCCATTTTGAATGTCCTGACATATAAATTTCCCCCTAACTGCCATGTATACTTATTATCCGAAGGTATTATATCACATAAACCTAATTATATACAAACTTGGCTATGAATAATTCCCATAAATCATATTAATAGCTAAAATTACTTGATTTTTATAATTTACTTCACAAGCCTATTGTCCATTTTGAAGTAAAACTCTTCATCTCCAACTATTACTTCACATTTTCCATTTGTAGCTTCTATAATTTCATTTATTAATTTATCCACATCCTCTACAACACAATTTATAGATACTTTTACCTTACCTGCATATTCTATATTCTCTATATAGATTAATTTTTGTTCAAACATGTATTGTAATTTTCCTAAATTAGCATACTCTATAAATATATCTACAGAAGACCCCTGTACTTTTTCAACTATTTTTCCCTGAGCAATTGCTGAAATTGCAGCCTTTGAATAAGATTTAATAAGTCCCGCCTTTCCAAGCAGCGTACCTCCAAAATATCTCGTAACAACTATAACCACATCTGTTATCTTATTCTGCTTTATTATTTCTAATATAGGTATTCCTGCAGTTCCCTGTGGCTCTCCATCATCATTATATCTTTGTATATTCATTTTTTGTCCAATTATATAGGCATACACATTATGTGCTGCCTTAGAATTTTCTGACTTTATTTTTCCTATAAATTTTTTAGCTTCATTCTCTGTACAGACCCTTTTTATATTACCTATAAATATAGATTTTTTTTCCTCAAATCTAGAATTAGCTTCATCTTTCACTGTAAAATAACTCACAATAACCCACCTTTCCCAATTCACAATTTACAATTCACAATTCACAATTCACAATTCATAGTTTACGATGTACATTACTTATAGACAAACTCCACCTGAACCTAAGAATTACTTGATTTAAAAGAGCTGAAGTGAGGCTTCCAACTGAATCCTTGAATCATTTGATTATCTCACTTAATGTTTTTATTCCATATTCTATTTCTTTTTCATTTGTATGAGAAAAGCCTATTTTAAAATAATTTTTTCCTTCCAACGCATTTTTATAAAATAAAAGTCCAGGGGTAATTAAAATTCCTCTATCTTTTCCTTGCCTAAAAACATCTATAGAATTTAATTTTATATTTTCTTTAATTTTTAAATAAACATGCAATCCTCCCCCTGGTTCTAAAAATTCTACCTTGTCTCCTAAATACTTCAGTATACATTTCTTCATATAAGTATATCTTTTTTTATAAGCACAATTTAAAGTTTCTATATAATTTTTCCACAATCCTTTTCTAATATATAAATCCAAAGCTCTCTGCATAATACTTGATGTGGATATATCCGTATTAATTTTAGAATTTTGAATACTCTCCTTAAATTTTTTGGGAGGTATTAAATATCCTATTCTTATACCTGGCAAAAATATTTTTGAAAAACTCTTTATATATACCACCCTATCGTTATTATCTAAACTTTTAAAACTATTATACCTTATGCTGTTATCATAAATTAATTCTGAAAGATAATCATCTTCTATTATATAAAAATCATATATTTGTGCCAACTTTAATATTTGGATCTTTTTATAATTACTACAACTTATTCCTGTAGGATTTTGAAAATAACTCATGGTATAAAAACATTTTATGTTGTTTTTTTTAAGTATTTTTTCAAACTTGTCCACATTAATTCCATCTTTTTCAACAGGTACCTCAAAGATCTCTGTTTTTCTCCATTTAAATACTGATAAAGCACCACTATAAGTTGGTTTCTCAACTATTACACTATCATTTATATTTAATATTGCCTTTGAAATCAAATCTATTCCCTGCTGTGCCCCGGAAATTATAAGTATATCTTCTTTATCAACACTATTATTCCAAAAAACACTACTTATGCTGCTTCTAAGACCTTCATATCCCAAAGATTCCTGACAAATTAAAGCTTTAGCTCCATCCCTATCCAACACTTCATTTAAAACATCTTTGAAAAAATCTATTTGAAAAAATTCCCCACTGGGAGTTTCTCCTGTAAAATCTACATAATGTACCTTTTCCTCATTAAATATCCTTCTTAAAGCTTTAGAATATTCCCTATTAAAGTTCTTATGTACATCCTTTTTTTTGGCATAAGTGCCACTTCCTATTTTTTGAATTGCATATCCCTCAGCTTGAAGTTTTTTATAGGCATTTATCACCGTAATATTATTTACATTCAAAAGTTTAGCTAAATTTCTTATAGAAGGCAATCTTTCTCTATCCTCTATTATATTGGCATCAATTAATTTTTTTATATGTTTTTCTATCAACAGATACTTGGGCATTTCTCCTTCCTTTAGATGTATAAAATATTTGTCTAAGATAAGATTCACCTCCTAAAGTCTTAATACCCATATATTACGATATATCTATGCAACACTTTTACTAATCAGTGTTAATAATATTAATAATTACATAAAATATACATTTTCCTGGGTCAAAACAGTTCCATCTTTCATCTTATAATCTCTTGTATCTTTTTTTAGTAGATTTTTCTGCCATAAACTATTTAATATTTCTTCCATATTTATATTGTAATTATAAAATAACCTATCATTTTTTATATCTTCAGAACTTAAGAAAGAATCCTTTTCCCTCATATAGTTTAAAAGTATTTTTGTAATATTTCTTATATTCTTATCTATATATTTTTTAAAATAATCCATAGTATCATTTATAGCTGCAGCCATATCCGATTTATTGAAAAATAACTCCTCAACATATTTTCTAAAACTATTATTTAAATTCATTGCAATAGTTACCGCATCTTTACTTATCATATGACCAGAAGAATTTACATATAGCTTTGAAAATTCCTCCACAGAACGTACTGCTGCAATATAGGATGTATATATGACATCATTTTGAAGATACTTTTTACATAATCCTATATTTTTAAACAGTTCACCAAGATATACCATATTCCACCTTTCTCTGTCCAAGTCAGGATAATATCTGCCAACATCATATTGGGAGGTTATTTCCATATCCTTTGAAAATACCAACCTGGAAGAAGATATTATTCTATGAATAAAACCTCCCTTTAAGTCCTCATCAGAAGATTGCAAAAAATTACTTTTACTCATGAGTTTAACATGAATTGGTATACCTTTTTCTTCTGTATATATATCTTTTAAGCCGGTTCTTTTATTATCAAATACCACAAGTAAATCAATATCTGATTCATCCCACAAATCTCCACTAACCATACTTCCAAAAACCATAACTGCCAGAACCAATTTATTGGCTTTAAATCTATTAATAGCACTGTTAAAAGCTTTCTGATACTGTAATATAGTTCTTCCCATATTAATTGCACGCCTCCTTTAAATTTAAATTCCCGTAAACAAAGATTATTCTGAATTTTTATATATTATATAATATATTTTTATAAGAATACAATAGGAAGATTTAAAGAAGAGTAATTACTTCTATGCTCCACTCTTTTTCAATATCCCAATTTTAAAACGCAGTTTGTCATTCAATTATAAATTTCTTACACTTATTGTAAACTTCTTCATCTACCAAGGCACTTATATAAGTTCCATGTTCCCTGTAATCTTCCTGTTCTATTTTACAATTTCTATGTATAAAAGCTACCGCAGCCTGTTCTGTATATGGAATCAAATACTCCACCCTTTTTATGCTTCCTGGCAGCATATGAGATATTTTTTCTAAAAGGACCTCTAGGTTAATACCTTGCTTTGCTGATATATATATGCTTTCTAAAGCATTATATCTATTCTTTATATCTTCCACTTCTTCTGTTTTACCTTTATCTATTTTATTGAATACTAAAAGTACTGGTTTATCAATTACTTCAAGCTGGTTTAAAACCTTATCTACCGCCTCTATATGCTGATATGCATCTTTTGAAGATATATCCACTACATGAAGTAGTAAATCAGCATAATAAACTTCTTCCAAAGTGGATTTAAAAGCTTCTACCAAATCATGAGGAAGCTTATTTATAAATCCTACAGTATCAGTTATTGTAATGGTTCTTCCATCTTTTAATTCCACAGCACGGGTGGTAGTGTCCAGCGTTGCAAACAACATATCCGCTTCAAACACCTTTTCCTTTATAATATTTTCTTTAGGAACAGCTATCTCACACAACTTATTTCTCAAGGTAGATTTCCCGGAATTAGTATAACCTACCAAAGACACATTATATATTTCATTTCTCTTTTCTCTTTGTACTTTTCTCACAGTCTTTATCTTTTTCAATTCCCTATTAATCTCATATATTCTTTCTCTTATATGCCTTTTATCTGTTTCCAGCTTCTTTTCTCCTGGTCCCCTGGTACCTATACCTCCCCCTGTTCTTGAAAGAGCTATGCCAAGTCCTGAAAGTCTAGCCAATCTATATTTAAGCTGGGCAAGCTCTACCTGCATTTTACTCTCTTTACTTTTAGCCCTAGTAGCAAATATATGAAGTATCAATGTAGTTCTGTCTATTACCTTTATTCTCAAACTCTCTTCCAAATTTCTAGCCTGTGAGCCGGATATCTCATCATCAAAAATCACTACATTAGCATTATGAATTTGGGCAAGAATACCTATCTCGCTCACTTTCCCTTTTCCCACATAGAAAGCCGTGTCTATAACAGTTCTTTTTTGGAATATTTTTTCTAAAACCTCCACATTACAGGCTTTAGCCAATTCCTCCAATTCCTCCAAACTCTCCATGCTATCTGTTCCTACAAGAATAGCCCTTTCCCCATATTCTTGGGACCTGTATGTTCTTTTTATGGATTCTTCTATTTCACTTACCTTTTTTAATACATTATAGTTTACAGCTTCTTCTAAATTCAAATCTTCTATGGTTTCACTTTCTACAAAATCTTCTCTAACTCTTAAAAATCCCAGACTCATTCCTGCATATCCTCTGTCATTAACTCCTATGGCAGCTATACAATCCAATTTCAACTTTATTAATGCTGAAATATCTATTTCTGAAAGCTGTGAACTCCCATTAGGATGAGTATGTATCATTCTGATTCCAGAAAGCTTATTTGACCATGTATCAATTTCAACATTTACACTGCTGCTATCACCTACTGATATATTCAATACCTTTCCTTTTCTATTAATAAGTACACTTATCTCTCTATTTAAATATATGGTATTTTTGCAAAGTATCTCTACAATCTCCATACTACAAACATTGTCTTTGGATATTTTAATATCATATATCTTCTCCAGTTCATCCAATATAGATTTTTTTATGCCCTCTATATTTCCATATATCAAAAAACCACCTCTATATTCCCTATAATCAAAATCATACATTTTTAATCTTACCATTTACTCCTCTAGTATACATTATATATTTATAAAGTATAAACCATTTTCACATATTTATTTACCAAAATTTCAAAAATCATTTATATTTCATTAATACTTTAATTTATGTTATAATAATTAAAATCAAAGTAACAATTTAGAGCAAGGAGGACAATTATGGCAAAAAGACATAAAAAGGCTCCATTTAAAACTTCTAAGATTATATTTATCACCTTGTCTGGTTTATTATTACTGGCATTTGTATCAATAATTGGTGCAAGCCTAGCTATCATAAATAATTCTCCAAAACTGGATGTAAACCAGATATTGAATTTAAATGAGCCTTCTGTTCTATATGACAATAGCAATAATACCATGGATGTGGTAGTTACTCCCCAACAGAGAACAGTAATTTCTTTTGATAATATGCCCCAAAACTTAAAAAACGCTTTTATCAGTATAGAAGACGAAAGATTTTATAAACATAGTGGTATAGATTTAAAAAGAATTATAGGTGTAATATTTATAGACATCAAAAATAAAATTACAGGTAATAACAATATTCAAGGAGCATCTACTATAACTCAACAACTTGTAAGAAACATATTTCTATCTTCTGATGTATCTTTTAAAAGGAAACTTCAGGAAATGTACTTATCTATAAAGCTTGAAAATAAATTAAGTAAAGATGAGATACTGGCGGCATATATGAATACCATATATTTAGGTGGAAGAGCATTAGGTGTTGAAGCTGCATCCCAACAATATTTTAGAAAGTCTGCAAAAGACTTGAATTTAATTGAATGTGCCCTTATTGCGGCTATTCCCCAAAGTCCCTCTGTATATTATCCCTATTCCGATAAAGCTAAAAAAGATCCATCCATATATTTAAACAGAACCAAGTCGGTAATTACTAAAATGCATGAGAATGGATATATTTCCCAAAGCCAGTATACTACTGCCATAAAAGACATTTCAGAAGGTAATCTAGACATTAAACCAGAACCTACTGTAAGTAATACATATAACTATGAGTGGTTTACAGTGCCTGTTATCACTCAAGTAAAGAAGGATTTAAAATCCAAGTACAAGTATACGGATGAACAGCTAAATAATTTACTTATGTATGGAGCACTTAAAATATATACTACAATGGACAAAGACTTGCAGAGACAAACAGAAGATACTATAACCAATAATGCTATCTTTCAAAATTCTACCACAGATGAAAATGGAATATTACAGCCTGAAGCATCAGCAGTAGTTATGGATTATCATTCTGGAGAAGTAAAAGCTCTGGTAGGTGGTAGAGGCACCCAGCCTGCCAGATCTTTTAACAGAGCTGCCTCTGAAAATTACTTGAAGGCTCCAGGCTCCAGCATAAAACCATTAACAGTGTACAGTCCTGCCATAAACTCACAGCAGTTTACATCTGCTAGCGTTTTTGAAGATTCTCCATTATCTGATGAGGTAGCCAATAAATACGCCTCAAATGGTGAACCTTATCAGCCTAAAGATGATGAATATATTGGAGGCAATATGACTTTGAGAACTGCTTTAATGTATTCTATAAATCTAGTTGCAGTTAAACTGGAGGATAAATTGGGCCTTGAGACTGCATCTCAGTATGCAGAAAAATTCGGTATATCTTTAGACGGGCATGATAGAGGCAGTATAGCAGCACTATCTCTCGGTGAACTTCACCATGGCACAAATACTCTTACAATGGCTGCAGCCTATGGAGTATTTGGAAATTCTGGCAATTATACAACTCCAAAACTTTATACTAAAGTGGAAGATAGAAACAAAAAAATTCTACTGGAAAATAAAACCCACACAAAAACAGTTTTATCCAGTGAAACCGCCTATATACTATATGATATGTTAAAGGGACCTGTCAGTGCAGAGGGTACAGGATATAATGCCAATTTTGGAGACATGGCTGTAAGAGGTAAAACCGGTACTTCCACCGACGGTAAGAATCTGTGGTTTTGTGGATTGACTCCTTATTATTCTGCAGCAGTATGGATTGGTAATGACGATAATTCTATATTAAATGATACTTCACTTAATAGTAATTCTGCAGCAAAGCTATGGGCAGATATAATGTCTCCTTTCCATGAAAATTTAGAATCCAAAGAACTTGAAATGCCTTCTGGAGTGGTAACTGCATCAATCTGTTCTGAATCCGGTAAACTGGCAAGATCCAATTGTTATAAAGATCTTACCGGCAGTAAAGTTTACACTGAATTATTTATAGATGGTACTGTACCTACAAGTTACTGTAACTTATCCCACTCCTGGAACATATTTGACACACTTCCTAATAAGAATCAACAAAAGAAAAATAACAGCAAAGCTACAGATACTAATAAGGATAAAAAAAATAATAAAGATAGTACTTCTACTGTGGATAATAATAATTCTTCTGAAAAAAACGACACTGAAAAAAACAATCCAGAAACAGAGCATGAAACGCATACAGGCAATTCCCAAACAGAAACATCTGTTAAAGACAACTGACATATTTTAATATATTATAAAAAGGGCTGTGACACTAAGAAAATAGTGTGGCAGCCCTTTAACTTTTGGGGTAATACTATTTAGAAAGATAACACTTTTTAAGGATATCTTAACTTTCTTGTTACCATATTCCTAAAATTACTCACTTAAAATTTCCCTCATAGTTTTAAGTACCTTTTTTTCAATTCTAGAAACCTGTACTTGATTTATTCCTAACATTTTTGCCACCTGTACCTGAGTTTTATCTTTAAAGTATCTAAGCATTATAATTTGCCTGGATTTTACATCTAAGTTTCTCAAAGCCTCTTTTAATGCAATTCTATCTATGACTTCTACATCTTCTTTTGGATTTTCACTTATCTTATCTATTAGAAGAACTGGAGAACCATCATCTTGATGTATAATATCATATAAATATTGCAAGCTATTAGTAGATTCTGTGGCAAAGAGCAATTCTTCCGTTTTTACTCCTGAATATTCTGATAATTCCTCTATGGTAGGTTCCCTATTCAGTTTCTTTGTAAGTGCCTCTCTATCATAATGGAGCTTTTTAGCTGTATTTTTTATACTTCTACTTACCTTTATCATTCCATCATCTCGGAGAAATCTTTTTATCTCCCCCAATATCATAGGTACAGCATATGTAGAAAATTTAACATTATAAGTTTCATCAAAATTATTCACTGCTTTCATGAGTCCCATACAGCCTATTTGAAATATATCTTCATATTCATATCCTCTGTTTAAAAATTTTTTGCTTATGGCTGAAACTAAAGGTAGATTCAATTCTACCAGCTTATTTAATGATTCTTTGTCTCCTTCTCTTGCACACTTAATCAATTTTAGATTATCATTGTAGCTATATTTAATTTTTTTTACTGTTTCCTCACCCATATCATTCACCTAACTTAATGAATTAAAAACTTTTTTCATAATCAATCTTGTCCCTTTGTTCTTTTCAGATTCCACTTGAAGAGAATCCATAAATGTCTCCATTACAGTAAATCCCATTCCCGATCTCTCCAGTTCAGGCTTAGATGTGTAAAGAGGTTGCATTGCCACATCTATATTTTCTATACCTATACCATTATCCTCTACTACTAAAATCAGTTCTCTTCCCTTAATGCTGGCTTCAATTTTAACTATACCTTCTTTGTTTTCATAACCATGAATAATAGAGTTTGTCACTGCTTCTGAAACTGCAGTTTTTACATCTGTTAATTCATCCAGTGTAGGATCTAGCTGGGATACAAAGGCCGCTACTGATACTCTAGCAAAACTTTCATTTTGTGATTTACTAATAAACTCTATTTTCATACTGTTATCATACATAATTTATCCCCCCATTAAATATTCTGAATTGCTTCCTCAATACTGTCATAAAGCCCTATGATTTTAAACATCCCCGATAGTTCAAACACTCTTTTCACTGAGGGTGATACACCTACAATACATACTCTTCCGTTCTTGGCACTAAGCTTTTTATATCTTCCAATTACCACCCCTATTCCAGAGCTATCCATAAAGCTTACCTTTGAAAAATCCAATATTAACTTGTTTATACCTTCTACATCCAGTTGATTATCGATTTTATTTCTAGCTTCTTCTGTGCTATGATGATCTAATTCTCCTTCCATAATAACTACAAGATTATCTTCCTTCACATAAAATTGTAAATTCATATACTATACAAAACTCTACTAAAACTAATATATATCATGCTTTAACATAGTTTTAGCGTTAAAATATACTTTTAACTTTAATTTACCATATAACATATGAGCTTATGTTATATGACTAAAGTTTAATACATAAACTTTAGCATATGCAAAATATTGCATAGTCCGAGTCAGACCTTCTTACCCCCCCTCTTATAATATCAATTCACAGTTCACAGTTCACAGTTTACAGTTTACAGTTTACAATTCACGATTTACAGTTTACAATTTACGATTCACAATTTACGATTTTCAGTTTACAACTCACAATGCAGTACTTATTTCCTATTTTAAATAATATAGAACATTAAATAATTAAATCCTTTAAATACAAAATTTTATATATATTAAAATATGTGTTTTTAATATATTCTACATAGGAAACAGTTTCCCTCTATTTTTTTGTATTTTTATCGATATTTTATTCATATTATTTACAGTTAATATATTTTTAAACATATATTTAAAATTTTTAATAAATTTCAATCATTTAAATTATATGGAAATAGCACTGACTTAGTTGGTATCACAAGACTAAATCAGTGCTATTTCAATGTGCTAAAATCAATTATACATTACTTGGAGTTATAGGTTAAATCTTCTATAAATTTGGGAAGTACAAAACATGCCTTATGCAATTCCCTGGTATAGTATTTTGTATTTATGTTTAAATCAGAATCCAATTTTACTTCTTTCGGATCATACTTTTTGGAACCTATGGTAAAACTCCAAAATCCACTTGGGTATGTAGGTATCCCTGCCATAAACAATCTAGTAATGGGGAAAATTTTCTCAGCATCCTTGTACACCTGTTTTACCACTTCTGGCAAATAAAAAGGCGTCTCCGTCTGAGCTATGAATATTCCATCCTTTGTGAGGCAGTTATATATTTCCTTGTAAAAACTTCCTCCAAATAATCCCTCTGCAGCACCAAAAGGATCTGTAGAATCTACTATTATTATATCAAATTCATTTTTATGATCATGGACATACTTTATTCCATCTCCAATAAAAACTTCACATTTTGGATTGTCGAGTTCACAACTTATTTCTGGAAGGTATTTTTTACATTGGTACACAACCTGTTCATCAATTTCACAAAGCACAACCTTTTCTACAGTTTCATGTTTTAGCACTTCTCTTACTGCGCCTCCATCTCCCCCTCCAACTATAAGTATTTTTCGAGGATTGGGATGGGTGAATAAAGGTACATGAGTTATCATTTCATGATACACATATTCATCCTTAACTGTAGTCTGTACTATACCATCTAAGACCAGCATTTTCCCTAGTGCATAAGTATCTACTATAGCTAACTCCTGATATTTAGTCTTCTTTGTAACTAAAGTTTCTTTTATTTTATAGGTCATAGCAGCATCTTCAATTTGACCTTCTTTCAACCATAAATCCATTGACGAAACTCCTTTCCCGATTTTTAATTTTAAAATTTAAAAACACAATCAACTTATCAGAGCCTCACTGATTGCAGCTATTATTATAACAGTAATATTGTGATTATACAATTCACAATGCACAATTCACAATTCACGATAAGGTTATTCTTAATTTCAGGGATCTATGCCATTTTCTATAAATTTAACTTCTTCATATGTTAATTGGAAATAATCACATAATTCCTTGTGAAAATCAGGTTCCCCTGAAAAGGTTATGTCAGGAATATACAATTTCATTAAATTACTAGGATAGTATTCATATAAACTATATCCTAATTTTTTCCCAAAGGTTTTAAAATAAAACTCATATATGGGTGTATTTAATATATTTAAAAGGGTATAATAACCTATAAGTTCTTCTTTTTTTATTACTAAAGAATATACATCTGCACTAAAATAACTTCCTTTATCCAATGCAAATCTATTATTTTCAGATTTATAAGGAAATATAATTTTCCTGCCTTCAAATATTTCAGCTTTTCTTCCCCATTGAAGTTCATACCACTTCCTTATTCCCTTTCTGCACTCTCTTCGTCTAAGAAGTTTTTCTTTATATTGACTTATATATTCTATAGAATTTGGATATTGATTTTCATCTTCTATAAGATTGGAATAAATTATAAATTTTTCATCTCCATCTATACGGTTTTTGTGTATATAGCTGTTCTTAATCCAGGGTTTTATTATATCCAATTCAATTTTATTGCTTGATATAGTGTCTCTATCTACTATAAAAGCTCTATCACAACCTGTTATTATTCCCTGGTAACTTTCACATATATCTTTTAATGTAAAATTACACTTTTTCTTTATCTTGTCAATTATATTTTTTTCAAACCTACTTACAAAAACCCATCCATTATCATCTATGGAATTTTGATATACAAAAAATTTTTTATACCCTATTTTATCTTTATTTAGAAATAGGGTATCATAAAATTTATCTCTATCCTTTTTCTCAGGTTTTATAATCTCTATTTTATTATTAACACTTTTTTTATTCCTCAAGAATATTATTATGGGATCTATTCCCACCCCTTTAAAAGGTCTTATGCCATAAAAATCTACAATTTTAAATATGGTTGTATTAATGCTTAAAAACTCTCTAAGCTGTTTCCCACTGCAAGCTTCACAAAAATATCTAGGAGTAATAAAGGCATATTTCCCTCTTTCCCTGGAAGTTCTCAGTGATTTTTCAAAAAAACAATAATAAACATCTGACTTGTCTTTATATATATCTTTATAAAGCCTTTTTAAAATTTCAGAGTACTTTTTTTCTATGGATTTATGCCCTATATAGGGTGGATTTCCTATGAATATATCAAACTTTTCTTCTACCTCATCTATTAAGAAATCTTTTAAAACAAAATTTTGCTTTTGAAACTCTCCACTTACTGAAAACAAATCTATATTTAAAATTTCAAGTGCAACTTCATCTATGTCAAATCCAAATAAATTATTACATACTATGTGAGAATCTATATTTTTAATTTTCAAATCCATATTATTCACAGTATTTATTACATTTATATTTTTAACAAATATATGTCTAAGATAAAAAAAACATGGCAAAAGTATATTCCCACAGCCACAAGCCGGATCTACAATTTTTATAAAAGGATTGTGAATTACATCATCTTCTTCCATCAGACTTTTAATCATAAAATATGAAATTTCCCTTTGAGTATATACTACTCCTTCTCTTTTATTTTTATTTACCAGATCATAATATTTCAGAGAAATATATTCTTTTTCAGATATATTAAACTGTTGTTTGAAATTTTTTATCATTTCTAACTTTTTTCTTTTTGAAATTGATGTATCTAAAAAATTATAAACTTTCTTAATTCTTTCAATAAAATCATTCACATCTTTATCTCCATTTTCATGTAAATTATGTTTCAATTATAGCTGTTTCAATGTACCTGATAATTGAAATTATTCCTGTAAATTTTAAGTATAAGATATCCGATTAAGTATACCATAAAATATATATTGTAAGGTAGGTGATAGTAATGAAAAAAAAGTTTACATCAATAATTCTATTATGTATAATTTTTCTATGTTTTTTTAATACAAAAAATTATTATAAACACAAGGTTATTTCTAAAAATAGTGATACTTTAACTGTCAATAAAAATTTAAATACGGGTGAGTCTGATAATAGCCCTCAAAATTTAAAAAATTTGGATATATCCAAATTAGACAGAAGTGAAAAAAATTGGTTTTTTAAACCTAACAATAGGGGCACTCCTTCTGAAGAACCAGAGGAAATTTTACAACTTTTAAATGAATATTCTTCATATTATTTGGGGGATACCTCTAAAAAAGTACTTTATTTGACTTTTGATGAAGGATATGAAAATGGATATACTCCCAAAATATTAGATATATTAAAGTCAAATAACGTCAGTGCAGCTTTCTTTGTTACTACCCCTTATATGAAAGACCATCCTGAACTTATAAAAAGAATGGTGGAAGAAGGCCATCTTGTATGTAATCATTCTACACATCACCCTTCTATGGCAGAAACTGCAAAAGATCCTGTAAAATTTGAACAAGAATTTACTGTAGCAGAGGATACCTATGAAAAAATTACAGGTAAAAAAATGCCTAAATTTTTCAGACCTCCTATGGGAAAATACAGCGAATTATCCTTGTTCTACACTAAAAAATTAGGCTATAAAACAATTTTTTGGAGTTTTGCCTATAATGATTGGAATGTAAAAAGGCAGCCTTCCCCTGTGGAATGTAAAAAAATGATAAGCCGCAGAACCCACAATGGAGCTATTGTTTTACTTCATGCAGTTTCAAAAACAAATTCTGAAATACTAGATTCTGTAATAAAAGAGTGGAAAGAAAAAGGGTATATACTGGAAAACTTAAATAAAATTTAATTAAAAGCTCTCTAAGGTCCAGGTGTAGATAAATATTTCTCCACAGCAAACTCCACCTGAACCTCTGATTTGCCAAATACTAAGTATCAACTAAACTTTTTATTATAGAGCATTACCTTTAATAAAAACTTAGGTATTGAAGAAAGTCTTTTTATCCTCCAAGGCTCCTTGAAAACTCTGTAAAGCCATTCAAGCCCTAATTTTATCATCCAGCTAGGTGCCCTTTTTATCTTTCCTGAAAAAACATCAAAACTTCCTCCTACTCCCATATATATGGTGCAGGGAAGTCTATTCATGTTATCTGCTATAAAAATATCCTGTCTTGGTGCACCCATGGCCACAAAGAGTATGTAAGCTCCACTCTTATCTATATCATAAATAATATCTTCACAATTATCCAAATCAAAATATCCATTGTGACTTCCAGCTATATTTAAGTCAGGATATTTGTTTATTAAATTTTTGATACAATCTTCCAATATATTTTGCCTGGCTCCCAAAAGATATATGGATTTTCCTTCCCTGCTACATTTTTCTATCAGAGCTTCCATTACTTCTATACCTGCTATTTTTTCTTTTACAGGGGACCTTACCATTTTAGAGGCCAATACAGTACCTAATCCATCAGGAATTATTATAGTATTTTCTGAGGTAAAACTCTTTAAAAGTCTGCTGTCATTAAGTCCACTATAAAGTATTTCAGGATTGCCAGATACTATATTAACCTTTGAAAGTCTCTCTATGTAATTTAAAAATTCCAATTTACTCCTATTAAATACATCAAATTTTAATATTCTAGTAAACATATTAAAATGCTCCTTCACTTTTAAATACAGAGAAAAATGTTTTAAACAAAATTTTTATATCTGACCATAGTGAAAAATTTTTTATATATGTCAAATCGTAATAAACAGTTTTTCCAAGTTCTATTTCCCCTCTGCCGCTTATTTGAGCCAATCCTGTTATTCCTGGGGTAACCAAAAGTCTTTGTTTATAGGCTTCTGGATAAAATTTAACCACATCTGGTATTTCGGGTCTTGGTCCCACTAAACTCATACTTCCAAAGAGTACATTAAATAGCTGGGGAATTTCATCCAAACTTGTTTTTCTTAAAAAAGCACCGGATTTTGTAATTCTGTTGTCACTTCTGCTTTGAAATACAAAATTTTTTAAATTTTCAGGTTTTATATCCAGTACCATCTTCTTCTCAGCATCCACTACCATAGTTCTAAATTTATATATTACAAACTCTTTTCCATTTTTGCCCACTCTCACTTGCTTAAATATGGCAGGTCCCTTTGAATCCAACTTAATCCACAAAGCCAATACTATAAACACTACACTAAGCACAATTATTCCCAAAAGTGAAATTATGAAATCAAATATTCTTTTTAAAAAAAATTGCATGCTCCTACATTTTATATCTTTATCTAAATCTATTTTTATATCTTCTGCCTGCATATATCCACCTGCTTTCGCTCCTTGTAACATTTCATAATATTTTTTTTAATTTATTTAAAACTATAGCACCGAAAAATGTAACTATAAAACCACTTAAAAAAAAATGTATATTTCCCATAGAACCATATTTTTCTGTATAGTATTGTCCATATAAATATAATATACCCGACTGACATAAATAAATATCATAAGAGACTCCAGATATATATTTTATTATATCCATAAAAAATCCTTTTTTCCACTTTAAACTAAATATAAATAATATAAATAGTGTAGAATATACAAGTACTGCGGGACGTTGAAATGTGGTAATGTAATCTATATCTTTATTATATTGATTTCCAGATATGAAATTATAAAGTATTATAAATATTGATAATAAAAGCATGATTAAAATTATATATTTGTATTTATTTAACTTTTTCGAAATAATTTCAATATTTTTTCCCATATATCCCCCCAACGAAAAATAAAAAAGCCAGTAACATAAATTTTTTTTATTCCAAAACCATAACTCTTCTGCTCCTCTTTTAAAATAATAAAAATATATCAGGAAAAAAACTGTGATGAAAAAACTGAAAAAAAGCCACCATCTCTTCCCTATAAACTTATATATGAAAGGAAATATGATATAAAATTCTATAATCAAAGGCACAAAATAAAAATGATAAAATACATTTCCATATACCATATCATTTAAATCGCTATATATATTAAAATTTTTAGTTATTATTAATATATATAGAATACACCACAATATGTATTGGGGTACAATCTTTAAAAGCCTTTTAACTATAAACTCTGAATAACTGGAATCCTTTTTATAATTTATAGTTAATCCCATTCCTGAAACAGCTATGAATGCAGGTACTGAAAACCTTGAAAGCTGATTAAAAAAAAATGTTATATCATAAGTAGTGGAATAGGGTGTGCATCTATAAAGTACAATAGCTGAAACATGTAATACTATTACTGCCACTATAGATACTACCCTTACTACATCCATTTCTAAAACACGTTTTTTTATAATTCCCCCCACCTTCTTTACATAATAATTATTTTGAAATTTTCATTCTAAGTTGATTAACTAAATATGAAAACCCTTCAACTCTAAAAATATATAAACATATAAAATAAATTATACTTCCAAATATGAAGCACATTACTATAGAAATTAAATTTCCCATTGTAGAAGAGATTACACTTATGCATATATCATTTATAATGTATATGGCTATGCCCATTATGCCTGATGAAATAATTACCTTGAAAAAGCCCACAAACATTTTATAAAGTTTTATACCTTTTAACCTTTTATCCAAATTCCACATCATAAGTAAGGTGGTTGTAATTGCAGATATGGATGTAGCCAAGGCCAATCCTGAAACTTGCATATATTTTATTATAAAAAAGTTTATAACTATATTTAATACTATACCTATAAAACTATTTACCATTGGAGTTTTTACATCCTTAATAGAATAGAATGCCTTATTTAAAATATCTCTCAATCCATAGGCTACCATGGCAGGGCAATAAAAAAGCAGTGCATTTGAAGTTAAATTGGCAGCCTGCAAAGTAAAGGCTCCTCTTTTAAAAATTATATCTATAAGAGGATATCTTAGTATTCCTATGGCAACTGCCGCAGGTACCATTATTATCATTATAGCATTTATGGAAGTTGAAAGGGCTTTTTTATACTCCAGAGTATGGTTTTTAACTGCCAATTCAGAAAGAGTAGGGTATACTATCATAGCTATGCCAATGGCAAATACCTCATAAGCCAGAGTATTCACTTTATTTGCATAATCCAATACCGTAACCGCTCCAAAATATATATTGGTTGCAAAGGATCTATTTACAAATACATTTAATTGAATTAATGAAGTACTTATAATTACAGGTATCATCATTTTAAACATCTTAACTGCATATTTATCTTTAAAATTCAGTACAAATTTATACCCGTACCCTAATTTTTTATACTTTGGCAGATTTATTGCAAATTGAATGAAAAAGCCTAATACTGTCGCTACTGCAAAACCTTTCATTCCATATTTAGAAGTTAAAAAAACAAGATAAATTATGTAAACCAGGTTTGACATAAGTGCCATAGCTGCAGGTTCATAAAAATTTTTATGGCACTGAAGTACTCCGGTAACCACACTTTGAAGAGTTACAAATATCAAAGACAGGAGTAATATTCTAACTATTTCCACAGATTCATTAAATATTGAATTACTGGATGTAAATCCATGTCCAAAAACATATATTATTTCTTTTGAAAACACTATAAGCAGCACAGTTAAAATTATAGTAAAAATAGAAGATATATTTATTACATTATTCACAAAATTATTTCTATCTCTTTTACTTCCTTTTTGCATACGTTCCCAGTGCAGCGGTATGAAAGTAGTGGTAAGTCCATAACTTATCGTGGTAAGTAAATACACTATACCAAGAGCAAAATTATATATATCTGTAGTATAGGTTGCCCCAAACTTCGCAGCTATAAGAGAATCTCTTATCAGTGCTAAAATTTTCCCCAGGATTATCAAAATCATAACTACAGCTGAACCTTTTATTACTCTTTTTCCTGTCATCATTTTCACTCCAACTATTTTCCTGAAAGTATTTCATTATATGCTTCTAAATACTGATTGCAAAAATTATTCATGGAAAATCTATCTATGGTATTATTATATAAAATTTCCCCCATAAGGGCAATTTCTCTTCTTTTATCATAAGCCGACTTCATCTTTTCATATATATCTTCTACAGATAAGGGATTTACCAGATAAATTAAATCCCTGCCAATTACATCCCCTATGCTCCCCACATCTGGGGCTATAAAAAATTTCTTTACTGCAGCACTTTCAAGTAAAACCATAGGGGGAGCTCCTCCCTCATTAAAAGAAGTTAAAATTCCTACTTCCCCTGCATTTATAAAATCTATGCTATTTTCCCTATATCCTGTAAGTATCACTTTATGCTGCAGCTTTAATTTTAATATTTCTCTTTTTAACTTTTCTTCCATAACTCCCTCTCCCACTATAATAAGCTTTACATTTTCTCTGCCTTTTTCAAGAAAACTAAAAGCTTTTATAAGAGACAGCTGATTTTTTACAGGATGCATCCTAGCTACATTTACATATACAAAATCACTTTCTGAAATACAATATTTCTCTCTTATATTTTCCCTGGAGCAACTTATGCTTGTATGTTGAAAATCCATTCCATTACTTACTATAAATTTTTTCCCTGTAAAATTATTTTTCTCAAGTAAATCTTTAAGATACTTTGATACACATATATAATTTGTAAAACTTTTTAATCCTATGAAACTTAAAGGAGTGAAAAATAAATATTTAATTTTATTGTTTAAAAAGTCTTTTCTATAATCACTGTGCAGTGTGGCAATTGTGGGTATTTTTATGTTATTTTTTAAAAGGCAGTGGAGAAAAAAAGGATTTGCCCCATGGAAATTTACAATATGGATATGATTTTTTACTATATAATCCAATATGTCCTTTCCATACAGTGAATTTTTTTGAAAGCTTACTGTATCTATTTTAAGGCTTTTACTTCTTTTATAAAGTTCTCCTTCTCCCAAAGTTCCAATGATACAATGAAATATATCTTTTGAGTAAAGGGCCAGATTCAATACATGAATTCCCCCTCCTCCGGTATCATTTGAAGATATAATCTGAAGTACTTTAATATCTCTCACCCCCTATATTAAACTCACTTAATAAAAATACCGCTATTTTTTTCTCTATACATCATTCCCTGAGATACAGCCAGTAATATCCAAAAATAAGCAGTTGTTTTAGGTACAAAGAACAGATTATCAAATAAGTTCATAACATAAAATGCTATCATGGAAGCCAAAAATCCTGTATAAAAATATTTGTAAAAATCATCCTTCACTGTATTTATGAATTTTTTAACCTGAATTAAAGAGGAAACAAGCACTGCCACAAAGGATATGCCTCCTATAATTCCAAGTTCACTTTCAACTTTTAAATAAGAATTATGACATGGATATCTGGTATATCCATAGAATTTGTACTGTGGATATATTTCCACATATTTATCATATAAACTTACATAGTTTCCATTTCCAACTCCAAATATGGGATGATCCACTATCATCTTTTTTGCAATACTCCAAAGGTATATTCTGGATTGGTTTTGTACCGGATCCCCTATGGCAAAAATTCTATCCTTTATACCTGGAATAAACAATGCTGCAACTCCCATTACAATAAGAGGCACAATTAATTTAAAACTATATAAAATAATTAATATTCCCATTCCCACTACTATTCCAATAATAGCATTTCTTGAACCTGTAAATGCTACATTGAAGAGCATTAGAATTGTCAGTAAGATGTATATACTTTTCTTTATCTTCTCTTTTTCATATATACTAAGCATAGCCATAGGAAAAATAGCCAATATCAAAAAAGCGGCTAGGTTATTTGGATTATCCATGGTGGCTGCTATTTTAAATTTGGTATATTCATAGTTCTCAAACTTTTGACTTAAGCCAAAACCTGTAAAATATTGGTATATGCCATAGAAACATAATACAGCACTTGTAGCTATATAACACCCCAGTATTCCATTTAAAAACTGCTTCTTGTTATATTCATATTTAATTATAAAAAATAATATTATGTAAGATATAAACCTGAAACTTTCACTTAAAGCTATTGTTTTTTCTCCTGCATAGCCTACGGAAATAACCATTATAAGAACCAATATACTCATAAATATAGTCAAATAATTGGTAAAAAAATCTTTTATTCCAGAAAAAAATCTTTCTCTGCACTTTTTAAAAGCTATAAACTTTACTATGTACATAAATATAATCAAAGCAAGTATACAATCTGAAGGTGTAATATGAATTCTCATTACAGCTACCTTATTACTGCCTAATAATGGCAGCAATATTATGTATACACACATAAATAAATACAATAATCTATCTAAAAACAAAACCTCACCTCTTTCTCAAAACATCTTTTGTAGAAATTATCCTTTCAGCACATCAAGTATTTTAACGGCAGCATCTCCCTTTCCAAATATACTTTTCTGATTCCTGTCTGGTATAAAATTCAGTATGCCCTCTAATATTTTATCTTTATCTGTTCCTACTATTATATTCCATCCATTCTCTACAGTTTCCACCCATTCCGTTTCATCTCTCATAGTTATACAGGGTTTTTTCATAAAGAAAGCCTCTTTTTGAACTCCTCCGCTGTCTGTAACTATCTTCTGCGAATTCATTTCAAGATTTATCATTTCCAGATAGCCTACAGGTTCTATAACATTTACGTTGTCATTAAATTTCAATCCATAATCTATAATATATTTTTTAGTTCTAGGGTGAAGGGGCAGCACTACAGGTTTTCCACATTCATTTAAGGCTTCTACTATATTTTTTAATCTGTGTATATAATTGGTATTCTCTGCTCTATGTATGGTGGTAAGTATATAGTCTTTTCCTTTTAAATCCAGCTTTTTAATGATCTGATCTTTACTTTCTGCTAGTTTTTTGAAATTTAAAATTGCATCAAACATTACATCTCCTACATTATATACTCCCTGTTCAATGCCTTCCCTTTTTAAATTTAAAATAGCAGATTCTGTAGGAACAAATAAAATATTAGATAGTGTATCTGTAATTACCCTGTTTTGCTCCTCTGGCATTTTCCTATTAAAGCTTCTAAGACCGGCCTCCACATGAGCCAGTGGAATTAAAAGCTTACTTGCACAAAGAGCACCTGCCAGAGTTGAATTGGTATCTCCATAAACAAGTACAAAATCTGGTTTTTCCTTTATATATATCTCTTCCAGTTTTATAAGCATGGTTCCTGTTTGTTTTCCATGATTCCCTGAACCCACTTCCAGATTGTAATCTGGTTTTGGTATATTCAACTCTTCAAAAAAAACCTGAGACATATTTTTATCATAATGCTGTCCTGTATGAACCAATATTTCTTCATGACACTTCCTTATTACATTTGATACTGCAGAGGCCTTTATAAATTGCGGTCTGGCCCCTACCACTGTTAATATCTTCATTTATTCCCTCCTTGTGAAATTCACTGCTGATTTTTAAGAAGTTGATCCTCTGGAACTTTTTTTAATTTTTTTGCCGGATTTCCTGCAACTATATTTTCACTTTCTACATTTTTTGTAACTACACTGCCCGCTGCCACAAATCCATCTTCTTCTATAATTTTCCCCGGAAGTATAGTAGCCTGTGCCCCTATTCTTCCTCCTTTTTTAACAGTAACTCCCTTAAAATGCTTATACCTTTCTTTAGATCTTGCTGCAAAATTATCATTTGAAGTTACAACTCCCGGAGCAATAAATACATTATCTTCAATCTGTGAATAGGCAGTGATATACACATTAGTTTCAATCTTACAACTAGAACCTATTTTACAGAAATTTTCAACAGCTGCCCCTCTGCCTATTATAGTCTTGACACCTACTGTAACATTTTCCCTCACTGTAGCCAAATCTGCAATGAGGGTGTGCTCTCCTATACTGCACCCACAATATATTATAACCCCTGCACCTATGAGACAATTATCATCTATCACAGCATATGGAAGTTTATCTTCGTCTTTGAATATACTGTTTATGCTTCTCATGGGCTGCTTCCCTATTACAGTATTGTCATCTATTCTTACATTTTTTCCAATTTTACTTCCTCTATGTATTATAACATTATGGCCTATTACACAATTATCTCCTATAACCACTTCATCCTCAACAACTGAAAATCTTCCTATGGTTACATTGTCTCCAATCCTTGAAGTATCCGATATATAATTTTCACCCATGACCTGCCTCCTTAAATTTACTGCATACCTCAAAATATACTTTACTTTCCTTTAGTTGAAACCATATCCATAGTAGAAAAATCTCCTATAGGAAATTTTACAGGCATTCCTGTAACTCTTGACTTGTACGCAGCCAATATTATATCCAATGCCTTTTTTCCCTGATTTCCATCTACAAGAGGGTTTTTACCAAGGTTTACAGCATCTATCATATCCTTGAAAAGTGGTATATGACCAAATCCATATACAGTATCTGGATCTCCTTGCTGGGATTTTAATATTTCATCATCTATATCCTTATGATCCTTAAATTTCCAGGTCTCAATTTTATTTACTGCAAGCCCCCCTATGCATACTGTACCCTTTTCTCCAAATACACTTAAAGTTTCTTCCAAATTTCTAGGATAAACACAGGCACTTCCTTCAACTATTCCTATGGCACCATTTTTAAATCTTATTATAATAGCTCCAAAATCCTCTCCTTCTATATCTCTTAAAAAAGTGTCACACTGGGAATACACGGTATCCACTTCTCCTCCCATCATCCATTGAAGAAGATCAATATTATGTATACATTGATTCATAAGGGTTCCCCCATCAAGCTTCCATGTTCCTCTCCATGGAGCCTGTTTGTAATAATCCATATTTCTATTCCAGAGTATTCTTGCAGTTCCATTTATCAGCTTTCCAAATCTATTGACTTCCAAGGCTTCCCTAAGCTGCTGAATTGGTTTATTAAATCTGTTTTGATGACTTACACACAATTTAACATTGTTTCTTTCACTGGAATCTATCATTTCCTGTGCATCTTTTGAGGAAAGAGCCATAGGCTTTTCACATATAACATGTTTTTTATTATCCATACAGTAGTTAGCTATTTCGAAATGATAGCCACTTTCAGTGGCTATGGTCACCACATCTATATCCTCTGATTCCAGCATCTTTTTATAATCAGTATAAAGAGATACTTTTTCATCTTTTTTCAATTTTTCTATATACTCACTTTTTAACTTTTCCGTTTTTTCTTTTACTATATCACATAGAGCCACTAAAACAGCTTCCTCGTAATTAGCTCTTAAAGCCTCCACATGTTTATAGGAAATTCTGCCGCAACCTATAATGGCAAATTTTAATTTTTTCATAAAAACACCTCTTAAAAATAATTGATTATAATTTATGTATTTTATCTCTGTTGTTTTTTACGTTTTTTGTAGCATTCCTTGTATCATAAATTATTTTAGCTCTCTCTGCTATACCTTCATAATCATAACAGCTGTGATCCGTTGTTATAATTACTATATCTGATTCATCTATTACTTCTTCCCAATCTATAGTATAGTACACCTTTCCCTTATATTTAAACTTTGGAATATAAGGATCATTTATGATTACCTCTGCCCCGTTTTTCTCCAAATGATCTATTACCTTAAGAGATGGAGATTCTCTTAAGTCATCTATATCCTTTTTATACGCCATTCCCATAATAAGTACTTTTGCACCATTCATTGCTTTTTTGTGTTCATTCAAAAGCTTCATGGCATTATCTACAACAAATTCAGGCATAAGATCATTTATCTCTCCTGATGTTTCTATCAGCTTGGTATGGTAATCATATTCTTTAGCTTTCCAGGATAAATAAGAAGGATCAAGCGGTATACAATGTCCTCCAAGACCTGGTCCCGGATAAAATGGCATAAATCCATAGGGTTTAGTTTTAGCTGCATCTATAACCTCCCATACATCTATGCCCATTCTCTTACATAGTATTGCCATTTCATTGGCAAGACCTATATTAATATTTCTAAATACATTTTCAAGTATCTTTTCCATTTCTGCCACAGCAGGAGAGGACACAGTATATATTTCACCCTCCAATATGTTCCTGTATAATGTTGCTGCCACTTCCGTACACTCCTTGGTACATCCCCCTACAACCTTTGGAGTATTTTTAGTCTTGAACTTTTTATTACCAGGATCTACTCTTTCAGGGGAAAAGGCCAGAAAAAAATCCTCTCCACATTTTAATCCACTCTCTTCAAGTATAGGCTTTAACACCTCTTCTGTGGTACCAGGATAGGTAGTACTCTCAAGAACCACAAGCATTCCCCTATGAAGATACTTTGCAATACTCTTTGCAGAATTCACCACATAAGATATATCTGGCTGCTTATACCTATCCAAAGGTGTGGGAACGCACACAGATACCACATCCACATCTTCTACAAAACTAAAATCCGTAGTAGCTTTAAGAGAACCTGACTCAACTAATTTTTCAAGATCCGAATCCACTATGTCTCCAATATAATTATGTCCTTCATTTACAAGCTTTACTTTTTTACTCTGAACATCAAATCCAATAACCTTGTATCCTGCCTTTGCCTTCTCTACCGCCAGCGGAAGTCCTACATATCCTAACCCCACTACACCTAATTTAGCTTTTTTATCCTCTATCTTACTTACCAGTTCTTTTTTTAACCGTGACACTGTTTCAACCTCCCTATTTAAAGTAGTTCCTGTGTTTATTCTTATTTTTGTTTTTCTTTCACAATAAAGTCCAGTATATTTTTCTCTATCTTCTTGCCACATTCCCTAGGAGTTATTCTCCCTGAAGTTAATTCCATCATTATCTTATTGGCATCTTGAAGTGCCTGAATTTCAGATACGTTAGGCAGTACTTCTCCATATTTGGATTGTTCTATAAATGTTTTTAATTTTTCACTATTTTTCACTTCTTTTATATTATAATCTATCTTAAAAGGAGGAATTCTCCCTGTTATATTAAATAGCTTTTCCTTGGAATTATCAATAAGATATTTTACAAGCTCCCAATCTTTTTCCTTATGCTTTGACTTTGAACTTACATAAACCACCTGTGATGTAATAAAAGACATCATCTGTTTTCCATTATATTTTGGAAAAGCTGCTACGCCATAGTTAAGTCCCGATTTATTCAACTCTTCCAAATCCCAGGAACCACTTATATAAAAACTAGTCTCCCCATTTTTAAAATTATTTCTGGCGGTTATACTTTCTATATTTTCAGGCATTAATTTATATTTTTGAACCATATCTCTAATCATGGTATATCCCTTAACTGCCCCTTCATTATTCAATCCTGTGTCCTTTACATTATAACCTCCATTTTGTTTTTTAAATATGTATGCCCCGTTGGCCTGTAATATAGGAAAACTTAAATAAAAATTATTTATATCATATTGAAATCCCAGCTTTTCCCCCTGGGAAATCAATTCCTCTAAAGTCTCAGGTACCTTCTTGACTTTATTCTTATTATAGTAAAGTCCATAGGTTTCTATAGATATAGGTATGCCATACATTTTATTTCCAAAGGTAACAGTTTCAAGGGAAGAAGATACATATTTATTCCTATCTATTAAGTTGTCAGGAACCTCTGCCAACAGTTTTTCACTATTTAATTTTTCCATTCTGTCATGAGATACCCCAAACTCTATATCTGGCTCCATCCCCCGCTCCGACGCTTCTATATAGGCTCTGTTATCTCCTTTATCAGAATGAATTTTAACTTTGTAGCCAGAAGTTTCAGACCACTTGTCTGCCAAAATCCTAAGTTCTGATATTTCAGCATCTGTAAGGTGTGACCAGATAACTATTTCTTTTTTATCCCCGGAGGTAGTAGTACATCCTCCTAAAAAGAGTATACATATTAATAAAGTACAAATATATTTATAAAATCTTTTCATAGGAACTTTCTTCTCCTTTTCACTTACATTTTGTATATCAATTAAACACATTGTGATCTTTTAAATTTCCCCTTGATTAAATTTATTATAGTATTCAGTTCATTTACCTTTAAAAGTAACAGCATAATTACATATACCAATATACCCACTATAATTGAAACCATTATTATTACAATCTCACCTTTAAATCCAGTTAAAAATAATGATAAGTAATCATTTATAAAAAATATGATTACACCCATGACTACCCCTGAAGTCAATATTTTTATTCCACATTTAAACATATTAACTCCATTGACACTTCCAATTTTTTTCCTTAAATCCTTAACAAGAAGCACACAGCTTACAAAAGCAGAAATTGTAGTAGCTAAGGTAAGACCTCCTATTCCCATCTTTTTCACCAGCACTATACTCATAATTATGTTTACTCCCACACCTATAGCTCCATTTATCATAGGAGTAGTAGTATCTTGAATAGCATAAAAAGATCTATTGAATATGTCTCTTATACCCCAGAACACAAGACCCGATACCAAGAAAAACAAAGCTTCTGCAGTCATGTTAACTGCTTTTTCATTAAAGGCACCGTGCATGAAAAGCACGCTTATTATAGGAACCCTGAGTATTAAAAGCCCTATTATTGCTGGAATTACTATAATGTTTATGTTATTTACTGCACTGCTTATATGATCTTTAAACTCATCATATTTTTTCATATTTCCACTTCTTGACAGTGAAGGATATATTACTGTAACTATGGCAGATGCAAAAGTGAAATACACAAGCATATTAAGTTTATTGGCATAATCCAGTGCCACTATACTTCCTACTGCAAGACCTGATGCCATTCTCTTTTGAACTACCTCATTTACCTGATTAACTCCTGTTCCTATAATAACTGGTGCAATAAGCATAAGCATTTTTCTTATCTTTTTATCTTTAAAATCTATCTTAAAGCTATATTTATATTTATTTCTTATAAGCCAGGGAACTTGTATTACTATCTGAAGAGCATTTCCAAGCATTGTAGCTACAGTAAGGCCTACAATTCCATGGTGATTTCCAATTAATATGTAAGTTATTATAGGTACATTCATCACTATTCCAACCAGTGCCGGTGCCACAAAATCATCCAGTGTCTGAAGTACTGCTGTATATCCGCTGTTTAAACTTAGAAACAGTATATTTATCATACTTATTTTAGTCAAAAATATAACAAGATTATATCTTTCTCCTGTAAAACCTGGCGCAATAACAGCTACTATTTCTTTAGTGAATACCCATCCCAGCACACACAGAATAATTGAGATAAGCATGAGAATATTCATTATGGAATTAGCAAATCTGAACATCCCATCCTTACCCTCTTTATTATAACTTTCACTAAGTAGAGGAATGAAAGTAGTAGTAATAGCAAGCCCAAACAAATTAAACAGAAGATTTGGTATTGTAAGTGACATAAAATATGCATCTGAACTGTTAGATGCACCAAAGGCACTGGCAATAAGCACATCCCTTACAAATCCCATCACTCTGCTTACCATTGAAATTACCATCACTACTCCAGCAGCTTTAACAAGTTTATCTTTTTTCATGTTTTCCTCCAAATAATCTTTCTGCAACGTTATCCCAATGCTATTTTTACATATTTAGATACAACAGATTCTATCTTTAAGTATTTTATCACTAATTAATTTCATATACAATGATGTATAATTCTTACTATTTAGTGAATAATTTATGACTAAATTTTATTTATGTCCTAAAAATATTTTGCTGAGCAGCTGATTTTTACTAAGAATATACATAGATATTATTATTGGTAAAAATCCTGCAAAAAACATTATAAAGATTACAATATTGTAGTTTACACCAAGTACCTGATAAATTGCTACCCTCACTCCTGTCTGAAAAAACCAGGATAACAGATAAATATCATAACTGTATTTTCCTATACCCTCAAATAACCTTCCAAAATAACCATTCACTATTAAATTTGACAACATTAAAAATATACTGCTTCCTAAAAGAGAAGTAATTAAATTATGATAAGGATACATTACCTTCGCAGGCTGGAGGGATTTCAAATTTAAGATTACAATTAATATGAAAAATATTGTAATTGCTATCTGTTTATTCTTAATATTTGACCATGTTTTATATGTACTATTTAAGTAAATTCCAAAGAAGAAATAAAATAAATAGTGAACTACTCCATAAACATACATAAATCCTATTTGTGTTGTAAATAGTAAATTTAATATTAAAGTTACTAAAAGAGTTATATTTAAAGGAAGCTTTTTAAATAATGGTGCCACTACAAATATGAAAAATAATGTGTATATAAACCAAAAATACTGTATAGGAATATCCAAAGGATAAAATATTATATTTATTATTAGATCATTTAAATTTATAGGCCTTGCAGCATAATTATTCATATATAGCTTTATAGGCACTGCAATTAAAGATACAGAAATATAAGGCACCATAAGCCTTTTGAATTTTCCATAAATAAATGTTCCATAACTTTTCAAAGAGTTTATCTCATATATTTTATGGGCAAAAAAACCTGATATAACAAAAAACAATGGCATATGAAATGAATATATAAACCTGTATATATAAGCATAGAAACTACTGCCATTAAATTGTGCATCAGGGAAAGAATGTCCAAGAACCACCAGAAATATACCTATTCCCCTGGCTATATCCATATCCTTATAATGTTTTTTCATAATGATTTACCACCCTTTGTTCAATTCACGATTTACAATTCACAGTTTGCGATTCACGATTTACAGTTGAAGGAGTGTCATAGGTCTTCGGGCATCAGATATGCTAGAAGCAAACCAAGTCCAAGTCCATTGGTGAGCAGAGTTGTCAATATAGGACCATTGAATAATGCCATTACCCCTCCAAATAACAGTGCCGATACTAAAAATATATTTTTATTTTCTACAGATTTTATAACTATCATTATAAAATAGAGAAGTACTGCAAATAAAATTATTCCTATAATACCAAAATTCATATATGCATCTCCATACCAAGTTACATTAAGTCTCATGTCTGATCTGCCATAATATACTGTTCCCATGTAAAAATTAGGATCCATATTATATACATTTTTGAAGAAATGGCCAAATATACTATGAGATAATAGCATTTTAGGATACATCCAGAAAAAATCATAATATTCTAGTGCTATTAATGGAGGAAATAAAAATATTCTTATAATTATAAGAAGGTATATGGATAATTTTTTAAAATAAAATGCAATAAGACCCACCACTATGGACAAAAGCATCATTTTCTCTATAAAACTTCTCTTTATCCCTGATTTCAAAACCATAGCAAAAAATGGAGCCAAAAGCAAAACAGCAAACTGGCTTTTATATGCCGCATAACCATATAACACTAATTGCAGTATAAAAGGTATAAATATAAGCTTATATTTTTTCTTATATATTAAAAATGTAAGTATAAAAGGATTTATTACATTGCCAAGCCATTGTATGAAGTAATCATCAAACTTTCCTGCTGTATCCCTATAATTAAGTCTTACGCCATACACGTCCTTAAAGGCTTCTATTATCTTGGTAGGAAGTCCCAAGGTATAAATGAGATATGAATATGCAATTACCATAAAAGCTATAATCCCTATCCAGAATACTTTAGGGGTAATTTTAATCCTTGGAATTTCAAAATCCGGTTTACTTACAAGCAATATGCCTATTACAGCAATGAAAGTTATAAGATATATGTATATTTCTGAATTTTTACTCTCTGCCAATCCACTCATACTATATACTATTAAAAGAGGTGTTATATTTAAAGTTAAAAATAAAAACCAATATAAACTTGACAGTTTCTCAATCCTTGAAGGGACTAAAAATATTAAAGTATAAACTATAATTACAAATAAAGGTGCCATAACAAATACTCTTTTTAAAATACCTGTGTTTATTATAAAGTTAAAGGATTTATAATATGTAATGGAACCAATATATCCTGTTATCAATCCCGCTATCATAAGCATATATAAAACAAATGAGGTTATTTTACTATTTTCATTTCCCCTATTACAAATTTTATGTATCATCTTGGAATATCCTTCCTTTCACTGGTTATTTGTTTTTAGATGCTTTTTTAAGCCAGTAAAAAAGCCAACTATAGTTCCTAATCCATACATAATATGAAGTAGAAAAAATAGTACAAACATTAAAGGTATGTATTTTATTCCATTTTTTACACCTATTTTTATGCATTCTATCATATCTACGATAAAATAACTTCCTAAAGCCATAATTTCTATTATTCTACTTGGGAAAAATAGTTTATAGCTTAACCCAAATATTACTATGGTAAGGAAAAATATCAAAGGCACAAGATGTCTTATTCTCACTATCTCTCTATTATTAACAAGAGACTGGCCTATTGCCTTTCCATTGTCATAATTTTGGGATAATACCTTCTTTATACTGCTTCTAGGTTTATAATAGGCTATTATATTTTTATTCTGATATATTTTATATCCATTTTTTAATATTCTATTGTTTAAATCATTGTCTTCACTTCTCATAAAACTTTCGTTGTAAAAACCAATTTTATCAAATACCCACCTGTAGAAAGCCCCATTCCACACCGTATCCACAAATCCATCATAATCTTTCTGTCTGAATTTTGCTACGCCTATTCCAAATTTACTTTCATGAAGAAAAACAATAGAGTTTTCCACATAGGATTTTGAGGTGAGCAAATAGGTGGGCCCTCCTACATTTACTACATTATCCTCTTTAAACTTATTTAATGTATTTACACATTCTTCTACATAATTTTTATCATATAATGCATGGGCATCAACCCTGACCACTATATCACCCTTTGCCATTTTTATACCTTTATTTAGGGCAGCAGACTGAATTTTTTTTTCATTGTCTATTAAGACTATCTTTTCATTTTGAAAATTTTTCAATATATCTCTTGTAGAGTCTGTAGACATACCATCTATAACTAATATTTCAATAATATTTTCATAAGTTTGATTAACTATGGATTTTAAACATTCCTCTATATAAAGTTCTTCATTATACACGGGAATTATTATTGAAACCGTATGTTTATTATACATATGATTCTCCTTTAATAAATTTTCCATGGAAAGGCAGGAAATAACCTGTGTAACTATTTACCATAAATTGAATCCAACTTGGGTTCATTACTTTCCCAAAAATAATTACTTTTTGCTTTTCTCATATTTTCTATTATATTATCTTTTTCCTGGGGATCCTTTAGAAGTTTCCCTATAATATGTTCTATTTCTTCTCTGAGATTCTTTCCTTCTATTCCATAGCCAAAATTATTTTTCCACACCTCATATCCAAACTCCGTAACCTTATTGGCAATAATAGGTGTCTCTGTTATTATGCTTTCATAGAATTTATTGGGCATGGATATGGTAGCCGTATCCCCTGGATAAAAGGCATAAGTTACATCTATGTTTTTATAAAGAGTTTCAAGCTCACTTATATTATAAGCACCTTTTATTTCTACATTTGAAAACTTTTTAGAATAACTTGCAAGCTGTTCTGCATATATTCCCCATCCACAAATTATTATCTTTACAGCTTTATTATACTTTTGAGAGGCATCAATTAAAGCTTTTATCTCATCATAATATCTAACAGAACCTATAAATCCAACTCTAAGTAAATTATCTGAAGTTTTTTCTATATCCTTAAATAAACTTTTATAAGGTGCATTATTTACTATGTAAATATTCTTACTTCTTTTTTTATAAACTTTCTTCATCTTGGGAGTGACTACTATGTGGGTATCCACTCTCCTTATCATATGTCTTTCCAGAAAAATAACAGAATAATACACAAGCTTATTTAAAAACCTTTTTCTATTGTAAAAATACATATAAAATAAGTCATGTTCATCATAGGTAAGCTTTAACTTAAGTTTCTTGTTTACATTATATCCTATAAAAAGTCCATCAAAATCATGACAGTGCAGTGCCTGAAAATTTTTATCTTTTAGGTACCTATAGACATCTTTTTTAAAATTCAAAAATTTGAAAATTTGTTTATATCCTGTACCATATTCTGCATTTCCAAAAAATCTTACTATATGTATCCCCTCTAAGTCCTCTTCCTGTTTATCTATATAGGTTCCTTCTCTATCCCAACATAAAATTGTTACCTTGTGTCCAAGTTTTTTAAGTGACTTTGCTTCTTTATATACTCTGGGATCCGGATCAAATCCATTGGTCAATATCATTGCAATATTCACTTTATTCACCTCATAATTTCATTGTATATATCAATAGTTTTTTGTGCATTTCTAAGCCAGGTGAACTCCTTAAGCACAGTATTTTTACCATTTTCACCTATTACACTGGCTTTGTCCTTGTGACTTAATATATAATCTATAGTAAAAATCAAATCTTCTACCTTGCAGGGTTCAACTAAAAAGCCATTCTTTTTATCTTCTATAACATCTTCTATTCCCTGTCCCCTGACTCCTATAACCGGTATTCCACTATTCATGGCTTCTATATATACTATTCCAAACCCTTCCTGCCAGCTGGGAAGTGAAAAAACATCACACTTTGAAGACATATATTTTATTACTTTTGCATGAGGCAATCTGCCAAGAAAAACTACATTTTTATTTAAATTAAGATCATTTACCAACTTTCTTAAATTTTTATTTTCTTCTCCATCACCAATTATGTAATACATTAAATCAGGGTATGTTTTTACAAGTTCTGATACTGCCTTTATATTTAAATCTATACCTTTAGTTTTTATCAGGGCAGAAACACTTAACATTATGTGACTTCCTTTTAATTTGACCTGTTCATTTATTACATACTCCTCAGGGTTTATGCCATTATTTATAACTGTGGTTTTATTTAAAATATAATTTTCCTTTATAACATTTTTCAATTTATTACTGACAGTTATTATTTTATCTGCATCTTTTAAAACCTTAAATACATTTTTTCTGCACATACCATTCTTTTTTATGGTGTACTGGAAATCCTGGCCATGAATGGTCACTACAAAAGGTACCTTATATTTTCTGCTCAAAAAAATACTAGCAAAACCCACAGGTATAGCAGTATGTGCATGTATAACATTAAATTTAAATCTTTTGTATAATTTATTTATGGTTCTTCTTATACCAAGATACATAAAAATTCCAGAATACTGCAAAAACAATCCCCTGGGGAATTCTATATATCTTGGATAAAAAACCTCCACCCCATCAAGAAACATTTTAGTTGGAATGTCAATGTAAGTTTTATATTTTCTTATTATGCCTAAAAAAGACGGTACATAAGGTACCGGACATATTACCTTCACTTTACAGCCCTCATTTATAAGCTTCTGCACCTGTTTATGGACAAAAATACCCAAAACACTATTTGAAGGCGAGGGATACATATGGGAAATAACTAGTACATTCTTCATGGGCTTATTCATCCTTTTATTATTTTTTTCTCTTATAGGTAGGAACCTTTTTTTCTATAATCTGAATTATCTGTTCCCTATCCTGATCCAGTACTTCTTTAAATTCATCAATAGATTTTTCTATAAAATTCATATCTATTTTGTTAGGCTTTTCTACAAATATTTTATCATGTTCTGTAGAAGTCAATGCTATTTCATTCATAAGTAGTTCTTCATATAATTTTTCACCTGGTCTAAGACCTGTATATTCTATTTTTATATCTACATCTGGTTCATATCCTGACAAAGTTATAAGATCTCTTGCCAAGTCTACTATTTTTACAGGTTTCCCCATATCAAGTACAAAAATTTCTCCTCCTGCAGCTATAGCACCTGCCTGAATTACCAATTGAGCCGCTTCTGGAATTGTCATAAAAAATCTATTTATCTCAGGATGAGTTACTGTAACAGGCCCCCCATGAGCTATTTGTCTTTTAAATAAAGGAATCACAGAACCATTGCTTCCAAGTACATTCCCAAATCTTACAGCTACATATTCAGTTTTGCTGACTTCATTAAAAGCCTGCACCATTATCTCACAAAATCTTTTTGTAGCTCCCATAACATTAGTAGGATTCACCGCTTTATCTGTACTTATCTGTACAAATTTCTCTACTTTAAATTCATCACAGCATCTTAAAACCTGGTAAGTGCCGATTATATTATTCTTTACTGCTTCTTGAGGATTGCTTTCCATAAGAGGAACATGCTTATGGGCAGCTGCATGAAAAACCACCTGTGGAGTATATTTTTCAAATATATCCTCTAATCTGTTATAATCTCTTATAGATGCTATAATTACCTTTTTATTCAAATCAGCGTAATTATAATTCAATTCCATCTCAAGATCATATACATTGTTTTCATACACATCCAATATAAGTAATTGTTTGGGATGAAACTTAGCTATTTGTCTGCATAGTTCAGATCCTATGGATCCGCCCCCCCCTGTAACCATTATAATTTTGTCTTTTATGTACTTGCTTATATCCTGTGTATTTAATTTAACCTCTTCTCTTCCAAGCAAATCCTCTATATTTACATCTCTAAGTTTTGTAATATTTACATTTCCGTCTATCATCTCATATATCCCCGGCAAAGTTTTTAGCTTGCACTTTGTATTTTTACATATATTTATAATCTCCCGTTTTGTATGAAGATCAGCAGAGGGCATTGCAATTATTATCTCTTCTATGCCTCTGTTTTTACATATATCTATTATTCTACTTCTTCCACCTAAAACTTCCACTCCCCTTATAAGTTTTCCCTTTTTAGATTTATCATCATCTACAAGCCCTATTATATTATAATTGAAATTTGTATGTTTTTTTATTTCTTTTATAAGCATGGCGGCAGCATCCCCTGCTCCAATTATAAGTAGATTCTTATCTCTTCTTTTTTTAGAACTCTCCTCTTTTTTGTCCCCGGACAATCTATATATAAATCTCACTCCGCCTAGTGCCAATACAGACAGTATCCAGAGGATTATATGTACTGTATAAGGAAATCTATAATACCTGTTTTCTAAAAATTTATAATTTATAAAGTAACTGTAAATTATAAAAATAATATTGGATAGAGATACAGAATATACTATGGATATAAGCTCCTCCACAGATGCATATTTCCATATACTACTATATAAATTGAAAAATTTATTACACACTAAAGTTACTATGACTACTGGAATAACAGATAATTTAAAAAATATCATATATTCCGATGGTATATTAAAATCAAACTTGAGTAATAAAGCAAAATATAAAGAAGCTATGATAAAAAATATGTCATATACTATAAGTTTTTTGTCTTTCTGCATTTAAACACTTCCTAATTCCATGGATTATAAAAACTCTCCTTATCTATTTTACATCATAAAGAAAATTAATCAACATATTTTTACCATGCACCAATTATGCACAGAAGCTTAACACAGGCATAATTATTTTTGCTGTAATTCAACCCCTAGTTAAATTACAGCAAAATCCAATTAACGTGATTGTAATTGTTTTTCTTTCACATTTTCCGTTAATTCATCTTTAACTTCTTTAAATATAGGCTGTTCTTTTAATCCTAAAAGATATTTCATAAAAGGTTTTTTTAATTCTTCCTTTTTTAATGCAAATTCCACTGTAGCCTGAAGAAATCCAAGCTTATCACCTACATCATATCTTCTTCCTTGAAAAGTATATGCATACATAGCCTCATTCTTTGCCAGTGTTCTAAGGGCATCTGTAAGCTGAATTTCCCCTCCTTTTCCCGGAGTGGTATTTTGCAGTATTTCAAATATGGAAGGAGTTATTATATATCTTCCAAGTATACCCATATTTGAAGGTGCTTCTTCTACTTTAGGCTTTTCTATTAAGTCTTTAACCTTATATACATTATTTTCTATGTACATACCTTTAACTATGCCATATTTGTATACTTCCTCCTCAGGTACTTCCTGTACTCCTATAATTGAGGTTTTATATTCATTATAACAATCTATAAGCTGTTTTAGACAAGGTACATCATTATCTACCACATCATCTCCAAGCATTACTGCAAAAGGCTGATTTCCTACAAAAGTTTTAGCACAGCCTATAGCATGACCAAGACCCTTTGGTTCTTTTTGTCTTATATAGTAAATATCTGATATGTTGGATATATCCTTTACCATTTTCAACAGTTCTTCTTTGCCTTTTTTTTCAAGTTCTCTTTCCAATTCTATAGATTTATCAAAATGATCTTCTATAGCCCTCTTATTTCTTCCCGTTATTATCAATATTTCTTCTATTCCAGAGGCTACAGCCTCTTCTATGATATATTGTATAGTGGGCTTATCTACTATAGGAAGCATTTCTTTAGGTTGAGCCTTAGTAGCAGGTAAAAACCGTGTCCCGAGTCCTGCAGCAGGTATTATAGCTTTTTTTACATTCATAACAACTCTCCTCTCAATTAATCTTTAACTTTTATCCGAACGCTGCCATTGCTAATACTCCCATCTTCTTCAAAGTGGGAGATAAACACTGCTACACGCCTGGATAAGTTCTTCCCCTAAAGGATAACGTATTCTAAGTGCTAAAGACACTAAGAATACTGTTAATAAGGCTCCAGATGGAGATAAGTATTTCTCTGTAGCAAACTCCACCTGAACCTAAGAATCACCTGATTTACTTGTGTTGTTAATTATACCTTCTAATTCCACTACCACTTGATCTTCTGGATCTAACTTTTTTGCAATTTCCAAATGAACTTTAGCATCTTTTAAATTCCCCGAATTTAAATAACATAATATAAGATTTGTACATACCTCCACTGATTTAGTGGCCTGAAAGGCCTTTCTCAAATAGGCTATAGCCCTTTCATAATTTCCCAAAGATGCATAGTTTATTCCCATTTCATTAACTACTTCTACTATACTGCTATCTATATTCAAAGCTTCATTTAAATAGTAAATAGCCTTTTCATGATTTGCAATCATCCTGTATGCCACAGCTATATAATAATAAATAGAAGTATTGTTTCCTAAAATATCTATGAGAGGAATTAAATACTTTAGAGCTTCTATAGGGTTACTCTCTAAAAGTTCTTTCCCCCTGTCATAATCTACACAAGACTTCAGCCACTGCTTCATATCTGTTACATCCAGGGTTTCTTCTCCCCCTTTTGCTACATAGTCATTTATACAAAATAATGCCCTTTTATAATTTCCTTCTTCTTTCTTTATAATTGCCTCATATAGATAAGGCAGGGCATAGTTATCTTTAAGTTTGGCCTTTTGTAATATATTTAATTCCTCTTCTTTAAATACATTATTTTTTTTTCTTAATTCCTCTGCCATAATTATAAGCTTATCATATATTCCTATTGTATCTTCTATTTGGGACAAACCTTTTAAAATTATGTAGCCCTCTTCATAATTTTTATTTTTAACATTTTTTCCAATTATACTTTTTATAAAATTATTATTATTTTTATCTTTGGAAATTATCTCTTTATAGTATTTGTTAAATTTAAAATCTTCATCTGCCCCCAGTACATAAAACATACCTTCTATAAAATATGTTACAGGTATTTTATCCAGATTATCCTTTAATTTCACACTATCTACTATATATTTGGAGTTTATGGGTATATATATATCTTCCTTTAGTAAAACATGAAATATTTTTTTTACATTTTCTTTTCTTACTTCTAAAAATAGTAATTTAGACAATTTCTCTGCAAAATACGATTTTATATTCATAAGTTATGTCACCTGCACATTTTATTATTAACACTTTGCATCTTTGATTATATCCATTACATTTTGTCTTAATACTTCCATTTTCTCTTCTGAATCTTTAAAACTATTTCCTATTACTGAAAAATAAAGTTTTATCTTTGGTTCTGTTCCTGAAGGCCTTACTACAAACCAGCTCTTGTCTTCCATAATAAATTTAAGTACATTGGATTTTGGGAGCTGTATTGTATTTTCAGTTATATTTACAAGATCCTTTTCGATACTCAATTTATAGTCCAGCTTTTTAATTATTTTTACTCCACCCAGTGTCCTTTTCATTGAATGTCTCAAATATTCAAGTATAGTGTCCATTTCTTCGCAGCCTTCCCTACCTTTAAGTTCTATGGAAACTATGGTTTCCCTGTAAAATCCATATTTTTTATAAAGATTTATTAAAGCTTCGTATATATTTATTCCTTTCATTTTATAATATAAGGCCATTTCACATATTAGGGTGGATGCAATTACAGCATCTTTATCTCTTACAAAATCTCCTGCCAAATAACCGTAACTTTCCTCAAATCCAAATATGAATTTTTTATCTCCCAACTGTTCGAATTCCTTTATTTTTTCTCCTATATATTTAAACCCGGTTAACAGATCGATAAGTTCCACATTATATTCTTTTACTATATCTCTTACCATTTCTGTGGTTACTATTGTTTTTATTATGACTCCATTTTCAGGCAATATATTCAACTCTTTAAGTGAAGATAAAATATATTCTGTCAAAAGAATTCCCACTTGATTTCCAGTGAGGGCTCTATAATTATTGTCATCGTCTCTTACTATAACTCCTATTCTGTCACAATCAGGGTCCGTTCCAAATATTATATCTGGTTTTAAGTCTTTTGCAAGGTCTAAGGCCAATTTGAATACTTTTGGATCTTCTGGATTAGGACATGCTGCTGTAGGAAAATTGCCATCTGGATATTCCTGTTCCTTTACTATAAATAAATTTTCATATCCCAATTCTTTCAAGGCTCTCCTTACAGGAATATTTCCAGTTCCATGAAGAGGTGTATATATTATATTCAAGTTCTTTCCATAAAAGGATACCATATCCTTTCTTATAACCATCTGTTTTACTCTTTCTATATAAGGTCTATCTATATCTTCTCCTATTATATTTAAAATTTTCCTTTCCTTTGCTTCCTTTATATCCATACGCTTTATCTTGGAAAAATCATTCACATCATTTATATAGCCAAGTATTTTATTTGCAACTTTATCTGTTACCTGCCCTCCATCTTCTCCATAAACTTTATATCCATTGTAATTTTTAGGATTGTGAGATGCAGTTATAACAATACCTGCTTTGCATTTAAGTTCTCTTACTGCATAAGAAAGCATGGGAGTAGGATGAAGTGTACCAAAAAGATTTACTGTTATACCATTTGCACATAAATTAGCTGCAGCAGCTTTTGCAAATTCTTCAGACATTATTCTGCAATCGTAGGCTATAGCTGCAGAAATATCACTACCATATGTTTCTATAAGGTATCTTGATAATCCTTCAGTGGTTTTTCCAATAGTATGTATATTCATTCTATTAGTTCCAAGGCCTATTACCCCTCTGAGACCTCCCGTACCAAACTCCAAATCCTTATAAAACCTATCTTCTATTTCTTTTTCATCCCCTATATTCTTTAATTCTAACTTTTCCTCATCATTCAAATAAGATGAATTTAACCAGAATTCATACTTTTCTCTATACATATTTTTACCTCCTACATGCAATATTTAGCATTTACTATTATACTATAAATTTTATAGTGAAAAATACTTATATTATTATATTTTACTTTATGTACATAATTTATAAATATGTTATTAATACATTTTATTATTATATAAAAATTAACTGCATATTATTGAATTTATAAATCAATTAACATATAATGATATTAGTTTTTATTAAACGTGTGGTACGCCCTTTAATTTAAAAAGTTAAAGGGATATTTTTATGAAAGAAGGTGCTTTATCAAGGTGTATAGATTAGATCAAAGTGAAACTCCACTATTTGATGCACTGATGGAATATGTGAACAGAGAAACCATACCCTTCCATGTACCAGGGCATAAAAAAGGTGTCGGTATGGATAAGGAATTCAAACAATTTATAGGGGAAAACCCTTTTAAAATTGACGTTACTGTATTTAAACTAGTGGATAGCCTTCACCACCCTACAGGTCCAATAAAAAAAGCTCAACAATTAGCTGCAGATGCCTATGGTTCCGATGCTGCTTTTTTTTCCATTCATGGCACATCAGGAGCCATACAGTCAATGATTATGTCTGTAGTAAATTCAGGTGACAAATTAATAATTCCAAGAAATGTGCATAAATCAGTCACCGCTGGAATTATACTAAGCGGTGCCATACCTGTATATATGCAGCCGGCCCTGGATAAAAGAGTAGGCATAGCACAGGGAGTTACTCCTGAAACTGTGGAGGAGACTTTAAAGAAAAATACCGATGCTAAGGCCGTTTTAATAATAAATCCTACTTATTATGGAGTAGCTACAGATATAAAGAAAATTTCAGATATTGTACACAGTTATAATATTCCTTTAATAGTAGATGAAGCTCACGGACCACACCTTGGTTTTAATGATAATCTACCTATGTCTGCCATAGAGGCTGGTGCAGATATGTGCTCCCAGAGCACCCATAAAATAATCGGTGCTTTAACCCAATGTTCCCTGCTTCATGTCTGTTCGGAGCGTATTGACATAAATAGAGTACATCAGGTTTTATCTCTTTTGCAGACAACTTCCCCCTCTTATATTTTAATGGCTTCATTGGATTGTGCCAGAAGACAAATAGCATTACATGGAGAGGAACTTTTAAACAAATCCATTGAACTTTCAAATTATCTTCGATATGAAATAAATAGAATTAAAGGATTTTACTGTTTTGGAGAAGAAATACTGGGAAATGAAGGAGTGGCAGCCCTTGATCCTACCAAGATAACTATAAACTGCAGAGAACTTGGAATTACAGGATATGATCTGGATATGATCTTATCCAATAAATATCACATCCAAATGGAACTTTCCGATTTATATAATGTTTTAGCAGTAGGATCTTTTGGAGATACCAAAGAAGCTATAGATACTCTTTTACATGCATTAAGAGAAATAAGCAGTGAATATTTCGTTAAAGAAAATAAAAAATCCGACTTTTTAGATATTCCCAACATACCAAAACAAATACGGATTCCAAGAGATGCATTTAATTCTCCTAAAAAATCACTTCTTCTAAAAAATAGCATAGGTATGATAAGTGGAGAGTTTCTCATGGCCTACCCTCCCGGAATACCAATACTTTGTCCTGGAGAAGAAATAACAAAAGAAATTGTAGACTATGTACAAAAACTAAAGGATACCGGATTATATGTTCAAGGTACTGAAGACCCTGAAGTAGAATATATAAAGGTAGTGATATAATTAAATACAAGGTACTTTAAGTACCTTGTATTTATCTATACATCTTCCTCTGTATATATTTTTATTCCATTTTTAATAAGCAGTTCTGCTGTAACCCCATTTCCTTTTATAATATTTTTTTTAAAACTACCATCATAAATTTTATTATATCCACAGGATGGACTTTTAGATTTCAATATGGCCTTTTTTATATTAAATGTTTTAGCTGCATTTAAAGTTTCATAGGCACCTCTTAAAAAGTTATCTGTAACATCTTTTCCATCCTGAGTTATTACAACAGCTTTTTTATTCAACACATCGCATCCTGTACCACCCCATATTTCACAGGGTTCTCTCGGGGTGGTAAGTCCCCCTAACTGTTCTGGACACACAGGTATCATACCCTCTTTTTCTATAAGTTCCAAAATCTTTTGAGAAATATTATTCCCCCCATTATATTTGGTATTCATACCACATAAACATGCACTGACTAATATCATCTTTTTCCTCCCAAAAACCTTATTTCAATTCTACTATGGTAACTCCTGTTCCACCTTCACCATACTCACCAATTCTATACCTTTTTACATGGGAATGAGACTTTAACATATTTGTTATAGAAGTCCTCAATACCCCAGTGCCTTTCCCATGTATTACAGTGACCTCTTTAAGTCCTGCCATATACGCATCATCTAAGTACTTATCTGTAATATAGGATGCCTCTATGGAATCCATTCCCCTTAAATCCACTGAGGTGGAAACACTTTTTAAATTCAAATTAGCCTCTCTTTTTAATTTTTTATCCGTATTTTTGGTATTTCCTTTAGCTGCTCTCAATTCCTTCAAATTAACACTTATTTTCATAATACCTGCCTGAACTTGTACTTCCCCTTTATTATCAGGTTTTGATAGCACAAGTACCTTTTGATTTAAGGATGGAATGAAAACTTCTTCACCCTCTTTTACAGATTTAAGCTGCTGTCCATTTTCCTTTTTGGATTTATATAGATTTTCCTCAGCATTTTCCAGTTTATCTTTGAGTATTTTCCTTCGTTCCTCCAGTTCATGTTTTACAGATGAATTATATCCCATTTTCTCCAGTTCTCTTATATCTTTTAAAATTCTGTCCACTTCTTCTTTGGATTCCCTTATTATTTCTCTGGCCTTACTATGGGCTTCTGCAATGGATTTATCCCTTACCTCCTGCAATCTAACAGCTTTCTGTTCATATTTTTCTTTCATTTTAGCCGCTTCTCTTTTTAAAATTTCTGCTTCTCTAAAATAATTTTCAGCTTTTATCCTTTTTTCTTGAAGACTCTGAATCAGATCTTCAAACTTTAAAGCCTCACTTGCTATATTTTTCCTTGCAGCTTTTATTATGAATTCAGGAAGTCCAAGTCTTTTAGATATTTCAAAGGCATTTGATTTCCCGGGTATTCCTATCATAAGCTTGTATGTGGGCTTTAAAGTGTCCACATCAAATTCCACTGAAGCATTTTCCACTCCGCTGCTTTTTAAAGCATAAACTTTCAATTCACTATAATGAGTTGTAGCAACTATCATAGAACCTCTATCTTTTAAATTTTCCAGTATAGATACTGCTAGTGCCGCCCCTTCTGTGGGATCTGTGCCTGCTCCCAACTCATCAAACAATATCAGGGATCTATTGTCAGAATTGTTTATTATGTTGACTATATTAGTCATATGAGAGGAAAAAGTGGATAAATTCTGCTCTATACTCTGCTCATCTCCAATGTCTGCAAATATTTCTGTAAAAAAACCTACAGTTGAATTTTCTCTGGCAGGTATCATAAGTCCACTTAAAGCCATAATGTGTAAAAGTCCTATGGTTTTAAGCGTTACCGTTTTACCTCCTGTATTAGGTCCTGTTATAACAAGACAAGTAAAATCCTTACCCATATGTACATCCATAGGTACTACTGATTTTCTATCTATAAGAGGATGCTTTCCCTCTACTATATCTATTACACAATTATCATTTATCATAGGAATGCTGCCATTTAGTTCACTGCCAAATTTAGCTTTGGAAAATATAAAATCTAACTCCCATATTATATCTGCATTATTTTTGATTACCTCTATATTATCCTGTATTTCTCGGGACAGCTCATACAATATCCTATCTATTTCAGCCTTTTCTTTTAATTTTAATTCTTTTATTTCATTGTTTAAATTCACAAGAGCCATAGGTTCTATATAAAGTGTTGACCCACTGGAACTTTGATCATGAACTAGCCCCGGTACTGAAGCCTTATTTTCTGCCTTCACCGGCAGTACATATCTATCTCCTCTTATAGTATACAAATTATCCTGCAAATAAGGGGAATAGCTTCTTACAAGAGAGTTCACCTTATCCCTTACAGAAGCATTTTTATCTCTTAAACTTTTTCTGATATTATACAAAAGAGAACTGGCCCTATCTGATATTTCATTTTCTCCTTCTATAGAAACAAAAATTTTATCTTCTAAATCCTTTAACAATACAATGCCCTGGGAAATATCCTCTATAATTCTAAATTCTTCTCCTTCTTCTTTTACCCTTATATACTTTTCAAATCTTTTGGAAGCTTTTAAAATAGATCCTATTCTAAAAATTTGTGCCGGCATAAGTATAGAACCCTTTTGTGCCATTTTTATACCCTGCCTTACATCATAAACTCCCTCAAAGGGAGGATTCCCTCTGGATATGACAAGTCTTAATGCCTCTTCAGTTTCTTCCAAATGTTCTCTCACATCATATATGTTGTTATAGGGATTTAAATTATCTACTAAATCTTTGGCTGCATTGGTAGTTGTGTACTTTTTCAATTCATCTTTTACTTTATAAAATTCTAGAATCCTTAGTGATTTTTCATTCATTTAAATTTATCCTTCCTTTCAAGTTTAAAACTATACCTATTCTACTCCATTTCTATAGTGTGATCTTGTAAATTTACTAAAATCACCTTTAAACTGTTCTTCCTTAAAATATTTTAATATCTCTTTTGTACTCTTATAACTTTCGTCAATAAAATCAGCTCTAAAAGACTTGATGCCTATACTCCTTAAATCCTTCATATTGGAAATCAGATTGACAGGTACTGTGTTGTACACATAATTCCTGCAAAATCCATCTGTTTTTAATGTAAATTCTTTTCTCTTTCTATCTACAAAGGAGAATTCCCCTTTTTCACAAACTTTACTACAATCCCTATCAGTAGATTTGTCGCCAAAAATGCTTCCTATAGCACAGTATTCACTTATCATAGCTTCTACTTTTCCATATACAAGAACCTGACTTGTAAAATTACTGTTTGAAACAATTTCTTTTATTTCATTTCTATTCAATTCTACACTTAAACAATTTCCATTAGTAAACTTATTATACATACTAAAAGCATAGCTATTTGTTATATTAAGTTTATAATCACCAAAGATTTGTACTTTATTTCTGAACTTACTTATCACACCTAGATTTCCAGTAATTATTCCTTGTATTTTGCTCAAGTTTTTATTTATAAATTCTTCTATATAATCAAACTCCATTCTTACTATATTAGGTATCTTAATATATATTTTCACAGTTTCAATAATTCCTAAATCAACAGATGTATTTCTTTTAAAAGGATTTATACATATATGGTTAAAACCCATTTCAAGAGCAGCCTCCAACTGTTCACCATTATCCACAACTACCATTTTTTCAGGAATGGAAATTTCATTAAATTTTGTTTTTAAAAGTAAACTGTTAAAAGCAGTCTTTTTTCTATTTACAGTTAGTATATATTTCTCTATCTCATTTACAAGCTTTCTTCTAATTTGGTTTATATCTGATATGGGTAAAAATCCTTCTTCAAAATTTTCAAATTCTATATTGTCAAACTTAAATATACTGTCCCCTGTTTTATTTATACTTTTACATATTCTATCCTTACTTAAAGGTTGTTTTACTGCTTCTAGAACCTTTTCTCCCCCTACCTTAAAATACTTCCCTTTAAAATTAGTGCAAAGTACAATAGGTTTACCTCTTTGAAATTGTATTTTTAAATTCAAACCTAGCTTTTTTCCATAAGGCTCCTTATAAATAGCCTGTAATTGTGTTAACTGATGAGAATCAGAGGTTTTATATAGTATATCCCCACTATTATATTTAGCTGGTACAATCTTTACTTTTTCTCCCCTATAGGCCTTATTTACTTCCTTATCATATTTAATTATTTTAGAAATGGTAAATCCTTTATTTCCGATTCTAACTCCGTCACTTAAAGATATATCCTGGTATAGAAAAACATATTTATCATTTTCCGCTCTTCCCATTTTAATTCCAGTGTTCTTAGGAAAAGAGTATGCCATCATATCTTTTCCAGTGTTCCCATATAAATAGGCTTTTGAAAAACCCTCTCTGTTAAATAATTGCAGAAGTCTCTTTTTTACATCCTTATCTGTATATATTGATGAGGATGCATTATAAAAATTTTTAATAGCATTTTTGTATTCTGTCACAACCCCAGCTACATATTCAGGTCTTTTCATTCTTCCTTCAATTTTTAAAGAAGATGTACCGCTTTCTATTATTTCATTCATATCTTCAATAGTACACATATCCTTGGGACTTAAAAGATATCCACTCTTTTCAGTACATTCTTTTTTATTTACTATTTTATAGGGAAGTCTGCAAGGCTGGGCACATCTGCCTCTATTTCCGCTTCTTCCTCCTATTATACTACTCATAAGACACTGCCCTGAATAGCATATACAAAGGGCTCCGTGTACAAATATTTCCGTTTCTATTTTAAGTTCCTGGGATATATGTCTTATCTCTTTTAAAGAAAGTTCCCTTGAAAGTACTATTCTCTTAAATCCCATATTGCTTAAAAAAAGTGCCCCTTCTCCATTATGTATTGTCATTTGAGTAGAAGCATGAACCTCAAAGTCCGGTATATTCTTCTGAAGTATATAAAAAAAACCCATGTCCTGTATTATAAGAGCATCTACCCCTATATTATATAAAAATTTTGCATACTCAAGGGCCTCCTTCAATTCTCCTTCTTTCATTAAAGTATTCATGGTCACATATATTTTTACATTATATAAATGACAGTATTTAACTGCATCTTTTATAGAAATATCATCAAAATTATGAGCATATGCCCTAGCAGAAAATTTATCTCCTCCCAAATAAATGGCATTTGCCCCTGACTGTACTGCGGCATATAAACTTTCCATATTTCCTGCAGGAGCCAATAACTCTACTCTTTCCATAAATTTCTCTCCCATGTATTAATTTATAATTCACTATTCACAATTTACAATTTATTTGGATAAATTCTTATTTATAGTATCATAAAATAGCCACATTATACAATAAAGTTACTGCTAAACCGGATAAGTGTTTTTCAAATATAATTATGGATTGTTTATGTACATTTTTCTTATTTTAGAATAGTATGTATTAGGATATAAATAACAACATTATTATCCTGAACTTTTTTAAAAAGGAGATAATAAAATGGATAACAATAATTTTTGTCCTGATTCTGATTGTAATGCTAGAGTTATAAGTGCAGATACTCTTACACCTGCTACTAATTATCCATGGCCACAAGGTCAATATAAAGTTCCAAGAGTTCTAGCAGAACTTGTACTTCAAATAGATTCAGAATCAAAAATAAAGTTAAATGAACCTGCTTATGAAATAAAAAGAATAGAAAAACAAATATTTTTAACTCAATGCAGATATATTGCACCAACTAGTAAAGTATTTATTGAAGGTTATATAAGAAAAAATATAGAATATGCTGTAAGAGAGTGCACAACGAAATCTGGAATAGGTGGAAGCATTAAAGATACTACTGTTCACATTCCAATCAAAGCTTATACTGATGTAAATTTTACAAATTTTCCACAAATTTTGCCAAATCTTCCTCCTTTAGTTGCTAGATATTTTGATTCTAAAAGAAAAGGAAAGAATATAAGAGAGGCAGATAGATCCAATATTGAAGTTTTTAATGAGCCTGTTTTTTGTGAACTTGAATGGTCTGCAATTTTTGATGCAGATATTAATGATAAAGGTATACCAATTGATGGATTTATCAATGAAGAGGAATTTGAAGAATTCACTGACAAATCAGTTGTATATTTATGCTTGAAATTACTTCAAAAACAACAGATTTGGGGTCTGGATGATTGTAAGGATAATACTAATGGTGTTAAAAATGGCGTTAAAAATGGCGTTAAAAGACAGGTTAGAAAACCATATCCTACATTGGATTCAGAATGGAATTTCCCAATTGATAGATTAAAACAAAAAAGATAGTATCTATATAGGTAGGAGCTGGTTAAAAACTAGCTCCTATTAGTAGTTAACAAAATGTATCTTAACGCATAATATAATATAAAAAGTAAAAATTTACAAAAATGTATGGATACTAAAAATTTATATACTCATCCTATAACTACATACACAAAGGATATTGATGTGGGTAATATATTCAAAGATAAAATACAAATTAAATTATTTAACTGTATAAATCCCATTAATGAAGGAAGTAAGTACCGTATTTATTGAATCATTATTTATTATAAAAAAATCACACCTATGATTTTTAAGCATAATATATAATGTAAATATTGTATACTTCTCAAAAGGAGGAAAACTATGTCAATAAACTTTAATAATTTCACACCACGTCCTGGACTTGTAAACAAGCAAGGCTGCCTGCCGGACCCATCAGAATTAGTTTGTATTGAGGTACCTAAAGTTTTTGACCAGTGTTTAATTAAAAAATGTCTTTTTTATAAAGAAGGTCCTGATACAAACAACTCAGACTGTGAATTAAGGAGCAACCCCCTGGATGAACCAAAAATATTTGCAGGCTGCAGGGATTTCAAAATTACATTAAAATCCATAGAACAAATTCCTATCATAGGTAAAATCGGATTTAAAAAAATAATTCTTTGTTACGTTATATCCTTTTATGCAGATTATATTGATTGTAATGCAGTAAACAGATCTGAACTTTTTGAAATTAATAGAAAAGACATAATTGGTAGTTTTTATTGTCCTGATTCACTATCTAAATCATCTAATACCTCTGTTAATTCCAATGATTCAAGTGACTGTGATACAAATATCATAAAACTTGAAATGGTAGCAGAAGCACTTCAAGGAGTGTTAACCGAATGCAATAATAAAAAATATCTAGATATCACTTTAGGTTATTATATTATAGTTAAGTGTCAAATAGTTGTACAGCTTCTGATACCTGCTTATAGTTACTGTCCAATACCTAAGGAACCATGTGCACCTGAGCCTGAAGAAAATCTATGTGATAAATTCAATAAGGCTCCAGTACCTAAATTTTATCCAGATCAAAACTTAAAACCATTATTTCCTGGTTCGAAAAACACCTCAAAAATAAATGAGAGTGAATATGAATATGAAGATGAATATCCTGAAGAATACGAGGAAGAGTGTATAGAAGATAATGAAGAAGAATACAAATGAATTATTCTAGAAACTAATATACTCCCCGTATCTTTCCCCACATATTTCCATAGTTATAAAATTTTTCAGAATATACTAGGGTCTTAGAATTAAAGTCATATATAAATATATATTTATAAATTATAAAATTGCTTGTAGACATATAAAACAAACCCTTTATATCACGAATAATTACCTAATCCTATAATACGACATAATTTAAAGAAGGAGCACATTAAACTACTCCTTCTTTCTAAATAATTTTGTCACTAGAGATTGACCTCTCTCAAAATCTAATTCTTCCTTTAATCTAGTATTCTCTTCTATTAAAGAATCTATTTTTTCCTTAAGAAGTTTGTTATCCTTAACCTTTTTATTTAAATCATTTTTAATATTACTATTAAACATTCTTTGTTTTTCTAATTCACTTTTAGTTTCATCCAATTCCTTTTGAACATTCTGTTTAACTTCCATAAAAAAGTTACAATGCTCCTTTAACTTCTTTTTTTCTTCAAGTATTCTATTGATTTTATTTTCATACTCCTGCACAGCAAATTTTTTCTTCTTCATATTAATACTAAATGAATCTATTTTTTCTTTAAGGAGACTATTTTCATAACATATCCTTTTAAACTTATCTTTTATTTCTTCTATGCCTTTATCTTCTGCTCCAATGCTGGAGTCACTTGATGATTTTTGTTCTTCTACCAAAGATACATGATTTTTGGTTAACTCTTCAAAGGTAAAAATATATAAATCTTTATCCTCTATACCATAGACTATATCTGATCCACTTGTATCCACTGTATTCAAAAAATTATACACGTTAACAGGAGTTTCTAAATCTTCATTAAATCTCATTGGAATCTCCCATTTCCCAAACTTATATTGAGAACAAAAAATATGTCCTTCTTCCTGCCAACAAGTAAATATTTTATCATCCATATAAAATATAATAGGTTCAACAGGTTCTAAATTCCCTTTATAAATTTCATATTTTTTCATACTCACATTTTCTTCAATCCGAACATGTTCCAGGGAATATACCTCTCCCTCTTTGATTTTATTAACTATATTATAAGCATAAGGAGTATTCAGTACTTTAAACATCATATTATCACATTGAATTCCATAGAGCCTTTTAGCTTCAGTCCAGGAATTTCTATAAGTACAATAATTCAAGGACAATTCATGACCTCTATTTGAAATAAAAAACACATCAATATAATTTTTTTTATTTAATTGTATTTCATAGTACCGACGAGCCTTATCTGACAAAATTATATATTGAATGGTATATAGTTTTATTTTTTTGCCATCCCAAAGACAATGTTTCAAGATCCCCCGCTTGCTTCCATCTTCTGCTACCAACAAATAAAACAGATGCATCTTGCCCTGTAAAATTACAGCTTTCAAGTCCTGCACTTGAAAATTGTCTTTTTTTATGTTATAGACCTTTTCTCCAATCCAATTTCCTTCTTTTCTCATACAGTATTTTACTTCATTTCTTTTATTGATATATAATATGTGAACTAGCCCATCTTCTACACATATTGCAAACTCAATTATTCCTGTATCAATAACTTTTTCTTCAGTCCATTTTCCTTTTTCATACATTACTTTATACATTAATTCCCCATTTGTTTTTAAATAAAACTTCCACACTTCCTTTTTATTATTTATGAATATCCAGGGATATTTATTTATCATAACATTTCTCACCTACCTCCTATTATATTTTATAAAATCTTTATAAAATGTATTACTAAAATCACAACTATAAATAATGAAGCATACTATATCAGTGTAGAAGTGCATATTTTTTGAAGATAATTATTTAAAAGGAGGAGAATTTATGTCCATTAACTTTAATAAATTTGTACCACGTCCTGGTCTTGTAAACAAACAAGGACGTTTACCTGATCCTTCTGAATTAGTTTGTATTGAAGTGCCTAAAGTTTTTGATCAATGCCTGATTAAAAGGTGCCTTGTATATAATGAAGGACCTGATACAAATAAAACAGATTGTGAATTAAGAAGTAATGCTCTAGCTGATCCTAAGAGATATCTTGGAAGCAGAGATTTTAATATAAAATTAATTTCTGTAGATAGGATTCCAATTAAAAGGAATGAAGGTTTCAAGAAAGTTATTATTTCTTATGTTATATCTTTCTATGCAGATTACATTGATTGTAATAATGTAAATAAAACTGAATTTTATGAAATTAACAGAACGGATGTAATTGGAAAATTTTATTGTCCCGACTCAATAGCTGAAACTTCCGGTAACTTTACACCTGCTGCCTATCCTAAAGACATGGATTCAAATATTATTAAACTTGAAATGGTGGCAGAAGCACTAGATGGTGAATTGACAGAAGACTGCTCTGGAAATCTTGTTTTGGATATTACCTTGGGGTATTACATTATCGTAAAATGTGAACTTATTGTACAGCTGCTCATTCCAGCTTACAGTTACTGTCCAATTCCAGATGAGCCATGTGAAGAATCTGAAGAAAATCCATGTGAAATATTTGAAAGGACTCCTGTTCCTAAATTTTATCCTGATCAAAACTTAGAGCCATTGTTCCCTTACCATGATAACGAAGAGAATTCTGCTGAAATACTTTAAGTTTTTTATATGTGATCACCTTTTTTTCTGGGAATCATATATTATAGTAGAAGCCAATGACAAAATTATTAATCATTATTCGCAAGCTATTTTACTCTAATGTATTTTAACTTTATTATAAAAAGGAGGATTTCTTTTATGAACTCTATGTCAAGATATTATGATTGTGATCCTTGTAACAGAGATCAATATGATCCTTGTGGCAAAGGTCACTATGATCCTTGCAATAAAAAACCAGAACATGAGTGTCAAACTATTATAAAATGCGGATGCCCTAATTCAATTACTATACCTGCAGCTACTGTTCTTGGTACTACTTTTACCCTTGCTACACTGACACTAAATACCTGCAAATTAAAAGATCCTTGCATCAAGCTTGAATTTGCAAGTAACCTTGTAGCAGCTGTTGCTTTTACCGGTTCTTTAAATATCCAAGTATTTAAACAGTGTGGAAATCAAATTACCCCTACACCAGTAGGACCTGCATGGGCATTTAACTTAGTAGCATTACTCTCTAGCCAGACATTTTCGTTCTTCGTATGTGACTGCAATGATACCTGCTGCAATGACTGCTGCTGTACCTATACTGTAGTTGCCACTGTTACTAGTGCAGTTACCGTTGGTACCCTTGCTGTTAACAACGCAACTCTGGGAGCAGTAGCTACATGTGGATCCAATTCATGCTGTTAGTTTGTTCATATTAAATTATTATAACTCAAGGTAACAAGCCTTGAGTTTTTTTATTTTACTCCATCATTATTTAAAAGAGGGTTTTTCTGCTTTCTTTCCTTTGCCAGACTTATTTCATTTTCCATTAATTTATGTTGAAGATCTATTACTTTATACTTTTCCGATTGTATCTGAAATTTTAATTCTTTATTTTGTGACATAAGTTTTCTATTTTCATTGATATACTTCTGAGTTGATTCTTTTTCAATTTTCAATTCTTCCTGCAACTTGCTAATTTTATGTTCTTTCTCACTTATATTCTTGCTGTCACTGCTATTTTCAAGTTTGATTTTAAGTTCCATGTTAACTTGCTCCAAAGAACTAAGTTCTTCTTTTAAAAAATCAATCTGTTCTCTATTGGATTTTTCAACTTCTCTCATTTTATCCAACTCTTTTAATAATTCATGATTGATTTTCTGTGTTTTTAACATATCGTCTGCTACGTTAATTGCCGACAAAACAGCAGCTGAGGAAGTGCTTAACTTATTATTATTTTTTAATACATCCTTTATTTTCTTATCCACATAACTGGCAACCTTATGTAAATATTCTTCTTGTTCCTCTCCCTTTAAATTATATTCAATTCCATTTATAAAAACTGTCACTACATTCATTTAAACACCCTCTCAGATCATGATGTTTTCTAAACCCATAGGGATATTTTATCATAAATCTTTTACATATTAAACATATTATTTAAAAATTCCATATATTTCTATATAGATTATACCATAATATACAATAAAAAACATATTATAAGGCTTAGAAAAAAAAATTAATTTCAATCTAAGCCTAAGAATAACTCTATCTAAGCTGCGCTCCCAGTTTATATTCCAGTGCTTTCAATATTTTATCATGCACTTTATTAACTTCAGCATCTGTAAGTGTCTTATTTGAAAGTCTATAAGATATGGAATACGCTATACTTTTTTTGCCATCCTCTATTTGTTTTCCCTTATAAACATCAAATAGTTTTACTTTTTCTACCATATTACCTCCTTGTTTTTTTATGATACTTTCTATATCCTGTACTAATATATTATCGTCTACCAATACTGCCAAATCTCTAGATACTGCCGGAAATTTAGGAAGAGGAGTATATTTATTATAAGAACTAGCATACTTATATAATATATCTAGGTTAAGTTCTGCTACATAACACCTTTCTTCAATTTCATAATTTTCACAAACCTTTGGATGAATTTCCCCTAATATACCCACTAAATCTTTTTTTATGTAAATCAGAGCAGTTCTTCCAGGGTGAAAACTTGGATTTTCACTCTCTCTTTCAAAAGAAAATTTTTCTATCTTCAAAATTTCTAATATATTTTCTACTGCACCTTTCAAATTAAAATAGTCTGAATTTCCATACATAGCAATGGTTATAATATTTTTTTCCTTGGGAAGTTTATCCATATACTTATTAGGCATATAAACTTTTCCTATTTCAAATAATCTTACCAATTCATTTTTTCTAGAATAATTTCTGCTTAAACATTCCATCATTGAAGATAGGGTAGTGGTTCTCATTATACTGTAATCCTCTCCTAAAGGATTCTTTATAGTTACCGTATTTCTAAGAGAACTGTCTTTTGGTAGAAGTATTCTGTCAAAGGCCTTTCTACTAATGAAAGAATAATTTATAGATTGACTGAATCCGCTTGAAATCATTGCTTCTATGACTTTATCATCTAATTTTTGTTTTTCACTTTTTCCACCCTTTGTACTCACACTCTTTATTATGGTAGAAGGTATATTGTCATAGCCATATATTCTAGCTATCTCCTCTGCCACGTCCTCTTTTATATTTATATCTCCACGGAAAGTTGGAACATCTATTTTTAAAACATTTCCCTCCACTTTTGTATGTAATTCCAATCTGTTTAAATACTCTGCCATATTTTCCTTTGTTATATCGGTTCCCAGAAATTTATTCACCCAATTACAATCAACCTCCAGACTATGAGGATAAACCTTTTCCTCATATACATCTATGGTACCCTGCATTACTTTTCCGCAGCCAATCATTTCTATTAAGTGGCAAGCTCTATCTATGGCATACTCAGCTAAATTAGGATCCAGATCCTTTTCAAATCTTGTGGAAGCCTCTGTTCTAAGGGCAAGCTTTTGAGAAGATATCCTTATGTTAGTTCCATTAAAATTAGCACACTCAAAAACAACTGAGGAAGTATCTTCTCTGATTTCAGAATTAAGTCCCCCCATTATTCCTGCAATTCCTATGGTTCTGCTTCCATCCTTTATAGTAAGTATATCCTTATCCAATACTCTCTCTTCACCATCAAGTGTAATAAATTTTTCTCCTTCTTCTGCTCTTTCAACCACTATACTTTTTGAAGTTATTTCTCTTATATCATAGGCATGCATAGGTATTCCTACCTCAAGCATTACAAAATTTGTTATATCCACTATATTATTTATGGGTCTTACTCCTGACTCCATCAGCCTTTCTTCCATCCATGAAGGGGACTGCTTTATTTCTACACCCTCTATTCCTCTTGCCATATATCTCCTGCAAAGTTTATCTTTTATTTCAACCTTTAATTTATCCTGTATATTTTCACTGGAAGAAGCACTATATTTAACTTCAGGGAATCTACAGTTTCCATTTAAAGTCGCTGAAGTTTCTCTGGCTATACCTAAAATACTCAAACAATCAGGTCTATTGGAAGTTATTTCTAAATCCAATATGGAACTTGTCATATTCAATACATCTTTTATGTCCTTTCCAATAGGAGTATTCTCCGGTAAAATCATAAGTCCTTCTGCTTGTTTATCTCCTGATATTCCAAGTTCTTCCTCAGAACAAAACATACCATTTGATACAAGCCCTCTGAGTTTTCCCTTTTTTATTTTTACTCCTCCATAAATGATTGAATCATGTAATGCCACAGGAATTATATCTTTTTCCTTCATATTCTTAGCTGCCGTTATAATTTGAATAGGTTCCTCTTTTCCCACATCTACCTGACATACAAATAAATTGTCTGCCCCAGGATGATTTTCTACTTTTATTAATCTACCTGTAACTACATTTTTTATATCTTCTCCTGTTGTAACCACTTCTTCCACTTTTGAACCACTTAGAGTCAATCTGTCTCCAAGCTCCTTACCTGTAATATTTATATCTACATAATCTTTAAGCCAATTTACTGGAACTTTCATATAAAAATCTCCTCTCTAAAAGTATAATTTGTTAGATTCTATACTGTTAATCTACATACTAAAATTGATTTAAAAATCTCATATCACTTTCATACATATTTCTTATATCATCTATTCCGTACTTTAACATAACCATTCTATCTACCCCCATACCAAAAGCAAATCCACTATATATTTCAGGGTCTATACCGCAATTTCTTAAAACCTGAGGATGAACCATACCACAGCCTAGGAGTTCTATCCATCCTTCTCCCTTACACACTCTACAACCCTCTCCATTACATACAAAACAGGTAGCATCCATTTCTGCAGAAGGCTCTGTAAAAGGAAAGTGATGTGGTCTGAACTTCGTTTTCATTCCATCTCCAAACATCTTTCTGGCAAACAATTCAAGGGTGCCTTTCAAATCTGCAAAAGTTATACCTTTATCAACTACAAGCCCCTCCATCTGATAAAATATAGGAGAATGGGTAGCATCTACCGAATCAGAACGGTAAACCTTCCCTGGTGATATCATTTTTATTGGCGGTTTTTGTTTTTCCATTGTTCTTATCTGCGTAGGCGAAGTTTGAGTTCTTAAAACCAAACTATCATTTATATAAAAAGTATCCTGTTCTCCCCTAGCTGGATGATTCTTAGGTATATTTAAAGCTTCAAAATTATAGTAATCAAGTTCTACCTCTGGCCCTTCTTCTATGGTAAATCCCATGAAAACAAATATTTCCTTCATATCCTCCAGAACTTGTTCTAGAGGATGACGTCTTCCTATAGTTTGTTTTATTCCCGGCATAGTGATATCAATAGTCTCACTTTTAACTCTCGATTCCCTGGCACTGGATTTTACTTTTTCAGAAGCCTCCTCTATTGCTTTCTCAAGTGAAACTCTAATATCGTTGGCAAGTTTCCCTATAATAGGTCTTTCTTCTTTTGAAAGTTCCTTCATACCTCTCAATATATTAGTTAGTTCACCTTTTTTACCTAAATATTTAATTCTTATACTTTCTATGTCCAACTCTTTTCTTTTATTCTGTAATTCTCTAAATGCATTTTCCTTTATCTCTTCTAATTTTTTTTTCACCTTAGATACTCCTTTCTAAAAATAACACTAAATTTAAAATAAAAAAAGCTCCTCCCCTTTAAGGGACGAACTACTCCGCGTTACCACCCAAATTGATATCAAAAACAATATCCTCTTTGTATATTTATCGGTATTTCCCGCTTAGCTACTACTTGATATCCTCAACCTGTTATTGATTAAAAAACACCTTAATTCACAGCAAGTACTCCAGAGCGAACTTCAATATATTCCTATTTCAAAAAAGTTTTCAGCCATGACTTTTTCTCTCTAAAAAATTTTCATATATCTACTTTCTCTTTCACAGTATTCAAAATATACTATTTAATTTTTACTTATACCTTTAGATTTTACATACACATTTAAATCTTGTCAATACATATTTTGTCTTACTACTTCAAACATCATTATGGAAGCTGCCACAGCTGCATTTAAAGATTCAGCCCCTCCTGGCATTGGAATGTTCACTTCTATATCTGAAATTTTCCTCACATCTTCTGAAAGTCCCTTTCCTTCATTTCCTACTGCAATTATAATTTTCTCTTTTAAATCCATATCATAAAAATTAATATTTGAATTCAAAGAACTAGATATTAGTTTAAAACCTATCTGCTTTAAATATTTCATTTTTTCCAGAGACTCATCTTGAATTATAGGTATATAAAATACAGACCCCATAGTAGCTCTTAATGTTTTTTCATTATACACATCTACTGTCCCTTTAGTAGTTATAACTCCAAGTGCTCCTGATGCATGGGCACTTCTTATTATGGTTCCCATGTTTCCTGGATCTTGTATTTTATCTGCCAAAATATAAAACCCCTCTTCATTTTTAATACTTAATTCTTTGTTTTTTACCACAGCAATTATTCCTTGAGGATTTTCAGTACAGCTTATGCTCCTTAATAATTCATCTGAAACAAAATATACAGGGCAGTTCACTTTATTATTTATTTCTAAAAGAAGCTTTTCTTCTCTTTTTATAAAATATTCACTCAAAAATATTTCAGATATACAAAATTCAGAATTAATAGCCTCCTCTATAAATCTGAAACCTTCTACTATGAATTCCTTCCTTAGAATTCTATATTTTTTTTCTTTTAATCTTTTAGCTTCTTTTATACGTGAATTATCTTTACTTTTAATTATATCCATATAATCCTCTCCATAATTATCAAAGTGATTCTTAGGTTCAGGTGGATTTTGCCTATGTAGTGCTTATCTCCACTTGAAGAAGATAGGGGGTGTTAGCTAATTACAACCTTCGGATAAAAATAAGTGCAGCAAAACTTTGCTCCACTTATTTTTATGTGATCTTGAATTTAAGCATTTAACTGTGCTTTAGCTACTTGAGCCAATTCTGTAAATGCATTAGGATCATTTATAGCTATCTCTGAAAGCATTTTTCTATTAATATCAATACCTGCAGTTTTTATTCCGTTCATAAATTTAGAATAGGATAAACCATTTATTCTAGCTGCAGCATTTATTCTCACTATCCAAAGTTTTCTAAAATCTCTTTTCTTTAGCTTTCTTCCCACATAGGCATTTCTTAAAGCCCTTATAACACTTTCGTTAGCAGTTTTAAATAATTTACTCTTGCCGCCATAATAACCTTTTGCAAGTTTCAATATTTTTCTATGATGTTTACGGGCATTTACCGCCCTTTTTACTCTTGCCATAATAAAAACCTCCTTTTAGAATTATTCAGTTACACATAAGGTAATAACTTTTTCATTACTTTTTCCTGAGTTTCTGAAACATATGCTGTTTTCCTAAGATTTCTTTTGGTTTTTCTGCTCTTTTTTGTTAATATATGACTTTTAAAAGCCTGTGCTCTCTTCAATTTACCTGTTCCTGTAAGTTTAAATCTTTTAGCCACACTTTTTTTAGTCTTCATTTTTGGCATAATAAATTCCTCCTCTCAATCATGCTTTTACTACACTTACAAAATTACTACCTTTTTTTAAAGCTTTAGTTATGTTCTAATATACAAATATCCCGAAGTTCAGAATAAAAATATCTTAGGTGCAAATATACAGAACCTTATTGTCACACATAAAAAAGCGGCCTAAAGCCGCTTTGAATACATTACTCATATAGTAAAGAATCCTTAGTGATAAGAAATTCTTATACCTACAACCTTACCAGTCTTCACTGTAAGGTGAGAAACGGCTGTTTCTTCTTGACGCATTAAATTATACTATTTTAACTCCTTTTAGTCAATACATTTTTTCATGTTAATATAAACCAATAAATACATTATATATAACTTATTTTTTCATCTATTTCTTTTTTAAGCTTTAATACAAAATCTTCCAGGGACATAGTTCCTATATCCCCCTCTTTTCTACTTCTCACTGATATATTTTTATCTTTCATCTCTTTATCGCCTAAAATAATCATGTAAGGAACCTTTTGTAGCTGTGCTTCTCTTATTTTATATCCTATTTTCTCATTTCTAATATCACACTCTACTCTTATATTGTTTTCTTTAAGTGTCTTAGCTATTTCTGCCACATAATCTGCCTGAGCATCAGTAATATTCATAACCTGAACCTGCACAGGTGCAATCCATGCAGGAAATGCTCCTGCATAATGTTCTATTAAGATACCTATAAACCTTTCTATGGATCCAAATACCACCCTGTGTATCATAACAGGTCTGTGTTTTTCTCCATCTGCCCCTATATAATTTAAATCAAATTTTTCAGGCATCTGGAAATCCAGCTGTACAGTTCCACACTGCCAGGTTCTTCCTATACAATCCTTTAAATGGAAATCTATTTTAGGACCATAAAAAGCTCCATCTCCTTCATTAATCTTATAATCAAGTCCTACAATTTTTAACGCATTTTTTAATCCTTCCGTTGCAGCTTCCCAATCTTCATCACTACCCATAGAATCTTCAGGTCTTGTGGAAAGTTCAACAAAATACTCAAAACCAAATATTTTATAAAAGTTATCTATGAGGTCTATTACCTTTATTATTTCATCTGCAATATTATCTTTAGTAACAAATATATGGGCATCATCCTGAGTAAAACAGCGTACTCTCATAAGGCCATGCAGTGCACCGGATTTTTCATGTCTGTGAACTATTCCCATTTCAGCATATCTTTTTGGAAGATCCCTATAAGACTTTATATCATTCTTATATACAAGTATAGCCCCTGGGCAGTTCATAGGTTTTATAGCATAATTTCCATCATCTATTTTAGTAAAATACATATTTTCCTTATAGTGATCCCAGTGTCCCGATCTATGCCACAGGTCTTCATTCAATATAATAGGAGTCATTATTTCGTTGTAGTCTGCCTTATAGTGCATTTCCCTCCAAAAATCCTGAAGGGTATTTCTAATTATCATCCCCTTTGGATGGAAAAAGGGAAATCCCGGTCCTTCTTCATGTATGCTGAATAAATCCAATTCTTTACCTAATTTTCTATGATCCCTTTTTTTTGCCTCTTCCATCAATTTAAGATAATCCTGAAGATCACTTTTCTTTTCAAATACAGTACCATATATTCTTTGAAGCATTTTATTATTTTCATTTCCCCTCCAGTAAGCCCCTGCTATAGAGAGAAGCTTTACGGCTTTGGCTCTTCCTGTAGATGGTACATGAGGACCTGCACAAAGATCTACAAAATCATCTTGCTTGTAAAAAGATATTATGGCATCCTCTGGTAAATCTTTTATTAGTTCCACCTTATAGGGTTCATCTTTTTCCTCCATAAACTTTATAGCTCCTTCTCTAGGAAGCTCAAACCTCTCTAATTTTATATTCTCCTTAATTATTTCATTCATTTTCTTTTCTACTTTTTCAAGCAATTCAGGGGTAAAGGAAAATTCGGCATCTATATCATAATAAAATCCTGAATCTATAGCTGGTCCTATAGCAAGCTTAACTTCTGGATATAATCTCTTTATAGCCTGAGCAAGTATGTGAGAAGCTGTGTGTCTTAATATCTTCCTTCCTTCCTCATCTTCAAAGGTTAAAATTTCAAGTTTACAATCTTCATTGATTTCATAATCAAGTTCTACAACTTTGCCGTCCACTACAGCCCCTAATACCTTTTTAGATAAAGAAGTACTTAATTTCTTTGCAACATCAATTACCCTTGCCCCTTTTTCAATTTCTATTTCTTTGCCATCTTTTAAACTTATTTTTATCACATCTATTCCTCCTTTGGATAAATTACTATAATAAAAATCAGCAAATAAAAAAACCCTTCCCTAAAAATGGGACGAGTTTTGCCGTGGTTCCACCCAAATTAATAGCACCTTGCTTCATATAAAGCACATTTATATGCTACCATCTCTATGTCCTTAACGCAGAGTAACGGAAATACTTACTAAATTTCAGTATACAACTTCAAGGTGGTTTTCAATAAATTTTACTTAAAGGATATTTCAGCTTATAATCCTTCTCTCTTAAAGCAAATAATCTATCTACTTTCCTCTTCATAGTCTTTACTTCTATTTTAATTTATTATATTATTCTAAAATTATTATGTCAATATAATGACATAAGTTTTTATTTAAATACGACAGTTGACTAATTTAACTTCTCTAAAGACTCAGGTGGAAACAGTATTTTAATATATAAATTTTATCTAAATCTTACAAGAACTAATACCCTATACTCTGTTTAAATTATTTTTTATAAGCCTACAGGTTTTGCAATCATCACAAAATTTAACTCTATTGGTAAATACATTTTTTATAGTATCTATCAGTTCTTTATTCTTGCAATTATGAACACAATGTATCACTATATTTTCAGGAGAGTTTGTTATAAGTGCACTTATTAAAATATCATCTAAATCTGTGTTGTCATTGTATTTTAACTCCGTCAAATCTTTAAAGAAACTATCTGTTATATCTTCTTCACGCTCATTATTTATGATATATTTTCCATCACTTAAGACAATTATATTTAAATAGTTGATTTTACTTTCTTGAATTTCCACAAAATACTTTAAAAGCTTTATAAACTCATTATATTCTTTTTCTGCCATATATTTTTCCACTACACGATCAATAATTGCCTCTAAATCTTCTAAAAGATCTTTCATTCTAAAGGTTATAAATCCCTCTATATTTATCTCCCTATTTTCATTTATACATCCACATATTTTATCTATTATATCATTCTTTTTATTTATACAATAAATAGAGTTCTCATCTTTAATTTCTATTTCTCCTCTTAATACTTTTAAGCTTTCTTTTTTAATTTCTTCTAATTCCTCATGTGTTAAAAAAAAGTATGCATCAGACAAAAAAGCTGCCATATCTTTTTTACAAAATTCATCTATCACTATGTTATATATAATGTTGGCAGCATGTATATCAAATATATTATTTAGTTTAATATCGATTTCCCTATCACAAAATATTTTAAGGAAGTGAGTACTACACTCAATACTTTCATATATTCCAATAAGTATATCTTTGTATTTAAAATATTCTTTTATCTCTCTTATTCCCTGCATTATATGATATCTTTCTTTATTATATACTATGGTTAACAACAGCATCTATTCACACTCCCTTCCAAAGTAGTATATGTCTAAACAAAATCTCTATTCAATTTTCTGTTGTCAAATATCGACAGTACTAATTTTTAGAAATAAATCATATTATATTAAAAGACATCTAACCTTCATAGATGAAATTCATCCAAGTTTTTAAAACAGACTCTGATTTTAGCAATATATTAAAAAATTATAATAAAGTATTGACAATATGTAGATGTGAATATATAATATTATTTGTCACGTAATTAAAGTTTCGTGGGCGCATAGCTCAGCTGGGAGAGCATCTGCCTTACAAGCAGAGGGTCACAGGTTCGAGCCCTGTTGTGCCCACCATTACGGCCCAGTGGCTCAGCTGGTTAGAGTGCCGGCCTGTCACGCCGGAGGTCGAGGGTTCAAGTCCCTTCTGGGTCGCCATTTGGCCAGATAGCTCAGTCGGTAGAGCAGAGGACTGAAAATCCTCGTGTCCCTGGT
>NZ_DAIQBT010000006.1:0-125821 GCF_036781005.1 Clostridium sp. | reverse complement strand
ACGGCAGGACTTACTTCTAAGCCGCACCATGCTCATTAAATATTTTATTTAACTTACGTGGATCGTTTTGCCTGCGACTAGCATCGATTTTCAACCACAAACCTAACTCAACTAATAAAATTATACCTTACTTTTAGCTCCAGTCAATATACTAATTTTTCTTGCCCCACCTTCAATAAGTTCACTACAACAATGAAATATCGTAGCACCAGTGGTTAACACATCGTCTATTATTAAAATTTTTTTATTTTCTATAGAATATTCATTATTAATCTTAAAACTTCCCTGAATATTATCCCATCTGTTCATTTTACCTAATCCAATTTGATCTTTAGTATCCTTTACCTTATTTAAGCAGGATACAACAGGTTTATTCATATACCCTCCAAGTAACTTTGCCAGATATTCACTTTGATTGTACCCTCTTTTTTTAATACTTTTTTTCGTCATAGGCACATATGTTATAATATCAAATTCAATTCCATTATTAAATATGGTATCTTTCATATATCTAGCTATAGCCTCTCCTGCTTTAAAAGAACTTTTATATTTTAATTTTAAAATAAGTTCCATCATACTCTCTGAATAATAGGCACTACTATAGCATGTGCACCATTTATCATGAACTTTTATATTAAATTTATCTTTACAAATTTTTATATTGCCTGCACAAGTGGTACATATAATTTTATCTTTATATAATTCTTCTCCACATAATATACACTTTTCATCTCCACAATACACTAAATCCAGCACGCACTCTAATAAAAATTTTAAATATCTAACAAACCCATTTTCCATGCTTTCCTATTAAAATCCCTGGTTATATTTTTAGCTTCTTCTATATGTATACTTTCTAAATTAGCTAATAATATAACCTCTTCTTTTAGGCTATTTTCACCTCTTCCTATATCTCGTCCCCTACATAAATAGACAAATTTTTTATAATCAAATTGTAGATTATCAGCGAAATATACCATTATATCACATCTTTTTATATTATATATATCTTTATGAAAAGAATCAGTTATCAATATTCCATTTACTTCATGTGAAAATTCTTCAAGTAAAACTCCATCAGATTCTTCATGAAAAAAAGGAATTATGTTGTCAGTAAAGTCTTTACAATATTTACAAATATATAAATATACATTTTGTAATTTTTGTTCATCTGGGACATATATTATGATCTTTTTTCCTATATTTATAGACCATTTTAAATATTCATATATAACAAATGGTATATTCCTATTCATATCAAGCCTTGTAGATATCACTCTTGGTTCTACTATTTGTATTCCCTTTCTAATCGGCATAAATATTTCACTAGAATGCTTAAACATATTCTCTATTGAACATATAATAGCTTTACTGTCCATAAAACTTAATTTATCAATCAAATCAAATATTTCATATTTATTATATTTTGAAAGACTATTTATGTCATCATACATTATCAGTTTAAACCTTTCCTTTAGTTTTAGAGCATTTTCAAAATTACATATTTTAAACCTACACTCTGTAAAACTTTCCGGCTGCTCCACATAGGTATAATCTGTAATTTGGCTGTATTTTTTTATGTCTTTTATTATACTAATATCCTTTAATTCCTCATTGGTTATATAAATTACATTTTTGTTTTCAATTAAATAACGTTGAATAGTCTGAATAAAACCTTTAGTTGAATTATATGGAACAGAAATGACACTTAAAAAAGACTCTTTAGTAAAACTCCATTTTAATATCTTTTCACTTATTTCCCCTTTTCTATCAGCGGAACTGGTTTGGTTCCAAAGTAACATCCACTTCACTCTCCATTATATCCATTATTCTATATTTTAATAAGGAATACCTGTCAAAACTTTTATTATTACTTATCATAAAGCTTAAAGCTCTTAAATCTCCCACAAGTACTACCATCTCTTTTGCTCTGGTTATAGCTGTATATAATAAATTTCTATTCATAAGCAAAATCGGTCCCATAAATATAGGAACAATTATAACTGGAAATTCACTGCCCTGGCTTTTATGTATAGTTATCGCATAAGCTAAATCCAATTCATCTAAACACATACTATCATATACAACCCTTTTATCCTCATCAAATATGACAGTTACTGTATCCTTCTCTTCGTCAATATCTTCAATGCATCCAAAATCTCCATTAAAAATTCCCATACCTTTTTCTCCTGAAATTTCTGTCCATTTTAAAGTATAGTTATTTTTAATTTGCATTACCTTATCCCCAACTCTAAAAATCATATCTCTAAAATACTTTTCCTTTTTATTATTACTTCTGGGATTTAGGGCTTCCTGAAGTTTTCTATTTAAATTCGATACTCCTAAAATTCCTTTTCTCATGGGAGATAGTATTTGAATGTGTTTCATTTTATCCCAATTCCTATTAAACGAAGGTAATCTTTTATTTGCTAGTTCCACCAAAAGATTTAGTATATTAGAAAATTCCAATGCTCTTATAAAATAAAAATCTTTAAGTTTTTTGTTTAAAAGTGGCATATCTCCTGAATTTATTTTATGGGCATTTACTATAATCATACTTTCTTTTGACTGCCTGAATATTTCTTTTAGCCTGACTACCTTAATACACTTGCTGTCTATAAGATCCCTAAGTACATTTCCAGGTCCTACAGAAGGAAGCTGTTGTGAATCTCCCACTATTATAAGTCTGGTCTTTAGTGAAATAGCTTTTAATAAGTTATTCATCATCACTATGTCTATCATAGAAGCTTCATCTATAATTACTACATCACAGTTAAGAGGAGATTCTTCTCCCCTAGAAAAGAACAAAGCCTCTTCATCACTTTCTACTCCTATTTCAAGCAATCTATGTATTGTTTTTGCCTCTCTTTTTGTGGCCTCTGACATCCTCTTTGCAGCCCTTCCTGTAGGTGCTGCCATTAAAACCCTTAAATTAGATTTCTCAAATAACTGAATTATACAATTAATTATAGTAGTTTTTCCAGTCCCAGGTCCACCTGTTATTATTTCTACGCTATTTTCTACTGCCCCTTTAATTGCCTCCTTTTGCGAAGAAGCAAATTTTATATTATTCCTATTTTGAAAATTTTCAATTTCTTCATATATATCTAAATCTATATCTTTATATTTGTTAAAAGCTAAGGTCAATATTTTCTTAGTCACACTTAATTCACAATAATAATAAGTCATAGAGAATACACAGATCTTGTCTTCCCATTTTTCCAATTTTATTTTTCCATTTAAGGAACTTTCATATATATTCTTCTCCAATTCCTTTTGAGTGACTCCAAGTATGTTCATTCCATTTCCTATCAATATATCTATAGGCATATAGGTATTTCCCCTGCTGCAAAATTTATTTATCAGATATTTTATGCCACTCTGTATTCTAAAGGGAGAATCTCTTTCTATACCAAGACCCCTTGCTATTTTATCTGCTATCTTAAATCCTATTCCTGATATTTCTTCTGTAAGAATATAAGGATTTTCTTTTACCATATTTATTGAATTAGCCCCTAATTTTTTATATATCTTTACACACTGATTAGGAGTTACTCCATAAGTTTGCATAAATATCATTATATTTCTTATTTCATATTGCTTGCAATAAGATTTTTCTATTAGAGATATTTTTCTGGTTCCTATACCTTCTATTTCTTTTAGCCTTTCTATATTGTTATCTAATATATGGAGTGTATCTTTTCCAAACTTTTCTACTATTTTCTTTGCAGTAACTGGTCCTATGCCTGATATAACACCTGAAGACAAATACTTTTCTATTCCAACTAAAGTGTCTGGGATTATCTCTTTAAATGTTTTAACTTTAAACTGATGACCAAATTCAGGATGAACTACCCACTCTCCCGAAACCTTTAAATTTTGTCCTTCTATTATATAGGGCATACAACCAACTATAGTTATCATATGTTCTTTTTCTTTTATCCTAGCCACCGCATACCCATTATCTTTATTTTGAAATACTATATCTTCTACAATCCCCTGTAATTCCTGCATATAACTCACCTTAATACAAAATTATTTATAAAATTTAAAAACATAATAACACTATTCACCATTATTATACACTTACACATTATAAAAATATATATATAAATGTATCCGTGCAACATTTAACCTTATAGTACTTTACGGGCACTAATCTAATCTTTTAAAACAAAATTCAAAAAAACTGTATCTAAAATATTATATTGAAAAATAAAATTTATTATAAATAATAAATCATTAAAAAATTATTGAAATATAATTTTCTTTATATTATAATAAACACAAAATTATACGAAATGTAATAAAATTGTATTAAACATAATAAAGCATTGCAGTAATTATACTAATGATTTATACTTAACTGCTATATATTATCAAATTACCATTTGAAACATACATTTTAAAATCTCAAAAGGGGGGATATACATATAAAGAAAAATTCAAACATAATACACATAACCTAATTTTTATGCAATGTGCAGAATGTCAGTCACCTATTATTTCAATGTATTCTTTCTACAATAAAAGATAGTGTAGTAATTATTCAATCGCCTTTTGATGTGCATCGTCATTTGTGGATTTCAATCTTAAATTTAAAATAGGATTAAAAAAGCGTGGCTTACCTATTGAAAACGCAAAATTAATTAGCATCAATATCACAGAGATAGATGTAATTCTAGGAATTGATGGAAAGCTACAACAAGCAATAGACAAAGCAATGAAAAGTCTAAATCACAAAGTTATTTTTATTACCGCCAGTTGTAGCTCAGGAACAACAGCATTAGATATACAAAATGTTATTGATTCTATCCATAATAATTATTCAATTCCTTTAATCACAATTATATGCAAACTTTACAATTCTAAAGCATGGGATTCTGAATTTAACTCCAAAAAAGCTGAGAGCTTCAACAAACTTATAATGACTATCCATAAAGAGGAAAAATTTTATAATGTTATTAATTTTAGTGGTAATGATATAAAAGAAATGCCTGTTAAGAAAAAACAAATACCTCTTTGGACACCTCCCCCTTATCTAAATCCTTTTTGGAGTGGAAATATAGAAACTTTAAAAAATATGTTAGAGCAAATTGGTTTTTCTGTAAATGTATTATTGGGCCTTTCTTCAAGTGTAAACTGTTGGAGTGAAATTCCTTCTGCTGAGTTTAATATAATGATATATTCCTAGACATCATTAAAAACAATGAAACTTTTAAAGAAGCACTTTAGAACACCTTATTTTCATTATCAAATATTTCCAATAGGAGCACATAAATGTAGTGAATTTTTAAGAAAAGTTGCAAAATTTTTTAATTAGATATGAATTTGGTAAACCAGTTTATAGAAAAAAAGGAGTCAATGTTTTATTACTATATGGAAAGATTAACTGAAATGTTAACTCGTTATGAAAGCACTTTCCCACAACATTTCTTTACTATTGGAGAGTCTATATATGTATCTGGAATTACCAGATTTTTAGTAAAAGAATTGGGTATGATACCAGGATGCCAATATATAGTAGATGATCCCCCTTATAAATACAGAGGTAAGATAAAAAACGGTTTTAAAAGTATACCTGGTAAAATATCTCTAATAGTTACCTTTGTAAATGATGGAGAAGAAATTATTAAAACTATTAATGAAGGAGAGCTACTATGAAAAAAACAAATTCAAAAATTTTAATTTTATCTATAGTAACTTCAGTTATGCTCATGTCAATTATTAGTACAGGCTGTGGAAATGAAAAAAATAGTACATCCACAAAGCAAGAAAATTCAACATCCTCAACAAGAAAAATAATTGATGGTACTAGTAAAACAGTCACAATACCCTATGAGGTTACTAGAATAGCTGCATCTGGAGCTTTGAATCAGATAGTTTTAATACTTGGTGGAGCAGATAAATTAGTAGCAACAGCCCAAGGGGTTCAAACAGGTTTTTTTCCTAAAGTTTATCCTAGGATAACAGAAATTCCCGCTGCCTACACAGGTTCAGGCCATGGAACTTTAAACATGGAGACTTTACTTAAAGCAAACCCACAAGTAGTTTTCGGTACATTTACTCAAACTGAACAAGAAAGACTACAAAAAGCTAATATAGCTTTTCTAGGACTAAAATTAGAAACTCCTGAAGATATAAAAAATACTATTACTATGGTTGGAAAAGTACTTGGAGAAAGCGGTGAAGAGAAAGCTAAAAAATTTAATGAATACTATGATAATAATATAAAATATGTTAGTAACAAAACTAAGTCTAGTAAAAAAGTTAAAGTATTTGTTGCCAGTGGTACCCCAAAAGGGTCACTTACCACAATTGGTTCCAATGACATAAATACTTCCTACATAGAGGCTGCTGGAGGTATAAATATAGCTTCAGAAAATATTTCTAAAGAATCTAGCACTAGCAATGAAGGTACCAGTGTAGATTTTGAATTTCTATACAAAAATCAGCCAGATGTGATTATAGCCACAAGTAAAAACACTTACGATTATATCATGGACACAAGCAGTTCAAATCAATGGCAATCTCTAACAGCTGTAAAAAATAAACAAGTTTATCTTAATCCTAAAGGAGTATATTTATGGTCTGTAAGAAGTGCAGAAGGTGCATTACAACCTTTATGGCTCGCCAAAAATCTCCATCCTGACTTATTTAATGATTTAGACATTAGAGAAAAAGTAAAAGAATTTTACAAAAATTATTATTATTATGATCCATCAGATAATGACCTAGAGGATATATTAAATCCCAAAAAATAAATATAAGTTTAATTATTAAAATATTTTACATTATACAAAGAATCCAACTTAATTTCACAGTAATGTTATTCATACCAAACGCTTCTGTCAAAGACAGTATTATGTAACATACTTAACTATATATCTATTGAAAATAATTAAAATAAAAAACTCTGTATAATTATAGTACAGAGTTTTTTTATTGTTAAAGATAATTTTTTATATCGTTAACCTTATTTAATTTTTCCCAAGGTAAGTCTATATCATTTCTTCCAAAGTGCCCATAAGCTGCGACCTGCCTGTATATAGGCCTTCTTAGCTCTAATTCTCTTATTATTACTGCTGGTCTTAAATCAAACACTTTATTTACTATGTCAATTATTTTCTTCTCAGATATCTTTTTAGTACCAAAAGTATCCACATTTATTGAAACAGGTTCTGCTACACCTATAGCATAAGCAATCTGAATTTCAAGTTTATCAGCAACTCCTGCTGCAAGCAAATTTTTAGCTACCCATCTGGCAGCATAAGCAGCAGATCTATCTACTTTAGTAGGATCTTTTCCAGAAAAAGCTCCTCCCCCGTGCCTTCCATAGCCACCATAAGTATCAACTATTATTTTTCTGCCTGTAAGTCCAGAATCTCCTTGCGGACCTCCAACTACAAATCTTCCCGTTGGATTTATAAAATATTTAGTATTAGAATCTAAAAATTCTGGAGGAACAATCGGACCTATGACATTTTTTATTATGTCTTTTTCAATTTGTTCTTTTGTAACAAATTCATCATGTTGGGTAGACACCACTATTGTATCTACTCTAACTGGCTTATTATCCTCATATTCTATAGTAACCTGTGTCTTTCCGTCCGGTCTTAAATAATCCAATATACCTTCTTTTCTAACTTGTGATAATCTCTTTGAAAGCTTATGAGCCAAATTTATAGGCATAGGCATATACTCTGGAGTTTCATTGGTTGCAAATCCGAACATCATTCCCTGATCTCCAGCCCCTATGGCATCAACCTTTTCCATGCTACCTACTTTAGCTTCCAAGGATTCATTAACCCCCATAGCTATATCTGAAGATTGTTCGTCAATAGAACTAAGTACTGCACAAGTATCGCAATCAAATCCATACTTAGCCCTGGTGTACCCTATTTCTCTTATAGTTTTTCTGACTATTTTAGGGATATCAATATAACAATTGGTGGATATCTCTCCCATAACTAAAACCATCCCCGTAGTAGTTGCTGTTTCACATGCCACTCTTCCCTGAGGATCTTGTTCCAAAATAGCGTCTAAGATAGCATCTGAAATCTGATCACACATTTTATCAGGATGTCCTTCCGTAACAGATTCAGATGTAAATAGCTTCCTCATTTTTAATACCTCCTTGTATAAAATAAAAAAACCACTTCATAAGAAGAGGTTAAATAAATTTAACTACTCTCTTATCTTGCAGGCTTAAAACTGCTGGAATTGGCACCTTAATGATTAAACACTGGTTGCCGGGCTTCACAGGGCCTTTTCCCTCCACCTCTCTTGATAAGAGTTTTATATAATGAATTTTTTAAATTATGAAAACAATAATTAAGTAAAATAAAAAACACTTAAAAGTGCCTTTTATGGTGGAGGAAGATGGATTCGAACCATCGAAGTCACTGACAACAGATTTACAGTCTGCCCCCTTTGGCCACTCGGGAATTCCTCCGCATTTGGTGCTGGCAGTAGGCTTCGAACCCACGACCTACTGATTACAAGTCAGTTGCTCTACCTGCTGAGCTATGCCAGCTTATTTTATTATAAAATGGTGGGCACAACAGGGATCGAACCTGTGACCCCCTGCTTGTAAGGCAGATGCTCTCCCAGCTGAGCTATGCGCCCTAAGTTTCTATGGTGGAGGAAGATGGATTCGAACCATCGAAGTCACTGACAACAGATTTACAGTCTGCCCCCTTTGGCCACTCGGGAATTCCTCCGCATTTGGTGCTGGCAGTAGGCTTCGAACCCACGACCTACTGATTACAAGTCAGTTGCTCTACCTGCTGAGCTATGCCAGCTTACTCCTAGGCTATATATCTTTATAAGACACAAAAATACATACCTAACGTAGATTAGTATACATTCTCATTCATTTATTTTCAAACTTACTATACCCGTATAATATAATATTAAACTTTTATTACTCCATATTTCTTTAAATTTCTTTAAAAATCATATGTATATAGTTGAAATTTAATATTTTACCTCTTTTTATCATATACATTATATATAATGTTCTCTATAAAGTCATTTATAGATTCAGCCAAAAGTTCCCTTATAAACAATACTCGCTTCCATCTGAATCTTAAAAACTTATCCAGGACACACAAGTCCTCATCTCCCGTTCTTAGAAAATTGGGAGTTAACTAAATGCTCTTTTCGGATAAAAACATTTATAAAGCTATACATAAAGGAAGGTGAATATATTGAATAGAGTAAAGGTTAATTATAAAAATCCTTTGTCCTATCACGAACTTGCCTATTTTCTAAAGAATTATATCAATAAAGATACTATTATTGTATGTATTGGTACGGATAGATACATAGGGGACTGTTTAGGACCTTTAGTAGGTACCCTACTAAAGTCCAAACACTTTCCTTTACCTACTTATGGTACAATTTCAGATCCTATACATGCCTTAAACATAGAAGATAAATTAAGAAAAATAAAGTTACTTCATCCCTACAGCACTATTATAGGAATAGATGCTTGTTTAGGAACTTTAGAAAGCATAGGGGAAATTCAAGTAAGGGATTTCCCTGTACATCCTGGTAAAGGCGTAGGAAAATCTCTGCCAAATGTGGGTGACTTCTCCATAATAGGTATCGTGGATTCAAATGAAAATGAAAATCTTTTTAATAATTCTAATAATATACGTCTTAATTTGATTTTAAATATGGCTGAAGTAATACTTTATTCATTAATTCATTCATATTATTTATATTATAACAACATATTATCTTAAATCCATAAAATAAGAGTCTACCCTAAATAGACTTAATCTATAATATAATAAGTTAGGTAATCTGCATCTTTAATATATTTAAAATATATTTTTATATGTAACTACTCTATCAACGTTATATCATCACCAGTAAAAAAAACTTCCATCTTATCCAAATATTCAAGAACTTTTCCTGTTCCTAAAGCCACACAGGACACAGGATCTTCAGCCACATAAACAGGTACTTTTGTAACTTCCCTTATTAGATCACTTAAACCATTTAATAATGCTCCTCCACCAGTCATAAAAATACCCTTTTCAGCTATATCTGCTGCTAATTCTGGTGGAGTTTTTTCTAACACTGCATGAGTTGTATCAGCTATAGAATTTACAATTTCCTTTAAAGCTATTCTCATCTCCTCTGAGGATACTACTATGTTTTTAGGAAGTCCTGTAATCAAATCTCTTCCCCGTATTTCCATAGTTACCTCTTCTTCCCTATCAAATGCAGAACCTATATTTATTTTTAAATCCTCTGAAGTTCTTTCTCCAATCATTAATTTATGTTCTTTCCTTATATATTTCATTATAGCTTCATCAAATTTATCTCCTGCTATCTTTATAGAAGATCTTACAACTATTCCTCCCAGAGAAATTACCGCTACATCTGTAGTTCCTCCACCTATATCTATTACCATATTACCACTGGCTTTTGTTATATCAATTCCTGCCCCTATAGCTGCAGCTAAGGGTTCTTCAATCAGGAACACCTTCTTTGCCCCTGCATTCTTAGCTGCATCAATTACAGCTCTTTTTTCAACTTCAGTAGATTCACAAGGAACACATACCACTATTCTAGGTGCTGACATTCTCTTTTTCCCACAAGCTTTACTTATGAAATACTTTAACATTTTTTCTGTTACATCATAATCAGATATGACCCCTTCTCTTAGTGGACGAATGGCCACAATATTTCCTGGTGTCCTTCCAATCATCTGCCACGCTTCTTCTCCTACAGCAAGCACCTTATTTTTAATCTTATCTATAGCCACAACTGACGGTTCCTTTAAAATTACTCCCCTCCCTTTAATATAAACAAGTACTGTAGCTGTTCCCAAATCTATACCCATATCAGTTCCTATATTAAAAAACATTCCTTTTTCACTCCTAATCTTACTAGCTTTTCATAATAAAAATATAAAATTATCATATTTATTATCATATCATATTCTAATTGTAATGGGAATGTTTTTACCCTTCAATGGCCTTATATTTCATCTTTGTTGCCTTTCCACCCCTTATATGCCTTTCTGCCTTATTATAATCCAATATATTTTTAGCTTCTTGGGCAATTTGCGGATTTATCTTTGGTAACCTTTCTGTCATATCCTTGTGTATAGTACTCTTACTTACTCCAAAAACTTTAGCGGTTTTTCTTATAGTAGCTTTAGAACCTATTATATATTTGGCAACTTCTAAAACTCTTTCTTCAATATAATCTTTCAAATTCATTCAACTCCTTTATAACACTCACCGCAATAAATAAAGAACTTATCCAGGTGTGTAGCAGTGCTTATCTCCCACTTTGAAGAAGCTGGGGGTATTAGCAATGGTACCATTGGGATAAACACTTTATATCCATATAATTTACGTTTTTGTAATTCTTCACAATTGCTCGTCCCCCTATACTTATAAATATGCTCATTAACATTTTTAAATTCATGATGTATTAGCCATTTCTCCATAAAATAGTGAGAAATGGCCTAGTACTAATACTTTATATATTTAGCTGGATCTACAAACTCACTGCCCTTTAAAATTGCAAAGTGTAGATGATCCCCATATTTTTCATAGGCTGCTCTTAATGTACTTCTTCCTACTATTCCTATAGCAGTTCCCTTTTTCAATGTTTGACCCACGCTAACTTCTACATTGTCATCTAAATTAGAATAAACAGTTTTTAATCCATTTTGATGATCTATAATAACTTCCACTCCATCTTGGGTAGCTTTATTTACTTCTTCTACTTTCCCATCCATAGCTGCAAATACAGGTTTCCCTAACTTTGTTTGTATGTCGTATCCTAAATTAGGTCTATAGGTACCTGTAGAATCCCAATATACCGGATCCTCTGAATATGCTCTTGCAATATTTCCTTCCACTGGTTTTTGAAAGGAAGTACTAACTGCGCCAGATACACTTTTTGAAGTTTCTTCAGATTGATTAGTATTTGTTTTTTCATTAGTATCTGCCTTTTCACTCTTTTTTACCTGGAGAGCATTATCATAGCTGGACGAAGGACTTTCATCTGCCTTGGCCGTCTCTTTAGTCTGCTTTTGTTGTAAACTTACACTTTTTTGCAGTTCAGCACTTTGATTTTTATTATTTCTAGCAGTAATTACTGCAACTGTAGCCACAACACAAAGACAAACAAATAAAATTATATAAAAACCCTCCTTTTTTAAAAAGTTAAATGCTCTACTAAAAATTTTTCTGTCCATATGAACACCTCCTTTTTGTAGTTTGTCCAGACAATTACAAAAAATACATATTTTATAATCTTTTCTTTATAATTTTTTGTAAAAAATAATAAAGAGATAAAATAAAATTTCATCTCTTTATTATCTAAAATTTATTTATTATAAAATGCTTCTAAATTTTCAAGTTCTGTTTTATTGTAATAATGAGCCAATATTTCTTTGTAAGTTTTCCCCTGTTTAGCCATAGCATTTGCTCCCCACTGACTCATTCCCACTCTGTGCCCGTATCCAATACACTCAATAATGACACTATCTTTAAAATAGATATTAAAATCTGAAGAATTTAATGACAGAATAGTTCTGAATTTTACTCCAGATATGGTAACCGAACCTAATTTAATTTCTTTAACAGAACCGCCTTCATTTCTGGATTGTATAGTTACCTGGTTAGCTAAATTCTTTACAGACAATCTTGAATTGGGATACTTAGAATTTACTTTATCTATAAAATTAGCATAGGATAATTTTATAGAAGTTCTATACTTAGATGCACTTTCTTCACCAGGACTTTCTACACTTTTTAAATATTCTTCTCCTTTTCCAAATACATCCACTGCATTTTCTGTTTTTCCTCCACTTACCGCAAAATAATAAGGTTCCATAACCAATTTATCTTTATAAGCTAGCACTTGTCCCGAAGTATCTTTTACTGCACCTACTATCTTATTCCAATATTCTTCTCTTTTAGATTGGGGCCAGTTCTTTATCCTATCTTCTTTACTTGTAAATACCTGACATTTCACTGTATCACATACATCTGCCCCTGTATTACTTTCATATTCTTTTCCCCCATATACCTGCATATGAGCTGCTGCAAAAGTTCTAGCTGCTACAGCTTGAGCTTTAATTGCTTCTTTTGAAAATTCTGCTGGCATTTCAGCCGCCACAACTCCCACTATGTATTCTTCCAGATTCATTTTTTCTATTTTATTCTTTTCAGTTATATACACTTTTATATACTGTGAATTATAATTATAATTTTTATTTATGGATCTCATTAAAAATTCAGGTAAAGTGTGTTGGCTAATTTTCATATAATTTATCCCAAAGGAAAGTACTATTATAAATGCCATACTCATGAATATTAAAATAACAAATTTTTTAAAAAAGTTCATAATGTATCTTTTCATTTTGCTCTCCCATATTATAGCTTAATATATTTTTATTACGCTAAAACTGAAATTATTCCATGGGATACCTTTCAGGTATTAAAAAAGAAGAAAACTTTTAGTATACTTTTCTTCTTTTTTTATTAATAATATAAAAATTATTCATTCACTCTTTCAATATCAGCTCCCAATGCTTTTAGTTTTCCTTCAATATTTACATACCCTCTATCTATATGATATATATCTGTAACTTCTGTTTTTCCCTCTGCCGCTAATCCACAAAGTATAAGTGCAGCCCCTGCTCTGAGATCTGTAGCTTTTACTTCTGCTCCTGTAAGTTTATCAACTCCTTCTATAACTGCACTTCTTCCATCTATTTTTATATTTGCTCCCATTCTTTTCATTTCCATTACATGCATAAATCTATTTTCAAAAATAGTTTCTGTTATAATACTTGTACCTTTAACTGTACTCAACAAACTAGTTATCTGTGATTGCATATCAGTGGGGAACCCCGGATAAGGCATAGTTTTAATATCTATAGGATTTAGCTCTCTATTTCCGTCCACAATTAAGTTATTTCCCTGACATTTTATATAAACCCCAGCCTCAGTAAGTTTAGCAATTATGGGTTTCAAATATTCCTCATTTATGCCATTTATTTTTATTTTGCTTTTAGTTATAGCTGCTGCTACCATAAATGTTCCCGATTCTATTCTGTCACATATGGGACTATGATTACTACCTTTTAATTTTTTTACCCCTTGTATATGAATAGCTCTAGATCCTGCCCCAGTAATCTTTGCACCCATACCGTTTAAAAAGTTTGCCAAATCTTTTATTTCTGGTTCTTCCGCCGCATTTTCTATTATAGTTTCTCCTTCTGCAGTTACTGCTGCCATCATTATATTTTCTGTAGCTCCCACTGATGGAAAATCCAAATATATTTTATTTCCCACTAACTTTTTAGCTTTTGCTTCTACAAATCCATGTTCTACATTTACTTTTGCACCAAGAGCATCGAACCCTTTTAAATGTAAATCTATTGGTCTGGTTCCAATATTACATCCTCCCGGAAGACATAATTTAAATCCTCCAAATCTAGATATCATGGGTCCCATTATGAGAAAGGATGCCCTCATCTTTTTCACTAGCTCGCTACAGGGATCACAATAACTTACATTAGAAGTATCTATAATAATTCTATTTAAATTTTTATCTATAACTACATCTGCAGATATACTCTTTAATATATCACTTATCACAAAAACATCCTCTAGCATAGGAACATTATCTATAACACACTTATCCCCACTTAAAATGGAAGCCGCTATAATGGGTAATACCGAATTTTTAGCAGCACTAATGTTAACTTCTCCATGGAGTTTATTTCCCCCTTTAATTACTATCTTACTCATAGTGTTCCTCCATTCTATAATTGCTGATATGCTAATTAATTTCTACCAACTCAATAAATATTTTTTAACCTAAAATAATATTTATTTTTACGTTAAATAATATCAAGTGATTCAGAAATTCAAATGGAGTTTGCTTATAAAAAATTCCTCTCCATCTGAATCTTAGAAGAACTTATCCATTTGCGTATCAGTGCCTATCCCCTACTTTACAGAATATAGGAGTACTATCCATGGTAGCATTTGGATAAAAATAAATCACAAGCCGAAGATGGTAAACTTGTTTCACTTAAAAATAAGAAAACAAGCTTCTCTGATAGTTTTTATCACATAGGATCTTGTTAACAAAATATTATGTACAATAATTTATCAGACAATTATTTTAGAACACATAATAATATACGACATGGTATCTATGCTTAAGATTAAAATCATATTATAGCCTAATAATTTACATATAACTAATATGTTACCATTATCTGTGGAGTTCCTATAATTATATAGGTATCCCTTCCATATTTCATAACTGCATAATTAAAATCTATTTTTTCTCCACCATTTTCTACACTGTTATACCTGCCAGTATACGCTGTATTAGTATATCCCCCTTGTAAAGTTACAGTTTTAATGTCACACGCATGACAATAGGTTAAAATTTCTTTTATCTGTTCATTTAAAACCTCTGTATTTCCATTTTCAACCCTTGCCTTAACATACTGAAAATATCTATATTTTTTTATTTTCTTTGGTATGCATTTATTTAAGGTATTTTTTATGTTTTTGAATTCATACATATTACTTCTTTGTATAATATTAATCGTTACAACGTTATAATTTTCATATTTCACACTTTGCACATAGCCTTCAACATACCTATTGTTAAAATCCAAAGAATATATTTCAGCATTTTTATACACTTTTTTATTTAACTTGTAATATTCATTTAATTTTATAAATATATCCTCTACTGTTTTTTGCCCACAATTATCAGTGGTAAAAATCAACATACCTCCACATTCTTTAGGACAACCATGAGTTTTGTCCAATATATACTTAAATAAATCTACCTTTTCTAAGGAAACTGTATCTCCTTGAAACATATATTTATCGCAATAACCATTTACTGGTATCCCCAAATAACATCGAAAAGACATTAAATATATTATCAAAAAAAATATTATTCCTGGTTTCTTCATAATAATATAATTCCGTAAATATTATACAGAATATTTCACCTCCCTACCTCTACTTTAAAAATTATGGACAACTTTTCTGTTACTATTCTTAAAAATTTTCATTTCATATTATTTTTAATAAAATTAAACATAGTAGATTAATTTTTACTTTCAAAAAATAAAGATTTCATAGGGAAGGTCTTATATTAATATATAAATTTACATAATAGAATGTGCATGTTCAAACTAAAAAAACACCATCAAGATTTATCACTTGGTTAGTGTTCTTGATAGTGCTTTTTACTTTAATAAACTATTTTAATAGATTAATTCTGGCTAAGGCCCTATTTAATGCCAGTTGTGCTCTTTTTACATCTATTCCATCTTTATGAGCCAATCTTTGTTCTGCTCTTTCTTTGGCCTCTTCTGCTCTTTTTAAATCTATTTCTTCTGGCCATTCACAAACATCACATAATATTTTTAACTGATTGTTTTTTACTTCCAATATTCCATTTGAGGTAAATGCCTTTAATTCTTTGCCGCTCTTTTCTACTATGCGAGTATCTGCACATCTTAAAGTAGTAATTAAAGGCATATGTCCCTGAAGAATAGTTATATTGCCTTGAATGCTCTCTGTTGTTACCTCTAATACCTCTCCTTCATAAAATTCTCTATCAGGAGTAAGGATAGTTAATTTCAGAACTTCTGCCATATTAATTCTCCTTTTTAAAATACCTACACTTTATCCTTTTTGAGACACATTTAACTTTTTGCCATGTTTTTAGCAGATTCAACTACTTCATCTATACTTCCTTTAAATAAGAACGCTGTCTCTGGTAAATCATCATATTTGCCTTCAAGTATTTCTTTAAAACCTCTTATAGTTTCTTTTATAGGTACATATTTTCCTTCATATCCTGTAAATTGTTCAGCCACAGAAAATGGCTGTGACAAAAATCTCTGTATTCTTCTTGCTCTTACAACTACCAATCTATCTTCCTCTGATAGTTCATCCACGCCTAGAATTGCTATAATATCTTGAAGTTCACTATATCTTTCAAGTATATGTTTAACATCTGAAGCTACCTTATAATGTTCCTCACCCACAATTCTAGGATCGAGTATTCTTGATGTTGAAGCTAACGGATCAACCGCCGGATAAATACCAATTTCTGATATAGATCTTGAAAGTACCGTAGTGGCATCAAGATGTGTAAAAGTTGTGGCCGGTGCTGGATCTGTTAAATCATCTGCTGGAACATATACTGCCTGAACAGAAGTAATAGATCCTTGTTTTGTAGAAGTTATTCTTTCTTGAAGAGAGCCCATTTCCGTAGCAAGTGTGGGTTGATATCCAACAGCACTAGGTATTCTTCCAAGCAATGCAGAAACCTCCGAACCCGCTTGAGTAAATCTAAATATATTATCTATAAACAAAAGTACATCCTGACCTTCGTCTCTAAAATGTTCTGCCATAGTAAGCCCTGTAAGTGCAACCCTCATTCTTGCACCAGGTGGCTCGTTCATCTGACCAAATACCAAAGCAGTTTTATTTATAACTCCAGATTCTTGCATTTCATAATATAAGTCATTACCTTCCCTAGTTCTTTCTCCTACACCTGTAAAAACAGACAATCCTCCATGTTCTTTTGCTATATTGTTTATCAATTCCTGTATAATAACCGTTTTACCTACACCTGCTCCTCCAAACAATCCTATCTTACCACCTTTTTGATAGGGTGCAATAAGATCGATAACTTTAATGCCTGTTTCAAACATTTCAGGTTTAACAGATTGATCTTCAAAGCTTGGTGCAGATCTATGAATAGGAGAATATTCTTCCGCTTCCACCTCTCCATTTTCATCAATAGGTTGCCCTAACATATTGAAAAGTCTTCCTAAAACCGACTTTCCAACAGGCACAGATATAGGTGCTCCAGTATCCAGAGCATCCATACCTCGCATTAATCCCTCTGTACTCTCCATAGATATAGTCCTTACTATATCATCACCCAAATGCTGGGCTACTTCTGTAACAATTTTTGTATTTCCCGATTCTATATTTATAGCATTATATATATCTGGAAGGTTTTCTTCATCAAATTTTATATCCACTACAGGTCCTATAACCTGAACTACTTTGCCTATATTAGGCATGAACATCCCTCCTTACTTTAGAGCTTCTGCTCCTCCAACTATCTCAGTTATTTCCTGCGTTATAGCAGTTTGTCTTTCTCTATTATATTGAAGATTTAATTCATCTAACAAATCATTTGCATTTTTAGTAGCCCCATCCATAGCAGTCATTCTAGAAGATTGTTCACTTACTTTTGAATTTATCATACAATTAAGTACTTTTTGCCTTAAATGAAATTCTATTATATCTTCTATCATTTCATCTGCAGAGGGTTCAAATTTTACAATAAAATTTCTTTTTTCTACTTCTCTGACCTCCAGTGGAAGTAACTTTTCAACAATCACATTTTGTTTGATAGTTGAAATGAACTTAGTAAATACTATATTGATTTCTCCAATCTCACCACTTCTATAAAGTTCCAATGCCTTATATACAATATCTTCTGTTTCCTTTATTGTAGGGACATCTGGAATATCTGTATATTCTGATTCTATATTATAATTAAGCCTTTTAAAGTACATCTTTCCTTTTTGTCCCATAGTCATCAAAAGGAAATCTTCACTTCCCTTTGACTTTATAGAATTTAACTCATTTACCACATTAGCATTGAACCCCCCACACAATCCTGTGTCAGAATTCAAAGCTATATATAATTTTTTATTACTTTTATTGCCTTTTACATAAATATTATTCTGCTGAGCTTCTATTGCAAATTCATTTACAATAGAACTAAAAAGCTGGCAATATTTATTATTTGCCTCAAGTTTTTTTCTCACTTTTCTAAGTTTAGAGGTGGCAATAAGTCCCATGGCCTTAGTTATTTTTTGAGTACTAGTTATTGATTTTATTCTTCTTTTAATTGTAACAAGTCCTGCCCCTGCCATATTTCACCTCCCTGAGATAAAAATAACTATCCCTCTATCAAGAATATTTTTTTGAATTCTTCTATGGCATTTCTAAGCTTATCACTTAATTCATCAGATATAACTTGCTTTTCCCGTATTTCATCTCCTATTTCTCTGTGATGGATATCCATATAATTAAGAAATTCTTCTTCAAATTCCGATATCTTCTCTACGGGTATATCCATTATGTAATTTCTGCTGGCTGCAAATAATATCATTACCTGCTTTTCCACAGCCATTGGCTTATATTGAGGCTGTTTTAATATCTCCGTTAACCTTTTGCCTTTTTCAAGAGTTCTTTTTGACTCCTTATCCAAGTCAGATCCAAACTGTGCAAAAGATGCAAGCTCCCTGTACTGTGCCAAATCTATTCTAAGAGTACCCGCTACTTGTTTCATAGCTTTAATTTGAGCATTACCTCCAACTCTAGATACAGATATACCTGCATTTATAGCTGGCCTTTGCCCGGAATAGAAGAGTTCTGTTTCTAAAAATATCTGCCCATCCGTTATAGAAATAACATTAGTAGGTATATATGCAGTAACATCTCCTGCCAGTGTTTCTATTATAGGCAGTGCTGTAAGTGATCCTCCTCCTAATTTATCTGATAGTTTGGCAGCTCTTTCTAAAAGCCTTGAATGGAGATAAAAAACATCCCCGGGATACGCTTCCCTTACCGGTGGTCTTCGGAGTAATAAAGACATAGCTCTATATGCCACTGCATGTTTGGATAAATCATCATATACTATAAGCACATCTTTTCCTTTATTCATAAAATATTCTCCCATGGAGCAGCCTGCATAAGGAGCAATATATTGAAGTGGTGCTGACTCAGAAGCAGATGCAGATACCACTATAGTATAATCCATAGCATTTGTCTCTATCAAATTATTTACTATATGTGCTACTGTAGATTGCTTTTGTCCTATAGCTACATAAATACATATTACATCTTTTCCTTTTTGATTTATTATGGTATCCATGGCAATAGCAGTTTTGCCAGTTTGTCTGTCCCCTATTATAAGTTCTCTTTGTCCCCTGCCAATTGGTATCATAGCATCTATAGCCTTTATTCCTGTTTGGAGAGGTTCTTTAACTGCCTGCCTGGTTATAACTCCTGGTGCCACAAGATCTACAGCTCTAGTTTCAGTAGTATTAATAGCACCTTTTCCATCAATAGGATGTCCTAATGAATTTACAACTCTCCCTATAATATTTTCCCCTACGGGTACTTCTACAACCCTACCTGTTCTTTTTACTGTATTCCCCTCTTTTATTCCTTCCTGAGAACCTAAAAGAACACATCCTACATTATCTTGTTCAAGATTTAGAGCCATAGCATAAACATCATTGGGGAACTCTAAGAGTTCTCCTGCCATACACCCATTAAGGCCATACACTCTAGCGATACCATCACCAATTTGAATTATTGTACCTGAATCAACTGTTTCTATTTTTTTTTCATATTTTTCTATCTGACTTTTTATAATTGAAGTTATTTCTTCAGGTTTTACGTTCATAGGCTCACCTCTGTTCTCCTTTAAGCATTATTTTTTTCATTTCAGAAAGCTTTGACTTTACAGTTCCATCAATAACCATATTATCTACCTCTACATAAACTCCGCCTATTATTTCAGGATCTAACTCCTCTTTAATCAAAACCTCTTTATTAAATTTTTTCTTTAATTTTTCAGTTAGAGTTTCCCTTTCATCATCTTCTAAAGGAATAACAGTTTTTACTGTAGCAATAACTGTATTATGATTTTCAAGATATATCTTTCCCATTTCTTTAAGCTTGCTATACAATTGATTAATTCTTCCTTTATCAATAAGTATTAACAAGAATGAAAGCACATCTTCACTTATTTTACCTTTAAAAACATTTATAAAAGTTTTTTTCTTTTCAGCAGTACTAATTTCAGGATGTTCTATAAATTCTAGAAATTGATTATTATTATTTATTATATCTGCAATATCTTTCAATTCCTCTAAATATTCTTCAACTTTTCCTTTTTCCTCTCCGATTTTATAAAGTGCGAGAGCATATCTTCTATCTAAATATTCATACATATCTTTAGATACCTACCTTAGCTATAAAGTCTTTAATAAGTTTTCTATGCTGTTCTTCATCAATAGATCCTTCTAAGGCTTTCGATGACACTAAAATAGCTAAATCTACCACTTGGTTTTTTATGTCATCCTGGGCTTTTTCTCTTTCTTTATCTGCTTCATTTTTTGCCCTGTCTAATATTAACTGTGCTTCCCTACGTGCTTCATTTAACACATTTTCTGAAACTTGTTCTGCTTTATTCTTATAACCCTCAACAATATTTCTGCCCTCTTCTTTTGAGCCCTTTAATAATTCCTTATGTTTTGTAACCAATTCTTTGGATTTTTTTTCATTTTCGTAGGCATTTTTAATTTTTGAATTAATTTCTTCCTGTCTGCTGGTAAGTATATTATCAACTGGTTTAAAAAAGAAATGTCTTAAAATAATATATAATACAATAAAATTTATTATTGTTATGACAACTGTAACCCAATCAACTTGCATATTAAACTTCAATCCTCCCCTCTAAAGTATATGTTTGAGTTTGGTGAGGTATATAATAAAATCAAACTTTAAATACTAAAATAAGAGCTATCAATAAAGAATAAATAGCTGTTACTTCTGATAAAGCTGCACTTACAAAGAATGTACTTAATATCTTACCACTTGCTTCTGGCTGTCTTGATACCCCTTCCACTGCCTTTCCTGCAGCAGTACCAACTCCTATACCTCCTCCTAAACATCCTATAGCAGCTAGCCCTGCTCCTATTGCTGCCATGCCTGATATAAATGACTGTGAATCTAAATTCATAATAAAATCCTCCTTAAGAATAAATTAAGTATTAAAAACTAAATATATTTAGTGTTCAGCAATAACTTTTATATTCATTATTGTTAGCATAACAAATACCAACATTTGTATTGAGCCATCAAATAAATCGAAGAAAGCATGCAAAGGAATAGGTATTAACAACTGTGAGAACCATGCAATATTACCCAATCCTTTATATACCATTCCAATGATAACAGCTCCTGCAGTTAAATTTCCAAATAATCGGAGACTCAAAGAAACTGGAAGAACTATTCTTTCTACAATATTAAGGGGCACTAATACTACATTAGGTTTAGCGTAACCCAGAAAATAACTCTTTAATCCAGTTCTCTTAATAGCATTAAACTGAACTAACACAAAAGTTATAAGAGCTAGACCAACTGCAACACTTAAGTCCTCTGTAGGAGCTTTTAAGCCTATAATTACCGGTGCGATATTCATTACTAAAATATATATTGCAAGAGTTCCTACATAGGGTACAAATGATATGTACTCTTTTCCCATATTATCTTTAACTAAATTTTGTACTGCCTCAACAATCATTTCAATAACATTTTGTCTCTTATCCGGTAGTCTCCTCATATTTCTTGTAAAAATCTTAGCTAAAACAGCTAAAATTAAGATTATAACCCATTGTATCACAACACTGGAAGTTATACCAAATTTAAATGTTCCTATATGTATTGAAAACAATGGTGAAAATTCTTCCACTCCATCACATCCCTTCTTTAAAAATATTGTTATACATTATTCTTACCACTTTCAAAAGCTGAATATATATATATACCTAATAGATTGGATGTATAACCAAATAAATATGCTATTACATCATATTTATTGTATCTAAAGGTAATATATCCCATTCCAGCAGCAATCACAATCCTAATAATGAAACTTATGAGATACAACAACGAAGATGAATTTTTAAATTTATATAACATTACTGCTCCTAGTATACTATTAAGGAAAAAATTAAACATAGCTATACACATTCCAAGTAGAATAAATAATCCATAATTTTTTAAAAATAGCTGTGATAATCCTGCCAACAATACACCTATCAGAGCATTAATTAAAAATACCATCTTTGTCATGCGTAGAATATTTTTATCCATCAATTCCTCCCTTTACAAATGATATATCATAAATCAGATTGCTACTTTATTTAAACACATTTTATCATAATATATAAAATTTCAAAAGCTTATTATATACTTTTCCTAAAGTACACAATAAATTTATCCGAAAGCTACCATTGCTAACCCCCCCCCATCTTCTTCAAAGTGGAGGATAAGCACTGCTACGCCCCTAGATAAGTTCTTCTAAGGCTCAGATGGAGATAAGTATTTCTCTATAGCAAACTCCACCTGAACCTAAGAATCACTTGATAATACCATTTAATCCTTTACAACTAATATAATACACAGCTTTTGTTAACACACAATTTTAATTATATACCTTAAAAATTCAATCTAAAAGTCTGATTTTTCTCTAAATTATTTATTTTTCTTCAATCTAAGTAAATTAATGTTATATCTTGTAGTAATTACTCATTAAATCTGCCCATAACCCCTAGTAATGAATATTTAATAACACATAAGAAATAAAGAAAGCATTAAATTAACACTTTCTTTATTTCTTAACTATTAAAATATGTTTAAACTATCTTTCAACTATCAGCGCAGTTCCCATTCCTCCACCTATGCAAAGTGTTGCAAGGCCTTTCTTTGCATCTCTTTTCTCCATTTCATAAAGTAATGTAACAAGTATTCTTGCACCTGAAGATCCAACCGGATGTCCAAGAGCTATTGCTCCACCATTTACATTTACTTTGCTCATATCAAATTCTAAATCTTTAGCTACTGCCAAACTCTGTGCTGCAAATGCTTCATTTGCTTCTATTAAATCTAAATCTGCAACTGTCATATTAGCTTTCTCAAGTGCCAATTTAGTTGCATAGAAAGGTCCATATCCCATTATCTGTGGATCTAATCCCTTACTTCCATAAGAAACAATTTTTGCAAGTGGTTTAATCCCAAGTTCTTTTGCTTTATCTGCACTCATTACAACTAATGCTGCTGCGGAATCATTTATTCCTGATGCATTACCTGCTGTAACTGTTCCGTCTTTTTTGAATGCTGGTTTTAATTTTGCTAATGATTCTACAGTTGTTCCAGACTTAGGATATTCATCAGTATCAAAAACTACTTCTTTCTTTCTCTGCTTAACAGTTACTGGAACTATTTCATCTTTAAATCTTCCTGATTTTATAGCTGCTTCTGCTTTTTGTTGTGATGCTGCTGAAAATTCATCTTGCTCTTCTCTTGTTATTCCCCATTTTTCTGCTATATTTTCAGCTGTAATTCCCATATGATAATTGTTGAATGCTTCCCATAGTCCATCTTTTATCATTCCATCAATTAATTTTCCTTCTCCCATTCTATATCCCCATCTAGCCTTTGGAAGTAAATATGGTGCGGCAGACATATTCTCTGTTCCGCCAACTACAACAATATCATCATCTCCAATCTTTATGAGTTGAGCTGCCAAACTTACTGTTCTGAGCCCTGAACCGCAAACCTTATTCAACGTAAATGCTGGTACTTCTACAGGAATACCTGCTTTCACAGCAGCTTGTCTTCCTGGACTTTGTCCAAGACCTGCCTGTATTACGTTTCCAAATATAACTTCATCTACTTGTTCTGGTTTGATATTTGCTCTTTTTACTGCCTCTTTTATAACTATTGCTCCTAAATCTACAGCAGAGACATCTTTTAAAGTTCCACCAAAACTTCCTATAGCTGTTCTTACTGCACTTACAATAACTACATCCTTCATAAAATGAACCCTCCTAAAAATAAATTTATTTAAACTTAAATACTTAGTAAAGTTATAAATCATTTAAATTTCGAATATTTCAAATCTTAGTACTCATATTTTAAAATATAAGCTACGTCAGTTTATTAAAAAGTTTTTATAAGTCACGAAATTGTATGATATTACTTCATAATTATTTAAGTTTATAGCTTGAACGTTATTATTCAAAATAATTTAATTAATTCATACAATTCTAATATATATTAATTATACTAACTAATTAAATTTTTATCAATATGTATTGTTAAAAAAAACACAAAGTCTGGTAAAGAGATATTTATAGAAAGCATTTGCTCTATTTTTAAAGCTATTTAATCATATATGAAAATATTAACTTAAAATAGGCAAATATGCTCTATTTTAAAATATTTGAGATCTATTAAATGAATAAATTGTTATTAAATACTTAATTTTACAATACATATATTTCAAAATATGCCTTAAATGTAATTAAATTAATAGTGATTATTTCATTTTTAAAGTAAATGTGTATATAAGATTATTATGTTATTTGTTGTATGATTTATTATTATATTATATTTTAGTATTAATTATAAATTTAAGTTATAAAATGTATTTTTAATTGTTATATTTTTATTTAATAACTAAGTCATATATTAATAAGTACTGTAATTTATTTTTAGTAATAAATTGTAAGCTCTACTAGTATTTTTTATTAATACAATTATATTTTAATAAAAATATAACTTACAGTTTTATCATGTGAACAATTGCATATTTACATTTTCTATTTAATTTATATATAAAAGCTCAATATCTTTTTTATACAAATCAAAAGACTACTGGTAAAATTTACCAGTAGTCCAAATAACCTATTCTCTATATCTAAATCACTACTTTTTTATCTTATCTCTCTACTATTAAAGCAGTTCCCATTCCTCCACCTATGCAAAGTGTTGCAAGGCCTTTCTTTGCATCTCTTTTCTCCATTTCATAAAGTAATGTAACAAGTATTCTTGCACCTGAAGATCCAACCGGATGTCCAAGAGCTATTGCTCCACCATTTACATTTACTTTGCTCATATCAAATTCTAAATCTTTAGCTACTGCCAAACTCTGTGCTGCAAATGCTTCATTTGCTTCTATTAAATCTAAATCTGCAACTGTCATATTAGCTTTCTCAAGTGCCAATTTAGTTGCATAGAAAGGTCCATATCCCATTATCTGTGGATCTAATCCCTTACTTCCATAAGAAACAATTTTTGCAAGTGGTTTAATCCCAAGTTCTTTTGCTTTATCTGCACTCATTACAACTAATGCTGCTGCGGAATCATTTATTCCTGATGCATTACCTGCTGTAACTGTTCCGTCTTTTTTGAATGCTGGTTTTAATTTTGCTAATGATTCTACAGTTGTTCCAGACTTAGGATATTCATCAGTATCAAAAACTACTTCTTTCTTTCTCTGCTTAACAGTTACTGGAACTATTTCATCTTTAAATCTTCCTGATTTTATAGCTGCTTCTGCTTTTTGTTGTGATGCTGCTGAAAATTCATCTTGCTCTTCTCTTGTTATTCCCCATTTTTCTGCTATATTTTCAGCTGTAATTCCCATATGATAATTGTTGAATGCTTCCCACAATCCATCTTTTATCATTCCATCAACTAATTTTCCGTCTCCCATTCTCTGTCCCCATCTAGCCTTTGGAAGTAAATATGGAGCAGCGGACATATTTTCCATTCCACCAGTTATAACAATATCATTATCTCCAGCTTTTATAAGTTGTGCTGCCAAACTTACTGATCTAAGTCCTGAACCGCAAACCTTATTCAATGTAAATGCTGGCACTTCTACAGGAATGCCTGCTTTTACAGCAGCTTGTCTTGCTGGACTTTGTCCTTGACCTGCCTGTATTACGTTTCCAAATATAACCTCATCTACTTGTTCTGGTTTGATATTTGCTCTTTTTATTGCTTCTTTTATAACTATTGCTCCTAATTCTACTGCAGGAACATCTTTTAAAGTTCCGCCGAAGCTTCCTATAGCTGTTCTTACTGCACTTACAATAACTACTTCTCTCATAGTAAATCCTCCTAAAAGTTTATTTTCTTTTAACTGAAATGTAATCTAAACGATGTCAATATCCTATTTCCTATATAACAAGTTCATTATACTAAGTAATTACAACGTTGTCAATGTTTTTGTTAAAAAAAACACAAAGTTTTTACAAATAAAAATTTATATTACTAATAAATACACTTTATCAATATTTTTATTGATTTTAAGATAAATAAATTCACCTAAAATAGATCATAATATAACAACATATAGTCTAAAATAACAATATCTAATACAACCTTACAAAGTATATACAATTAATATATTTAAAGTATATATCTACTTAAAAAATCTTTGTTAAATCCATCACTATACCATTATATATTAAAGCTAAATTATTATACGGTATATTCTTAACAAAGTATTTAACTTAAATTTAAAAACATATACTCAAATAAACTCTTCATACTCTGACTTTTCTATATTAAAATATTGTAAAATAGCCGCAACTATTCTGCCTGACGCCTTACCATCTCCATAAGGATTTATAGCTCTACTCATAACATCATACTTACTGGAATCTGATATAAGTTCACTTGCCTGCTTTATTATATCACTCTTATTTGTTCCAACTAATTTTACTGTACCTGCTTTTACAGCTTCTGGTCTTTCAGTTACATTTCTGAGTACCAATACCGGTTTGCCAAGATGTGGTGCTTCTTCTTGAAGTCCCCCTGAATCAGTCATAACCATATAACATCTGTCCATTAAATTGTGAGTTTCTTTAGTATCTAACGGATTTAAAAGGTGTACTCTGTTAACACCTCCAAGTATCTTATATACAATATCTCTCACTTTAGGATTTAAATGTACAAGATAAATTACTTCTACTTCTTTATTTTCCTCTACTACTTTTTTTAATGCATTACAAATATTTTCTATGCCTTCTCCCCAGTTTTCTCTTCTATGGGCAGTAACCATTATTACTTTACTTTTATTATAATCTATATTATTTAATTCATCAGTATTAAACACATAATCTTTATCCACAGTAAATTTCATTGAATCTATCACTGTGTTTCCAGTAACAAATATTTTTTCCCCTGCTATACCTTCCCTAAGTAAATTTTCTCTAGAGCCAGATGTAGGTGCAAAATGCAGATCAGCTATAGCTCCTGTAAGTTTTCTATTCATTTCCTCTGGGAAAGGAAAATATTTATCATAAGTTCTAAGGCCTGCTTCTACATGACCAACTCTTATTTTTTTATAAAAAGCTGCTAATGCCCCTGCAAATGTAGTAGTAGTATCCCCATGAACAAGTACAAGATCCGGATTTTCTCTATCAAACACTTCTTCAAGTCCTTGAAGCACCCTACTGGTTATACCTGTCAATGTTTGATTACTCTTCATTACATTTAAATCACAGTCAGGTGTAATATTAAAAAGCTTTAAAACTTGATCTAACATTTCTCTGTGTTGGGCTGTAACACATACCTTATTTTCTATATTATGTCTTTTTTCAAATTCTTTAATTAACGGAGCCATTTTTATTGCTTCAGGTCTTGTTCCAAATATTGTAACAATCTTAAGTTTATTCATATTAAAACCTCCATTTTTTAGGTGTCTATAAAATTAAATAGCCGGGATACTTTAATCTCTATGTTGAAAAAACCCCGCTCTCCAAGCTATAAAAACTAAAGCCACCATAATTATAGCCAAAAGAAAATAAGAGAGCTGTGCATTTATCTCCATGGCTATTATAGAAAAACTGCCTAATACTGCACTTATAGCATACATTGTTCCAACAGCTTGTTTCTGGCTGAACCCCATATCCAAAAGCCTATGATGAAGATGTCCTCTATCAGCCTGCATAATAGGTTTGCCATTTATCTTTCTTCTTATCATTGCAAAAAGAGTATCATATATTGGTATTCCAAGTGCAAGAATAGGAACTGCTATAGAAAATGCTGCCGCAGATTTTATAGCTCCTTCAATAGATATAGCTGCAAGTAAAAATCCGAGTAATTGTGCTCCTGTATCGCCCATAAATATAGAAGCAGGATTAAAATTATAGGGTAAAAATCCCAGTATGGCTCCACATAGTATAATAGCAAGTACTGCAGCTTCATATCTATTATTTAACAACGCTATAATTAAAATAGTCAAAGAAGATATAAATCCAATGCCTGACGCCAGACCATCCAAGCCATCTATCAAATTTAAGGCATTAGTAATACCAACCACCCAAATTATGGTTAATGGAATAGACATCACTCCTACATTAGTAAATTGATATACACTGCTAAATGGGTTAGTAATTATTACTATTTTTACTCCATAAATAATTAAAATTAGAGCAGCTGCAATTTGAAATATCAATTTATATCTCGGTTTTATATCAAATTTATCATCTAAAAACCCACCTATTACTATTATTGTAGCTCCCAATACAAGTCCCATCTCTGGCCTTGTAAAATCCCCTTTTTTAAGTAATAATGTAATTATAAAAGAAAAGTATATAGACAATCCCCCTAAAAGAGGCATAGGTTTGTTGTGTATTCTTCTATCTTCCTCCGGCATATCTATAACCTGTAACTTTAAAGCAATCCTTTTAACAATTGGTGTAAATATAACTGAAAGCACTGTTGATACTATTGCAAATAGATATAAACTATTCATATTAACCTTCCTTAATCATATCTTTTGTTTATTCTGACACTTCCAGCATTACTACTCTCCTTTTCTTTAAAGAGATATTATCACTGTTATTAGCCTGAATAAGTTCTTCTAAGGTTCAAAAGAATAAAAACATTTTATCCATATATTGTATTATTTTACTCTTTTTATACATATTAATTCAATTTCAGGTACTTTTTTAAACCAATTAATCTCTGGTGTATACTCCTCACAATATATAACTCTTTTAACTCCACAGTTAATTATTAATTTTTGACATTCAGGGCAAGGCATATGGGTTACATATAATGTAGAATCTTCCCTATCATCCGGTGATACTTCAAGCAAACAATTCACTTCCGCATGAATGGTCCTTATACAATGATTATCTTTCATATAACACCCTGCTTCATCACAATGTTCCAAGCCTCTGGGACTTCCATTATATCCCGTACCTTTTATCCTTCTATTCTTAACAAGAACTGCCCCTACATGCAATCTAGGACATGTACTCCTTTCTGCAACCTGAAAGGCAATATCTATAAAATAATTATCCCAATCTTTTCTCATAGTTAGTAACTGTCTCCTTAAATATATAATAATACATTATATATTATAAACCATTAGATAATGTTTGGGAATAATTCCTTTTCTATTATAGTCATATATTAAAATTTTGCCGACTTAAAAAGAATTATTAAAAAGCATTTTAAGGAAAGTCCACTACAAGTTGGACTTTCCTTATTAAAAATTAAAACAATCTTTATTTTGTCCCATATAATCTGTCACCAGCATCCCCAAGACCTGGAACTATGTATCCGTTTTTATTTAATTCTTTATCTATGGCTGCTGTATAAATATCAACATCCGGATGTACTTCTGTAACTGATTTTATACCATCTTCTGCAGCTATCAAACACATAAGTCTTATATTTTTAGCACCTTTTTGTTTCAACATAGTTATGGCATCTATAGCTGAACCTCCTGTGGCAAGCATAGGGTCAGTTACAATTACTTCCCTCTCTCCTATATCTTGAGGCAACTTACAAAAATATTCTACAGGTTTTAAGGTAGTTTCATCCCTATAAAGCCCTATATGTCCCACTTTTGCTGCAGGTATAAGCTTTAGCATTCCTCCTACCATTCCAAGTCCTGCCCTCAATATAGGCACTATTGCCACCTTTTTACCTGAAAGCATCTTACAAATTGTTTTACATATAGGAGTCTCTATCTCTACTTCTTCTGTCTGAAGATTCCTAGTTACTTCATAAGCCATAAGCATAGCTACTTCTTCTACAAGTTCTCTAAAGTCTTTAGAACCTGTTTGTTTATCCCTTATCAAAGCTAATTTATGCAATATAAGTGGATGTGTTATTTGTACTACTTTACTCATTAAATATATCCTCCAATTCTATTAGGGTATTCCATTATAATCTTCAGTAAACAATCATAGTTAATTAATTGTATATTATCTGCTGTATTTTTTTTCTATTTGTTCTATTTTATCTATTCTTCTCTGATGTCTGCCTCCCTGAAATTTAGTAAATAAAAAATTATCTACTATATCAAGTGCAAGTCCTACACCTACTATTCTTTGCCCTATAGACAATATGTTAGCATTATTATGTTCTCTACATGCATGAGCACTGAAAGTGTCACCACAAAGTGCAGCTCTAACTCCTGGTATTTTATTTGCTGCTATACTTATTCCTATACCGGTTCCACATACTAAAATTCCAAAGTCACAATTTTTATTTGCAACCTGTTCCCCAACCTTTAATGCATAATCTGGATAATCACAGGACTCTTCTGAAAAAGTTCCAAAGTCTTCAAACTCTAAGCCTTTGTTTTTCAAATGTTCTATTATTTCTTTTTTTAAAGGAAAACCTGCATGATCACTACCTAAAGCAATTTTCATAAAAAATACCTCCAAAAATATATAATATATTATTTAAAATTATATTGCAAATAATTTAGCTAGGATATACCCTCACAAAAAAAGAAGATAACGACATTTAAATAATGCTCATATCTTCCTTTAATTTCTTTATCAGCAATGAAATACTACTTTCCAATTCAGTATAAGTTATTCTATATTCATGTACATCCTGTCCAAAAGGATCTTTTATGTCCCCCTTCAATAAAATGAATTCATTTAAAGTATATATTTTATTCCTATAATTTATAAAATTTTGTTTTAATATGTCTCTCATATAAGCGGTCATAGTTAGAACAATCTTTGAATTTTCTAACATTAAACTATTTAACTGCAACGCTTTTCTACCACTTATATTTATATTTATATTTTCTTTTAAAACTATTACTGAATTTTCAGAGGCAGCACTATTTGGTACTACTGACAATCCTGCAGAAATAGCTCTTATATTTTTTATATCGGATTTAAAATTAAATATGGCTTCTGCCATACAGCTTCTACAAGTATTTCCCGTACAAACAAATAATATATTTTCCACCAACTGACCTCCTTAGGGAATTATACCTTTATAATATCAAAACCAGCCGATTTATTCAATCTATTCATTATAGCTAATCCAATACCTTTTTCTTCAAAAGCCTCTGATATTATAACATCCACTTTATTATCATCAAAAATTCTAAGTGTTTCAAATAAATTTTTAGATACACTCAAAAGATTATGTCTACTCCCTACAGATATTATCAATGCATTTTTATAAAACTCTCTTGTCTCATCTGTAGCAATTATTCCCACAATTTTATTTTCACCTATATAATTTTCTACCATTTCATTAATTTTTGCAATAGTTTTATTCAAATTTCCTTTAACTATTTTTACAGGAGCATTAGGAGCATAATGTCTATACTTCATTCCAGGAGACTTAGGTTTATTATTTCCCTCTACTTTTTTCATTACGGCAGGATCAATATAAACTTTTTCTTCTATCTTCTGTAACATCTCAAGAGTTATGCCCCCGGGTCTTAATACACAGCAAGGATTTACAGTACAATCTATAACCGTAGATTCTACCCCAACATCACATATAGTTCCGCCTAATATAAGATCAACTTTGCCATTTAAATCTTCTATACATCTATCTACATCCGTAGGGCTTGGTTTTCCTGATATATTTGCAGAAGGAGCCGCTATTGGAACTCTAGCTGCCTTTATTAGTTCTCTAGCTATAATATTAGAGGGCATTCTAATTCCCACATTGTCAAGAGAAGCGCTGGTAATATCAGGGACAACAGATGATTTGGGAAGAATTACAGTCATAGGACCCGGCCAAAAATTCTGTATAAACTTAAAAGCTGTAGATGATATATTTGTAACCAAGGATTTCATTTCTTCTATTTCAGCTATATGTATAATCAGGGGATTGTCCTGTGGTCTTCCTTTAGCTTTAAATATCTTTTCTACTGCTTTGGGATCAAGAGCATTTGCTCCAAGTCCATATACTGTTTCCGTAGGAAAAGCCACCAGTCCTCCATTTTTTATTATATTTCCTGCTTCTCTAATAATTTTCATATCTAAATTATCTTCATCTAAAATTTTTACTTTTGTATTCATAAAAACATATCCCTTCTTAAAATTAAAACAAAATTTAAATATAATCTTCTATGAGACCTTAAGGTTTATAATACCTGTACTATTATAAGCCCCAAAATAATACCACTTAAGGTTCCAAGTGTACTTGTTATCCCTTCCCAAAGCTTTGAAGATTCTGGTATCATCTCCCCACATATAACATACAACATTATTCCAGAAGCTATAGAAAGACACATACCTAATATATTAGGAGAAATATTTGCTATATAAGTACCTGTAAAAGTTCCTATAGCAGTTGGAAAAGCTGTAATAAAAGCATAAAAAAGTATCTTTGAACTTTTAACTTTAGATGCTACAAGAGGTGCTGCTACCGCAATACCCTCTGGTATATCATGAATTGTAATTATAATACTCATTTTTATTCCAAGTGTACTACCTGCAGCAAAGCCACATCCAACTATTATTCCCTCCGGGAAATTATGAAGCATAAGCCCTAAAGAAGCCATAAATGCTGTCCTAATATGTTTATTAGAATTATTTATATTTATTTTATCATCAACTATAGCAATAATTATAACTCCCAAAACTACAAATAATACGGTATATGGAAAACTCCACTTATTAGTGGCCTCTGGAATTAAATCAAATACTACTACTGATAACATTACTCCCCCTGCAAAACCAATTATGAACCCCAGTAACTTATCGGAAGGTTTTTTCACTGCTGCTCCTAATGAAGCTCCTATCATAGTTCCCAAAAGGGATACTATACTTCCCATTACTACTATATAAAACATATCTATATACAAAATAAGACTCACCTTTATCTATTATTTATAATATAGATTATTGCAATAATCTATATTATATGAATCATATTTTTAAATAGATATATTTTTTCTATACAGATTGTAATTTTCTGAATTTTCTCTATAATATTTTATCTTTTCTATAGTCTGTTCAGTATAATAAGCATAAACACAACTTTTGTAAACAGCATCTAAAAAAAGATATTTATTTAATCTTCCATTCTTTACTATAGTATAATAAAATTCTACATTAGGACGTAATATTTTAAGTTTATTATATTGATGGGCTAAATAAGGATGTTTTTTCAAAAATTCATTATTTATAGGGATAATTCTATTATTTCTAGATTTGGTTGTAAATAAAAAAATAATTCTAAAGTCCGCTGTATTATTATTTTTTACTACATAATTTTCTACATGTACTAATATAACCTTATTGCATATTATATTTAATTTAACATTTCTAACTCCCATATTTACCTTTAGCCTATACCCATCATACTCAAATTTTAAAAACTCATTATTAGTTATAGCAATAATTGCCAACAAAATAAGTACCTCTAAAACTATAAGATAAAACATATAAAATACATAAAACTTTCTGTTTAAAATGAAAACTATTGGTAAAAGAAAAAAAATAAAAACCATTGACAGCATAAATATCTTATAAGATTTTTTTTGCTTTCTAATGGCTTTATCTATATTCATACTTTCCCGTTAGTATAATTTAACGGTTTCCATCTCCTCTCTAAATTCCTCTGATACCTTTTTATCTAGTACCTATGTCTTTCATTTTCTGAGCTTGATCTTCTGTTATCAGTGCATCTATTATTTCATCTATATCTCCATTCAAAAATGAATCAAGCTTATATAAAGTCATTCCTATTCTATGATCTGTGACTCTTCCCTGTGGATAATTGTAAGTCCTTATTCGTTCACTTCTATCTCCTGTACCTACTTGATTTTTTCTATCTTCTGCAATACTTGCATTTCTTTCTTCCTGGGCTTTTTCATAAAGTCTTGACTTAAGTACCTTCATTGCCTTTTCTTTGTTTTTCAGTTGGGATTTTTCATCCTGACAGGATACCACAAGTCCTGTTGGCAAATGAGTAATTCTTACTGCTGAATCAGTAGTATTTACACATTGTCCTCCATGACCTGATGCCCTGAATACATCTATCCTTATATCACTGGGATTAACCACTATATCCACATCATCAACTTCTGGTAATACAGCCACTGTAGCCGTTGATGTATGAATTCTTCCACTGGATTCTGTATCTGGAACTCTCTGAACTCTGTGGGTGCCACTTTCATATTTCAACCTGCTATAAGCACCCTTCCCTTTTACCATAAATACGATTTCTTTAAATCCTCCTATATCCGTAGCACTTAAACTTATAGTTTCTATCTTCCATCCCTTAATCTCTGCATACCGTGTATACATCCTTGTAAGATTTGCTGCAAATAAAGCTGCCTCTTCGCCTCCTGCACCACCCCTTATTTCTACAAATACATTCTTATCATCATTTGGATCTTTAGGAAGAAGTAATATTTTCAGCTCACTTTCTGTCTTTTCTATAACCTCCCCCAACCTTTTTATTTCCTCCTGTTCCATTTCTCTCATATCTTTATCTGTTTCTTCTTTCAGCATTTCTTTATTATCTTCCAAATCCTGTAGTGCTTCTTTATACTCTCTGTATTTTATAACTATTTCTTCTAATTCTGCATGTTCCCTACATAACTTCTGCCACTTTTTTTGATCTGCTATAATCGTAGGATCACTTATTTTTATAGATAATTCTTCATACTTATTTTCTATGAAATTAAGCCTTTCTAACATAATTTTATCACTCCGTATAAATATTTTCACAGCTTATTATTATATCATATCATTTTTACTTATCACAATAAATGTTGTACTCCTAAAAATAATATCACTTAAATCTTAAGAAATTACTGCTTTAATGACTCTATCTTTCCCCGCTAAATCTTTTATGCAAGTTATATCTTTAAATCCATACTTTGCAAGTATGCTTATAACGTCTTTTTTCTGTTCATGTCCTATTTCAAATATAAGCATACCACTTTCAGTCAAGACTTTTAAACTTTGTTTAACTATCTTCCTGTAAAATTCTAATCCATCTTCTCCCCCATTTAAAGCTTCATAGGGTTCATAATTTTTTACATCTTCCATTAAAGTATCTATAATACTTTCTTTTATATAAGGCGGATTACATACAATCATATTAAACTTTATTTTATTTAAAATAAAATACTCCATTAAATCACTTTTAACAACTTTTACTCTTTTATCTAACCTGTACCTTCCTACATTCTGTTCTGCCACTTCACAAGCTGTATCTGATATATCACAACATACTATATCTATATACTCCTTAAATTTAGCTAGTGATATTCCAATAGCTCCTGTGCCACAGCACAAATCACATATATTATAACACTCATTATTATCTATTTCTTCTAGGGCCTGTTCTACCAAAGTTTCAGTATCTGGTCGTGGTATTAATACTCCAGGCTTTACTATAAAATCCATTCCCATAAACTCACATTGTCCTAATATGTATTTTACAGGCATTTTTTTTTCTCTCAATTTTAAATAATAATAATATTTTTCGACTTCTTCTTCAGTAACTTTATAATCTCCATTTATAAATATAAATAATCTATCCTTATTTATAGCCTTTCCTAATAAAAGCTGAACATCTAAAATGTAACTTTCAATTTTTTTATCTTTCAAAATTTTATATCCCTGTTTTAAAAGTGTATTAACATTATAAAATTTATTCATTATAGTATTTCTCTACTTTCATCTTGTTCTCTATTTATCCCCTCTGCACCTTTTAATGCTCTTATTGCCACTTCCAATTGTTTATAATCTGGCTCCCTTGTTGTAATTTTCTGAAGCATAAGTCCTGGATAAGATATAATTTTAGATAAAAAATTATTACTTTTTCCTACCCATTTTATAAGTTCATAGGTAACTCCAGAAACTACAGGTAATAAAATTATTCTATATGAGATTCTCTCCCAAATATTTCCCCAGCCAGTTAATGAAAAGAGTATTATACTTATTATCATAACCAAAAACAAAAAATTAGTACCACATCTTGGATGGAGTCTGGTAAACTTCTGTGCATTCTCTGGTGTAAGTTCACTTGAATTTTCATAACAAAAAATAGTCTTATGTTCCGCACCATGATACTGAAAAACTCTTTTTATATCCTCCATATTCCCTATTAAGAATAAATACATAAGGAAAACAATTACTCTAATCACTCCCTCAATTACATTAAGAATTATACTATCATACACTGATAATTTTTTAAATATATTTGCTACAAAGGTAGGAAATATAAAAAACAAAAGTGTAGCAGTAACTAAGGATATAGATAAAGTTATTACCATAATTACACTTTCAGTTTTTTCTCTAAATATATTTTGAAACCACTTATCAAATTTAGATGGCTCATCATATTCCTCAAAAAAAGAAGCAGAATAATTTAACGAACGCATACCTATAATCAAAGATTCTATTAAGGATACAAATCCTCTTATAATAGGCAATCCTAAAAAAATATTTCTTTTACTGTAGGGTATACTTTCTTCCACATTAACAATAATTTCACCATTTGGTTTTCTTACAGCTGTGGCTATACCCTGTGTCCCTCTCATCATAACTCCTTCTATTAGAGCCTGTCCTCCAACAGATGTATTTTTCACTACTTACATACCTCCTTTTAAAAGCTTTTAAGTCACTAAATATATTTTAACAAAGTCATATCATATATAAAAGTAGATATTTTTACATTACTTTTCTTAAAAATCAATAAAATCAAAATATATGTGATGATTTTTCAAAAAATCAATATATAATATATTAAATTACCAAAACAGTCTCCGATATATAAATAATATCAATCATAATTGCCACACGGAATCACTTTTACAATATTTTATTTTTTATTATAACAAAAGGAGGACTTATTGTGAAAAGTATTAAAAGCAAAATAACTTTTTTAACTCTATTATTAACTATACTACTGTTACTTTGTTCATCTATAGGAAGTTATTTTATATCTAGAAATATTATTATAGATCAGTATAACAATAAAATGATTATATCTTCACAAAACTATTCAAATTTAGTAAACAGCTGGTTAGATAAGGAAACCGCTTTATTTAAACAAATTGTACAGACTATGCAAGATAATGATATTGTAGATGATAATGCCAAGTTACTTGACTATTTTAAAGAAAAACTAACATCAAATTCTAACATATCTGATGTATATATGGGACTTCCAAAGGGAAATATCTTAGATGGGGGAGGTTGGGTGCCTCCAGACAATTATGACTGTACAAAAAGATCCTGGTATAAGAATACAATAGAACAAAATAAAATATCATATATACCATATTTTGATATGTATACTAAAAAAATAGTTGTATCCATAACAATACCTGTAAAAAAAGACGGTAAACTTATAGGAGTAATGGCAGAAGATTTAAAAATGGATGTTATTACAGAAGTAATCGAAAAAGCATCTCCTGTTGAAAATAGCTATGGTTATCTGTTAAATGAAGAGAACAATGTGCTTGTTCATCCATATAAGGAACTTAAACCTTCTGGGGAAACACTTAAAAATTTAAATACTTTCAGCGGTGGAAAATATATTGAAATTGCAAATAAAAATAATAAATTGGTATCCTTAAAAGATTATGATGGTATAGATAAATATTTTTTATCTTCTAAAGTTAAAATATCTAACTGGACTGTTGGATTTGCAGTACCTAAAAGTGAATTTACTAAAAAATTAAGTTCACTCATAATTTTAAATTCAATTATCTTTATCGCATGTATAATTGCTGCTGTTATAGTTTCTAGATATATTTCAAACATTATATCTAACCCTATAAAAAACATAAGATATGTTATATCTGAAATAGAAAAGCTAAATTTTAAATATGATAAAAATGAATTAAATGATACAATTAAAAACAAAGATGAACTGGGCAGGATAGCTGCAGATATAAAATCTCTATCAAATACTTTAATTACCGTAATTCAAGATATTAAAAACAGTTCTAACAATATATCTACTCATTCGTCCAGTATAGCCACTTCATTATATGAAACATCCAAATCAATAGATGAGGTTTCAAAAACCACAGAAGAAATGGCCAAAGGCTCCATTATCCAAGTAACCAAGGCTAGTGATGGGGTAAATAAACTGGAGGATTTAGCCTATGAAATTAAAGATGTGTCAAATGCTGTTGAAAAAGTTAAAGATTATTTTTATACTACTAAAGATGCAACTTCTCGTGGAGTAAAAACTATAAACATGTTAAACTCAAAATTAAAAGACAATAACAAAGCTTCCAATCAGGTATCGAAAAGTATGAATAATTTAACACAAAAATCCCAATCTATAGGTGAAATAGTAAGTACCATAACATCTGTATCAGAGCAAACTAACCTCCTAGCATTAAATGCTGCTATTGAAGCTGCCAGAGCTGGAGAAGCCGGAAGAGGATTTTCTGTAGTAGCAGATCAGGTAAGAGCTCTTTCAGAGCAAACTAAACAAGCTATAGATAAAATTTCAAAGGTAATAAAAGAAATACAAGATGAAATAGAAATGGCACAAAAAAATGTTATTGATTCTAATAAAATTAATGCCGAAGTAAATGAAAATATGGAACAATCCAATAAGTTATTTTTGATGATTGAAAACTCTATAAAGGATATGTTAACAAATGTAAATATACTGACTAAAAAAATTAATCAAGTAGAATCAAATAAAAATTCAGTCATACAAGTTATAAAGAATATATCTGATATTTCACAGGAGTCTTCTGCTGGGAGCCAACAATTGGCCGCTTCAGTAGAAGAGCAGAATAACTCTATAGAAAATATAAGCGAAAATATGCAGGAACTTAAAAATATCCATGTTGAATTAAATAATATAGTAAATAGATTTAATTTATAACTTGAATATAGTTTCTAATATTAGCAGTATTGCGCAAAACTAAAATTTGACTTAATTTTAGGGATATGTTATAATACAGAGGTTAAAATTTAAAGTTCTCTTTAAACTTGAAAGAGGTGAATATTATGAAAAAAGGCATACATCCAGAATACTATCATGATTCGGTAGTCAAGTGTGCATGTGGAAACACTTTTACAACTGGTTCAACACAAAAAGAATTAAAAGTGGAAATATGCTCTAAGTGCCATCCTTTCTTTACTGGTAAACAAAAATTAGTAGATGCTGGTGGAAGAGTTGATAGATTCTTGAAGAAATTCAATTTAAAAAATGAAGAATAAGGTTCCTTAAACTTTACTTATAAACCTGTCTTTTAAAAGACAGGTTTTTATCTTTCTTATTTATTTTGCATATTTTCCCATATCCATTTTATTTGCAATATTAATAAGCTGCATATTATTCTTGGTTTTTGACATTAAACTTATTAACTGTTCTAAAATATTCTGATTATTATTTTCATCATATAATACTTTTCTTATATTGAAAGCAGTCTCCCTTTCTGCTCTATTTTCAAAAAGCAAATCATCTCTTCTTGTACCTGATTTATATACATTTATAGCAGGGAATATTCTTCTTTCCTGGAGTTTTCTATCCAGATGGACTTCCATATTACCCGTTCCCTTAAATTCTTCAAATATCATGTCGTCCATTCTACTGCCTGTTTCAATAAGGGCAGTGGCAAGTATAGTGAGACTTCCCCCTTCTTCTATATTTCTAGCTGCACCAAAAAATTTTTTAGGCATTACAAGTGCTCCAGGATCTAACCCTCCTGAAAGAGTTCTCCCCGTTGGAGTTATAGTCAAATTATAAGCTCGTGAAAGCCTGGTAATACTATCTAAAAGTATTACTACATCCTGTCCTTGTTCTACCATTCGTTTTGTTCTCTCAAGTACCATATATGCTACTTTAGTGTGATGTTCTGGTTCTTCATCAAAAGTTGAATAGATTACTTCTCCATTTATAGATCTTTGCATATCTGTAACTTCTTCTGGTCTTTCATCTATAAGTACAACTATAAGTTTTATTTCTGGATGATTTTTTGAAATACTTTGGGCTATTTTTTTTAGAAGAGTAGTTTTACCTGCTTTAGGAGGGGCAACTATAATTCCTCTCTGACCTTTTCCTATAGGTGAGATTATGTCCATAAGTCTAGTGGATAAATCTGAACTGTTAGTTTCTAGCCTTAGTCTCTTATTGGGATATATCGGGGTGAGAGTTTCAAAAGGTTTTCTTCCTACTGCTCTTTCCGGATTTTCTCCATTTACTCTTTCAACATATAATAGTGCTTTAAATTTTTCTCCTTCTTTTGGAGTTCTAACCTTTCCACAGACCTCATCTCCAGTCTTTAAGTTAAATCTTCTTATTTGTGAAGGAGATACGTATATATCATCAGGACCTGTTAAATAATTTTTTCCCCTTAAAAACCCATAATTATTATTTTCAATTATCTCAAGTACTCCCCTTGCACTATCTGATTCACTTATCATTTCCTTAAGTTTCTCTTTCTTTTCACCACAGTTTATTTTTGATTCTTCTACTTTGGTTTCTTGCAATTTCACCTCATCTAATCTTAAAGTATGTTCTGCTTCTTTAAATTTCCCTGTTGATTCATTTTTGGGACTTATCTTTTCCCGCAGAATAACCCCATCTTTTTTTATGTGCGCTGGAGAAACTTTTTTTATTTCTTCAATTAATTCAACTTTCTTATATCTTGATATGTTTTTTATTTGTAAAGCCTTGGCAACTTCTCTTAACTCAGTAACTGTCATGTCATTTATATCTTTATCCTTCAAAAGGTAACACCTCACAATTATTTAAATTCAAATCATACTATAATTAAATTAGGGAATACTAAAAATAAATTTTGAATACATGCATGAATATATTTAATCAACTAAAAAGATTTTATACAGAAAGGATACTTTTAACATACATTATACCCCTTTTTTTTAGTTTAATCCATATTTTTTGCATAAATAATAAAAAAATTATATCATTGCATATATTCTAGTATTAACTTTATTATATTTTACAATTTCCTTTTCTATAATTTCACAATTACCTACATATAATATAGGTAATCCTAATACATCACATCCTCCAATTATCATGCCCTTTCTAATAAGTTCACGTATGCTATATTTATAATGATGTATACTTTCACAGAATATACATTTTACTCTTAAAGACAATATTTTATTATTTAAAAAGCTCACATCTAAGGAAGTAAAATCTTTATTAATTTTATTTAGATTAAAAAGAGAAAAACTTTTAAAAGCATAATTTCCCTCTAAGGTTTTTATGGCAATACCCATATTGGTTTCAAATATCATAAAACTCACCTCCTAAATTATATCTGGAACTTTTTATAAAACAATATGATAATCATTTAAACAACCGTTTATATATTTAATTTCTATAAATATCATCAAAATCCTTCATAAAATTCTCCATATAAACTATAATCATATTATTTTTTTCGACAAAATACTATATAATTACAGTATGACCCCTAAAAACAAACAACCAGCCCAAGTACATTAATGTGGCCAGTTGTTTACTCTTAGATATTAATCAAATTTATACTTATTATTTAAAGATGCTTTTATAAAATCTCTAAATAAGGGATGAGGTCTATTAGGTCTTGATTTTAATTCTGGATGAAATTGCACACCTACAAACCATGGATGTTCCTTTATTTCTATAATCTCTACTAACTTTGAATCAGGACTTGTTCCTGAAAGCACTAAACCTTTTTCTATTAATTCATCCCTATAAACATTATTAAACTCATATCTATGCCTATGTCTTTCATATACAACATCTTCTCCGTAAGCTTTAAAAGAAATACTGCCTTTTAAAAGTTTGCAGGGATATTTCCCAAGTCTCATAGTACCTCCCTTTTCATCTACATCCTTCTGATCCGGCATTAAATCTATAACAGGATATTTGGTTTCAGGATTTATCTCTGAACTATGAGCCCCTTCGTATTGAAGTACATTCCTGGCAAATTCTATTAAAGCACATTGCATCCCAAGGCATATACCAAAAAAAGGAATTTTGTTTTTTCTTGCCCAACCTGCTGTTAATATTTTACCTTCTATTCCTCTATCACCAAAACCTCCCGGAATCAGTACTCCATCTATACCTTTTAAACATTCTTCTATATTATCTTTTGTTATATCTTCAGAATTGAACCATTTTATATTTACATTTGCATCATTGGCATATCCTCCATGGCTCAATGCTTCCACTACAGATATGTATGCATCATGAAGTTCTACATATTTTCCTACTAAAGCTATATTAACATTTTTAGCTAATTTTTTTATTTTATCTACCATACTAATCCATTCAGCATTATCTATTTCATCACATTGCAATTTCAACTTTTTACATACCAGATTATCCAATCCTTCTTCATGAAGCATTAATGGAACTTCATACAAATTTTCTGCATCCAAATTTTGTATTACCGAATCTCTTTCCACATTACAGAATAACCCTATTTTTTCTTTTAAGTCCTCGGAAATCAATTTCTCTGAACGACATACTATTATGTCTGGTTGTATGCCTATACTTCTTAATTCTTTAACCGAATGCTGGGTAGGCTTGGTTTTTAATTCTCCTGATTTTTTTAAATAAGGTACTAATGTAACATGTATGAAACATACATTTTCAACACCAACATCATATTTTATCTGTCTTATAGCTTCTAAGAAAGGTAATGATTCTATATCTCCCACAGTACCTCCAATCTCTGTTATAACTACATCTATGTCTTTTTCTTCTGCAACTTTATATACTCTCGATTTTATTTCATTTGTTATATGGGGAATTACTTGAACCGTACTCCCTAAATAGTCTCCTTTTCTCTCCTTTGATATAACTGACCAGTATATTTTTCCTGTAGTAATATTGTTGTTTTTACTTAAACTTTCATCTATAAATCTTTCATAATGCCCTAAATCCAGGTCTGTTTCTGCTCCGTCATCTGTAACAAAAACTTCTCCATGTTGATACGGACTCATAGTCCCTGGATCTATATTTATGTATGGATCAAATTTCTGAATTGAAACCTTCAATCCCCTATTTTTTAATAATCTCCCTAATGAGGCAGCTGTTATCCCTTTGCCTAATGAAGATACTACTCCCCCGGTTACAAATATATATTTTGTATTCATAAAAATCCCTGCTTTTAAAAGCAGCGTCACCCCCTACATTTTTATCATAATAATTTATCATAGTAAGCTTTTAATTACATAATTCAAAATTAAATTTTGAAAACAATTGACAAAATATTTAATTAGTCTTATAATTAAAAGTACCCTTATAATACGAATAGTATGTTTTTTATAAAAAACATACTTAATATAATATCATATTTTTTGTTTATATTCTAGTTTTTTTATTTTTTATTAGAAAATTATTTATTTTACTTTGTTTAATATTTCTTCTGCCTCAAAATACATTTCTCTTATATGTTTATTTAATAACAATTTTTCTTCTGCTTTTCTTACATTACTTCTTATATTATCCTTATTTAATAGAGGGAAATCTTTCTTAATCAAATCCAAATCGCAACATTTATATTTTTTAATAAGTAAAAAATATAAATGTTTACAGGATCTATCTTTTAATATTTGGAACAAATCCTCCTTATCTAAACCTTTATATTCACACAATATATTGATTATTCTATAATATACTTTTTCCTTATTCGTAAAATATTTTTTCATATTCATTCTCCTTTTAATCTTACCTCAAGGTTCACATTGACAATACTTTAATATAATAGTGGTCTAATATTTAATTAATTGCCAAATATTAATATTTTTAATCATAAATAAACACAGGAAGTTTAATCCTGCGTTTTTATATTTATCTTTAATTGTGTATCTTGAGGGACTTGTCCTGCAGCACTCATACTATAATTGACAAAAACATCTCCCCCTGTTTCATTTATATTTATATTTAATTTACTAGTTTCTATCTTTAATTCTATTGTACCATAAGGTGTCTTGTAAATTGAACTGCTTCTTTTATCTTTGTTAAAATCCATTTTAGTACTAGTACTTCCCATTCTTATAAGGCAAAATTTATCATCCTTTATTCTTAATGTAGTAGTAGTTCCCTCCATCCCAGAAAGTTCAGTTTCTTCATAAACAGCATAATAAGAATCATCTTTTCTATAAAAATTACCCGGAGTAACAACTTCTATAATTTCATTATCAATTTGCTTACTGGATACAGATATAATAGCCTTTTTTTTCATAATATACTTATATTTTACTAAGGTATAAATACTATACTGCATATTTAAAATTACATATGAAACTGACTCTTAGTAAACCTATAAGACTTTTCACCTTCCTTTCATAAAAATACCTTTTGTAATCTCCAACTTATCCAAACGCTACCATTGCTAACGCCCCCATCTTCTTCAAAGTGGGGGATAAGCACTGCTACGCCCCTAGATAAGTTCTTCCCCTAAAGGATATGTATTCTAAGTGCTAAATACACTAAGAATACTGTTAATAAAGTTCACATTACGATGCATATTCCTTCTGAGCCTAAAAATCACTTGATAAGCCTTTTTAATTTCAGTAGTTAATATCTATTAATACGGTATCTTAATTATACCAAAGTAATTTTCATATTTAAAATACATTTTAAAAAATCACACTCATTTGTAATATAGCGTGAGCAACCTACGCTATATTACAAATGAGTGTGATTTAATACTTATATAGTAAGCTGACCATTTGGAGTATTAATTATTTGAATTATCCTTTCTTCATATCCAGTTTCTGCATTTATATAAACTTTAAAATCATCATCATTATAGTTACCAGAAAACTCATAGCATAATACTTCCTTATTAGCATCTGTAGGAATTACAACAATCCTTTTATTAGATACATTCAGTCTGCTTCCCACCTTTTCTTTAGCCTTTTCATAACTTATTTTAAGATTAGATATTTTTCTCACATCTTCATGTGCCACCAAATATTTTTCTGACTCCACACCTATAATCTCTCCATTATCTAAAGCTATTTTTAACTTTATCTGATCTGGATACATAATAATTCCATCCTGACTATATACATAATTTACGACTGCTACATTACCGTATTTTAAAGAATATGTAGAATTCATATTATGATACCCTAAACCATCTAAATATTTCAACCCAATATCTACTGCTTTTGTAACATTTATTGAACTATTATTTATACTTCTATCATTTATCAAATAAACTATTTTTCCTCCATTTTTACTTATTTCACAAACCACTCTATCTTCTTTTCTAGTTCTACCTTTAAGTGCTGCTGTAAATCTATAGGTTTTTATATCCGTCTTTCCATTAACCTCTGACACTTCAAGATTTTCTATTTTACTTTTTCCTATGACTTCCCTCGCTATTCTCTCCGCCTCACTCTTTGATATTTCTTTCTGTGAATTAACTTTAGGCGTTATTTCAAGTACATTATCTGAAAATGGTCCATCATAAATTAACGCAGGATACTGAACTATTTGTTTTTGTATTCCTTCAAATTGGTCAGATATGGATGTTGTATTACTTTTTGCAAGGACTCCAGTAATTTTTTTTCTTATTTCTCCCCAACCTACTTTTCCTTGATTTATATTATCTGATACAGATTTCAATTGGTTCTCTAAAACAACAGCTTCCTTTTTTAATTCTTCTATATTTTTATAATCTTCATCAGTCAATTGGTTACCTTCTGTAGAAGATTTAGCTAAACTATAGCAGAAATCTCCAGTTTGAGTTAAAAATTTACTGGTATCAGATATTGTTGGCTGTGACACCGGCAACGAATGCAACTTATCACTTGCTACAGTAGAATGTCTGAATATTTCTTCAAAAACAGCTATCTTTTGTTCCTTTGAGCCCACTATAGCGGCTTTGGTTAAATTCACCCTTATATTTTCAACTGCATCTATCAATTCATACATACTTTTACCATATTCACCTTGCAAATAATTTCTATAATCATTTCTCTCAAGAGTCATTAAAACTGCAAAAGTACTTGAGAATACTACAATAAGTGTTACCAATGCAGTATATATTATTCTCTTTTTAGTAGTTCTCATAGATTTACACCTCTTTCTTACAAGTATTTTTGTAGCAATTATAATAAAAACTAATATATCTACTGTTAGTCTATATGTTATATTATCTGCATTTATATAATTGTTATGTATTATTGATTAATATATACATATACGCTAATACTACTATTGTATTTAACCTTTACTAGTATTCTTTATTATTAATTTTTTCTTAAATGTTCGTTAAACTAGTTTATTATTTTTGTCACATTCTATATAATAAAATTACACATTGAATCAGAAGGTGATTAAATGAAGGTTTTAATTCTTTCAATTTCTGCTGGTGGTGGTCACGGCACTGCTGCAGAAGCTCTAAAAGATTACATAGTTTTAAGAGCACCACAATCAGAAATACAGATTATAGATACTCTTAAATACATAAATCCTATAATAGACAAAGTCGTAATAGGAGGATATTTAAAATCTTTGAAGGTGTATCCTGATTTATACGGGAAATTATATACATATTCGGAATATGACTATAAAATTACAAGTGTTATAAGCTCAAGACTTATTGAAGCCATGACTTGTAAGTTACTTCCGCTTATTAATGATTTTAATCCGGATATATTAATATCCACTCATTCCTTCTCTGCTGAAATGTTATCAGTACTAAAATCAAAATATAATATGACTATACCTTGTATGTGTATAATTACTGACTATTATCCTCATAATTCCTGGCTTCATCCTTATTTAGATGCCTATGTAGTTTCTAATAAAGACATGATTGATAAAATGGTATCAAAAAATATTCCAGAAGACACCATTTATAGCTTGGGCATACCTGTTAAACCTGAATTCAGCATAAATTATTGTAAGGAAGATATTTTAAAAGGTTTACATCTGTCTCCATCGAAATTCACCATATTAATAATGGGTGGAAGTTTAGGTATGGGAAAGATATTAAACATATATAAACAACTAAATAAAGTTACTGCAGATATTCAAATAATAATAATAACAGGTAAAAATAAAAAGCTTTACTCAGAACTTTTCAAAATTAAAGAAAATTCTTTAAAGAATACAATAATTATAGGTTTTACCCAACATGTAAATAAATATATGCAGGCCAGTAATCTTCTTTTGACTAAACCCGGAGGACTTACTATCACTGAAGCTTTGATATCTAAAATACCTATAGGCCTTCTTTCTCCTATACCTGGTCAGGAAGAAAAAAATGCAGAATTTTTACTGAAACATAACCTTGCTGTAGATTTAACTGATATAGAAAAATTCAAAAAAAATATTGAGGATTTGTTAAATTCTAAAGATATCCTCAATACTATGAGTGAAAACTGTTATAAATTTTCTAAACCTTATGCTAGTAGCGACATATTTAATTTAATTGATAAACTTATACAAAAAAAATCTATTGAACCTTATTTTTCAAACACAAAAAAATCTATGTTAAAAGTTACATTAAAACATTTTCTAAATGCGGAGAAAAATATTTTCTAAAAATTGTGTTAAAAATATTTTATAATACGTAATATTTAATTAAGCAGCATGTTCTATATATAAATTTTCATTTAAATTAATAATCTATTTTAAATTTAGAATTAAGAGTAACTATGTGAAACCATAAACAATGAATTATAACTCTTAATTCTAGAATTAAATTTTCATATTCCCATACTTTTTAATAATTCTAATATTTTAAACTTAACCTTTATATTATCCTTATTATTTATATTCAAGGTATTATTATTAATCATATCATATTCTTCTGGTGTTAAAACTTTCTTCATTTCATCTGATACTTTTTTATAAGATACTTGTCCTTTTGTAATGTCCACAAAACACAAAGGAGGAAACATAACACACCACCAATTCTGACCTTTTCCATTACCTATAATTATCCTATAAGCTTCATAGGTACCCTGTGGAAGAGTTATGTTACCATAACTCTTTATAGGAAAATTAACCTGAGACAAACTTCCTTTAACTTCATAATCATATCCTTGTTCTTTTATTACTTTATTTGCTACATTTAATATACTTTCATTATTCTCTTTTATAACTTTTCTGGAATCATCTATATTTTTACAATTTTTTAATTTCGGTGTCATATATTTCAATACTTCATCTCTAACTTTTAATTTAAGATTCTGATCATATTCTAAATCACTATTCGCTATAACATGAAACCTTATGATTTTAGAGGCCACATCACTTTGTATATTGCTACTCTTTACATTAATCAAATAAGAACATATAATACATATACTTATAATAAATACTAATACAAATTTCTTCATAGATTATACCCCCATTTCCAATCTTATATTAGTAATTATTACCATATATTTCTTTTATATTCATGTTATTTCACTGTACCAATTCTTCTTATTTTCGTATTTACATTTACATCTACAACCGCATTTTTATATATTTCCTCCCAGTTATTTTTAATTTGTTTCCACATATAGGGGTGATATTTTTCAATATATTCTTTAAATCCTACAGGATCAATTTCTAGATCCCTTTGGGTAAATTTTATTACTTGTTCACATTCTTTTGATATAACCTCATTAAAATTGTTCTCAATATAATTTAATTTATATACAGATAAAAAATTATTGTTAGTATAATAATTTTTTATCTGTCCTTCTATATCTAAATCTATATAAAATAATAATTTTCCTTTACTTTGGCTCATTCTCATTTTTTTCATTATATTATCCATTTTTATATCTACAGGATGATTATCTATATATATCATCCTTTTACCACTCTTTAAATTACCTCTTAGTAACTCTATATCAGCAGTTTCTACTTCATTCAAACTTCCTTTTTGCTTAAAATCTTTGATTGCAGTTGTACCTGCAACCTTTATATTCTTATTATCATCATCAATAACAATCCTAGGCAATATACTATTTCCGTTTTCACTCATTTGAATTAAAAAATCATTTAAAGTAACAGGTACGATCTCACTGCCTTTAGCATCATTCTCTATTAACCCCAATATATAGTTTTCTACACTGTTTTCTACTGAAGTCTTAAATTCCACATACTTCTGTGAACTTCCCTGTGAAGTAACTATATACATATTTCTGTTTAAAGAAGGTTCTCTCTGAAGATAATCAATAACCTCTTTTACCACATCAGGATACATCATCAAATTTTGTCCTAATACTAGTAATTTTGTATGACTAAACCTCACAGTTCTACTACTTTTAAGCATGGCTTTACTTATTGCATCCTGTATTGAATATGAATCCACATCTATATATTTATCTTCAGATATGCCACCCTTATCCGGCCCTAATTTACTCAGATCAGGAGTTCCAAAAGTAACATGAAGCTTTTTTAATTCTATATCTGTTGGTTTAATGTTCTTAGATTCTTTTCTTTTTCCTATATCCTCCCCTGCATCTATTCCTACTACAGAAACTAAATCAGTATTTTCTATTTCAACTTTATCCCAGCATCCAGTTAAAAGTACACAAATTAAAAGTAGAGAAATCACCTTTCCCCTATGAAACCTTTTTTTAAATTTTCCCGACAAAAGTATAATTATAGGAAGTATAACTAAACTATATAAAAATAATACAGGTATAAATCTATCTCCCATATTATATACTTCTGCTATATTTTGCGGATATAGGGATATTATATATACAATAGGAGCTATTATGGCAGATGAAAGCTTTATATCATCCAATCTAAATATATCCTTTACTATATCTGAAGATAAATAATATACATTGGAAAAAGTAGTAAAATAAAATATAATCCAAATAGCCATTATTATGCCTTCCCATCGCTCTATGAAAGCACCTTTTATATTTATAGAATTTATCATGGTTATTGTAGGCCATAATAATATTTTCGTCTGTTCTTTAGAAAAAATAGCTAGAGAAAAAATAATAATTATAACATAAAATAAGGTTATAAACACAATACTCTTTAAAACTGTCTTGCCTATATTCGATTTATTTTTTACAAAAGGTCCTATTAAATATATTATTTCCATACCAGCAAAACTGTATGTGGAAATTTTTAATGCATCTAGATAATTGTAAATACTGCTATTAAATACAGGTAGAATATTAGTAAAATCGGTTTTATTCAAAGCACACAATAAAACCAGTATTACAGGTATAAACATTATCCAAAAACAAACTTCATTAAATTTTATCAAAGTTCCCAATTCATTTCTTACAAGATAAATTCCTGTGAATATAGTTATGATTATTAAAAATTCTGTAGGAGTTCTTTCAAGCAAATACATTTTTATAACCTCTGCAAATATCCTCATACCCAAAGATATAGAAAATATACTGTATAAAACAAAAATAAGAGCTAAAATGCCTCCTAATATCTTGCCAAAATTTTTTTCAAGTATAATGTTAAATTTATTATATTCATTGACTTTTATGCTTTTATAGCAAATGTAAAATATGAAATAAATTACTATTCCACCTATTATAGCTACAATCCATCCATCAGTACCTATTTTACTTGCTAATTGCCTTGGATAGGAGAATATTCCCACTCCTACAATAGTTGCTATAATGGTACTAAATACACCAAATTCCTTTATAAAATTCTCATGCTGCATCTAATATATCCCCCTCCTTTTTCAATTTAAAGTCTGTATGATTAAATTTTTCTACCTTTGTCTTACTTTATCTTGAGTATTCATATACTTGGGTCTTCTTTTTAAAAAATTAATAGGAACTCTTATATACATATCTTTAAAGTCATTGGTATTTTCATTTACCATTGGAGATAAATAGGATACTCCAAAACTTTTAAGTCTAACTAGATGTATTAAAGTAACTATAAGTCCAATCATAATTCCATAGAATCCTGCTATGGCAGCAAGAATTATAAGTAAAAATCTAATGATTCTAAATGCCGAAGTCATTTCATAATTAGGGGTGGTAAAGCTAGTTATGGCAGTAATAGAAACTATAATTATCATTATAGGGCTCACTATTCCAGCTTGAACTGCAGCCTGCCCTATAATTAACCCCCCTACTATGCCGGTAGTGGCACCTATGGCTTTAGGTAATCTGGCTATAGATTCCAACAACAATGCCAAGCTGACCTCCATAATTATAGCTTCAATAAATGCAGGGAATGGAACTCCTTCTCTGGAAGCTGCAATAAAATAGGCTAATTTAGTAGGTATTATTCCTGTATGAAAAGAAGTAACTGCTACATAAAGAGAAGGCATTATAAGTGAAATTATAATAGCTATGAACCGTATTATCCTTATAGTTGATCCATATATCCATCTTTGATAATAATCATCCGGTGACTGAAATAAATTTGCCATAGTGGTAGGTACTATAATGGCAAAGGGAGAATTATCTACTAATACTGCAATTCTCCCCTCATATAATGCAGAAGATACCACATCAGGTCTTTCAGTACTTTGAACCTGTGGAAAAAGAGACCACTTGTTATCTTCTATAAGCTGTTCTATGTATCCACTATCTAAAATTGCATCTATATTTATATTGTCTAGTCTTTTCATAAGCTCTTCTAATACCTTGCTATCAACTATATCATCTACATACATCACTACCAAATCAGTCTTAGATCTAACTCCTAAAGGTTTAGATACTATTTTAAGTCTGGTATCCCTTATTCTTCTTCTTATTAAGGCTGTATTAAACCTGATAGTTTCTGTGAATCCATCTCTAGATCCCCTTAAAACAGTTTCTCCTGAAGGTTCTGTAATTCCTCTTGCAGGCCACAGTCTTGTTGAAAGTATATAAAAACTCTTCAATCCTTCAAGTAACATCAGGGTATCCCCTGATAATATTAGATCTATTCCTTTTTTGAAATCTTCTAATTCTTTTACATCAGATATAGCTATCAATTTATTCTTTATACCATCTGCACATTTCACATAGCGCGCTCTAGTCATTAATCCCCTTAATAAATCACTTAAAAGCATTTTATCTGCCATTCCATCTATATATGCCAAAGCACATTTAATATCTCCTATATAAAACTCTCTGAAAACCACGTCTGAATTATCTTTAAATAATTCTTTCAAGTAATTTATATTTTTGTCTACCTGGGGATATATAAAATTCCTTACTTCTTCTTTCACAGTAACCACTTCCTTTTAAAAAGAATATATAGAAAGAATATATATTGTTGCTGAAAATACTACAAAAACTATTCCAATTACTTTAGACTTTAGTGCTGTTTTTTCTAATTTGTCTCTTTTAAACTTTTTAGGATCGATAAATATGAGAAAAACTCCCTGTACTATCATAAGTATAAAAAAGTATTTATTAAACAAGTGAATCAGGTTCACACTTTTTCCTTCTTTCCTTCATTATTTAAAACATTATTTAAGAATAATCTTAAATTATTCTTTACCTATTAAAAGCTATTTATACACAAAAAACTGCTGACAACACAATTGCCAACAGTAAATTAATCCATATTATTAAATATTTATATAGTTCTTGTAATAAATACCTGTTTATACTTAATTTTCATTTTATCATAACATATTTGTGCCTTTAACATATCATCAAAAAAAGCAAATATACTTGGACCACTTCCACTCATCAAAGCACCTAATGCTCCAAAATTAATTAACTCATTTTTTATTTTCCTTAATAGAGGATGTTTTTTTAAAGTTACATTTTCCAATACATTTTTCATATTTTTGCTCACTTTTAACAAGGAATCTGAATTTATTGCATTTATTAACATATCTGTATTGGGGTGAACTTTTATCTTATTTATATCTAAACTTTTATATACCTCTGCAGTACTTACACCAAAGTATGGCTTAACTAATACTAATATATGATTTTTGAAAGGAGAAATAGATGTAACCCTTTCCCCTATCCCCTGACATAAAGCAGTTCCCCCTATCATACAATAAGGTACATCTGCACCTATGTTTGTTCCTAACTTAATTACATCTCTATATTCTAATTCAGGCATGTATATATCTCTCATAACTTTCAATACTGCAGCTGCATCTGAACTTCCTCCTGCAAGTCCAGCTGCTACAGGTATATTTTTAGTTATATTTATACTCACTCCACTTTTTATACCATAGTTACTTACAAATAACTTCACTGCCTTATATGCTAAATTTCTTTCATCACAAGGTATATATTCCTTATTACATCTTACTTCTATTCCTTTTTCAATAGGAATTATATTTAAAATATCATATAAATCTATGGTCTGCATTATCATTTTTAAAAGATGATATCCATCTTCTCTTTTTCCTATTACATCCAACGAAAGGTTTATTTTGGCATAGGCTTTTATTAACATAACATTATTACTCCTTTTAGACATTTCACCTTAATATAATTTAATAAACAAGTACTAAAATAGTATAATACTATTTTAAAATTAAAGCTATACTTTTATCTGCAAAGTATAGCTTTTCTCCTATATCATAGCTATGGAATTCAATTTTTTATTTATTTCATCCAATTTATTTTGTAACAATTTTATCAAAGATTCCATTTCCTCAAAAAATATTATTATAAAATCTCCCTCTTTGGCGGTATTTATGGCCCTTTCCAATGCCATTTTTTCATTTAATATAGTCTCAACTTTTTTTGTACTAAAACCTGTGTTTATTATACCTTTCTTTAAAATAGAAGCTATAGCACCTGACCTTCTGCCTCTTTTATCTTTATCTTCTTTAATGTATATATAATCAAAGTTTCTTCCTGCAATTCTTCCAATCTTTTCTACGCTCTCATCACTTCTATCTCCTGGTACTCCAATTATTCCAACTAACCTTTTATATTTAAAATTTTTAACCGCCTTTATTACTGCCTTGTATCCTTCCACATTATGACCATAATCCAAAACCACCTTTACTCCATTTAAATCATATATATTAAACCTTCCAGGATTAAAAGAAGTATCACAATAAAAACTTTTCAAACCTTCTTTTATTACAGAATAATCTATGTTAAGACCAATTGCAGCTGCACAAGCAGCCATAGCATTTTCTATATTATAAACTAATTTTCCATTTAAGGATACCTTTATATCTTCTGTAGGTATAATAGGTATACTTTCATTTCCTTTCTCTAAGTACATAATAGATTCATGAACATATACGCCATACCCTCCCTTATTTATATTTTCTCTAAGAATCACATTATTCTTATCTTTTGAAAACATTATAATACAACTTTTCATCCTTTTAATTATACTTTTACTTACTAAATCATCCGCATTTAAAACTACATATCCTTCTTTCTTCACAGCCTCTCCCACTAGAGCTTTTACATATGCTAAATCCTCCAGACTATCTATTCCATCCATACCCAGATGATCTTCAGTTATATTGGTTATTACTCCTACATCAGCTAAGTCATAGGCAATACCTTTTTTTATTATGCCACCTCTTGCAGTTTCAAGTACCGCTGCTTCTACTTTGTTATTTTCCAAAACAGTTTTAGCACTTAAATATCCTGTAGTATCTCCCCTGCATATACACTTATTATCTATATATATTCCTCCCGTAGTAGTCATTCCTACTTTATACCCTGCTTTACTTAAAATATGAGCAATAAGCCTAGTAGTAGTTGTCTTACCGTTGGTTCCTGTAACCGAAACTAAAGGTATAGATTTAAATTTAGGAAACATCATATCCAGTATTGCCCCTGCTACATTTCTACTGTTACCTTTTCCTGGATAATGGTGCATTCTAATACCTGGAGCTGCATTTACTTCTATTATAGCCCCACCACCCTGAAATAAAGGTTTGCTAATATCACTACAACAAATATCTATACCACATATATCCAATCCAATAGCATTTGCTGCTCTTTCACAGATATCTATATTTTCTTTACATATAGAATCTGTGTAATCTATTGACTTTCCTCCTGTAGATAAATTCCCATTTTCTCTTAACGTAAGTTTTTTATTCTTTGGCAGAATACTACTTAAAGTATAATTATTTTTATTTATATACGTTTTTAACTCCTCATCTATTTTTATTCTAGTCAAAGGCTTTTCATGGCCTTCTCCCCTCATAGCATCCTTATTTATGTCTTCTATCAACTCCATTACAGTTTTTACTCCATCTCCTATAACATATGGGGGTATTCTTTCAGATACGGCTATTACACTTCCGTTAACCACACACACTCTAAAATCTTTGCCATATATGTTCTTTTCAATCATTATATCTTTAAACTTTTGAGACAATATATTGTACGCTTCAAGTGCTTGCTTTTCATTTTGTATGTTTACAAATACTCCCTTGCCTTGATTTCCATAGCAGGGTTTTAAAACTACAGGATATCCTATCTCTTTGGCTTTTACAAATAATTCTAACGAATTCTTTATTCTTCCACCCATTGCTACGGGTAAACATTGATTTTTCAATATTTCCTTAGTTAACATTTTGTCACAAGATATATCTACACCCACAGCTTTCGTAGTACAGGATATGGTAGCTTCTATTATTTTACTATATTTACCATATCCCAATCTAAACATACTTTCGTTTCCTATTCGAGTTACGGGTATTCCTCTTTTTTTAGCCTCTGACAGTATACATAACGTACTAGAACCTATTCTTTCATATTTCAATACATCTTCTAAATGACACATGGCCTCCTTAAAATTATACTCCGTTCTTTTTATAAAGGAATTTATTAAATTAACAGCTATTTTTCCAGCCTCTACTGCCGTATTTTTATATAAATATTCATATATTATATAATACTTATCTCCTCTTATCTCTCTTGACTTCCCATAGGATACATTTATCCCTAATTTATTTTCCAAAGCAATTATTATGTGCTCACAGACATGAGACAAATAAGTCCCTTCCATCAATCTCTTTTTAAATCCCTGTGCTTCGTTTATACCACACCTATGTTCCTCCAATTCCGGTATGCCCCTTAATAATTTTTCATTGAATTCTGGTATTTTATTGGTTGGAGTTTCACTATATCCTTCCAAATCTACAGATATTTTTATGCACCTTTTATGAGCAAATATATTTCTTCCCTCAAAAACTATAAAATCATCTATTCTCATTTTTGTGTATAGTGCCCGTTACGTAAACAACTCAATTTTTAAATTTTCATAAAAACCTGTTTACTTCCCCCTTCACAGTGTCCGATTTAACACACAATGGCTCTATCGTCTGGTCTGACACTCCAAGGGCTTAAAATCCCGTTCAATTCACAGTATATCAGCATAGGTTCATATGCTATTTACTGATTTAACGGTTTTTTCAGACTCCTCCTTTATATATTATTTGACCTTTTATCAATATATATAATTTAACTTTTTATCAACAACCTATCTGATGTAAATCCATAAAAATATTATGAAGGTAATTTAGTTGTGAGATTAAATTCATTTCCTTGCTTAAGTACATGTACTTTTACATTGAATATAGATAATATTTCATCTGGATATTGTTCTGATACGTTACTGTAACTTATATCAGAACCATCTATCACATATACTGCTCCAGAACCTATCACTTGAAACTTTCCATTATCTTTAACTATGATGGCGGTATCCTCATCTATACCAACACCCAGACTTTGAGGATTTTCTGCTATCCCTACTAAAAGTCTGCCTATTCTTCCTCTTTGTGCAAAATGCTGATCAATAATTACTCCTTTTATAAGTCCCAATCCAGGAGCCATCTTTAAAGTACATTTCTTCGGTGATTCATCATCAGGCCCTGTTATTATCATAGTATCACTCATAATAGAAGCTCCTGCAGAAGTTCCAACAAAAGTACATCCATTTTCATATAATTCTTGAATTTTCAAATATAATGGTGTTCCACCTATGAGACTTGTTATCCTAAGCTGATCCCCTCCTGTGAAAAATATCAATGAAGCATTTTCTAGGGTCTTTATGCTGTTTATATCAAAAGCCCCTTTTCTATCTATTATATTTAATATTCTTATATTTTTTATTCCAAGCTGTGTAAATATTTTACAATACTCATTGCCAAGTTCCTCAGGTATTTGAGATGCAATAGTGGCAATTACAAGTATATCTCTGTCTTTTGTCAATTTATTGCAAACTTCTTTTAATATTTTTTTATCACCAGTTTTATCCTCTGCGCCTCCTATTATTATTAAATTTCCTTCCAATTTTTCTTCCAAAACTATACACCTTCTTTTGTGGATATCCTATATTTTTTCCACATTCTTAATTATTATGCTCAGTATATATAAAATAAAAACTTCAGCAGATTAACTACTGAAGCATAATTTTCTTAAAATATCAAGTGATTTTTAGGTTCAGGTGGAGTTTGCATATAAGGAATACTCATCATAATCTGAACCTTAAAGAATTTATCCAGAAGCGTAGCAGTGATTATCCCCCATTTTCAAGAAGATGGGGGGTTAGCAATGGTAGCCTTCGGATAAATCAAATTTTTTTCAATTATATTATAGCTCTTCCAGGTATAATAAGTTTTCCTCCTACTTTTATAATATCCGGATCCTCTATATTGTTTAATTTTATCAAATTTTCTATAGTGGTATAATACTTTTTTGCTATTTTCCACAAAGTATCATCCTGCTGGATTACATATATAGTCAAACTAGACTTCTTAGCAGGGAACTCTCCTTCAATAGCTTCTATATCTACTAAAAATTCTTTTCTGGTAATATAATTCACCCTTGCATAAACTTCAACTACTGCCTTTATAGCTATGGTATCTATTTCTATACTCGCTTCTATATTTTCTAAAAATATCTTGGACATACATTGCATATCAATTTTACTATCAGGTATATCTACGCTACAACTAAACGGTATTTCATCACAAATCTTATTTATCTGATTATCCGAGTCCTTATATAATACTTTTACATTTAAAACTCCTTCAACGATGACTTTATCTTCTACTATTTTTTTATCCGTAATACAAACATCTCCATAACACATAAGTATCTCTATAGGAGTAGACTTAACCTCTAGTTCTATATTTGACTTAATTATACTAGGAACAGTGTTCTGTCCATGCACTACATTTAATCCGTAATCCTTTCTATCCATTTGCATAAGATTAGATGGTGAATAGGCATCCTCTATTATATCAATATCTTCTTTATACATAACTTTAGCATTAGCTGTTACAAGAGCTTCTACTTCAATAATTCTATTTTCTCCTAAATCATCTTCTCTAATATCCCGTTCCACTTCACTTACATTAAAGTCAATATAGCTTTCCATAGAAGGAAGTGCTCCCTCTAGTGGAAGTTCTTTGTTTACAAGCACATCTTTCTCCACACATGCAATATCCTTAGTATCTTTTCCTCTATAAAGAAATCTTATAAGAACATAAGCTTCTATGGCTACCCTATCTTCCAGTATTGTTATGTTTTTTTTATGCACATTTACATCATATTGCAATATACTTCCCACCTGTGGTTTATCCATAGATACTGGTATCTCAGCTTTTGCCACTAAATCCCCTGAAACCGTTCCTACTATTTTATCTATAGTAGCAGGATTTTTTAACATCTGTACATTTTCAGAACCTGTAATATCTTTTATAACTTCAAAATTATACTTTTTATATACCTCTGCCTTTAATTTTATAATTCCTTCAATAGACACTTTTCTTTCATTTATAGCTGTGCAATTCATATGCTCCACATAACAATTAGAATCACAAGACATTACATGTTCTGCTCCTGGCATTTCCACATAGTTAGAAAAATTCCCAGCATAAATAACACTATGAATACCCATATCCTCATCTTCCTTAGCACGATAAAGTATGGTATATTCAACTTTTCCCTCCAAAAATACTTTATCCTCCATTACTTCTTTATTAGTTATAACAGGTCTTGCCTCAAGAATTAATATATCTGTTACATCAGGGTGAGTATCTGGTATTACATATTCTTCTTTTATAATGGTATCAGAGAAATTTTCAGCCAGCATCTGTTCACATTCTATATTTTCCTTAACAAAATCTATATCCATATTTATTTACCTCCCCATAAGGCCTACTACTTATATATATAAATTGAAATTAAAAAATATGCTAACATTATGAATAATTTTATACTGACCATTAATATTGACATTTATAAAGTTTTGACGTAATATTAAATTGGTTGTTAACCATATAACCTCTCATAAATTCTCAATACCCTTTTATACCATAGAAGAAAGATGGAAACTTGCCATCTTTCTTCTTACCCTATAATATATTTATATCTTAATTTGAAAATTCATAAACAAAAGTAGTATACAGAACAATTTTTGCTCCACATACTACTTCTAAATTAAGCTATAAAATTTAAAATACCATACGCAAATAATAACTATAAATAGCTTTGCATTGATAAAATTTATATCTGAAGATCTAATTAAATTAAATGATTATCACTGGGATAAAAAGAATAGCAACTTCACTAAATTGATTTAATAAATATGGTGAAATAAACTGGCAGTAGGTTAAATACCACTTTATACTGCGAAAACCAATTGAACTGTTTTTGTTAAAACATCTGAATAACTATATGTCACTTTCCTTTGGGTGTCATTTTCTAACCTTATTACAAATATGCTAGGATAAGCTTTTTCTATTATTCCTTTATTTATAAAAACTTTTCGCCTACCTCCATTTGCCTTTAAGGTTACCTTATCTCCTACATGATTTTCTATATTCTCTCTTATAGAAGCTAATACGTTCGAACCATCCATTCCAAACACCCTCTTTCTACAACTTATATTATACACTTTAAAAGTATTTATGTCAACTAAACACTTTAGTATATCCTTAATAAATTACTTTGTCAATATTAAATCTTTGTTAACAGACTCAACTTGCCTTTATTTATATTATTGTATATGATTATTTCTTTAAGTACCTCATATATACAATAATATTTACAATTTTTATAATTTTTATACATATGGTGATTTGGGAAATCCTTCTCTATATTTCCCTCTTGTTTGCAGCCCTCCTATGCCGTTAGTTCTTGTTATGGTATTTTGTAGGGCTTCTTGAATTGATACAACTTTTTCTATATTAGTATAAGCTATTTTTTCACACAAAAACACTGGATCCAAACAATGTATAAGTACCCTGCTGGGTGAACTCGCAAAATTTGCACCTGAATCTAAAATTTTTTCATAACAAGACTGACAAGCTCCTGCAAATATTACCAAATCATCATAGTTAGATTTATAATTTCTGAGTTCCGATACTGTTTGAACAAAATATTTGGAATTTTTATAATTGTTTAAATCCATGTAATCCTGGGTATCTTTTACTATGGCATCATGTCCCGTAATAACAATTATATCAGGTTTAACTTCCTTTACCAATTCTATAACCTTTATAGGCTGTTCCTTTTCTACTATATTTTTACCAACCACATCTAATAAAAGTTGTTTATATACCTTGATACATACATCCAAATATTCTGCATCTCCATCTATATGAAGAATCTTACCAGGTCTTCCAAAAGCCAGTTCATTTTTAGAGTTATGGGATGCAAATTTTGTTACACTGTATTCCTGTCTAAAATTACTCCTATATCTAAATCCACCTCTATTCATTAAAATATTTTTAATTGATTCATTCACTTGTTTATTAAACACTCTCTCTTCCTCCGTAAGGGTATTTTCAGGAATAATTTCTAAGTCATCCTCCTTTGAATCTGCAATTATCCTTAAATTTATTCCTTTTAAACCATATATAACACCTTCTTTAGTATGTTTTACATCTATTATTTTAAAAGTTATATCTTTATTATAGGATTTTCTTACTACCACATCACCTATTTTCATATTACATACATCCCCATATATAAGAGTCACTATATATATTATGATTACATGCCATTTTAAGTGCAAAAAATAAGGCCTATACTGGATTAATTTAAAACCCAGATATAGACTATTTTTAAGTTCAGATATTTTTTTCACTATAAACTTCTTTAAATTTTTTAATAAAGTCAATATATTTCTCCTGTTCAGCTATTAATTCTTCCAATTTTTTATTGAAAGTATTTGTTGGCCAGTTTACCTCATTGTAATAATATCTATTTGCCAGTCTCCAAAAACGCTGAGGGAATAATAAGAAAGCATATATGACTTTATACTCTTCTTCTTTAATGGGACTAACTTCGTTATATGAATCAATAATCAGCCGTGCATTTTCTATATTCCAATTAGAGCGTTTTAAAACTTTAATCATGAAAGAAGAAATATCATAAGAACGTAATTCCCTTTTACAATAATCAAAATCTATTACATTAAATGTTTCTCCTTCATCTACTACTATATTATGGTAAGTAAAATCATGGTGGCAGAATCCTTTTTCCTCTTCAGCAATACTGCATAACTCATCATATTTTGAATCTCGTAACACCTCAATGGCCCTTTTACCAAAATCCTTATAAAATTTAACCACTTTCATGTAATTTAAATCAAAATTTCCTTTATTATTTTTTTTTCTTCCCATATCTCTCATCTTATCTAAAGCTTTAACTCTCTTTTCCATAAGATGATGCCATCTTCCAAGATCAGTCTTTAATTTACTATTTTCCGGTGGTTCATATCCCTTAGAAGCTATATGCATTTTTGCCAAACACTTAGCAGCGTTTATAATATCTTCTTTATTTTTAAAATCACATTCTCTTCCTTTAATCCATTCTGACAATGTATATATATCTTCATTAATAATAGCATATGGATTTCCTTCTATGTTAATAGAATATTTATCCACTTGTGAAAATCCATTTTTTATAAGATGTTCTTTTGCCCCATAAACAAACAAAAGTTTTTGAGTTCCATAGTTTATTTTTTTAAGGCATTTCATTCCTATATCCGTTTTTAACAGATATACTCCTCTACTTGGCTTTATATTTTCAATTTTTACATCAAATTGTCTTTCTATTTCAAATTCTCGCATCATACTAATCACCCCTATATATTTATATGAACTCCCAAATTAATTTAGAAGAACATTAACATTTTTAAGTTTAAATTAATATAATAAACTATATTAATTTAGAGAGGAACAATTATATGAAAATAGGCATTGATGGACGTGCCGCCAAATGGTACAGAGGCACTGGTATAGGAACTTATACTTATCAATTAATAAAATGTTTAAATAATATTGATAGTATAAATAATTATTTACTTTTCATGCCTGAAAGCTTTAAAAATGATATATACCTAAAAAAAAATTTTAAATTAGACAATGCCCCACAAAATGATAAGGTTAATTTCTGGGAAGAAATTATTATACCTAATATAATAAAAAGTAATAAGATAGATTTATATCATGTTCCTCAAAATGGGGTAGGACTTCCTATTGATAAAAATTGTAGATTTATAATAACACTCCACGATGTAATTCCCTATAGAATGCCTGAAACTGTAAGTAACAGATATCTTAAAATTTTCTCAGAATATATACCTAAGATAGTGCCTCTATGCGATGGCATTATTACAGTTTCTAATTTTTCCAAAAAAGACATAGTTAAATCTTTCAACTTTCCCGAAGATAAAATATATGTTACTCATTTAGCTAGTGAAGAAATATATAAACCTATGGATAAAAGAATAAGCAACTATGTGGCTAAAAAATACTATTCTATAACTGAGGATTATGTACTTTATGTGGGTGGATTTAGTCCCCGTAAAAATATATTAGGCCTTATAGACAGCTTTAATAAGCTTATAACTTTATATAAAAAACCTTTATCATTAGTAATAGCCGGAAAAAGAGGAGAATCCTATACTACTTATAAGAAACATAGTGAAAAACTAAATATATCCGACAAAGTCTTATTTCCTGGTTTTATCTCAATAGAGCATCTCCCTTATATATATAATGCAGCTAAATTATTTGTATATCCTTCCTTTTATGAAGGATTTGGACTTCCCCCCATAGAAGCAATGGCCTGTGGAATACCTGTAATAACTTCAAATAATACATCTCTTCCTGAAGTTGTGGGTAAAGGTGCCCTGCTTATAGATCCTCTAAATAGAGATGATTTATGTGAAGCCATGTTGAAAGTGCTTTCAGATAATAACCTTAAAAATAAGCTCATATGTTCCGGCCTAAAGAGAGCTTCTGAATTAAATTGGAAAAAAACTATAAGAAACACTATAAACATATATAACAAAATTATGAATATAAAATAATGTTATAGAATTCTGAAATTCATTTTGTTTTTCAGAATTCTATTATTGAAAAACTATACATTGATATATGTTTTTGCTTGGAAGAAAGAATTGCCCGGGAGGTACAAAATGAAAATAAACAGCTACTAATAAGCAAAGGAGAAACTTTTATCTCCAATAACTTATATGGTATAGGACGAACTTCTTATCCAAACAGGTGAAGATATGCCTACTCCAGTTATAGACTGTTCAGCCAATACTACTTGTCAGCATATCAGAAAACACAACTTGTGTAGGCGGCCTTGTAGGTGGAAGTAGAGAAAGTTCCACTGATCCTGTTCCTTCTTCTTTTACAATTAAAAATTGTACCACTACCGGCACTATCATCGGAGGTTTTCAATCAGTAGGAAGCATTACAGGGCACGCCTACAATTCTACGGTAGAAAATTGTACTAGCACCATGACATGGAATTCTGGTATTCTGGAGCAGATTGGAATTTCAGAAACAATATAAATAAAAAATCAAGCTGTATAAAAAAATTTAAATCAATCAAAAATATACCCATTAAAATAAGGTCTTACACTTAATTATATGGGTGTATTTTTTATTTTATGGATTAACTCAAAACTTTATTTTTGAATTCCTCTAAAAATTCTTTCCTATCTTCTTTATATCTAATTTTTCTTTTTAATCTATCTAAAAATATTTCTTCTTTCCAATCTTTTCTCTTTGTATAATAGTCTCTGGATATAGTGTAAAAATCATTAGGGAAATTTAACATAGCATACAATACTTCTAATTCCCTACTGCTTAATGTGTTCTTGTTACAGTAATTATCTATTATAAGCTTTGCCTTTTCCGTATCAAAAGCAAAACTTTTAATAACTTTATTTATAAAATTACATAAATCATGTACTTTCAAGTCTATAATAGCATAATCAAAATCTACAAAATAAGCTTCATTATTATTTATTAATATGTTATGGTAAGCCAAATCATGATGACATACTACTATTTTATCCTCTTCACTACATAACTTATAATAATAAGATTCTTCAAGCATACTTTCACTCTTTTTTATTTGTTCTATATAATAATCGGAGTTTTTTATAAATATCTCATCAAATTCCGTTTTCTTTTCATGTATATTAGCTATATTCCTGAAAAATTCCATCTCTTGAATTCTCCGATTAAAAGTGTCAATAAGTTTTCCATTATTATATTTATTTTGTATATTGGTTTTAAAGCCTTCAGATGCAAGATGAAATTCTCCGAGTCCCTCAGCTGCTATACTTAAGTCTACAGGATTGCTAAAATTACACTCTCTGCCATAGACTACATCCATTATACAATACATATCTCCATTCCATATAGTATATATATATCCTTCTTTATTTTCCACAAAGTTAACTACTCTTGGAAATTTACTTCTTACATAAGTTAAAAGTTCATTTATAAAATTCAATTCATCTAAGGTATACTCTAGTTTCTTAAATATTTTTTTACCTTTATTCGAAGAAACCATATAAACTTTTCTGATAGGTATAATATCATAAACTTTTAAATCAAATCTATCAAAAAGTTCTACACATAGATCATATTCCGTTAAATATTTTTTTTCACCATATCTATCAATCAATCTAAAAGCCCCCCCATTAACCATTATTTAAATTAAACTTTCTCCATCCTCTTTGATGGATTTATCTAATCTAAGTAAATATTCCTCTTCCGTCCAATTTTTCGTATTATATCTATATCTACTGCAGCATTTCATGAATTGATAAGGATAGGATACTATAGATAACACAAATTGCAAACTATTATCATCTAAAGATTCCTCCTTACAAAAACTTTTTATAAGTTCACTAAAATTTACATCTATACCCTTTCTTTTTATCTTATTAAGAAAATATACTAAATCCATTTCAACCATATTATAGCAGCAATCTTTTATATTTATTACTTGTAGTTCTTTTACCTTCCTAAAATTATCAAAATAAATATCTGTAAGACACATTTCCACTCTGTTCATACTTCTAAGTATCAGATTTATATAATTATTTTCATATAAATTATTCATGCATTTTTCTGCTCTTATTAAATACCCTTCTCCTACTTTATTTAATTTTTCTTCAAAATTGTTCCTATTTCTGTAACCAGCTATCTGCTTCAAATACTTTTTTAATTTCCTTATATATATCTTATAACGTTCTACTGTCCTTCCTATATTGTTGTCTAGTCGCTTATTCATAATCCCTGTATAACCTAAAGTTCTCTTATGAAATTCACTTATTATTGATATTTGCTCTTTTATCCTATCTAAAGTGACCTCTTGTCTTAAATTCCTATTAAATTGCTTTACTACATATATCCCTTTTGATTTTAAGTATTCTACAAAACACAGTTCAACATTGTCACTATACACCTTTAACCCACCTCACCCTCACAATGTCACTATTTCACCTATGCTTCTTCTTCATTTCCTTTAACATACGTCTTCTCTTTTTTTCAAGTTTGGTTACTTCTTTTTTTCTTTTATTAATTTTTTCTAAATGTTTAACAGTTTTCTTAAGGCTCTCCACTCTATTGTCATAATAACCTAGATCCTTATTTTCAATTTCTTCCTCATTTTTACGATGAGATTTTTTATGTGACATGAACAATTCCCCCTTAAAGCTTTCAATTATATTTTAAATTTCTAAATTCATCTATAAATTCTGATTTTTCTTCTTTATCCTTAATTATTTTCCTTAATTTTTTCATAAAGAAATCTTCTCCCCAGGGTTGCTTTTCCATATAATACTGTATTCCAAGCTGCCAAAAATCCTGGGGAAATTCTATAAAAGCAGCCATAATTGCTATATCATCTTTTTTTACATCATTTATGGAATTATAGGTATCCATAATAAAAAGCGCATTATTCATATTCCATCTTCCATTTTTCATTCTCCTTAAAAGCAAACTTGATAGGTCATGCAGATGAGTATCTAATATACAATAATCAAAATCTATTATATTGACCTCTCCTTTAGCATCTATTAAAATATTATGATTTGCATAATCATGGTGACAGAACCCCATATTTTTTATTTCTTCTTTCATATTTTCTATATAGTTTGTTTTATTCAAATTATTTATAGATTTTTCCGCCAATTGTATTTCTCCATCAATATGATTTAAATACACTGTATCAAATTCTGATTTAAGTTCTTTTTCAAGTATTGCTTTTTTAAAGTTTGCCATTTCCCTCTGACGATGCTTAAATGTATCTATCCATTTAAACCATCCTACCCTTGGGTTCATATCTTTAGTAACTTTAAAATCACAACTTTTTTTATGCAATTCTCCTAGTTTAGAACTGGCCACTAAAATATCTAAAGGATTATCATAATTACACTCTCTACAGATAATCCATTCACACAAATAAGCATAGGAATTTTCTATTTTTATATAATCTTTTTCATCCTTAGTCTTAATCATTTTAGGTATACTTCTGAATCTTTTATTTTGGAGATGCTTTATAGCAGAAATTATAAATAAGAAATGTCCATAATCATAATCTATTACTTTTAAACAATATTCGCTGCGGCTGGTATGGATTCTATATATACTTTTTATTTTTTCTATGAATTTAACATGAAGATCATAAGCATCTTCAACACACTCTCGAACTTTTAATATATCCAAAAGCTTTTCCTCCAAAAATTATTATATATGTAGTATATGAATAATCATATATGTATGTGATAAAAGAAGTTTACCCCAGTCTCAATCCAAAAGTTATGGTCACCTTTTTATAGTAATGTTAATAATATATAATATAACAATCTCAATTACTTTAAAGTTACTGGAATGTGGAGGTATGAATAATGAAAATTGCCATAGACGCAAGGGGAGCTAACTGGTATAACGGTACCGGTATAGGAACTTATACCAGTAAAATATTAAAATATATAATAAGAAATCACAAAGAAAATTTTTATCACATATACTGGTCAGGTAGTAATTACAACAAACTTCAGCAACAAAATACCAAAATAATAATGACCTCTAAAAGGCAACATAGATTTTTTGAGCAATACTACTTTCCAGTAAATTTAAGAAAAGAAAATATAGATATATACCATATTCCTCAAAACGGTATTGGCATATCCGAAAACATAGGATGTAAGAAAATAGTCACCATCCATGACTTGATACCTTATATACTTCCTGAAACAGTAGGAAAAGGATATCTATTTAAATTTTTAAAGGAAATACCTAAAATTATCAATTCATCTGACGGAATAATAACTGTTTCTAATTGTTCAAAAAGAGATATTTTGAAATTTTTTCCTATAAAAGAGGATAAAATATTTGTAACTCCTTTAGCTGCAGATAAAAAATACAAACCCCTAGATAAAGATAAATGTAAATATAAAATACATGCCAATTATAATATAGAGAATCCATTTATTCTGTATATAGGAGGTTTTAGCCCCAGAAAAAATGTGTCTTCATTAATTACTGCTTTCTCTAAAATTCATAAAAAATTAGATAAGAATTACGATTTAATAATTGTAGGTTCCAATAAGGACGATTCTGATATATTAAAGAATTTAAGCATAGATTTGAACATAGATAAAAATATTAAATTTACAGGATTCGTAGAAGAAAAAATGATGCCTATTTTTTACAATGCCTGTGATATATTCATATATCCATCTTTATATGAAGGTTTTGGACTCCCTCCTCTTGAAGCTATGAGCTGTGGCACTCCCGTAATAGCTTCTAATATTTCATCTATTCCAGAGGTAGTAGGAGATGGTGGAATTCTTATAAACCCCTGTGACATGGAAAACTTTATGTATTCTATAGAAGCATTGATAAATGACATCAACATAAGAGAAGACTTAAGTTCAAAAGCTTTAAAACAAGCAAATAACTTTTCTTGGGAAAAAACAGCTGAAAAAACCATTGAAATTTATAAAAAAGTTTTAGAAAGTTAAAAAATTTAACTTAAATATAAAAACTATTTAATATAAGCAAAAGCCCTTTAACTACTTACGCTCCTAGTTAAAAGGCTTTACTTATATGTTAAAATTCCCCACATGATTAATCCCTGTATACATTATATCTTAAATTCGAGATTTTGTAAACGTTTTATGGTATTTATTTTTAAAATAATTCTATAAATTCTATTTATGTTTTAAGGAATTTTCTATGGTTTCAACTATAGTTTTAAAATCCTGAATTTTCATATTATAGCTAGTTAAAGTATTCTTTGTTGTTTCTCTTACTTTAGGGAAATTTTTAGTATAGTTTATATTAAAAGCTCCTGTTTCTACACTAGCAAATAGATTCCATACTTCACTATTAAAATAAGAGATATTTTTATTAAAATTTATAAAATTATATGCACTCATATTTACTGGAAACCTGCCATAATCATTTAACAAGTTCATTTGCAATTTATCATCTGTAATCGTAAATTTTACAAATTCCTGTACTAAATTAAATGATGATGTATTCTTATTTATGAATAAATTTATTCCACCCAAAGATACATCTCTATTTCCACCAGATTCAAAAGCTGGTAACTTTATCACTCCCCATTTACCCGAATCCTTGGAATATTTCATTAAGTTTACGACATAAGCAGGATCTCCTATAAATGATACTATTTCATCGGCCTGTGCTTTAGCCACAATTTTATTTTCAGAATTAAAATCTTTAAGTAGTCCTTCCTTATATAAAATATTAACTATTTCAATTAGCCTATTCCAACTTGAAGATTGAAAATCCAACTCTCCTTTTTCATTAAAATAGCCAGTCCCTAATTGATTGGCAAGTAATAAATATATATCACTATTGCCGCCTAAAGTATTAGCTATAAATATCTTCTTTGTATTCTTATTTATCTTTCTACCTGCCTCTATATAATCACTCCAGGTTTTTATAGTTTCCGCATTTATACCTTGTTCTGAAAATATGTCCTTTCTATATATTAAAGCTCTAGGATGAGTATCCCAAGGAACAGCATATATTCTTCCTTTTATGCTATTATTATTAATTTTATTACTTAAGAGTACACTTTTATATGGATTAATTATATTCGTAACTTCCAAAAATTTACCTGGATTTTCAGAGAGTACATGTTTTACATAACTATCATCTATTGTTATTATATCTGCATCATATTGAGAATCATTTAGTATAGATTTAACGTTATTATTTACATCATTTAATACTTTAATATCTACATTAACCTTTTCATGCAATAATTTAAATTTATCTGCAGCCAATTTAAACTGTGATTTATGAATTTCATCAGTAACAATCCTAATATTTCCTTTTAATACTTGTTTATTTGTTTCTCCATTTTTTCTTTGAATGGTGAAAAATACCATAACTATAATAACTAATAGTATTAAAAATAACACTATTTTCCTGTATATTTTCATAATAATTCTCCTATTATCTATAACTTAATATATATGTTTTATACTAACAAATATAATTTTATCTTTCAATATGTTATCTGGAATATATGCCTAAATATACTTACCACTTAGACATATCATAATTACCTTTAGGCTTAAAGCTTTCTTCCCATGCTTTTTTTGCATGAGTTTGTCTATGTTTAATTTCTCTAAAAAAATTTGAATTACACACATCCTCAAGCTTTTTTCCCTTTAAATTGTCTACTGAAAAATGTGCAAGTATGCAAGGCTCCACATCTTCTTTAGAACTTATATGACAATAATACTTTCCTGCAATACATCCCTCTGCATAAGGTACATCATTAAAAAGATCTATAGCAAAATAAGGCTTTGTACTTCTTATTTCTCTTATTCTCTCGCCTAAATATATTCTTTGCTTTGGAGTAAGCATTAAATCTACATCAGGTTCTCTACCTACTGGCATAAATATGAAATACCATCCCATCTTTGCTCCTTTTTGTGTAATCATATCTATGAATTCATTCGATGTAACCTTATTTATATTATATATACTAACGGCAGTAGATACTCCAAATAAAACTCCTCTTTCTTTTAAAAGTTCCATAGCATTCATAACTGAATTGAATATGCCTTTCCCTCTTCTCCTATCAGTTTCCTCTTGAAACCCTTCAACAGAAAACATAGGGAAAACATTCCCAAGCTTTTCTATTTTATCTGCTAATTTTTCATCAAAAAGTGTGCCATTTGAAAAGGGTACAAATATACAATCATTATATTTTTCATACACATTCAACATGTAATGATTTATAAAAGGTTCTCCCCCAAGAATCACAAAAAAGTAAACTCCAAGTTCTCTAGCTTCTCTAATAATTCTATCCACCTCTTTTTCTGAAATGTCATCTTCTTTACTGTAACTTTCAGTATAACATCCCTTACATTTTAAATTACATCTCATGGATGGACTTATAAGAATTGTAAAGGGTATTTTTACATTTCTCTCATTTAAAATTTTCTTTCTTTTTGGCATTCCATACCATACTGCATTTCCCAAAAAGTTAGCAAAAAGCTTATTTCTACATTTTTTGTTTGAATCCCTTATAATATTTATCACAAGTTCATGAATTGCAGGATTAGTTTTATATAACTTTTCTACTTCTTTAATTTTACTTAAATTATCTTTATCTTTCTTTATTGCTTTTTTTATAAGAGTAAATAACCTATAAATATTTTCTTCAGGATTTTTATTAAGTAATTCTATGCCTGTCTTAATTAAAGTATCTTTAACCTTTTTCTCAAAAATTTCAGTGGTTTTCATATGCTATTCCTCCCAATTATTTTGTAAAACTAGTTCCATTTAATATTTATCTGATATTTGATATATATTCGATAAACTAGTTTTTATTCTATCTCACTAGGTATTTACATATTAACCACATATTCAATTATTAATGAAATTTGACAAAATATCTTATTCATATATAATTATTATTAAATTTAAATATTAAAGGATTGTGTTACTTTTGAAAAAATTACTGCGAAATTTTTATAATAGAGATACAGTATCTATAGCCAAAAATCTTCTGGGAAAAATATTGGTTCATGAGATAAACGGTAAACAATTATCTGGAAGAATAGTTGAAACAGAAGCTTATAAGGGAATTAAGGATAAAGCTGCCCATTCTTATATGAATAGGCGTACAAAACGAACAGAAGTGATGTACGGTCCCTGTGGTTTTTCATATGTATTTATGATATATGGTATGTATCATTGCTTTAACGTTGTGACTGAGGCTGAAGGCATACCTGAAGCAGTACTTATAAGAGCCATAGAACCTGTTCATTGTATAGATGAAATATCTTTTAACAGATATAAAAAGAAATTTGAACATTTAAACAAAAATCAAATAAAAAACTTGACCAATGGCCCTGGTAAACTATGTAAAGCATTACTCATAGATAAGGAACAAAACAAAAAAGATCTCTGTAACAGTGACCTCTATATTATAGAAGATGATTTTACAAGTTTCAAAATAAAAAGCGCAAAAAGAATAGGTATAGATTATGCAGCAGATGCAGCAGATTATCTCTGGAGATTTTATATAGAAAACAATTCTTATGTATCTGTAAAGTAATTTTGGGAAAGTGGATTATATGGAATACGTTTATATAGTAAAATGCAATGATGGAACATTATATACAGGCTATACTAATAATTTGGAAAAAAGAATACGTGCTCATAACAACAAAAAAGGAGCCAAATACACTAAAGGCAGGCTCCCTGTAAAGCTTGTATATTTTGAAAAATATAATTCCAAAAAAGAAGCTCTGCACAGAGAATACATTATAAAAAAAATGACCAGAACAAATAAATTGGAATTAATTAAATCATTTGAGAACTATACTAAAAGTATATTTAAATTTCAATAAACATATATAATTGTTAAACTGTGGAATATATATTTTCAACTTCACTATAAATATTTTTTCAAATTATTTTTCTTTTTTAAAATATCCACCAGATATTTTATTTCTTGATCCTTATTTTTATCCATTATCAAAAGCACATCCTGACAATCTACTACTATTAAATCTTTTACTCCGAATACTATGATAAGCTTATCCTCACCATATACAGTACAACTCTCACTAGCTTCCAATACTGCATTACCCTTTACATTATTGCCATTAAAATCTTTCAAAAATCTTCCTAAAGCATTAAAAGTTCCTATATCATCCCATAAGAACTCACATTTAATTACATAAGCCTTTCTAGTTTTCTGCATCACTCCAAAATCCACAGATATTCCATCTATAGAACTATATTGTTCTTTTATAATCCTTTCTTCTTCTTCTGTGTCCAGACCTTTATATATGGAAAGCATACTTCTATACATTTTAGGAAGGTATTTCTGCATTTCTCTTAAAAACACATCTGCCCTCCATACAAATATACCACTATTCCACAAATAAGTGCCTTTAAATATCAAGTCCTTTGCAACTTCTAAGTTAGGTTTTTCTAAAAATCTTTCCACTTTGAAGGTAGCAATCCTAGCATTTATCCTTTCTCCCATATTTATATAACCATATCCTGTCTCAGGTCTTGAAGGTTTAATTCCCATAGTTACAAGACCCTTTCTTCTTTCTGCTATTTCCACTGCTTGAAAAATAGTATCTATAAATAATTTTTCATTTTCTATATAATGATCCGACGGCAAAATTATCATAGTAGCAGTAGGATCTTTTTTCAATAATTTTACTGCAGAAAATCCTATACACGTAGCGGTTTCCTTGTTTTCTGGTTCTGCAAATATATTTCTTTCGTTTATATCTGGAAGTTCTTCTTGAACTTTATCTATATATTCTTTATTAGTAATTATATATATATTTCTCTCATTAACCAAAGGCTTAATCCTATCTACCGTATTTCTTAAAAAGCTCTTATTATTTATAATCTTTAAAAACTGTTTAGGATTTTTAGCCCTTGATAATGGAAACAATCTTGTTCCTTTACCACCTGCAAGAATTAGTGCATATAACAATAACTTCACTCCAAAAATGCTTGCTATGCTTTATAATATGTATAGGTAGTTATAAATGTGAAATTTAATATAGTGTTCAAAGGTTCAGATGGAGAAAGGAATTCCCTACAAGAAATTCCTTTCTCCATCTGAACCTCGTAAAAATCTAAACCACTCTAAGATTTTTAGCATCAACCTCTTCCATCTTATATTGTTCTATTCCTGCATCACTTAATTTTTCCCATAACTTACTCATTACCCTTTCTGGGTCATAATAAAATTCACTTCCTCTTATTCTATAAAATATCCATCCCACTCTCTCTAAATCTAACTGTCTTTCTACACTTTCTTTCCAATTATACTTCTCTGAATACATATCTCCATCACATATAATAGCTACTCTATTTCTGAATCCTTCTACTATAAAATCTATTTTATATTTACCTATTTTCACCTCTGGAATTACATTATACCCTTTATTCTTTATAATATTATATATATCCTTTTGGAACCTAGACTGGAATATGCAATCCACATTCTTATTATTCACATAATATTTATCATAATTTAAACAATAATTTAAAAGACAATAACGTGCACATTCCACATTTAAATCTTCTAATTCTATAGAATAAAACAACCACATTTGATTTCTGGCTCTACTAGCTGCTACATTAAACCTCCTAATATCATTTTCTCTCATGAGAGGAGCAAACTTAACCTCATTAGATATTACCATAGACAAAAACATTATATCTCTCTCATCCCCCTGGAAAGAATAAGCATCTCCACATATGATCTTCCTTTTTATCATTTCTTCCACACCTATCTTTTCCCTTAGCATACCTTCTATCAATTGTCCCTGAGCTTCTCCAAGTAAAGATATAACTCCCATAGTCATATTCGAATATTTGCTATCATTGCAACAGGATACAACTTTATCCACTAAACACTTTGCTTCTTTTATATTGATAGGTTTTACAGGATCCCTTGTTCCATCCTTTACTCTAATGGTGTTTATCGGAGGATAAAATTTTTCATAACTCCTAGGATACCTTAAAGGTATTATCTCTCCAGAGTAACTTAGATTATTACTAAAATTTATTATTTCAGGAATACATCTAAAATGCTCTTTTAACATCAATCTACTTGGAAATACTCTGATGGCTGTATCATAAAGACTCGTTTGAAGATCAAACCATTCTTTTTGAGGTATATCTTTTAGATATTTGTCTATCAAATTATATATGTTACTTTGATCAACTCCAATAATTTCAGGACTTATTTGTTTATCATCCCCCACTATTACCGCTCTTTTGGCTCTCATAAGTGCACATAATGAAAATATGTCACTTTGACTGCTTTCATCAAATATTATTACATCAAACATATTTTTAGATAATTTTATATTTTCAATAATTCTATTTAGAGGCATAATCCATACTGGAATTACTTCTTTACACTTCTCCATTTCATTTTGGGCTATTTTTCTATATTCAGGTACCATTTTACCTCTACCCTTGCCAATTCTCTTTACCGCTTGAAGCCATGAAAATAAACTTCTTTTCTGGTTCTCAGTAGTTTGGCGTATTTCATTATACCAGGTTTTTTTAGAAACTATATCCTTTATAATTATCTTTTCCTTATTTTTTTCATCTTCTATGCTTTCTTCTAATGCTTCTGGACTTAAACTATACATATCATTTAAAAAACTGTTCCATTGATTCCATCTCCATGCTTGTTCCCAATTTTTAAATTTCTCTCCTGCTAAATTCCAATTCTTCATTATATTTTCAGCAGTATTAGGGCATACTTTACTCATTCGATTTAATAATTCATCTATTTTTGCAGATTTATTCTTTATAATACTCATTTCTTTCAATTTTGCCAAAGTCTGTTTAACCTTATCCACATTCAGATCTTCTATGGCCTTGTGAAGATTCTTCAATTTTTCTGAATTACTTATTGTCTTCTTAAAAACCTCTATATATGCCTTGACCTGATTATACTTATTTATATTTTTTATAGCTTTTACACATCTAATTAAATATTCATAAGTTTCTTTTTTATACCAATTGATATATGGAGGAACCGATATTCTTCCGAAACTATCCATAATAGGTCTTTTATGCTTTGTATTCCAATTTACAATTTCACTTAAATATTCCATATTTTTTTCAATGGAAATAAGATCCGTTTCTTTCATGTTAGCATTTATTATTTTTCCGCCATAATCTTTTATGGTGTTATTCCAAATTGCTTTCAATTCTTTAAATATTTGTTCCTGCTGCGTATAAAGCTTAACTGTCATCGCTTGGCTCATAGTTTTTAAAGGCTTACCATCTACCTTACAATTGTCTAATATATAATTATATTCCGAATGAAGCATAATAAAAAGTTTACTTATTTTCCCCCCATCGTTCAAAGAATTATATAATGCATTAAATTTTTCTATGAACTTGTCCATATTAATATCTTTAGGAATTTCCACCTTATGATTTCTTAGTTGATTTCTAATCCTGCCAAGCATTAATATATAATTATTACTTTTATATAATAAATCCTTCAGTGTTTCCCTTGTTATATTACTGGTATAATAATTATACATCATATTTCCCCACATACCCTCTTCAAAATACGAAATTCTATTCCTACCTTCTTCAATTAATTTTAATAATTTATCATAATCACACCTATCATTATAGGGTATATGCCATCCTTCCACTGTTTCAAGGCATTTTTCATATTCCATAGTTAATTGTTTGTATTCTTCTATTTTTTCACAAAACTCCTCTTCATCAGGTAATCTAGTTACTATATTTTTTATGCTGTCAAAACGGCATTTTTCAGTTTTATCCAATTCCCCTAATAAGTAAATTAATATCTCAAACTCTTTTTCTGAAATAGGTATATTTTCATTAATATCTACTTTGTCCTCTATCCAACTATACTTGTCCTTATTATCCTTTATCCACTTTGCCATATACATAGTATTATAATTTTTTCCGTTATAATTTACATTATAATTTTCCAACTTTTCTACCTGTTTAAGCTTTTCATACAAAACTTGCTGATTTTTTCTACAGTAATTTAGTTTTCGTTCCAGTATTTTAATATCATCATACATTGCTTCAGGATCCTCTGATAAATTATCTGCTATTTTCCTCACAGATTCATTAAGATCATTTAAAGATGCCGCATCATTACCTAATATGCTTATACATAACGGCTTTATTTCATCAGGTATTTTTTCTGTTAATACTCTAAGTGCCCTGCTTGTCTGACTCGTTACCAATACCCTTTTTCCATAAGCAAGAAGATGACATATTAAATTTATTATAGTATGACTTTTACCAGTACCGGGAGGACCTTGTACAACTACTCCATAATTTTCGGATATACGTTTTATTATTTCTTTTTGCTCCGAATTTGCAGGCAACGGGAAAAGCAAATCTTGCCCAATATTCTTCCATTGATTTACATCTTCTTCACTATAATTTATATCTTTTTCATCTACTAAAGCTTTAATAGTCTCAGGTATTTTATATCCATTATCTATTCCTTTTATTATATTATTAATTTCCATCTCCCATAATTTCATACTATTTTTCCGTGCTAAAATAATAGCAGTATTATAAATAACCGGAAATTCTTCAAGATTGACTTTTTTCTTTGAAAACTTATTTTTATTAACTACTCCTCTAGTATCTATACTAGAAAATAGTTCTAAGAAGATATGCTCAGTTTCTATTATATTTCTGGGATCCAAATTACTGTCATTCACCCTATCCTCAAGTTTAAAAATATTAGCTACATCACATTGCTTTAAATCTTCAAATAAAAAAGTTTCAAGAACCGTTTTGCCAGAAGGAATTAACATAAAACTTCCTTTTACCTTATTAAACTCTATTTTCATTCTAGTTGTTAAAACTGGATAAATGATCTTATCATTTTCTAATTTCCATACTATTAGTCCGTTGCCAAAAACTATCTCAAAATTCTCTCCATTTTTCTCACTTTCTTGGTATAAACTAAAAAATTCTTTGTACAGCTTATTATCTTTATTTATTTCTACCCAAGAATCATTGCTAGCTGTATGACAAAAATCTTCTTCCCAATATAACTTATCATAATCATAAATATTCTTTATGCATTTTTGATTCAGTTCCTTTAAATTTAACAAGTAATAAAATATTCTTTTTACCTTATCCCTATAATTCATAATTCCCCTCCTATAATGGCAACCAATAATTATATTTACTTTTATGTTAAATTATACCATGAAATAGAAAAAATTTCAAAAAATTCGTTAAACAAAATTCAGATATCTACGACAATATTTTTTACAATGTCTAAATATAGAAAAGACCAGTAAATTAATTACTGATCTTTCAAAATAATATTAACATTTTTAAATGGAATAATGTTAATTCCTAGGAATTTTCTGTTTGTATTTTCTTAAATATCAACTTATAAAAAATAAATGCCACTATTAAAACTACTAAGGCTATATCTGCAAAATGGAACCACTCACGTATAATAGTCCAGTTTTCTCCCATTTTATAACCGGCATATCCTAAAAGTACACTCCATATAGTAGATCCTAATAAAGTATATATAGTAAATTTCTTCACATCCATTTTACTTATACCTGCCGGAAGAGAAATAAATGTTCTAATTATAGGTAATAGTCTAGAATAAAATACTATCTTTTCTCCATACTTATTAAAATAATAATCACTCTTTTCAATATGAGATTTAGATAATCTAAGCTTATCAGCATATTTTTCAACTAGAGGTCTTCCACCTATCTTTCCAATGTAATATGCCCCTATAGACCCTACTGTTCCTCCAAGTGTTCCAAAAATTATAACCAGAATCAAATTTAACCTTCCTGTGAAACTCAAATATCCTCCAAAAGGCAATATAGCTTCACTCGGAATAGGTATACAGGCACTCTCCAGAGCCATAGCTATGAACGTACCTGCATAGCCTGTTTTGTCCAGGACAAAAATAACTGCATCAATTAGTCTTTCTACCATCATACATTCCTTTCCCACGAAAAATATGTATTTTATTTATATTCTATTATATATCATATCCCGGAATTTTTGTATTAACTTTCTATAAACAGTATTAAACAAGTTTACGTTTACTTATACAGTCCGTGTGCCATGCCGTGTACTATTTTTACAGGAGTCTCTTTCAATTAACTGATGAGGTAATATATAATTTGTATTATCCATTTTTTGATTGTTTATTAATTTTATAAGCATTCTCATACCCACAGAACCCATATCATAAATAGGTTGAGCTACAGTAGTCAATTTAGGATAAAATATAGATGCTGAGTATATATTGTCAAACCCCATGACATCTACATCTTCAGGTACTTTAATTCCCCTATCCCTTAGTGCATTTATGGCTCCCATGGCAATTTCATCACTACTGCAAAATATAGCATCCACATCTACTTTATCTAGTATTTTATTTATGCCCTCATACCCATCTTTTGCTTTCAAGTTGCCAAAATAAGTTCTGTTTTCATCCATCTGTAAATTATTTTCTTCCAGAGCCTTTTTATATCCTTTGTATCTTACTGCACTTGCATTAGCCATATCTCCACTAGCACCTATATAAGCTATTTTTTTATTTCCCTTATTTATTAAATAAGTTACTCCATCATATGCTGCCTTTTCATTATCAATAGTTACACTAGGAATATCTTCTTTATCATTTGTAGTTTCTACTAGTACCATTGGGATCTGAAGTTGTTTTATAAGATTTAACATATCTTCTTCCAATGAATTACTCATATATAATACTCCATCTGACATCTTCTCTTTTAAAACCTTTAAATATTCCATTTCCTTTTCTACATCCAAATCAGTATTACACAGCATTATATTATAATCATATATATTTGCTACATCTTCAGCTCCTCTTACAATTTCAGGATAAAATTGATTGGATATATCAGGAATTATTATTCCTATAGTTCTTGTCTTTTGAGTTTTGAGACTTCTTGCTACTATATTAGGTCTATATCCTAGTTTTTTAATAGCTGCTAAAACCTTTTTTTTAGTTTCCTCATTTACAACATCTACATCATTGAGTACTCTGGAAACCGTGGCTATAGAAACTCCTGCCTCCTTAGCAACGTCTTTAATTGATGTGGCCATTTTATCACCTACCGATTTGTTTTTTTATAATTATACTTACAAAATTACTTTATTACAAGACAATCCACTATTTTAATACTTCTACTGCAATATTAAGTTTTTCTCCATTAATATTACAATCACTATATTCTCTATTTTCATTGTAAACAACTTCTACTGCAAGAGTTTCTTTTTTAATTTCAACTTCAAACTTTTTAATTACCTTTTCAAGATTTTCATTATTTGAAATATACAACTTTATTTTATCTGCAACTTCAAATCCACTTTCTTTTCTCATGTTTTGTATTTTACTTAATATCTCTCTTAGGTTTCCCTCCTCTTTAAGTTCCTCTGTAATTGTAGTCTCTAAGACTATTCCTTTACTTCCCTCTCCAGAAAAAGCAAAACCTTCCAATCCTTCCATGGTAATAAGTAGATTTTCTGAATTCAATTCTATTTCAGTTTCATCTATTTTTATTTTTACTACTTCATTATTATTTATTTTGCCTGCCAAATCCATCTGATCCATGGAAGATATACTTTGTTTTATTTTAGGTATCATTCTTCCATATTTTTTCCCTAGTACAGGAAGATTAGGTTTTATAGTAAAATTAACATATTTTGATAGATCTGCATTAAAAACTATACTTTTAATATTCAACTCGCTTTTTATTATCTCACCATAATACTTAGGAAGTGATTTTACACTTACAAGCATCTCAGATAATGGCTGTCTATTTTTTATATTTGCTGCATTTCTAGCGCTCCTACCCAATTTGACTATTTTATAGCATTCCTCCATATTCTTTTCCAAGTCATTGTCCACTAGACTTAAATTATACTCTGGCCATTTACATAAATGTATACTTTCCGGTACATCTTTATTTAAATTCAAAACAAGATTTTGATAGATTTCCTCTGTCATAAATGGTATAAAAGGTGCTGCAATTAAACATAATTTATTCAATACATTATATAAAGTTACATAAGCTCCTATTTTGTCTTCTGTTAACTGTTCATTCCAAAATCTAGTTCTATTTCTCCTTACATACCAATTTGAAAGTTCATCTACAAAATCACCAATATTTTCTGCTGCCTGCGTAATTCTATAGCCATCCAAACTTTCCTCTGTCTTTTTTATTAGCGAATTCAACCTTGAAATAACCCATTTATCCATTACATTTTCACTTGCAAAATCAGAATATTCTAAAGGATTAAATTTATCCAAATTTGCATAAAGTACATAAAAAGAATATACATTCCAAAGTGTTCCTAAAAATTTTCTCTGACTATCTTGAACTGCTTCTTCATAAAATCTAGATGGAAGCCATGGAGCACTTTCTGTATAAAAATACCATCTAGTAGCATCTGCCCCTTCATTTTCAAGTACTACTTCAGGACTCAATACATTTCCCTTATGTTTTGACATTTTAAGACCATGTTTATCTAATACGTGACCTAAGACCAGACAATTTTCAAAGGAACTTTTGTCAAACAATACTGTAGATATAGCCATAAGAGTATAAAACCATCCTCTAGTCTGATCCACCGCCTCAGAAATAAACTGAGCTGGAAAATTTTTTTCAAAAAGTTTCTTATTTTCAAAAGGATAATGATGTTGTGCAAAAGGCATGGATCCTGAATCAAACCAACAATCAATTACTTCTGGTACCCTTTCCATTTCTCCCTGGCATTTATCACATTTTAATTTAACTTCATCTATGTATGGTTTATGAAGTTCTATATCATCTGGTACATTAATTCCTTTTTTCTTAAGTTCTTCAATACTTCCTATACATTCTCTATGCCCACACTTACATTCCCATATAGGCAGCGGAGTACCCCAGTACCTTTCTCTGCTGAGTCCCCAGTCTATCACCCCTTCAACAAACTTTCCAAATCTTCCTGTTCTTATATTATCGGGATACCAATTTGTGTCATTAGTATTTTTAATAAGTTTATCTCTCATGGCTGACATTCTAATAAACCAAGTGTCTCTTGGGTAATATAAAAGTGGAGTATCACACCTCCAGCAAAATGGATAAGAGTGAGTAAATTTTTCTGCTTTATACAATATATTTTTATCTTTCAAATATGCTATTATTTTGGGATCCGCATCTTTTACAAAAAGTCCTTTCCAAGGAATAACTTCATCTTTGAATTTTCCTTGCGTAGTTACAGAATTTATCATAGGTATATCGTATTTCATGCATGTAATACTATCATCCTCACCAAATGCCGGCGCAGTATGCACAACTCCAGTACCATCTGTAAGAGTAACATAATCACCATGAACAACATAGTGAGCCTTTCCTTCAAAAGATGTGAAATTAAACATAGGTTCATACTCTATTCCTAGCATTTCTTCACCTTTAAATTTCCTCACAACTTCATATTCCCCTTCTAACTTTTCGAGAAGTCCTTCTGCTAGTATCAAGTGCTCTCCATTATTAACTACCTCTACATAATCATAGCTTTTATTTATTGTTAGAGCCATATTATTAGGTAATGTCCACGGTGTTGTAGTCCATGCCAGAATATATTTATCTTCATTTTTAATTTTAAATTTAATATACACAGATGTTTCTTTTACATCTTTATATCCCTGTGAAACCTCATGTGAGGAAAGGGCAGTACCACATCTAGGACAGTACGGTACTATTTTGTGACCTTTATACAGGAGATCCTTATCCCATATTTGTTTTAAAGCCCACCATTCAGATTCTATGTAATGGTTGTGATAAGTTACATAAGGGTTATCCATATCAACCCAGAACCCTATCCTGTCAGACATTTTTCTCCATTGACTTACATAAGTAAAAACACTGTCTTTACACTTTTTTATAAAATCCTCTACTCCATATTTTTCGATTTGAGGTTTCCCCGAAATTCCAAGACTTTTTTCAACTTCTAGTTCCACAGGAAGCCCATGGGTATCCCAACCTGCCTTTCTTAAAACCTTATATCCTTTCATAACTTTATATCTGGGTATAAGATCCTTGATAACTCTTGTCAAAACGTGTCCTATGTGAGGCTTCCCATTAGCAGTTGGAGGTCCATCATAAAAAGTAAAATATTCTCCGTCTTTATTAGAATTAAAGCTTTTTTCCACCACTTTTCTGTCCTGCCACAATTTTAAAATATCTTTTTCCATTTGTACAAAACTTTTATTATTATCAATTTTTTTATACATAAATTGAACTCCTTTCATCTTTAATGTTAATTTTTTACCACTTACTTTGTTTTATACACGAGTTAAACATGCTATTTAAAATGCATATAGTTATATTCAAATTTAAATTAGCTCTTAGATTATTTAAAATAAAAAAACTTCATCCAAATAGGACGAAGTTAAATTCGCTATACCACCTATGGTAATTCTAGAACACTAACATGGTATTCTATAACGCAGAACTACGTAAGAATTTAATCAGATAGTTAAATACTTTTCAATTCTCAAACTCCCAGGTGATTTTCTCTAAGTTACCCTACGGATTCTCACCAGTGGCCGCTCTCTGTAAATGATATAAACTCAAATACTTTTCCTGTTCAAAGTTTTTAAAATGTTTACTATTGAATTTTTCTCTATTATATTATATGAAAATTTTATTGTCAATTTATTTACAACAAAATTTAAAAACTCAATTAGTATCCCAGTGCCTTTAGTATACCATCAGCTATAGCTTGTGCAAATTTAGCTCTGTATTCATCACTACTTAATTTTGCCGCATCATCAAGATTTGTTACAAAACCTAATTCTGTTAATACTGCAGGTGCAATTGTATTCCTTGTAATATAAAACCAACTTCCATCCTTTAACCCCCTATTATATGTTCCAACCTCTTCTATAATACTATTTTGTATATATGTGGCTAACTTTTTACCTTCTTCATTCCCTGTATAGTATAAAGTTTCTGTACCATTAGCTGAAGGAGCATCAAAGGCATTAGTATGGATACATACAAAATATCTAGCATTTGCATTATTTGATATGTCACAACGCTTTTGAAGACTCTCTGTGATACTCATTGGAGTAGCACTCATATCTGTCGTTCTGGTATATACTACATTTACTCCGTGCTCTTCAAGTATTTTACCTGTCTTTAACCCTACTGCCAGTGTGATATCATCTTCTTGTAGCTCATTTATACCAGTGGCACCTACATCACTTCCCATTCCATGCCCCGGATCTATGACTACTACAGGAGCCGTATTTGAAGGCGGTGTCTGATGAACTTTTGCAACTATGGTTAAAGTAAGAATTATTTGCTTTCCATACCCTGCAACAGTACCTTTATATGTAAATGTACCTGTTTTAAAAGAGTCAACTTTCTCTGAATCCCATATAATCCCCAATTTTTGAATAGATCCATTGCTCATAGTAGCTTGTACACTAAGTGGAAGAGAATAGTCATCTCCTTCGGTTATCTGACTGGCTAGATCTGATATGGAGCTTACCGTTAAATCTTTATCTTCATTTAATAAATCTAAAGACTCCAAAATTCCATTTGCAATAGCAGATGCACTTTTGTTTTGATAATCGCTACTTCCAAGTAAGCTGCTTTCCTCAGAATTACTCATAAATCCCAACTCCACCATAACTGCCGGTGATACGGTTCCCCTCAGTATTTCATGTTGAGATTTGCCTTCTTTTATTCCTCTATCCACACTGCCAGTGTAACTTACCATTTTACTTTGTATATTTTGGGCAACATTTTTAGCTTCATCACTATAAGTTGAATAATAGTTTTCTATTCCCTTTACTGCTGAACTTTCCGCATAAGTGTTACAATGTATTGTAACAAATAAATCTGATTTTGCATTATTTGCTATATCAAAACGAGATTTCAAATCAGAACTGCTGTCCCAAGAAATAGTATCATTTTTTCTGGTATACACTACGTTTATTCCACTTTGCTCAAGTATATTCCCTACTTTTAATGCCACAGATAAATCTACATCCTTCTCATTTAAACCTAAATCACTAACATTTCCCTTATCATTTCCTCCATGACCTGCATCAATGGTAACCGTATATTTTGAATTAGTATTAGAGTTGGAATTGGATTTCACATTAAATTGCATTTTAGACTCACCATAACTTTTACCACTTATGGACTTTAATCCACTTTTCACAATTAAATTGTAGGTTTTACCGTAGGAATACTGAGTTTTAGGTGTACCTACTAGATCGCTGCCATTACTGGACAGTTGTACAGATATTGGTACAGAGTTTCCATCAATATCTGCAACTACTATATTTGAATCATTTACCGTACTCTCATCTAGCTGCATATTAAACTTTATTTTCCATGATTTATCAATTTCTATGTCCTTTCCTATAATTGTTCCATTATATGCAGAAGCATGAACTATACTGATTTTTATAAAAGCCACAAACATAAATATAAAGCTTAAAAGCATAATTCTATAAATTTTTGTATCTCTCAAAAAATCACCTCCTTATCATAGATTTCTAGATAATAAGATTTTAAAGTCTGCATCTATAAAATTTTCCATGTAACATATACTATTATAATATAAAAAAGGTTAAGTTTATAGATTTTTATAAATAAAGTTAACTTCATTTAAATATTAACTTTAATACAATTTATTTTTTATATCAATTGCCATAATCTTATTTTAAAAACATATACAAAGGAAGGAAAAAATTTTATGGAAATACAATGGATAGCTCATTCTTGTTTTTTATTTAAAAATTCAAAAGGAAAAAAGCTCTTAACAGATCCTTTCGATGAAAGCGTTGGATATAATACTTTTCAAGGAGATGTAGACATAATCACCACAAGTCATAACCACTTCGATCACTGTTATACTGAAAAAATAAAATATAAAAATCTTATAAATACTGCAGGTTTCTATAAGCTATTTGAAATGAATATTTGGGGCATACCTTCTTACCACGACAAGGTACAAGGTGCTAAAAGAGGAGAAAATATAATATTTATTATAGAAATGGATGACTATAGAATATGTCATTTAGGCGATATAGGTTACATATTAACTGAAAATGAATTAAAGAAACTAGGCAATATTGACATACTTTTAATTCCTATAGGAGGTAATTTTACTATAAACGGCAAGGAAGCTGCCAAATTAGCAAAAGCTATCAACAGTCATATAGTAATTCCCATGCATTATAAAACTTCCTGTTTGACCTTCGAACTCGAGGGATTAGAAGAATTTCTTAAATACATGAAGAACGGAAACAGAATTAAAAGTAATATCCTAAAGATAGAAACCAAACTATCCGATTATAATGTAGTTACTATACTTAATTTTACATGAAATACAAGGCACAATCAGCTTTAAATAAAAAGATTTCTAAAAATTTTTAAATCTTTAGAAATCTCAATTATGCCTTACATGTTCTAATCCTGCATTAAATAATCTATCTATATGTTCATCATCTAAGGAGTAATAAATTGATTTTCCTTCTCTTCTGAACTTGACTAATCTTGCAGTTTTTAAAATTCTTAATTGATGGGATATGGCAGATTGACTCATTTGAACTACTTCTGCTATATCACATACACATAATTCTTTTTTAAATAAAGAATATATTATTTTAATCCTTGTATAATCGCCTAATATTTTAAAGAGGTCTGATAATTTCATGAAGGTTTTTTCACTTAACATATTTTCTTTTACATATTCTATATTTTGATTATTAATTTCATTACAAGAACAAATTTCTGCACTCGAATCATCTTTCAAAAATATCACCTCACTATGAAATATTATATTATATTTATCTATAATTTTTCAACTTAAAGTTCTCAATTATAATATTACCATACTGTAAACTTTTCTTAACATCAATAATTCTTTGATTTTTCGAGCCTCTAAATTTTAAGCTCTTATCTTTTTTATCTTCTTCAAATTTTCCATCTACTAATACATCTATATTCCTTAATAACTCTTGCCAGTACTTATTATCCACATTATTTAATATATATTCAAACGTATACCCTGTATAACACCATATATTCAAATTTAATTCTTTAATTTTATAAGCCATATAAGCAAAAGCTTCTGCTTGTTCAAAAGGATCTCCTCCTGAAAAAGTAACTCCTTGTATAAGGGGATTGTTCCTTATATCGTGAATTAAAACATTTATATCTTTTAATTCTCCTCCTTTAAAAGAATGAGTGGATGGATTAAAACATCCTTTGCAATTATGTCTGCACCCTTGTGCAAAAAATACTCTCCTCATGCCAGGTCCATTTACAAGACTTTCATAAGCAATACCTGCTAACCTAACCTTATTATTCACTGTTATTCCACTTCCTTTATTAAAATATATAAAATCAAGTGATTCTTAGGCTCAGATGGAGTTTGCTTATAAGGAATACCTTTTCCATCTGAACCTTATTAACAGTATTCTTAGTGTCTTTAAGCACTTAAAATACATTATCCTAATGATAAACTGATTTATTGCTCCCCTGTGATATTCTGTCTTTCCTCTCTGCAGTTTTTCCTGTTCCAAATCTTTCATCCAGGGATAAATATCCTGTTACTCTGGATATACCTTGTATATTATTACTGCCACAATAAGGGCATTTATTCTCGCCATGTAAATAAGCACCACATTCCCTACAATACCTTATGTGGAAATTTATTCCCAAATAAGATATATTTGTATTATTATAAGCATAGTTAATTATATCTCTAATAACTTTCTCTGATGGATAATCATCTATTTCTATATAACTTATATGCCCTCCATTACAAATTTTATGATAAGGAGCTTCAATATCTATTTTATCTTTTATAGATATTGGAAACCCTACAGGTATATGATAAGAATTAGTATAATAATCTTTATCCGTTACCCCTTGTATTTCTCCAAATATTTTCTTATCCTGTAATATAAATTTTCCACTTAACCCCTCTGCAGGTGTAGCATAGCAACTCCAATTCAAATGAGTCTGTTCTATAAATATATCTGTATACTTTCTTATATGGGAAATTATTTTCACTCCAAGTTCCCTTGAATTTTCATCTTCCCCATGATGTTTCCCATTTAATGCGGTTAATGTCTCTGCAAGCCCAATAAATCCTATAGCCCAAGTGCCTTGTTTTAATATAGGCTCTATAGAATCATCTAATTTTAAATTCTCGGAGCCTTTCATAAGCCCTTGGCCTACTACAAAAGGTAAATCTTTAACCTTTAATCTCTTTAAAATATCATACCTGTGCATTAGAGATTCTTTAGCTAAATTCAGCCTATTATCCAATAACTCAAAAAACTTATCTATATTCTTTTTAGCTATAATTCCAAGCCGAGGTAAATTGATTGTTACCGGAGCTATATTTCCTCTCCCTTTTGTCCCTGGTTCTCCATTTACGTTTGAACAAACATAAGTTCTGCATCCCATGGTAGCAGGTATTACATCTCTATCATAATACATTTTATTAAAATCAGCATCTAAGTTCATGAAAGTAGGATTCATCCTCTTTGAGGCCACCCTACATGCAATTTTAAATAAATAGTAATAAGGATCATCTTGTTCTTTATTTACTCCCTTTTTAACTCTAAATATTATGTTAGGAAATATAGGTTGTTCTCCCTTTCCCAAACCTTTTTCATATTCAGTTAAAAATACCTCACATACTAAAGCAGCATCTTTAGATTTAGGTATACCTAAATTTATTGAACTAAAGGGCACTTGTGAACCAGCCCTTGAATGCATAGTATTTAGATTGTAAATTATCCCCTGCATTGCCTGCTCTACATTTTTTCTCAATCTCTTTTCTGAAATATCTTTTATCCTATACTCTTCCACTCCTACTTCCCTAAGATACTGTATTATCTCTCTTCTCGTAGGTTCCACAAAAACAGCCATATCATTATCAAAATCAGGGTGAGATTGTCCTCCAAACATGTCATTTTGAGATGATTGCAATAATATACAGGAAAGTTCCGCTGCAGACTCTATTCTCTTTGGAGTTCTAATATTTCCATACCCTGTATTAAAACCAAATAAAAGCATTTCTTTAGTTGGTATATGAAGACAATTTATAGTTAAATTATAACTATCTAAGTCATGATAATATATATCCCCATTTTCATGAGCTTTTGCTAGATATTTAGGCATAGTGCCTAAATTATGCCACTTATTTGATTCACTAGCTATTCTAAGCAACTTAGAACTAAAGTTATTTCCCACATTAGCATTATCCCTATCTGTTTCTACACCTATTCTGTCAATAACTTTCATAAGCTCTGACTTTATATCTCTTATTTTAGTTCTTTCATTCCTATAATTTGAATATACCAGCCCTATTTTTCTATGGCCATTTTTTAAAAGAACTTCTTCAACTATATTTTGTATTTCCTCTACATCCATTTCTTTTACATTAAGTTTTTCTATTTTCTTTATAACTTTTTGAGTTAAATCTATAAAGTCGCTCTCTTTTAATTCACAGCCTATTTCTTCTGATGCACTTTTTATAGCATTGGTTATTTTTATAGAATTAAATTCTACTTTTCTACCATCTCTCTTCACAACATGTAGCATACATCGTGCCTCCTAACCACCATATATTGTGTATGTGTCTTATCCATTATACTATTTAAAATTTAAAATATCAATTTTGCAATTTAGCTTTATCACAATTTAACAAACTCACCAAGTTATATTTCTTCCATTTCTTTTAATTATTATCCCTAAGTGGTACTTGATATTTTTTTATGCATCATATAGCAAAATATGCATAGTAATTAAATACATAGTTAACACTAAATAAAATGGTAAATTAAACTTTGAGGAGGAAACATTTTATGATTGGAGAGATAATCGATATGAACATTTCTTATGCTCTTGTAAGTTTTCAAGACGGAACTACTAAGGACATAAGCATTACTTACCTGCCTTCAAATTCAAAAATAGGTGATAGAGTAAATATAAATCCTAGTTCTTCACCTATTTTAAATGATAAATTAAATAACATACATACTATGAATATATTTTAAGAATCAAAACAATAAAAACTGTGTATAAACCCTTTTAAAATATTAATTTAAATACTTCATGATAAATTTATACACAGTTTCTCATTAAATTTTATCGCAATGCTATTCTACTGTAATAGCAGAAACAGGACAACCTTCTGCTGCTTCTTTAGCAGAATTCTCAGAGGTTTTTGGTACATCACTTTCTGTAGCTACTGCTTTTCCATCATCATCCATATCAAATACCTCTGGACATACCTCTGGACACAATCCACAACTTATACAGGTAGCTTTATCAACTAATGCTTTCATAAATATCATCCCTATATTAATTATATAATATAATTAATACATACTGGGATTTTCACCCCTTTCATCTATAATCATGAAATTATAAAACATACTTTCTAACGTTAAGAAAGCTTATTTTAGTATTCTCAAAAATATAATTTATTATAGATGAATTAAAATTATTTTAAAATCCCTCTAGTTTATCTTCAGATATGGTAACATTCCATCTCCCATTTTCATAGATATCCTTTATGTAGTATACTTTCTCACTTTTCTTTTTTACATCCCAAAATTTAATAGTAGCTTTATAAAGTGTAGTTTTATATCCTTCCGTTTTTACTGTAACCCACACATCATACTTTTCCTTATCATTATTTCCAATATTAGCATTTTTAAATTTATCAGTAAGTTCAGATTTAAATTCCTCTAAATCTGTAGATAATATAAACCTTGCTGCATCTATATCTTCATTAAAATTTATACCAATTTTTTTATCCTTATCCTTGAAATATTTATTTAATGTTTCTATTATAGAACCATAATACACCTCTGTAAAATTACTTGGAGGCATTCTTATGTTCCAGAAACTATTTATTATATTATTATCTATCCTCTTTTGTACTATATATATTTGCTTTCCATTATAGAGGTTTCCTGCTTCATCCTTATCCATCCCTGCTACATAGGAAAACTTATGACTCTTATTATTTGCATCTATTATTTCCAGTGTGTAATCTGGCTTCAGAGAAGATTTTTTAGACACTTTCTTAGCTGAAGACAAAATTTCGTATAAATCTTTAATAGTATCTTGATCAGTAACTACAAATTTAAATCCTTGATCTCTGGTACTTTGAATAGTTATTTTTTTTACCTTACCTTGCTTTATGTACTCAAAATCAGAATTTTTCAATCCAACTTTTACCTCTAATTGATCTAACTTACTACATCCACATAATAAAAATATCCCTATTAAAATTATTAGTATAGAAAACATATTTATTCTTTTTTTTATATACCTACCTATTACCTTCATATCTTCACCTACTGTTAACAATATTAAAAAATCTCTAAATAATTATATCACATTTAAATATAAAAAATCCCTTCCATAATGATAAACTGAAAGGGAAGAATTATACGTACCTCTATTATTTATATTCTAGTGTTTTAACAATAGTCTCAAATATAGTTGGCATATTTTCTTTAAAATCCGACTCATTTACAAAAAAAGAAAATCTACAAAATTGAGTTCCCTTTTTCAAAAAATATTCTATACCTTTATAACTATCTCCCACTTCCTTTGTAATGGTATATTCAATTAAGCACCCATCATTTCCATTAATTTCAATTTCATTTATACGATAATTTTTATATAAATTCTGTTTTTGAGATATAACTTTACTGTTTTCTAAAAATGATTTTAAACTTCCATTTAAATTCCATACCTCAACAAATCCTCTTATTTTGTTATCCTCACTTTTAAAATCACTATGGTATAATATCTCATTTCCACATATATCTTGACTTTTAGAAGACCACTTAGAAGGCAGTTTATACTTTAATTTACTTTCCATTCCTTCATACTGAGTTAAATATTTTATATTATTTTGCATAAGAGCTGTAAACTTTAATTTCATATCGAAATTTTTTTCAAGACCTAATAGGATTATCATAAGACCTATTATAATTATTGTAACTCCAAGTTTTCTCTTATTTATTACTATTGATTTAATAATTGGTGCCATAATTTCACTTTTTTACTGGTATGACTATGGTGTTTGTTTTAAAATCATAGAACATTAACCAGTATCCCATTTTATCCTTACCGTCTTTAGGTATCCATGTAACAAATCCTGATTTTCCTCCATAGGGCTGATCTTTCTTACTATTAGTTCCTGGTATACCATATATCAAATATTTTACTCTATTATTATTATCAAGTTTATATCCCGTTAAATAGTGGAAGTGTTTCTTTACATAAGGATAATATCCTATCATAGGATAGTAAACTAAAGCATATCTATTGTAATCGTCCATATTATACATGTCTTCTATAGAATTTACAGGTACTTTGTACCACTTACACCTTTTTAATTCTTTATTTAAATTCTTTATTTCTTTAAATCCATGTACAAGCTTATTGAAAAAATTCCCCTGTGAGTTTCTTGTATACCCTCTTTTCATGCACCTGTCTTCACATTTATTATCACTTGATTTTAGCCCATCACAATAATTTTCTACAGAATTTTCTACACATAGAGAGTCTTCTTGTGGTTCCTGTTTTAAGACTGTATTTTCATCTTTAAGATCCTCTCTTATTTTTGATTCAAATCCATCCTCTGATATGGGTTCTTCTTCTTCTGCAAAGGCCTGCTTACTTTTTTGGTTATCTTCCTTCTCCTGATTGTTTTCAACTTCTTCTAAAAGCTGCTTGTCTTCTTCATTATCCTTTTCAATTTCATCTTTTTCTCTATCACTTTTAGCTCTTTCTATGCTCTCTTCATACTTATCAAATATACTTTTTTCATTATTTTCCGCAGATTTTTCTACCACTTCATTTTTGTCTATTTCATCTTCACTTATTTTATTTTCATCTTGTTCCACATAATTCTCTGTTTCATTCTCTTTATCTTCTATTAACTCAAAAGATCTCCAATTTGGTATTTCAGTACTTGAGAATCCACTCATTACAGGTATTATATTGTTATCTAACATTCTAACTATAGCAGCTCCCGACACCTTATCCATAGATATTCCACTTCCTGCTATATCATTTATGTCATATTCATAAAATGTATCTGCTCTTCCATAATCATCTATGTTCATTTCACCAATTTTAATTATATTTTTTATACCTTTTTTATTGCATATTAGCATCATATAATAAGGAGTTTTCTCTTTTTTTAAATTTTGTACGTAATAAGATATTTTGCATTTGTCATTTTTCGTTTCCAATTTTGCATATCCTGAAGCAATCTTGTCAGAAGCTAAAGAGTATCCTTTTTCATCTTCTTGTAATATTATAAAGTATCTACTATAACTCTTTTTTTGTGCCAACTTCTATACCTCCATATATTATCTTCATTATAATATATGAGATAACTCTCAAAAAGTGAACAAATAGTTTTATCCTCAATTAGAAAACATATTATAAGCCACTTGTTAATTCATATATACAATCTGATAATATGCCAAACTCTTCTATAGAAAGAGTTTCTCCTCTTCTTTTCGGATCTATTCCAGCTTTATCAAAGGATTTTTCCATATACTGCCTTGATAGTTTCAGTGATTTTAAGGAATTCCACAAAGTCTTTCTCCTCATATTGAAAGAACATCTTATTACCTTAAAAAATAAATCTTCACTTTTAACCTTAACTCTAGGATTCTTCAATTTAGTTAACTTTATAACTATAGAATCAACTTTAGGTGACGGAATAAAGGCATAAGGACTGACTTTTCTAATTACTTCTACATCACAATAATATTGAACCAACAAAGAAATAGCTCCATACTGCTTACAATTAGGTTCTGATGCTATTCTCTCACCTACCTCTTTTTGAATCATTATAGTCAAAACTTTAAAATTATATTTATTATTTAAAATCTTAGAAATAATGGGAGTAGTAATATAATATGGTAAATTAGCTACAATTTTAACACTTGATTCATCTTTTATTATTTTATCAAAATCTGTTTTTAGTACATCTTTATGTATTAATTCAAAGTTAGAATAACCCTTTAACTCTTCCTGTAATATAGTAATTAAATCCGAATCCAGTTCTATAGCACAAACTTTTTTAGCTCTTTTTAAAAGTTCTTTTGTTAATGTTCCAACTCCTGGCCCCACTTCTATAACAAAATCATCTTTATTTATATCTGTACCTTCTAATATGTCCTCCAACACTGAATTGTCTATTAAAAAATTTTGTCCCAAATTTTTTGAAAACCTAAAATTGTATTTTTCCACTATTTCCTTAGTAGATAAATTATTCATCTTCTCTCCCCTTCATTAGATTACTTACTTTATCCATAGCTTTTTTAAACTCATCCCTTACTATTCCATAATTATTCAATCTCTTTAGAAATTGAGATGCATTACAATATCCTATGCCTAATTCTCTCCCGAGCATATCTCTTTTTACCCTAGATTTTATATTTCCTGTAAGTTGAAAAAACACCATATCTTCCATCTTGAATTCTTTTCTTTCTTCTTTTAATTCACATTTAGCATTTTTTAGGGCAGTAATTATGGTATCAGGTGATGCATTTTCAATACCAATATTTCCGTTTTTTATCCCATCTTTTTGAGATATATAGGCATGCTTTATTCCCTTAACTCTTTTAGATATAATTTTTCTTATTTTTTCCCCTGCAAAATCAGGATCTGTCATAACTATTACACCTTGTCTATTTTGAGCTTCTTTTATCTTATCAATAACTTTGTTATTTATTCCAAAACCGCCTACAGCTATTAATTCTGCATCTACAGCTCTTTTAACTGCAGATATATCATCTTTTCCCTCAACAACTATTACTTCTTTAATCATATGTCCCCCCACTATCATATAGTTTTTTATTCGAAAACTACCATTGTTAACACCCCCATCTTCTTCAAAGTGGGGGAATAAACACTTCTACACTCCTTAGTAAATTCTTCCCCTAAAGGATAAACGTATTCTAAGTGTTAAAGACACTAAGAATAGTTCAGATTACGATACGTATTCCTTATAACTCATATTCCGCACAATGATTTTCATATTTACGATATTTAAATTTTAGACTTAAGAATTCGTTAATTATTAATGGATTAATCTAAAAATATAGATAAATATTCGCAAGTTAATACCACATAAAGGTAAAAACTGCATACAACTATAAAATAATTTATATTTTCATGCATTCAGCGGAATATGAGTTATAAGCAAACTCTGCCTGAGCCTAAAAATCATCTGATAAAAAGAAAAAATAGGAGCACATGCCCCTAATCCATAACATAAACATTAATCCATTGCACACCCCAGTCATTCGCTTCAGAAGCAGAATCAAAAAATAAATCTACCCTATCACCTTTAATAGCACCACCTGTATCTTCAGCTATGGCATATCCATATCCCTCTATATAAAGCTTGGTGCCAAGTGGTATAACTCTAGGATCCACTGCCACAGAACTATAACTTCCACTACTTCTTCTGGCTACAGTTCCTGTAGCCGTTATGCCAAAGTCTGGATGCCCAGGTCCCTTGCCTGTACTTTCATAATCTGCAGTATATGCGGTTGCCTTCATATGCAAAGATTTAGCATAACTAAAGTTCCCTCCTCTAGAAAAAGTATGATTACCATTTAATGCTCCTACTGCTACTACTTGCTGTACTGGTTCTTTCTTTACAATTTCACTTATAACCTTTCTGGAGACTTCCTTACCATCTTCATATATTATTCTGGTAATGGTCTGCTTCTCTCCATTTTGCCCCTCTTGTAAAACCTTTTTTTTCCCACTTTCAACTTCACTATCATTTTTTATAACTATATTATAGTCTATATTTGTAATCTCTTCTATGTCTTTAGTTTTTACCCTAGTCACTGTTACTTCTAATCCTTTTTTAATTGCATAGTTTCTAGATGGATATACTTTATCAAGATTTGAAAGTTTAATTTTTTCTGCTCGTAACATATCTTCTACATTATGTTCAGCAGATTTTATATCTAACTTTCTTCCATCTACTTTTACTTTAACTAATACTGCTCTTGTAATTAACAATTTACTTTTATCTTTCACTCTACTGTCTAGACTAGGCTTTACTTTATCCTTTGATCCTAATTTAATTCCATTATTTTCCAAAACATCTTTGTAAGTACCACTAAAAGTAACAACTTTTTTGTCACTGCCATCTACTGAAATAGTTATAGTTTTTATCATGCTAAATATTGTTAAACTTATAACTACTAAAATTATTGTTAAACTTATAACTATAATAGATTCTATCTTAGGACCATCGGAAAAATATTTCTTTAAGTAAGTTTTAAACCTTTCCACCATAAAAATACCTCCTCTGGGCAAGCGCGACATACCTCATTATAAACGGATCTTAAATTTATGTCAAATACAGCCCAGGATAAATTGTAAAATATTCTAAATGCAGCTTTGTGCATAAATTATAAATAAAAAATATTTATTTATGATACCAGTGTTATTAGTTAATAAAATATAAATTTATACCTAAATTTTAGATAAATAGATAATTTATGCTTAAATACAAAACCAAATTACATTTCAAAATTACAATTTATGTTATTTCAAGGTGGTACTATTGTGATCTTATTACATATTATTCTAAAAATATATTTTAAATTGCTCATTAGGTAACCAATGGATATAATTATAGTATATTCATATTTATAAATATTATGTTAGATTAAGAAGATGTTTAGTATTGGCAATTGTTGCCTTGCTTACTTCTTCTTCTGTAATTCCTCTTATCTCAGCTATTTTTGATATAATAAACTTCACATATTCTGATCTATTCCTTTTTCCCCTAAAAGGTACCGGAGCCATATATGGACAATCAGTTTCCACCAAAATTCTATCCATAGGTATTTCTCTTACTACATCTAGTGATTTTTTTGCATTTTTAAAAGTCACTACTCCAGTAAAACCTATATAATAGCCAAGCTTTATACATTCCTTTGCAAATTCTACACTTCCTGAAAAGCAGTGTATTTCTCCAACAACACCTCTGAATTGTTTTATTATATCTAAAACATCTTTATGTGCTTCTCTATCATGTATAATTACAGGAAGATTTAGTTCCTTTGCTAGCTCCATTTGTCTTATAAATACAGATTTTTGTACTTGCCTAGGTGGATTTTCCCTATAATAATAATCAAGACCTATTTCTCCAATAGCCTTTACTTTTTTGTTTTGAGACATAATTTTCAACTCATTTTCTATGCTATCATCAAATTCATCTGCAAATTCTGGATGTATACCCACCGCTGCATAAAATATATCATGTTCCTCTGCTAATTTAACAGAAGTTCTGGCACCTTCTATAGAAGAGCCACAATTTAACACTCCAATTATATTATTTTTTTTTAATTCATTTATCAGTATATTCCTATCGCTATCAAATTGTTCATCATCATAATGTGCATGCGCATCAAATATATTCAACTTCATACTGCCTCCTTAGCTTTTTTAAAATCAAATTCCTCCCAGATCTAGATGAAGGAGAGGCTCCAACATCTAAACCTAAGAATCTTTAATCGCATTTAAAAATACTATATTTTCATCATAAACTCATTATAACTACATATTATTTTACTATGCTTCCAGTAGGAAGTTCCCCTGGAATAGATACTGTAAATAACTGATCCTCATCTTCTGAAGCTGCACACAATATCATTCCTTCTGAAAGCTCTCCTTTTAATTTTACTGGCTTTAAATTTGCTACAACTACCACGTATTTCCCTAAAAGTTCTTCTGGCTTATAATATTTAGATATACCCGACACTACCTGCCTTTTTTCCTGTCCTAATTGAAGCTTGAGTTTAAGCAGTTTTTTAGAACCTTTTATAGATTCGCACTCCAACACTTTTGCTACTCTAAGATCTAATTTTTCAAAATCATCTATAGTTATTTCTTCTTTTATGGGTTTTATTTTAGTATCCTGCAGAGCACTCTTTTCCTCTTTTAACCTATTTAACTCTTCTATCTTTTTATCCACATCTATTCTAGGAAATAATATATCTCCCTTATTTATTTTAGTTCCTGAACAAGTTCCATCAAAAGAAGCTATGCTGTCCCAAGATGTAACCTCTACATTAAGCTGCTTATATATTTTTTCACTGGTGTCAGGGAGAAATGCCCAAAGACATACAGATATTATTCTCAATGATTCCGATAAATTATAAAGTACTGTTCCCAATCTATTCTTTTTATCTTTATCCTTAGCTAATATCCATGGAGTAGTTTCATCTATATATTTATTAGTTCTTGATACAAGTTCCCATATGTTATCTAAGGCCTCTGGTATTCTTAAATGATTCATATGTTTTTCCATTTTTGCAGGCGTATCTAAAGCTAAACCTATAAGTTCATCATCTATAGCTTCTTTTTCTTTTGGTGACGGCATAATACCCTGAAAATATTTTTCTATCATGGTACAAGTTCTCGATAATAAATTTCCTAAATCATTAGCTAAATCCGAATTAATCTTCTTTATAAATATTTCATTATTAAACAATCCATCGGCACCAAAAGGAATCTCTCTAAGCAAATAATATCTAACCGCATCTGCACCAAAATGATTTACTAAAACTACAGGATCTACCACATTTCCCTTAGATTTTGACATTTTTCCTCCGTCTACTAGAAGCCAACCGTGTCCAAATATTTTCTGTGGAACTTCTTCTCCTAAAGCCATAAGCGTTATAGGCCAATAAATTGTATGAAATCTCAATATATCTTTACCTACCAAATGTACATTTGCCGGCCAGTATTTTTTATATAAATTATCATTTTCACTGCCATATCCTAATGCTGTTATATAATTTGCCAAGGCATCTATCCATACATATATTACATGCTTGTCATCAAAAGTTACAGGTATTCCCCAATCAAAAGAAGTTCTAGACACACAAAGATCCTGAAGGCCTGGTTTTAAAAAATTATTTAACATTTCATTTTTTCTAGACTCCGGTTGTATAAAATCTGGATGAGTTTCAATATGTTTTATAAGGGCAGGTGCATACTTTGACATTTTAAAAAAGTAAGCTTCCTCTTTAGCTTTTTCCACTGTTCTGCCACAATCAGGACATTTCCCGTCTACTAATTGAGTTTCAGTCCAAAAAGATTCACAGGGAGTACAATACCATCCTTCATAATTTCCTTTATATATATCACCTTTATCATATAGTTTCTTAAATATTTTCTGAACTGCTTCTATATGATATTTTTCTGTGGTTCTTATAAATTTATCATAACTTATATTCATTATTTCCCATAAATCTTTAATTCCTGCTACTATTTCATCTACATACTCTTTAGGAGTAACTCCTTTAGCCTCTGCCAATCTTTGAATCTTTTGTCCATGTTCATCTGTACCTGTTAAAAACATTACATCATAGCCTGTAATTCTTTTAAATCTAGCAAGAGCATCTGCTGCAACAGTAGTATATGTATTTCCTATATGAAGATTTGCCGATGGATAATAAATGGGGGTAGTAATGTAATATGTTCCTTTAGTCATGTTTATATCTCTCCTTTTTATATAAAAATAAAAAACCTCTATATGAAAATATCTTTCATATAGAGGCGTAAACTACGCTTTACCACTCTATTTCATCTTTATCTCACAATAAAGACATCTATAAGTAACTAACATTACTTTTCAATATAACGGTTGCTGCCGTACCATCCTAATTATTAATTCTACTACTTCAAATGGTATACTCCAGAGCCATATTCATAAATCATTTTGTTTTCGATTTTCACCAACTTATCGACTCTCTTTGCACAAAATCAATTTACTACTCTTTCCTTCATGGTATTTAACACTATAATATGTCATATACTTTTATATGTCAATATTTTTCATCTGAAAAATTTCTTCATATTTTCTTTTTATATCTTTTAAGTCTTGCCAAAATAAAGGTTTTTTATTCTCATCCCTCAATATGGCAGAAGGATGAAAAGTAGCGGTTATATAAAATCCTTTTCTTTCAACCCATTTTCCTCTATCCCTAGTAATTCTCCAATCTTTTCCTAATATACAACTCATTGCAGTAGCTCCAAGACAAACTATTATATTAGGTTTTATAAGTGCTATCTGATTTCTCAGGTAAGGAAGACATTCCTTTTCTTCATCTTCATGAGGAGTTCTATTGTTTTTAGGTCTGCATTTACAAACATTACATATATAATAATCTTTTTTTCTATACAAATTCAATGCTTCAAGCGCTTTAGTTAAAAGCTTCCCTGCTTTTCCCACAAAAGGTACCCCAACTCTATCCTCATCTGCTCCAGGGGCTTCTCCTATGAATACCAAACCTGCTTTAGGATTTCCATCTCCAAAAACCATATTTATTCTGCCATCGCCTAAACCACATTTATTACAATTTATACATTCTTCATATAACTCTCTCCACTTCAACAACTCTAATCTCACCTCAAAGTACCATTATAAGTTATATTATACAACTAAAAGCTTAAAATAAATACATTATTTTTATACAAAATCTGATTAAAACATAATTTTAACTACTGCTACCGCTGCTATCACTGATACCAGATCTGCCATTATAGCCGCCCAAAGAGCATGTCTTATTTTTTTTATTCCCACTGCCCCGAAATAAACCGTCAATGTATAAAATATAGTTTCTGTGGAGCCCATAATTACAGAGGCTACCCTGCCTATGTAACTATCTGTTCCAAAATTACTTAATATTTCACTAAATACCCCAAGAGCACCACTTCCAGATAAAGGTTTTATGAATACAAGAGGTACAACTTCTGCTGGAATACCTATAAAATTTACTATTGGTTTTATAAATCCTATAAAATAATCTAAAGCTTTAGATTCCCTAAATACTCCCACAGCTATAAGCATTGCAAGCAGATATGGAAATATTTTTACACATATAAAAATACCCTCTTTAGCTCCTTCCACAAAGCAATCATATACCTTAACCTTTTTTACTATACCATAAGTAATTATAGAGACTATAATTATAGGAATTATACTCTTTATTATGTAGTTCAAAATTTTCCTCCTTTTACTTATCTTATTTATCAGAAATATTTATCCATTATTTTACAGCACATTACTCCCACTATCGCCGCTATAGTAGTGGTAATTACAGCTGGTATTATTGTTTCTGCAGGGTTCTTTGAACCCATGGCAGCCCTGATAGAAATGACTGTAGTAGGTAAAAATTGTATACATGCTGCATTTAATACCAAAAAAAGTACCATATCATCACTAGCTTCTTCTTTTTTATTATTTAAACGGCTCAATTCCTTCATTGCTTTTATGCCAAAAGGAGTAGCTGCATTTGACAGCCCCATCATGTTAGCTGTAATATTCATAACTATTGCACCCATAGCTTTTTCATCTTTAGCAGCTTTTTTAAACAATAGTTTTAATATTGGCTTCATAAGCTTGGCTATTTTATATGTAATCCCACTTTTTTCTGCTATTTTCATTATCCCACACCAAAGACACATTATTCCCACAAGATTTATTATAAGCTTTACGGTTGAATCTGAAGAAGCTATAATAGACTTAGATATTTCCCCGCCTCTACCGCAGACAATCCCAAATATTATTCCAAAAGCCAAAATAAAAAACCATATAATATTGATCATAATTAACTCACTTTCTATCTTTAAAAATTGTTATAAAAATTATTTTACTTCTACATAATTAATATATGATGATTGTTACATATAAAATTCCTATTTAAAATATATAAAATTTATATTGAAAATATTTTTTAATAATGTTAGTATTTTTCATATGATGTTTTTATAAGAATCACTTAATGGGAGGTAAAAAATGATATTTAAAGATATAATGAAATATATAGAAAGTGAATATTCAATTATAAATTATACTCCTTGTAAAATATGTGGTGGAAATTACATAGTAAAATATTCAAATGAGATTTTGATTGATAATATTCCTTATGATATATGTCAATGTGTATGCTCCAACTGCGGTTATGAAAAGATCTTTCAATTTTGTGCACCCTTTTTAAAAGAAACTCTTCCTATGAACATAAAAGCTATGTTAAATTAAAAACTTTAGTTTTAGAATAAATAAAAAAACACTATGAAACTTAATTTATCTCATAGTGTTTTTTTATTTCACTAAAATTTTATTTTAATTTAGGTATTTCAAATTTCAATTCAGTATTAGACTTTGAAGATATCTCTTTTATTCCATTTATTATATTTGGAATTTGCTTATATGCCCAAGCTATATCTGTAGCATATTGATGTTCCCCTGGATTCGCAGGATTCCATCTCATCTTATAGAGGGTATCCTGATTTCTTTCAGGGTTATTTATATATTTAGAAGCTATCCAAGCTGTTCCTCCTGAAATGGCTTCTTCTGGAGTAACCCATCCATTATCATATGCCGTTTTGGTACCATTGATTAGTGGATTATCATCAGTAGCTCCTATACCAAAAAAATTATATACTGGCTCTCCGTATATATAACTACCGCTACCATCAACAGCTCCTCCCGTAGCCAATTTTGAGGTCCCATTCCCCGTCTCAAGCATTGCATGCGATACCAAATAAGCCACACTTATATTATTGTCTTTAGCTGCATTTAAAAACGCTTGTCCCATTCCCTCGAAAATTCCTTTGTCTTCCAAATAATTATTTAAATTCTCTACTTTAATTCCCTCAGAATATGTAAGTTTTAAAAACTGGTATTTTCCATAGCCATCTAAAAAATTATCTGGATTGACATAATACCCTATTTGATTTTTAGTTGCAGCATTATCCATTACATTAGTTTCTACAAAAACTGGTCTACTATATGAATTAAACTGTTTTTCTACCATATCATCCAAAGTAACATCGTATTCTACATATTCATTATTATCATTATTAACACTATTTATGCATCTAAAGTAATTTACTACATAATTATCATAATCTGTATTCACATCCTTATGTGCTCCTGTTACTCCTTGTCTTTTTACATATATAATTACCTTATACTTCTCTCCATTAGTTCCTGAATCCAATGTACTTGTTGCTGTTACTTTCCCCTCTGGCGCAGTGGTATATCCTTTAGTAAGTTCTGTATATACTCCACCTTCTCCCGACTGTTTATTTACAAAAACCCTATATTCAACATCTGCTGTATCAGAACTTACCAAAAACCCTTGATATTGAGATGATAATAAAGGTGTATATTCAAATTTACTGGAAGTTATTTTGGGAAGTTCTGAATAACTTGTGCCATCTGAATATTCATTTATTGTTGTAAATTGAAGGCTTATCGGACTAGATAAGTTCTTACCTGAAATTGATTCAAGTCCAGTTCCTATAATTATGTTATACGTTTCACCAGGATTATATCCCGATACCTTAGGATTTATTATTATGGTACTTAAATCACTTCCCTGGTTTATCACCACCGGTACCTCCATATTGTTTTTATCCATAACCTTTATGTTAGTATTATTTACAGTAGTTGTCTTTAATTCAATATTAAATTTAACAGTCCATTCTTTATTAGTATTAATGTTCACCCTAGGTTCTGTCAGAGAAGAACTTGCATATGCTTTAAATTGAAAAAATGTCATAAAAAATAATATCATCAAAATAGATACCTTTAGCCTCTTATTCAAAATTATCCCCCCTAAAAATATGATTATAATAAATTTTATTTAATTTGAAACTTCATACTGACTATTTGTCAGCCTTCTTTTAAATTCATCCATATTATGATTATTACTGACATAAACTCTATTTAGAGTATATATTCCCTGATTTTTATTGGACCATCCTCCTACAGTAGTAAAAGCCATATTGTATCCTGCTGATTTCGCCGCTTTTAAAGTATCATCGTTCCATTTTCCATAGGGGTATGCAATATATTTTACTTCCTTCTGTAGAATCTCTTCAAGGAATTCTTTGGAGTCTTTAAGAGTATTTATTTGAGCATCATAATCCAGACTGCTTAAATTATCGTGATTTAGAGTATGACTTTCAATATCTATATTAGAATTAGACATCTCTTTTAATTCATCAGAAGTTAAAAACTCTTTTTCTTTATCTATAGCACTTGTAATTACAAATACAGCAGCTTTATAACCAAATTCTTTTAATATGGGAAAAGCATTTTCATAATTATCTCTATAACCATCGTCAAAAGTTATAATTACAGACTTATTTGGTATTGGAGTATTTTCTGTTAAAAAATTATAAAACTCATCCAAACTAAGTGTGGTATATCCATTATCTTTTAAGTATTGCATTTGCTGCCTAAATTTTTCTTTTGGAATTCTAAGTTCATTTCCTTCTTCATAAGCTATAGAATGATAATATAATACAGGTATAGATTGTGAGTTGTATATTAAATTACTTTTTGTAGAGTCATTACCTTTATCTGCAGATTTATTAGTATATTGATTCTTCTTATTACTTTCAATTTGATTAGAATTTAATTTTTCAGTTACATTACTTTTTTTTTTCCCATCTATAAATAAAAACCTGGTTTTATAAATCACAAATATTCCAGATAAAACAAATAATATTATCATTAATTTAATTAAAATTTTTTTTATATTATTTTCCATTTTCACACTTCCATGTTAAAATATACTTAATATTTTACGAATTATACACATTATCCACAGCCACCTGTGGACAACTTCTTATTTTCATGCCAACATTATCCTATCTAATAATACTTTTACGTCGTTAAAAAAATACTTACCATATGAATATCATAATTTTGAAAATTTTTTATATATATACACCTATACTATAAAATCTTTATTTAATGTAAATTATACTAAAAAATTATTAATTTGTCTAAATTTAATTAACCATATTCAACATACATATATATCTAAATGTAAGAATAACTTTGATATTTAAATTTAAAAATAAATATTATCTGTATTTATTTAAAATAATAGTAACTAAATTGTCTCTATTACCATATACTATTAATACCCACACAGTTACAAAGCTCATATATTAAAACTAACATTTCCTCGTACAAAAAATATACCTTTTTATCTCAAAAAATTAAGAGGATTAATTGTCCTCTTAATTTTTTACTTTAATGACATATACTTTAATTTTTCACTAAAATAATTTTTATATTTCTTATAATTTTATTAACATTTGTTTGAATTTATGCTATTATTTAAATTAAGTAAATATTTTATGAAAGGTGGGGTTATTTATGAAAAATAACGTTACCAAAGTAGATTTTTCAAAAAATAAAAGAACTGAAAAGAAGATATCATTTTTCTCACTAAAAAAATTTTTCATAGGTATTTTTGGTTCTAAAAAGGCTAAAAAAGAAAATAACAAAATAATTCCATATTCTCGTTATATATCCTAGGTGCCTAATGATGCACCTTTTTTATTTCATATATGAAATGATTCAGATAAAGTTCCGTAAAAAATTTCTCTATATCTGAATTAAAACACCTTATACAGATACACCAGTGCTTATATCTAACTTTATATTAATCTTAGAATGCTAACAATGCAGCATTTTAAATACACTAAGAAGGGGAAGATTTACTATGAGAGTAGGACTTGGTTATGACGTACATAGATTAGATTATAACAGGCCTCTTATATTAGGTGGTGTGACCATTCCTTTTAATAAGGGATTGGTTGGACATTCTGATGCAGATGTGCTTGTTCACGCAATAATGGATGCTTTGTTAGGGGCCTTATCTTTAGGAGATATAGGAAAACATTTTCCTCCAAGCGATATAAAATACAAAAATATATCTAGCCTTAAATTATTACATAATGTATCAACTCTAATAAACAGCAAAAGATATTGTATAGGCAATATAGATTCCACTATAATAGCTGAAGAACCCAAATTATCTCCTTATATACCTGACATGAGAATAAATATAGCTAAAATCTTGAAAGTAGATACATCTTTAATAAGCATAAAAGCTACCACCGAAGAAGGTCTAGGATTTACAGGTAAAAAAGAGGGAATAGCTACTCAGAGTATATGCCTCTTATATAATAATTTAAACCAAACTAAAGGCTGTTAACTTATTACAAATTATATGTTGTTAATAAACTTCCTCATTATATATCTTAATAAAAACCCTAAGGAAGTTTTTAACAGCCTTACTTTTCTTCATAATTATTTACTATATTTTGAACTAACTTTTTAATTGCACTTGCCTGACAAATCAAAGACATAACCATAAAAAAAACCATTATTTTTTCTTCTTCGTGAATCTTTAAATTCATATCTTTTACTATATTTTGAAATTTATCCTCATTAAAATATTCTTTTTCTATTAAACTTTCAAAGCTATCCTGCTGCAAGTCAGAAAATATCTTATAAGCATTTTCCCATGATATTATATCATCTTCTCGATCATTTATCTCATTGAAGGCTAATCTAAATACTTTTTTTATTTCTTCAGTAGTTAATATAGGTCTCATATAACTTAATAAAATCAGTTGAACTAAATGAACTTTGGTATAACCTCTTTTTTTGCCATCTTCCGGCTTAGATATAACTTCATTTTTTATATAATTTTGCACTATATTATTAGTATATTTTTCTCCTTTAAATTTATCATTTAAATAATCCGTTACCTGAGATAAAAACAAATCATATCTTGGTAAGTCTTCATAAGGTACTATATTATTATCTGATATATTCTTAGCGATCTTATTTATATATCCTATTTCAAAATTATGTTCATTCAACATTAACATCCTCCAAACCAATGTATTTCTACAAAAAATTTAAAACTTTAAATTATACCTATATTATATTGTATATGTTTATTGTTTACAAATGAAACATTCTACAAAAATATGAGATTTTATTAGAATATCATAGATATATGGTATTAATATACTTTAAATAGGTTAATTATATACTTGTTATATATTATTATATACTGTATAATAATTTGTGTACAGTGATAAATATAATATGTTACTATTATAATAGAAAACATATTATATTACTTTAGGTATCTATGTGGCAATCACAACTACTAAATACTTCTAAAGAGGGAGGTGTGTAAAATTAAGTTAAATAAAAAATGTTTTATCATATCCCTGTCACTCACTTTTTTATTTTTATGGGTATATGTTGTTACTCCACAATCAATCAATTTAAGTACAAACACGGATTCTAACAGCATACATGCTAAGAGTTCAAGATCCGGGGGTTCAAAATCCAGAAGTTCTTCCTCAACTAGAAGTACCTCAAAATCTTCTGGAAGTAGCTTTAAATCCAATAGTTTTTCTCCATCAAAATCTAATAGCAGTACTAGTTCCAAAACTACTACTAAAACTACCACTAATTCTAGTTCTAAAAGTAGTAGTGGTGGAGATTTTAAATCCGGCAGTTTTTCTTCACCTAAATCCAATAATAGCTCTAATACCAATAGTTCCAAAAACACAGATAGTTCTAGTTCCAAAAGTAGTACTGGTGGGGATTTTAAATCTGGTAGTTTTTCTTCATCTAAGTCTAATGATAGTTCTGCTACATCATCTGCTAATAACAACTCACAATCTAATAAAAGCTACAACAATGAAAAAAAACGCTCTATTTTACCTATACCCATCCCCATATTCTGGGGAAATAACCACTATGCAGGTAATGGAAGCAGTAATTTATTAGGTTTTTTCTGGGGTTTTGTGAAACTTATAATATTTGTTATCATATTAATATTTATTATAAAAATGATAAAGAAATATATAAAAAATAAAAAATAAATTTAGGAGGATTTTTATGGGAGTATTAAAAAGAATATCTAATATTTTTAGGGCAAAGGTAAATGACACCTTAGATGGGATAGAAAATCCTATTGAATTGCTTGACCAAAAGCTGAGAGATATGGAGGACAGCTTAAATAAAGCTAAATTGTCTTCGGCCCAAATATTAGGTAATGTACATGAAATTAAAAAGAAAATGGAGAATTCAAAGAGGATATCTTCAGAATTTGACGAAAAAGTTAAACTGGCCTTAAGTAAAAATAATGAGGAATTAGCTAAAAAGGCTTTAGAGAGGAAATTAGAAGCTGACAAAACTTACGCTTCCTTGGAATCAAGCTATAATGATGCTATACAAAAAGCAGAGGCAATAAAAGCTAAATTAAAAGAATTAGAAGAAGAAATTAGAAAAACCAGATCATATAGAGATGAGGCTGCCGCAAGATTTAATAATGCAGAAGCATCTAAAAAAGTAAATGAAATACTGGCAAACGTGGAAACAGGCGGTAACAAAATAAACATGGATGACATTGAAAGAAAAATTCAAAAAAAGGAAGCCTTGGCTGAAGGACTAGGAGATCTAAGACAGGAAGACTCTCTGGAAAAAGAGTTTGAAAAATTGGATCAGGTCAATCTAGATGAAGAATTAAAAAAATACAAACAAAATTAGGTGATACTATGGCAAAGACAGATCAGTTTATACAAACAGAGAAAGATAAATATGGAAAAATATTTGTAGATATAAATTATGCTATAAGTTCTGTTTCTCCATTTTTGGACAAGGATACTTTAAACATAAGAAAATATGTAGCTAAAGTATCAGTTTTAAAAAAATATATAGATTTAATTGAACAAATAGAAAGAGAATTTAAAAATGCAAGTTTTTTTAATAAATTAAAGAGTACTAACTATATATCTCCAATAAAAGACTATAAAAACGATAATTATAAGGCTCTATTACAACTTGAAAAATGTTCTACTTGTGAATGCTTAAACTGTACGGCACCCTGTAATTTTGACAGCTGTCTTAGCTGTAAATCCGCTTCTAAAATTGTATATTGTGATAGACAAAGAATAAACGTTTCAAAATATGATGCATTCTCTGTAGACTTAATTAACAATACTACTGGTAAAAATAATAATTATACTGTACTTGCAACACTTCAGGATGTTAAATTAAATAAAAGATATATAATTATCGAAAATATTGCCTTAAAAGAAAAATTCATATTATATTATTATCCTGGAATTTCCGAGGATAATTATGGTGAAATATCAAATAGCCAGGAATTTGACTTTATAGTTTCAACTTTTCAATCCATAGAAGAATAAATATTGCCAATTCAAAATATTTGTCCACAGAAAACATAAAGTTATCAACAATTTCTGTGGATAACTTATACATAACATGTTAAATTAAAATAATACTTGGTTAAATTGCAACTAAGTATTATTTTAATTTTTGATTAACTATATGTTTTTACCGTTTGTAACTTTAAATAATCCAGGGCATCTTTCCTGGTAACTATTTCTCCTAAATATCTCAGTCTATGAATATTTTCAATTGCAGTTTTTACCTGTGGACCTGACTTAACTAATACTTCAACAACCTCTTCCCCACTTAGGATTTTATTATCTCGTATACTGCAGTATAATTTATACTCTTTTAACATATCTTCAATAAATTCTTTAAATCCTAAATTTTTATCTTTTATTTCCAATAACATTTTAGTAGCACAATTGTCACAAAATGCAGTAATAATTATTTCTAATACATATCCTTCATATTTACTAAAAAACTTATAAAAAGCTTTTTTTCTATCCACAGTTTTGTTGGTAAATATACTTAATGGATACATATGACCTTCTACTATATTTTCTATATATTTTACTGCTTTTTTAGATAATTTCATATCATTGCAAAAGTCCCTACATATAGCTGCTCCTTTTATTTCATGTTTATGAAAACTTACTTTATCTCCTACCTTTTTATACACTTCATATTTACCTATATCGTGTAAGAAGCACGCTAATGCTGCATATTCTTTTAATGTAAACTCTCCCATTTTAGTATCTAATATACTAATATCCAAATTTTTAAGATTTATGCTGCCATTTAAAATATCCTTAAATATTCCATAAGTCAGATTCAAGTGAGTGAATACATCTTCTACATGATATTTACATTTTCCTATAGTTTTAGATTCTTCTATATAGGGAATTATATTTTTTAATATTCCATAATTGTCAAGAATTTCAAAAGCTCTTCCATATTTATCACTTTCTATTATAAGCATTAATTCATTGAAAACTCTTTCTTTAGGTAAATCCATTATTTTATCTTTGAATTTTATAATATTGTTTTCAGTTTCCAAATTAAAGTGCATTCCTAAACTTATACAAAATCTAATACCTCTCAGTATTCTACAGGGATCCTCCTCTAAGCTTCTATCAGTAACATTTTTTAGTATCCTATTTTGAATAGCCTTTTTACCATAAAAAAGATCTATTATTTTATTATCACTAAGTCTTAAGGCTAAAGCATTAATAGTAAAATCTCTATTTTCTAAATCTTCCTCAATTGAATTTCCTTTCATAAGAGATACATCTATTTTACTTTTACCTTTTACACATCTATATATAGATATACTTTCTTTTATAGGAAAAAATTTATAATTTTTATCTTGGAGTTTAATCATAAGTTCGCGAATATCCCCTTTAAACACAAAATCTGCATCCTTAGGCTGGGAGGCTATATTCATCAGTTTATTTCTTATATATCCTCCTACTAAATATAATTCTCCTCTTATTTCATTAGTTATATCCTTTACATCATAAATAAATTTTCTTATATAGTTCAAATTGATCACCTACTCCCCTACTTATTTTATCATACAAGAATACTAAATTTCTACAGATAAAATTTCTTTATTTTAAAATTAATATATCCATAATATCCCACCTAAAAATTCGACATATAATATAAATTATCCACTTAATTACTTTTTTCTTGTATATATTTCAAGAATCATCTAATTTTTTCTTTCGTTTTATTATTAATTGCAAGATCAAATCATTATAAAATTGTAATTATTATTGACTTTTGTATATTCTGGTAGTATATTAACTTTAGATGGAATTTGATAAGAAATTTGTAAATATATTATGAAAATGTGTTGACTTTTAATGTAATTTTTGCTATTATTTAATTGTATCTATGTCGAATTATGGAATCAAAGGGGGAAAACAAATGAAATCGACAGGTGTTGTAAGAAGAGTAGACGAGCTAGGAAGAATTGTTATTCCTATAGAATTGAGAAGAACTCTAGACATCGCTGAAAAGGATGCCTTAGAAATATATGTAGACGGCGAACAAATCATATTGAAGAAATATGAACCTGCATGTATTTTCTGTGGAGATGCACGTGATGTAGTAAACTATAGAGGCAAAAACATTTGTAAAAGCTGTCTAAATGAATTAAAAGAAGGAAGATAGTAACATATAAAAACTGACACCGAAATTTCGATGTCAGTTTTTTATTTTTCTTTAGTGAATGATAACATTTAGATAAAATAACACTAACTATGTATATATATTTTTTCATTCCGTATATATTATTATGTTATTTAACTCGTCTTCCCCCACTAAAATCAGATCTGGCATCCAAAGATGATATCTTAACTACATCTCCTGTTTTAGGTGCATGAAGGTATGCTCCATCACCCACATATATTCCAACATGGTGTGCAGGATAACCAAAAAATACTAAATCTCCTGGTTGAAGTTCATTTCTGGATACAGCCGTACCAGAATTTTGCTGATCTTCTGCTACCCTTGGAAGGCTAACTCCAAAATGTGCATATACATATTGAACTAAACCTGAACAATCAAAACCTGAAGGAGATGTTCCTCCCCATACATATGGAACTCCTAAAAAGTTAGAGGCATATGCAACCACATCACTAGAAGATACTGATTGTCCTCCTCTTGAAACACTTATACTAGAACTTCCATCTGAATTTGTAATTCTTGGAGCTGAGTCTCTCATCTGCTGTACATTATTCGATGCTACAGCTATTACTTGTGAGGTACTGGTATCTACAGCTTCAAGTGCTTCTTCTTTTTTATTTAAATCCGCTATTAAATTAGTTTGAGTTTCTTTATCACTATTAAGCTTGGCCAATTTTTCTTCATTTTCAGTCTTTAATGCTAAAAGTCTATTATTTTCACTATCTAGTTTTTGCTTGTCCTTATCTAATTGTTCCTTTTTATCCGTTAAAGTGCCTATAACTTGTTTATCAAAGCCCATTATCTTTTTTATATTATCTATCCTAGATATAAAATCATTCAAGTTATCCGCATCAAGTATAACACCAAGATAACTATCCATGCCATTTATATACATAACTTTTACTCTCTTGTTAAACAAATCCTGCTGGCTTTCTATGCTCTTTTCCGTAGCTTTTATATTATCCTGAGTTGCTTTTATATTATCCGATACTTTAGCAATGTCTTTTTTATTTGCATCAACTTTCTGCATAACTTGTACTATTTCATTATCTAATTTTTCAACTTTAATTTCTAACTGTTGCTTTTCCTGCTTGATTTCGGTTAGTGAACTTGAAGTCCCAGGTGCCGCTAGTACATTTCCAGTTATTGATAATGACATTGCTAAGGCAATTACAACAGATAAGGTTCTTTTATTCAATATTTCATACCTCCTTGTAAATATTTAACAAATCCCTCCCCTAATATACATAAGAAGAGTAATGCTTTAATCTAAATTACACATCTAGAGTCTCCTTTAAACAAAACTTAAAACCATACTCAATTCACATTAAGTATAGTTTTAAATTTAATATGTGTACATTATATCATTAAATTGTAATACTTCTCAACGCTTATATTAAATTTTCTTAATATAAATTAAATTTTTACTGCAAATCTATAATTTTTATTGATAAATCAATTATTTTTACCTGTATTTTTTAACGATATAATATTATATATAGTTGTTATTTTTATTATTTCATTTTAATTTTATATTTTGCTATTATAAATTAATAGAATATTTATAAATTTGGGATTTAGAAATATTTCTATCTCTAGCTACTTTTTTTACAGCTTCTTTTTTATTTAACCCTTTTTCAATATACATTCTTATATGATCCTCTACAGATAAATTAATCCATATCTCCATTTGTTCTTCTAAAAGTTCTTTTTTATCCCTACCTTCTATTACAAGAACAAATTCCCCCCTTATATTGCTTTCTAAATAATATTTTATGGATTCTTCTATAGTAAATCTTAATATTTGTTCATAAATTTTAGTGAGCTCCCTACATATAGCTATATTCCTGTTACCTAAAACATCTTTCAAGATCTCTAAAGTATTCATTAATCTATGTGGAGATTCATATATTATAAGAGTTTCACTCCTATCTTTAATCCCCTGTAAAAAAGCCCTCTTATCCTTGTTCTCTCTAGGTAAGAATCCTATAAATACAAACTGAGAAGTATCCATACCAGAATACACTAAAGCTGTAGTCACAGCTGTAGCGCCAGGCAATACTTCAAAATCTATACCTTCTTCTATACATTTACGCACAATTATACTTCCAGGATCTGATATTCCCGGAGTGCCTGCATCACTTACTAATGCTATATTTTTTCCGTCCTTTAGTTTTTCTATTAACAATTCGCTCTTATCCTTTTCATTATATTTATGATAACTCATAAGCGGTTTTTTTATATTAAAATAATTCAATAATTTTAAACTCTGCCTAGTATCTTCCGCGGCTATTAAATCCACTTTTTTAAGTGTATCTAAAGCCCTTAAAGTGATATCTTTCAAATTTCCTATAGGCGTTGCCACTAAAAAAAGTTTACCCATGTTTAACCACTCCTCTTATCTTCCATATATCCTATTAATTTCTCCACTATAGCTTCCATCTAACTCACGTACATATATAGGTACACCCCATTTTAAAAATCGCCCTCCATTGTTTTGTCCCTCTATAAGTACCATATTAGGAGCCTTATTTACACTTGGCTGAACCATTCTTATGAATTTAGGTTCTATCTTATACTCTCTCATGGTACAAATAATATCTGCCATTCTATCTGGTCTATGTATCATATAAAATCTGCCATTATCTTTTAATACAGTTTTAGCTGCTTTTATAACATCTTCTAATTCACAACATATTTCATGTCTGGCAATAGCATTTTTTTCTTTCAAATTTATTATTCCAGAATTTTTTAATTTATAAGGGGGATTAACTGTAACTATATCCACTTTGGACATACTCCTTAAATAATTTAAATCTCTTAAATCCCTATTAATAAATTTTATAAAATTTCCCATATTATTAAACTTTACAGTTCTCATAGCCATTTCTACCATGTCTTTTTGTATTTCTATACCTATTATTTTTCCCGCCTGTGTTTTTCCAGCTACTATAAATGGAACTATTCCTGTACCGCTACATAAATCAATTATACTGGCTCCTCTTTTTATTTTAGCAAAATTAGCCAACAGCACCGCATCTACTCCAAATCTAAATGCATCTTTTTTTTGTATAATACACAATCCCTTTAGTTGTAAATCATCCAAAGTTTCATTATTTTTTAATAAATTATTATTCACATAAATACCTCATTTTTTAAATTGATATTTTCAATTATGCTTTAAATGCTTTATATTGTCAACTTACTACGTAGCCCATATACAAAAATCCCAGAACATATAATTCTAGGATTTTTAAGTACTATATTATTTTATTTATTAGTAGAACTGCTACTGGCTCCACTTTCCTCAACTGCATTAAACTTGCTATTTAATATGACTATATCAACTCTCCTATTCTTAGCCTTGCCTTCATCTGTAGAGTTATCACCTACTGGTCTATATTCTCCATAGCCAATTGCAGATAATCTTTCTGGTTGAATACCAGCATTTTTTATAAGAAACTCGGTAACATTAGATGCCCTATCACAGGATAATTTCCAATTAGAAGAATATTGATTATTACTAATAGGCATGTTATCTGTATGCCCTTCTATCCTCATATAATTTCCAAGCTGATTTAAAATTTTACCTATTTCTACAAGCTTTTGCTGAAACTCCGGTTTTATATCTGCTCTTCCCGTATCAAACAACAATGTATCGTTCATACTTACAATAAGTCCTCTTTCATTTATACTGGTGGATACACTTCCACTCATTTCACCATTTTGTAGGTATTTATCTACCTGTGATTTTAATTCAGATAACTTTTTTTCCTGATCATCTGTATCAGTTTGCTGTGTTTCTTCAGGATCTACAGTTTCTTTTATACTTGAAGTATCGTCACTTCCTATTACACTTTTTCCTCCACCCATAGACAGTTTTAAAGATTCTGCTACCTGTTTATATTTAGATGCACTTATATTGCTCATGGAATACATTACAACAAAAAATATCATAAGCAAAGTTATTAAATCAGAATAGGTAAGCAGCCATCTTTCTGTATTTTCTTCTGCATGCTTTTTTTTCTTCTTCATAATTGCTGTTTACCATCCATTTCTTCAAATCTAGCTAATTCTTGTTTATTTAGAAAACTTTTTAATTTCTCTGCTATGGTATTTGGGTTTATTCCTTCTTGTATGTATAATATTCCCTCAACTATCAAGGTTTTCTCTTTTACCTCTTTATCATCAAGTACATTTAATCTATTGGCTATAGGAAGCCATATAATATTAGCAGCTCCAATACCATATAGTGTTGCTAAAAATGCCACCGCTATCTTAGGTCCCAATGTAGATGGATCTTCCAAATTACCTAAAACATGAACCAATCCCATAACTGTACCTACTATTCCCATAGTAGGTGAATATCCTCCAGCACTTTGAAATATAGATGAACCTTGTCTATGCCTTTCCGATGTAGATTCCAGTTCCAACTCCAATATGCTCCTAACTGCCTGTGGATCCACTCCATCTACCACAAGCTGCAATCCCTTCTTTATAAAGGGATCCAGATTAGGATCATTAGATATTTCTCCTTCCAAGCTTAAAAGCCCGTTTTTTCTAGTTTTATAAGATACATCTTTAAAATAAGATATCAAAGAAGGCAAATCTGTTTTTGGAGGGTTTATCATAAACTTAAATATTTTTGGAATTCTTTTTAGTACATCTACAGGAAAAGACATCCCTATAGCTCCAATTGTTCCACCAAATACTATCATCGCTGCTGTAGGTCCCAAAAGAGCTGAAAGAGTTCCACCATCTAATATGAATCCTCCACCTAGAGCTAATAGTCCAAAAATCAAGAATAAAATAATAGATATATCCATATTGTACCTCCACTTAATGCATTTTGCTACTAAAACTCTTATTTGAATCCTTTCACCTATATTTTATTAATCGGTTAAAATAACCTACTCTTTATACAATGTTTTATGTATTTATAAATATAAGACCATAGTACTTTGTTTCAAAACTTGTCCTAAAATTAAAAAGACTACCCTAGGCAGCCTTTTTAAAAATAACTTTAATCATTTACACTAGTCCGCTTGAACTGGTGCTCCTACAGGACAGACACTAGCACAGCTTCCACAATCTATACATGTACCCTCATCTATTAAAAATTGAGTATCTCCTTGACTTATGCATTCAACTGGACATTCTGAAGCACATGCTCCACAATTCATACACGCATCTGTAATTTTATATGCCATTATACTACACCTCCTTAATTTAAAAAATCATATGTTTTTTATATCCTATAACATTTTATCATATTTATTATAATTTTTAAAGATAATTTTAGAACACCGTATAACCTACATCTTCAAGACATTGTATTATCTTATCTTCTGTTATGAAATAATCATCATATACTATACTAACCTCGCATTTTTGTGTATTTATCTGACATGCTATTACTCCCTGATTATTAGAAATAATTTTTTTTATTTTATTTACATCTCTGTTATTACGTATGTTAGGAATTTTAAATACAGATTTCATACACTAACCAACCCCCTAGTTATCATTAAATAAATGCTTAATTATATCCTCATCTTCATCTTCAGCTTCTATATCCATCTTTATCTCATCTTCATTTATACTTCCCTCAAATCCACCAGATATCATATGAACATCATGTATAGATATGTCCTTTATAATATCCTCTCCATCTTTAACTTTTATTTTTACCTTAACTAGCTCCTTTACCACGGAATTGCTTATAATTTCCCCTCGTCCATCAGATGTATCCACAATGGAACCTACTTTGGGCAATTTTTTTCTTATTCTTTCATAAGTATCCTGTTCATAATTTAAACAACACATAAGCCTTCCACACATACCTGATATTTTTGTAGGATTTAGAGACAAATTCTGTTCCTTAGCCATTTTTATAGAAACAGGTACAAAATCTCCTAAAAATGTAGAACAGCACATGGTTCTTCCACAGGGTCCAAGGCCTCCCACCATCTTAGCTTCATCCCTCACTCCTATCTGTCTCAGTTCTATTCGAGTTCTAAATATTGAAGCAAGATCTTTTACCAGCTCTCTAAAATCCACTCTTCCATCTGCAGTAAAATAAAAAATGACCTTATTATTATCAAAAGTATATTCTACATCTATAAGTTTCATTTTCAAATCATGCTGTTGTATTTTTTCAATGCATACCTTAAACGCTTCACTTTCCTTTTCTTTATTTTCATTATGTTTTTTTATGTCTTCTTCTGTAGCCACTCTTAATACATTTTTAAGTGGTGACACTATATTACTTTCATCTATAGCTTTAGGAGCTATAACACATTTACCAAATTCTACACCTCTAGCTGTTTCAACTATTATGTTGTCATATTTTTTTATATTTAAATTGTCTGGTGAAAAATAATATATCTTTCCAGCCTTTTTAAATCTCACTCCTGCAACTGTTACCATATTTTATTTATACCTCCTGCATTTTCATCAGCATAGAATCAAAAACTAATGTTGAACTTACATTTCTATCTAATTTTTGTCTGACACTTCCTATAATATTAATAATAGCATTTAACTTATTAAATGAAAACATTTCTCCTATAGCTTTTAAATCTTCAAATTTATCCCTATTTATAATTAAATCACTACTACCTGTTTCCTTATATATTAGAACATCACGTATGTAAGATAACATACAGGTAAGTATCTCTTCCCAATTATCTCTTTCTTTAAATAAATAATCGGAAAATTCTAAAGTAATATTTATATCTCTGTCATATAATTTCTTAAATATATTTATAGTCATATTCCTTACTTCCCTTAAAGCTGAACTTGAAATAAACTTCTCTGCTCTTCCAGGTACACCACCACTAAAAGCCATAATAGAAATTAATTCCTGGTCAGATAATCTAGGAAACTTACTATTTAAAAATACCTTCATATCTTTTGAATTTAATCTATTAAGTTTATATATCTGACATCTAGATTTTACTGTATCTAAAATTCCATCCAGCTTTTCGCATAATAATATAATAAAACTCCCTTGGGGTGGTTCTTCTATAGTTTTCAATAATGCATTCTGAGCAGCTTCTGTAAGCTTATCAGAATTATATAATATTACTACTTTTTTATCTCCTTCATAAGGTTTTTTATTAATCTCTTCTATTATATATTTTATCTCTTCTATACCAATAGATTTTTTATTTTTAAATAATTTAAGTTTTATTATATCTACATATTGTTTAATTTCATCTTTACCTAATATTTTTACAGCCAGTTCTTCAGCAAACAAACTCTTTCCAATACCATCCTCCCCCACAAAAATACTAGCATGGGAAAGCCTACCCATCTTTATAGAATTTTCTATCTGAGATTTTATTATGTCATGGCCTATTATCCTATAAAAACTCACCTTTAAAATTACCTCCTAAATTTTAACGAATTTATCCACATCTATTACAAATATATTTGCTCCTCCCACCTCTATTTCCATAGAATAAGGCATATATACTCCCGTAGCACTTGCAACTGAAGAAGGAGTTGTTATAACCTGTTTTCTTGTCTTACATACCTGTTCAACATAAGCTATCACTTTATCTACACCCTCTTCTTCCACTCCTATCATTAAAGTTGTATTGCCTGCTTTTAGAAATCCTCCTGTAGTAGCAAGTTTAGTGACTTTGAATTCATGTTCCGTTAAAACTTTTAATAAATCTCCCGCATCATCATCTTGAACAATGGCTATAATCAATTTCATAAAACATCTCTCCTTCTGACTTTATAATAAAAATCATCTGAATTTTTAAAATTAACTTATAATAATTATAGCATAGTCGCTTATTTCAACAGATATACTTCCTCGCTATATTATTTATATTAAATTAAAATGCTTTTTATTAAACTATATATATTTTCATGAATTTTATCTACTGTATTTATTCTATTTTTTTCAATACAACAAATCTTGCTCCATTTATACTTATCTGCTACATATACTGCATTATTATATGAATCAACTAAGTAGTTATAATTACCTTCATGTATATCCTTTTTAGTATTTCCAGTGAATTTATTACTCCTGCCACTCATAAGATCTTTACTATATTTTGGGGGCATATCTAAAAATATTACACAATCAGGTACTGGTAACTTAAATATATTAAATTCAAAATCCCACAGCCATTTTAAAAACCTATCTTTCTCTTCTACATTATGGATCTTTGAAGCTTGATGTATCATATTTGATGTAGTATATCTATCTGACAGAACTATACCTCCTTCCTCATAGAATTTTTTCCACTGAGTCTTATAAGAAGCAAATCTGTCCACACCATAAAAAGTAGATGCAACATAGGCACTTACATCTTCAGGATTTTTTCCAAAGTCCCCATTTAAATACATTTTTACTAAAGCAGAGGATTCACTATTATAATTGGGATACTCCACCTTTTTTATGTTATATTTTTCATCTAAAAGTCTATTATAAAGTTTTCTTGTCTGGGTAGCTTTTCCGCTGCCATCACATCCTTCTATAACTATAAGTTTCCCTTTTAATAATTTCATTAAACTTCCCCCATCAATTTATTTTACAACTGAAATCTTATTATCTTTTATCCCTACTATATCTAATCCAGCTTTCACATAATACCTTATAATACTTAAAATATTCCTATCTATTATCTCTCCCATCAACAATAAAGGTATTCCTGGAGGGTATGGTATTATATTAACCGCTGATACTCTTCCCAATGAGGTTTCTGTATTTATTATTTCACTTTCCAAATTTACAACTTCATAAGGACGTAGTTTCATTCTTGGCATTTCATACTCTATCATATCTATTTTTCTATGCCTAATTTTTTTTAAATTGCAATCTTTTAATACTCTATACAATTTTTCGAATTCTTCTTCTTTATTAAAAGGAGAAAAAATTAATACTACATTAAAGTCATCACTCATTTCAGCTTGAATTTTCGATTTTCTTAAATAATCCAATAATAGATTAGCACTATGCCCTTTTTCCAAATTTATTATATATCTGGTAGAATCTAAATTCCACACACTTGGTGGTAATTTTTCATTATGTACTAATATATCTTTTTTTTCAATTATACTGAACCCTTTTATACTGTTTATTTTATCCCTGTAATGTTTACTTATTTCAATAAGCTTTTCATAATCTCTATGGCCATATTTTTCAAGATAAAACCTGGCATAATCCATAGAACAAAGTGCTATATAAGAAGGACTTGTACTTAAAAATATTTTAAAATAAAAATCAACTTTATCTAAATCTTCCTTATTATTAACATGTAAATAAGCAGTCTGCGTAAGACTTGACAATGTCTTATGCGCACTTGTAACTACCATATCTGCTCCCATTTTAACTGGACTTTTAGGTAGTTTTTCATGAACTCCAAAATGAGATCCATGAGCACAATCCACTAAAATTTTCATATTATATTCCCTGGCTTTTTCTATTATAAATTCTAAATTGCTGCATATGCCATAATAGTTAGGGTATGTAATAATTATTCCTTTTGCATCTTTATTTTTATCTAATATTTCTAAAAAATGCTCCAAATTTATACAAATAGGAGCATTTAATCTTGTACTTATAATATTTTTTAAATATACGGGATTTAATTTTCTTATAATTATCCCGTTAAATATGGAGCTATGACAATTTCTTTCTACTAAAACTTTATCCCCTTCGTTAAAACTGCTAAATAGCATTATCATATTTCCTGAAGTACTGCCATTAACTAAAAAGTAAGATTTTTCACTTCCATAAAAATCTCTAAGATGCTCACTGGCATCTAATATTATACTTTTGGGATTATGCAAATTGTCAACTCCATCTACTTCTGTAATATCAAACTTTAAAATATTATCTATAAATTTCCTTCCTATTGAAGTATTAAAAAATCCCCTTCCATTTTTATGTCCAGGCATACAAAATGATATATTATTTTCTTCAATGTATTTTAAAACTCCTTCTAAAAGCGGTAATTCTGACAATGGATTATCTCTCCTTTTATAATAAAACGTACTATAGTCTTTTTTATTCTCTGTTTATAATACTCATAAAAATCTAAATTATTTTCTAGTTTTAGTAATCTTTTTTCACAAGTTTCACATATTCCTCTACCATATATTATTATACCATTACTTAAAGGCTTTCCACATATTATACAATACTTTTTTTTCATTCATATCCTCCCAGCAAGTCCTATTATGAATTAACAAATTAATTTTATCATTTAGATTCTCGCCTTTTAATGTATATAATATTCAATTTAATTTTATTTTTATCCTAGTATTATATAATATTCAATTTATCCTTAAATTTATTTTGTCCACATAAATAAATTTAAATTTTAATATATTATTATCATATATATATTAATAATATCATATTCAAAAGTATACTTCATAAGCTATAATGTAAATAGTCATCAACATAATTTACCCACTTAACCAAGGATAATAATTATATCACATATATACTTAGGAGGGCATTATATGATATCAATTTACAAAACTATAGATGATACATCAAATAAATTACAATCTATAGACACTATAGAACATGGTTGTTGGATTAACATTATAGCACCTTCTGATGAAGATTTACTCTTAATATCAAAAAAATCTGGTGTCTCACTAGATTTTTTAAGAGCTGCCCTTGACGAAGAAGAAACATCCCGTATAGATATAGAAGATAATAACTTACTCGTAATAGTGGATATTCCTTTTACTGAAATGGAGGTCAATTCTTTAACTTATGACTCTTATCCCCTTTCAATAATCCATACAGAGTCCATTTTAATAACGGTTTGTTTAAAAAACAGTAAAATTCTCACAGATTTCATAGCTGGTAAAGTAAAATCCTTTTACACTTTCAAACGCTCCAGATTTATATTACAGATACTTTACAGGATAGCGAGTTATTACCTTCTTTACTTAAGACAAATAGACAAAAAGAGTGTAATGATTGAGCAAAGACTTCACAAGTCCATGAAAAACAAAGAATTTATTCAGCTTTTATCCCTAGAAAAATCTTTAGTTTATTTCTCTACATCTTTAAAGGCTAATGAAATAACCTTAGAAAAAATGTTAAAATTAGAACTTTTACAAAAATATCCTGAAGATCAAGATATTTTAGAAGATGTTATTATCGAAAACAAACAAGCTATAGAAATGACCAATATCTATAGCAATATTCTAGCTGGAACTATGGATGCTTTTGCCTCAGTGGTATCTAATAATTTAAATATAGTTATGAAACTTTTAGCATCCGTAACTATAGTTATGTCTATACCAAATATAATATTTGGTTCCTTTGGTATGAATGTATCCGGCATACCCTTTGGAAAATATACAAATGCTTTCTGGATTATATATGGAATTACAGCCTTAATTTGTGTCATATCCATAATATTCCTTAAAAAAAAGGATCTATTCTGATTTTGGAAGGTGATGGTTTTGTTAGGAAAAAAATTAGAAAAAGGAGATACTATAGGCATTGTATCTCCTTCAAGCAATGAGGAACCCAAAAAAATAGAAGAAAGTATTAATTTTTTGAAACACCTGGGATTTAAAGTTAAAAACGGCAGACATATTTACGATAGATGGGGTTATCTAGCTGGAAAAGATAAAGATAGAGCACAAGATCTTATGGATATGTTTTTAGATAAGGATGTAGATATGATACTGTGTATAAGAGGAGGTTATGGTGCTATGAGACTTCTTCCTCTTATAGATTTTGATATTATAAGAAATAATCCTAAAATATTTTGTGGATTCAGTGATATAACTACCTTGTTAAATAACATATATCAAAGATGTGATTTAATTACCTTTCACTCTCCCATGTGCAATTCTAAATTTGATTCCTCTACATTAAAAACCTTTTTAGATACATTAATGTTTGGATATAATCCTTTTACTATAGAAAATACTGATAATATACCTACAGATCACTTTAACGGCGACTATGTAAAAGGAGAACTTGCAGGAGGTAATCTATCTTTAATATGCAGCACAATTGGTACACCTTATGCGGTAAATACCAAGGATAAAATATTATTTATAGAAGAAGTAAATGAAGAACCTTATAAAATAGATAGAATGCTCACTCATTTACATTTAAGCGGAAAACTTCAGCAATGTAGAGGATTTATTATAGGTCAGTTTAGGGATTGCGACTTTTCTGAATTTAAACAAAGCCTAACTTTATCCGAAATATTTGAAAATAGAATACTGAGTTTAAAAAAACCCACTTTAACTAACTTCCAATCTGGCCATTCATATCCCAAAATAACTATTCCAATTGGAGCAGAAGTAGAAATAGACTTAAAAAATGGCAAGATACATTTATTGGAACCTGTAGTAATTTAAGATACTTTTTACACTAAATCCAAGTTTTCTATGACAAATACTTTGCTAGCTCCTATTTTATATAGAAAAACTACGCAAAGTATGTAATAATTAATTATGAGTTATAAATTATATTTAAGGAGAAAATATATGCAAAATAATATATTGGCAATTGTTAACAATGTGGAAATAACTGAAACTGATTTTCAAAATGTAATAAAGAGATTTCCCGGAGAAAGGCAGCAATATTTTAGTACAGATGAAGGTAGAAAACAGTTATTAGATGAAATGATATCTTTTGAACTTTTTTATAATTATGGTAAGGAAATTGAATTAGAAAAAAATAAAGATTATTTAGTTAAATTAGAAATGGCCAAAAAGGAATTACTAATTCAAGAAACCATATCTAAAATTATGGAAAATATTAAGGTTAGTAATAAAGAAGTAGAAGATTATTACACCAGTAACAAATCTATGTACAAAAAACCTGAAAATGTCACTGCAAAACACATATTAGTAGATTCTTTTGAAAAAGCTACCCAGATATCCAATGAAATAGAAAAAGGGTTATCCTTTGAGGATGCAGCGAAAAAATACTCCTCATGCCCATCTAAATCTGAAGGTGGTAACCTAGGTACCTTTACTAAAGGACAAATGGTACCCGAATTTGAAGCAGCAGCCTTCCAATTAGAAATAGGTGTATTAAGCAAACCTGTAAAAACTCAATTTGGATACCATCTTATAAAAGTAGAAAATAAGGAAAAAGACTCCATAAAAAGTTTTGATGAAGTAAAAAATGCTATAGAAAATGGACTATTACAAGAAAAAAGAACCCTTGAATATTCAAAATGCATCAATAACTTAAAAGATAAATACCCAATTGAAATCAGGTGATTAAAAGGTTCAGATGTAGTGTTGGAAGAAAATAATATTTAATATAAATTAGGGGTGATTTTATGAGTTACGAAAACTTGAAATCAATTGTGCACTCAAGTCAAAATATTGTGTTTTTAGGAGGTGCTGGAGTTTCCACTGAATCAAATATACCTGATTTTAGATCTGAAGCAGGTATATATAAGACTAAAAATAACTTTTCATATCCTCCTGAAATAATGCTAAGTCACACATTCTTTATGTCTCATACTGAAGACTTCTTTGATTTTTATAGAAAAAAAATGATATATAAGGATGCAAAACCCAATGATACTCATTATGCTTTGGCAGAACTAGAGAAGAGAGAAAAACTAAAAGCTATAATAACACAAAACATCGATGGACTCCACCAAATGGCAGGCTCCAAAAATGTGTTAGAATTACATGGTTCAATCCACAGAAACCATTGTATTAAATGTAATAAATTCTTTGATTTAGACTATGTAATAAAAAGTAAGGAGCTTATTCCAAAATGTGATAAATGTAATGGTTTAGTTAAACCAGATGTAGTCTTATATGAAGAAAGCTTGGACACAGATGTATTAAATACCTCAGTGGAGTATATACGTAATGCAGATATTTTAATTGTAGGAGGTACATCCCTAGTAGTATATCCTGCAGCAGGATTAGTTGACTATTTTAATGGCAGCAACTTAGTTCTTATAAATAAATCTACTACTCCTTATGATAATAAGGCTAATATAATTATACACGATAGCATAGGAAAAGTTTTAAAAAGTATACTTTAAAAGTATACTTTTTAAAACTATATTCTTAAATATAATCAAGTAGATGGTTTGTGTTCCTCAGACCGAGACTTTGCCTCCGACTTTCTTCAGATTCCACCTCACGATGGACACCCTTGTCTTTGGCTAATGGTTGCTACTACCAAGCCCACAACAGACTTTCACCGTCAAGCTATCGCCCATGCTGGGCGCACATATAAAAATAGAATGTCAATGTGACATTCTATTTGAAACATATCCGGCAGCGACCTGCTCTCCCACAGGGCCTCCCCTGCAGTACCATGGGCACT
>NZ_DAIQBT010000005.1:0-126789 GCF_036781005.1 Clostridium sp. | reverse complement strand
GTTTTTTTAAATATTTTTGACTTTTTTCTTTATCTCTTAAGTTGACGACATTGGGCATACTCCTGGAGGATTAAGTTATATATTCCCTGTAAAAGAAGATGGAAAAACACATATGGCAGCATTATGGGGAGGTACCACACCACCATGGACAAAGAACGGAGTGGAACAATATCTCAAGTCATTGGATTATTTTATAAGGGAAGCAATATGTAAAAAAGTTGATGTGGCTTTAAGTAATCATACAGCTGTAGATAATGGCTTGGAACGTATTATGTATTCGAAAAAAAGATTAGATTATATGCCAAATATTTATATTATAGGGCAGGATGGATTCCAAAATTATTGTCAGGTATTTTATACATTGAGTTACGAAATGTTGGAAAAATTATAAACATAGGATGAGGTCGACTTTTTACAATTGAATAATATTATTAATTAAATGAATAGTGTGAAAAATTACATTAAAAATGATGTAATGAAGTTTTGGTGAGAAATTATGAGTAAAAACAAAAATGATGTTTCTGTTGCGTGAGAAAAGCTGTTGAATAAATATGCTATAAGGCAAATTTATTCAATTAATTTCTCAATTATTTATGTCTAAAAGTATGTATGGTACTAATAATGCCCATATTTATAGGAATAAAAAGGGGGAAGTATATGGTGGCGTAAATTTTGTATAAGTAGAAAATTTATTAAAGTAATAGTATAATTTAGATATGGGTTAATTTACAAAACTAATTTTATACATCTTAGAATGGAGAATAGGAGAATGAAAAAAAAGAAAAATTTAATTATTCTTGGTTTAATAATTATAATAATTGGAGCAGGAATGATACTATATAATAATTGCTTCCATAATATTGACTCAGATAAATATTTATCAAATATACATGAAAATAAAAATATTGATTATAATGGAAATCACAAAAGTGATAAAAATAGTGAAAGTTTTGATTTTAAAAAATTTGATGGCAAATGGTCTTTGATGCAGTTTACATCTAATAAAGGTAATAAAATAAGTATTATGGATAATACAAAAATTAGTAAAGGTAAATTTTACATTGTGATTCTGGATTCAAAATATAATATTATAGCGAAAAAAAATGAATCAGAAGGAAATAAAAATATAAATTTTACCACTCCTAATGATGGAAAATATTCCATTAGGATTGTCGGAGAGAATGCAAGTGGTAATTTTAATATAAGTGTAAATGCCAGTAATAATATAGACATTTCTCATAGGGATTTTTTTGATTGATTTTAAATTCTATAGTAGTTACAAAGAATTATCACACAAATAAGGTGGCTTTTTTGTGTAATGGATTCATATGGCTAGGCTTAAGGAAGGGTAGAAAAGGATGAACAAGATACTAATTGTAGAGGACGATCCTAAAATCAATAAAATGGTACAAACTTTATTAAGAAAAAACAAATATGTAGTATCATCTGCATTTTCTGGTACGGAGGCACTTTTGTTATTAGAAAAAGAGTCTTTCAATTTGATCTTGTTGGACTTAATGTTACCAGGATTAAGTGGAGAAGAAATTTTAACAAAGATTAACGAAGAATTTCAAATTCCCATTATATGTGTGTCTGCAAAAGATGACTTGGATACTAAGCTTGGATTGATTCGAGATGGGGCAGATGATTATATAACAAAGCCATTTAATAATGAAGAATTAATTGTGAGGATAGGTGCAGTATTAAGAAGAATGAGTAAATGTGAAACTACAGATGAAACTAATATATTCCGATTTAAAGATTTGGTTTTAGATAGTGAAAATCATATTGTAACTATTAAGAATGAGCCTATTGAACTCACTATGAAAGAGTATAGTATATTAGAATTATTAATTAGTACCCCAAAGAAAGTATTTACCAAACAGAATATATTTGAAAGTGTTTGGTCTGAGGAATGTATTATAGATGAAAGAGTAGTTACGGTACATGTCAGTAATTTGCGTAATAAACTAAAAAATAGGGAAGCATACATAAAAACAGTTTGGGGAATAGGATATAAAATGCAAGATATTGATTTGTAAACTTTATACTTTCTTGATAAATTCTAAACTCTATTTTAATACCTCTTAGTTATTATTTAAATATAGGTTTAAATAATACTTTAATTACAGAAAGTGGGTGTTAAGATATATGGAACTAGTATTACAGACTAATGGTTTGACTAAAAAATATGGAAAACAGATAACTATAAACAAGGTTAATTTGAATATTGAAAGGGGCGAGATTTACGGTTTAATAGGGAAAAATGGTGCAGGTAAAACAACAATCATGAAAATTGTTTGTGGATTGATTTATCAGGATCAGGGAGATATTAAACTGTTTGAAAGCAGCAATTTAGAAAAAAGCAGGAAAAGAATGGGGTGTATTATTGAACAGCCCTCATTTTATCCTGGCATGACAGCAAGGGAAAACTTGATTTATTATGATAAGCTGCTTGGCCTTACAGACTATGGTAATGTAGATCAGGTTCTAAGTTTGGTTGGTTTGCAAAATGCAGGAAAAAAGAAAACTAAAGCTTTTTCTCTTGGTATGAAGCAGCGTTTATCTATTGCAATTTCTCTATTAGGTAATCCTGATTTTCTCATATTAGACGAGCCTATTAATGGATTAGACCCTTCTGGCATAAAAGAAGTGAGAGAATTACTATTAAAGCTAAATAGTGAAAATGAAATTACTATATTAATTTCCTCTCACATTTTAGGAGAACTTGCTAAGATTGCAACAAAATATGGAATTATAGATAAAGGAGTACTTGTTGATGAATTTAAAGCGATAGAATTAGAACAATGGTGCAAAAAGTGTCTCACCATTATAGTGGATAATCCTGAAAGAGCAGCCTATATTTTAAAAAATAACATTAATAGTTCAAATTTTAAAATATTTGATGAAGGGAAAATTTGTATTTATGATCGGTTGGATATACCGGAACAAATTAATAAAGAATTAGTTGAAAATGGTGTTTGGGTATCAAGAATCTGGCTAGAAGGAAATGATATAGAGACATATTTTGTAAAAGTACTGGGGGCAATCAATAATGATGAATGTAGTTTCCAGTGAATTCTATAAAATATTTAAAAGTAGGATTTTTTATGCTATATCAATTATATTGTTAACAATGAATGGCATTTGCTTTGCAACATCTATTTATCTTAAGATAAAAGGGAAAATGTTAGGAACAGGGATTTCTAATTACCAGGAATCCTATAGCGTAGATGTGATTTCCTATATTATTCTTATTTTTGTAGCATATCTAATTACCACTGAATATGCAAATGGTAGTATACGACAAATGGCCTGTCATGGAATAGTAAGATGGAAATTAGTTTTTGGACGATATATAGCCATGTCTAGTGTTATTACAATACTTTTACTATTGTTTGGAATTTTAAATCTATTATCATGTACAATATTAGCTGAGTTAGGAAAAGTTAGTATAGCTGTATTTATTGGAATGAATATTGGAATAATTAGTATGTTTTGGGGTATCGCAGGAATTGGTACTTTTTTATCTTATTTATTAAAAAACGAGGGTATTACAATTATAGTTTCTGTTTTATTAGTGGCAAGCAACAACTTCATAGTAAATTTGCTTACTTTGTTAACAAAGAATGATATTTTTACAAGATATTCTCTCACAAATATGCGTAATGCTATAATTAGTTTTACTTCAAAACCGGAGGATGTTCTGAAGTATTCAATTGTATTTTTGTTAATTGGAATAGTTACAATTTTGGGATCTAGTTTGTTATTCTCAAAAAGAGACGTAGATTGATTGCTAGCAAATAGTATATTCAGACTTATTATAGACATAGGGTAATTCATATAAAGGAGTTAGTATGGAATATATTTGGATAGGTACAACTTTTTTGTTTGCATTTATGTTTAGCATACTTGTTTTTTATCACCTATATTACCGCATGAATATTAAACATATTACAATACAATTAAAGGAAATTATGAATTTAAAAGATACTAATCAGTTACTGACGGTAGTGCTAAAACAAAGAGATATTATAAACCTGGTTAATGAACTCAATAATTTAATAAGGGATATAAGACTATCTCGTATAAGAATTAAAAGGCTGAATAGGAATTTTAGGCAAAGTATAACTAATATTTCACATGACTTACGCACACCATTAACAACTGCCAATGGGTATGTTCAAATACTCCAGACAAGTGTTACAGATGCAGAACAACAAGAGTACTTGGAAATAGTATTGGAACGTCAGAATATGGTAAAAATATTACTGGAACAGTTATTTGAATATGTACGTATTGAATCAGGAGAAATCATTTATGAAAATGTACCTATAGATGCAAAAAAAGTTTTTATGGATACACTTGTCATGTATTATGATGATTTTTATAGGAAAGGTAAAGAACCAACTGTCCATTTACTGGAGAAATCTTGTATAATATTAGGAGATGAACAAGGCGTGAAAAGAATATTTTCAAATATTTTATTTAATGCAATTGTACATGGTAAGGGAGAATATTGTTTTAAAATTCAAGAATCAGATAGTGGTTATATATTTACTTTTTCTAATCTTAGTGAACCAATTAGCAAAAATGATTTAGATTATATTTTTCAACGTTTTTACACTAAGGATAATTCTGGAAGTAAAAAGACTACAGGATTAGGGTTAGCAATAGCTAAGGAAATTACTAAGCGGTTAAATGGAAAAATACAAGCCTTTTATAATAATGGTAAATTCACAATATCTATTTTATTTTTAAAAGCCTAATAAAATAGATATTGTAAAAGTATAATTTTAAAAATATTAGTGATTAATTTGTATACACAGAAAAAGGGAAGGTAATCTAGATTTATGTAAGAACAAAATTTATAACATTTCATAATGTTATCATTATTTTCTATTTTACAAGTTTATTCATATCTTCAGCTATATTTTTAAGTTCATTTATATTTGCTTCAATTTCTTCACATGTAGAGGCATTCTGAGAAATTGTTTCAGCTACAGTGTGATATTGCGATATTGTGTTTTTAGTTATATTTGATATTTCTTTATTGAATTTTACAGCATTTTTAGTTTGTAAGAATAAAGTATTGGATGACTCGCTTATGGCAGTAATATTACTGCTAAATGACTTTAAATGATTATTCATATCCTTTATTCTATTTACGGTTTCATTTATAATGCTGTTTCCTTCCTGAGATTTTTGGTTATTGTCATTCATTTGATCCTGTACTATATTAATCTTATTCTTTAATTCACTTACTATTGTACTTGCTTCATGCAGGGATTGCTTTGTGTCCTCAGAAAGTTTCCTAATTTCATCTGCTACTACTGCAAAACCTTTACCGTATTCACCTGCTCTTGCTGCCTCGATTGAGGCATTTAAAGCAAGAAGATTGGTTTGTTCAGATATAGTTCCTATAAGATTCAATATTTCATCAACTTTAGCAGATTTATCTTCAAGGTCTTTAGTTGACTCAAATGTATTTGCTATTTCATCTTTTATATTTAAAATAATTGAAAGAGTAGCATTTAAGGATATTTGATTTTCTTCTGTAATTCCTATGAGATTATTTATTTTATCTTTGCTGTCTTTAATCTTATGAACAACGTTTTCATTAGTATTTAATAGAGTATGGAGTACATCTTCATTGTTATTTGATTTGTCAAGCATTTTATCTGAATTTTGAGATGCTAGGCTTGTTGCGTCTGAAACTTCAACAAGAGAACTTGTCTGTTGTGTAATAGCAGCACTTAGATTTTCACTAGATGATAAGATAGTATTTGAGATTTCAGATATTCTTTTAAATAACTTAAGTAATTTTTCGTTTTCCTCTCTGATTTTAGCTTCTTTCTCACTAATTGATTTCAAGAGTTTTGATGCCATGCAAACCATTATAAAAAGAAGTATAAAAGTAATAACCACAGTAACTATAGTCATATATATTTCTGCACTTGCCAATTTTTCATACTTAAGAATAGATGGATTATTAATAAAAACTATTACAATACATAAAGCACTTAATACTACTGAAGCTATTATCATTTTAAGGTCAAAAAACAGAGCTCCCAGGATGACAAAAAATATAGCTATTAACCACACAGAATTCAAATGCATGGTAAAATTAAGATACAAATATTGAAAATATGTTATTGTTAAAACTAAGATTTTAGTTACATTTAAAGCTTTTGGATCCATGCTGTCACAAGCAGCTACCCATTTATAGCATTTATAAAACACTACTCCATAAATAGCAACGAGTATTCCAAGTACAATCAAGGTATTTGAAGTTATTTCGTCATTTATACCAATTAGTTTCATGAAAGAGAAACATATAAAAGACATAATGCAGCATACCATGTAAATTATTAAAACTATTTTTAAAGACTTTTTATTAAAGATTTTCTGAAAACTTTCTTTATATTCCATTTAATACCCCCATTATATAATTAAAATTTTGTTCAATATTTAAATAATATAACTATTCCTTGTGAGCCTGCAGCAAATGTCCAAATCATTATATAGTCTCCCCGTTTTACCTTACCTTTTTCTATTGCTTCATAAAGTGCTATAAAAGGACTGCTCGTACCTGTATATCCATATTTATCTCCAATATATAAACTTTTTTCCACAGGTATATCCATAGCTTCTCTTATTTTATATATATTTTTAACCGCAAGCTGTGAAAAGCAGAACATACTTATATCATCTTTTGTGATTCCATTTCGTTTAATCATTTTTTCCATAATTCTAACAGCATTTGAAGTAAATTTCTCACTACTAAAAGGAAGCCATTTAAGATAAAGTTCATCTAAATTTTTTGATTTTAAAAAATTTGAAAATCCACGGCTTGGATAAAGAACCTTGTCCACTATAGCAGTGTTCACATAATATTCATTATCAATTAAGCCACAGTCTTCATCAACTTTTTCTAAAATCATTGCACATGCTGCATGACCGTAGTTACCATAGCATAGCTCATTGTCATGATTTATAATGGCATTATCGTCATCACAGCCAATTATAAGAACCCGTTTTGCACGGTTTGATGACATAAGGTAATTTGACATATTTTCAAGTGCAATGGTCATACCTGCACAATTTGCATTGATATCAAGACACATTACATTGGCATTCATATTCAATTCCTTATGTATTAGAATTGATGTCGCAGGTGATACATATTCTGGTAATATGGAGGAATATACAATTGCGTCAATATCTTTTCCTTGAAGACTAGCTTTTTTTAACACGGATTTCCCAGCTTTTATAGCCAACTGAAAAGGGGACTCATCCTTATCCAGCATATATCTTTTATCTCTTCCCATTACATCTACAAGTAGGTGTTTAATATCTTTGTCCTGTTTTCTAAAGTATTCAAGATAAAAATCATTTGAAACAACTTTTGAACCATGGCATACATCAATATAACTTAATTTTACTCCCATATTTATTATGTCCTCCCTAAAATAGCACTTTATCACTTTATCAAGTGATTCTAATATTCAGGTGGAGTTTGCTGTGAAGAGGTACTTATCTCCATCTGAATATTAGAAGAACTTATCCAGGCTTGGTATCTATGTTTATCTCCCACTTTAAAATAATAAGAGAATGTCAGCTAATTCTAGTGTTTGGATAAAATTAAAGGTGCCCATTATTTTACTATTAATAATAGGCACCAAATACACATGATTTTTTATAGTTAGATAAACTTTGGCAACCTGGCAATCATAGAAAAATAATTTTCTTAAGACCCATAGCTTTGCGACCCTACCTTTCGATAAGTGTGCTATTATCAATATTTATATGAACTATATTACACCTGAATTTTACAAAATTCAATAGAAATATTTTATTTTTATACTTTGTGTGACATAATTATTATAAATATGTCATTTTTAATAAAATAAAATTTTAATATTAAATAAATATAACAGAGTAGATATGGATGAGAATAAGAGTAGTTTATTGTGGATTAGAGAAATAGTAGTAAAATGAGGTGAAGAATTTGAAACAAATAGAAATATTGATTGTGGAGGACGATAATGATATTAATAAAATATTGGAATTAATTGTGAAAGAACAAGGATACAAAGCAATTTGCTGTTTTTCGGGTACAGAGGCTCAATTAAGGCTTCAACAACAATCTTTTAATCTGATTTTGTTGGATATTATGCTGCCGGGGTTAACTGGAGAGGAACTATTAAAAAAAATTAGAAAGCAGTCAGATGTTCCAATTATTATTATTTCTGCAAAAAGTATGATTGAAGACAAGGTAAACCTGCTAAAGTTAGGTGCAGATGATTATATGGTTAAACCTTTTGCACGTGAAGAAGTTGCTGCAAGAATTCAGGTTCAATTACGTAAAAATTGTTTACAACAAACAGATAGTTGTTTGAGTTGGAAAGAACTGACTTTGGATGAAAGTCAGCATAGGGTAATAGTTGGAAAATCCGAATTAAATCTCACTAATGTTGAGTTTGATATTTTAAAAATTATGTTGAAACATCCAAAACAAGTATTCTCCAAAGCTAAGCTGTATGAATTGTTGTGGGAGGATATTTATCGGGGAAATGATAATAGTATCAGTGTCCATGTATCCAATATTCGCAAAAAAATTTCTACTGTTACCCATGAAGAATACATCAAAACTATTTGGGGAATTGGTTTTTCACTAGTTTAGGTATCATCTTTATGATTTCTTTATAATTTGCTTAAGAGTCCTTAAAAAACATTTTGTAAACTGGAAATGTAGAGGAGGACTGAAGGTGAAAAAAGAAATTTTAAAAACAACTAATTTGGAAAAAAGATATAAAAATCAGGTTGCCCTGGAAAGCACTAATTTTGAACTACATCAAGGAGAAATATGTGCTGTTATCGGGAAAAATGGTGCTGGTAAATCAACTTTATTTAAAATAATTGCCGAGGAAATATTTCCTACAAAGGGTGAGATTACTTTGTTTGGTGAATCTTATGGAAATCATAATGCCCGAAGGAGAATGGGTGTCATGATTGAAACTAACGTGTTTTTTGATAACTTTAATGCCCGCCAAAATTTAGAGTATTATCGTTTGATGCGGGGAATTCCTGGAAAAGCAGCAATTGAGAAGGTATTAAATACAGTAGGACTTATAGAATATAATCGGAAGAAATTTTCCCAATATTCATTAGGGATGAAACAGCGGCTATCACTAGCATTGGCTTTGTTGTCTTCACCGGACTTTTTGCTTTTAGATGAGCCAACCAACGGTCTGGATGCTGAAGGAATGGTTGAAATGTGTCAACTGTTTCTTAAATTAAATCAAGAACATCAAATCACAATCTTGATTTCAAGTCATATTTTATCACAGCTTCAATCAATTGCTACACGTTTTGTTTTTTTAAATAAAGGTAAGGTTGTTCAAGATTTATCCAAGAAAGAATTATTGGAAATGAGCCAGCAATTTATTTTCCTTCGTGTCAATGATGCCAAGAAAGCCTGTTTTATATTAGAAAATCATTTTGTAGATATGGATTATAAAGTTTTAGCCGGTGAGAAGTTGGAGATTTATAATTATATTTCGCAGCGTCAAAAAATTAATAGGCTCTTAAATGAAGGTAATGTGGATATTTTAGAAATGACAGTTAAAAGTAAAAATTTAGAAGAATATTTCTTAGGACTGGTAGGAGGTAATGAAAATGTTGAATCTAATTAGAAGTGAATTCTACCGCTTAACACGTTCAAAGCTATACTATGGACTGATTATAGTTAGTACTGTTCTTGTAACAGCCGCGGCAGGGGTATTACAGTATTTCAGATTTAAAGAACCGACTTTTCCCTATGGCACAAGAATGTTTTATTATAGCAACGTACTTGGTATGCCTACATTAATTATTATTTTATGTCTGTTAGTTATTTTAATATTAACACGAAAAAGCAAGACAAAAATATGTGCGGCAGTTTCCTTCGGATATTCTCGTCAGGCTGTCTTTTGGTCAAAACTGATTACTCTATCTTTGAGTATAATTATTATGGGTACCATTATTTTATCAGTCACTATTTTAAGTGGTAATGTGATTTTTCATTTGGCAAATAATTCAACTGTAAGCCAATTTTTAATTGCCCTTAGCAATATAGTACCTATTATTGCTTCTGGCTTTATTTTAGGATATGTTTTAGCTATTAATGGGGTTTCAGAAGTTTTAAATTTACTTATTTTGTTGTTCATTTATCGTATTTTAGGTGTTTCCATCAATATTTTAGTGGGCAGAATAAGTGCTTTAAAAACCATTTCTAAATGGACACCTACTACTTTGTTTGATAATAACTTAATTCATTATATGACAAGTAGTGTTTATTTTGATATTAAGTGTTGGGTAATGGGGTTGATGATTATTTTTATAAGTTTAGTTATCGGCCAGACGATTTTCAAAAAAAAGGATTTATCCTAAGGAAAGGAGGAGAGTTATGATTTATATTGTGTGTATGCTGTTAGTTATAACTATCCTCTGCCTGATAAAATATTATTTTACTAGAATGAATATTCATGAACTAATTATACAAACTAGTAGGTTAAATAAGCTTATTTCTGAAAGTAATGAACAAATTAGGTTGGATGCTCCTGATAAAACAACAGAAAAGCTGGCGGTTGAAATTAATCATTTACTTGATTGTTATAAGTCATTACAATTGCAAAATATTAAAGAAAAGCAGCAGCACAAAAAAATTTTGGCTAACTTTTCTCACGACTTACGGACACCACTAACCTCTATCATGGGGTATGTTGACATAGTCTTACATTCCAATTTATCGGAGAAGGATAAGGAAAAATATTTAGAGATTGTACAATATAAATTGAAAACCTTAAACAATCTGGTGGATTCATTATATGACTTGTCTTTAATTGATGCCAGGGAGTATCCAGTGGAGCTGAACCCACACTCATTATATCAGCTGTTGTGTGATAGTTTATTATTGTTTCATCAAGACTTTGAAGATAAAAATATCTCATTACAGTTGGATCTTGATGAAAAAGTCCCCTTAGTGTTATTGGATGAAAAAATCACCGGTAGAGTACTGCTGAATTTGTTCCAAAATGTGATACGTTATGCTAAATCATATTGCAAAGTTGAACTGGGAGTGCGGGAGAAGTACATTAATATCAGCATAAGCAATGATTGTAAGTCCTTAAGCGGGGAAGAGGTATTACAACTTTTTAATCGTACATACAAGGCTGATAGTAATCGTTCTAAGTACTCCTCTGGGTTAGGTTTGGCCATTGCAAAAGAACTGATGGAATTACAATTAGGCACTATAAATACAAATTATAATGATAATACTTTGACATTTATGCTTTGTTTTAAACGTTAATATGCTTCAGTCACAGAAAAAAGAGTAAATCATATGAACTATAAAGTTAGTGAAGGCATTGATATTTATTACATGTATAGTTAATCTTTATGTTAAAATAATATATAAATAATTGGAGGATTGATTTTTATGAACCAGTATATAGATGTAAATATACATAAAGAGGCTAAAATCAGCAGATTTTTAATTGTATTGATGTCAATTGCCTGCGGAGTTAGTGTGGCTAATTTATATTATTCTCAACCTCTTCTGGAAGAACTTTCTAGGTTTTTTAACGTATCATCATCTATAATTGGAATTTCGGCTATGCTGATTCAAATTGGTTATGCCCTGGGACTGATTTTCCTAGTTCCATTGGGAGACATTAAAGAACGCAGGGGTTTAATTATTACAATGTTATTTTGCTCGTCAATATCATTGATTTTTCTTTCCTTTGCATCAAACATATACTGGCTGTTAATTAGTTCTCTATTAGTTGGACTGACTTCTATTATCCCCATGTTGATTGTGCCTTTAGCTGCACATCTGGCAAATCCAGCAGAAAGAGGCAAGGTGATTGGGACTGTAATGAGTGGCCTTTTAATCGGTATTCTAGTATCTCGTGTTTTTAGCGGAATTATAGGCTCAGTTTTAGGATGGCAGGTTGTTTATAGGATAGCTGCAGGAATGATGGGATTACTAATTATAATATTTAATTTATGGCTTCCCAAATCTGTTCCAGATACTTATATGAATTATGGTCAATTATTAAAATCTTTAGTTGGATTACTGAAAAATCAGCTCGTTTTAAAGGAAGCTTCATTAATTGGTGCAATGATGTTTGGAACTTTTAGCATATTTTGGGCTACTCTATCTTTTTTGCTTAAATCACCAACCTATAACCTAGGAGCTAAAACTGCTGGAGTATTTGGGTTGGTTGGAGTTTTGGGAGCTTTGGCAGCTTCAATAGTAGGACGAATTGCTGATAGGAAAAGTCCACAGTTCACTTTAACTATAGCTATAATACTTTCATCTTTGTCCTATATTTGTTTTTTGATTTTTGGATATCAGATGTGGGGACTTGTTATAGGAGTAATTTTGTTGGATTTAGGTATTCAGTCTGGTCAAATTTCAAATCAGGCGCGTATAAATGCCTTGGATGCTGCAGCTCGCAGCCGTAATAATGCCATATATATGACATTTTATTTTTGCGGCGGGGCATTAGGATCACTATTGGGTACATTTCTCTGGGGATTATTTGGATGGATTGGAGTATGTATTATCGGAATAATTTTTCAAATAATTGCAGCATCAACTCATGTTTTAAGCATGAGACGCAGATAAGAGATTTTTCCAACCCATTTTTAGAATACTTAGTTTTGATTGGAGATCCGTAATTGGAAAAGAAATATAAGAGATTTAAAAAATCCCAGGGAGATGTGTTCAATATGTCTGTTGATGAAATAAGAAAAATACACTATACACAAAAGGCTAGAGAAGAAGGTAGGGCGGAAGGCAGAGAAGAAGGCAGAAAAGAAGAGAAGATAAAAATAGCGAAAAGTTTGCTTGATATATTAGACATAAAAATAATTACTGGAAAAACAGGATTGACGGTGGAAGAAATAGAGAAATTTAAATATTAGTCATTTTTAGACTGCTGGGTATGGATGAAATTAAGAGTTTAGTAAGTACTTTATAAAAAGAGGAATATTTTCAGTTGGGAAAGTAAAGCAAAGTGGAAAATAGAGTAGATAGTCTGCTCTATTTTTCTTTTTTTGAAGAGTATGCATCGAATTCGCTAAAAATATATTAGATGATATTAATTTTTACAATTTTAAAAGCATAAAATTGTATTTTAGTATAAATAGTTGATGAAATTGTAATTATTAGACGAAATAAATGAAAATTATGGTACAATGTATATAAAATTATGGATAGAAACTTTAAAAATAATACTTTTAATTATAATTTATTTTCAGAATATTAAGTAAAGAGGTTAAATTATGTATAAAACATTGCGATTCGAAATTGTATCAGGTGTAAATAAAGGCTATTTTCATAATAATAAGTATAGATATGTGGTAGACATTATAGCAAATTTATGGCAGAAAATTGCTAAAAAAGAATTTGAAGTAAGTGGAATATACGTATCTGCAGTGATTAAAAGTAGCAAAACGGTTTATCATGAAGACTGGGGATGTCCTAAAGATGGAGAAGAAACTGTAGTAATTACAGGAATTGCTAATAAAGAGTTTATAGACGATATAGAAAAGTGGAAAAATACTGTCATAAAATTGGCAAAGTATATAAAAGAAGAACTTAAGCAATCAACTTTAACTTGTGAATTTTTAGAGACTGAATTGCATTATTTTAAATAATAATATAAGAGCTGGACTGATATTGAGGATGTGTTGTAATGGATAATAAAAATGAGATAATAAGTTCTCATATTTTTGTATTTCCTTTTAGATGGGATTATATTTCAAATGGCGAATCCGTATATGGATCTATAGATAAAAGATTAAATGTAGATAAAGTAGGAAGAATATTAATGGAAAGTAATTGTTGGGAGGAAGATAAGCCTAATATAGAAAATGAGGAGGTTGAATATAATAAGTATATTTATTTTTATGATAATGTTAGAGATGCCATATATGGCAAAGGTAAATATAGGAATATAAAAAAAGAATTATATCATAACTTTAATAAAAGGAGTTTTCTACTTAGAGAGATAATAAGAAAAGATATAAGAAACAGAGTAGTTCAATGTTTTAAATATAATAAATTAAATGATAAATCAACTTATAATATAAAAATTTCAAAAAAAGAAAAAATATATTCACTAAATATTAAATCTATAAAACTTAAAATTTATGATACAGGTGTTGCTGCATTATCATTTTTTCTGGAAAATTATGATCAAGATTCTACTCCAGAAGATATTTTAAATATAAATGATTATGGTAGAAGAATATTTCCTCAATTTTTACCACTTGAAAGTGTTCAAAATAGTTTTCTAGCCAAGAATATTACTCTTAATCTATCAAACAACAAGTATAGTGAGGAATTTAATTATGATGCAAAAGTATGCCCAAATAGAATATCAAATACCATAATGAAGTTATTGGGAGATAAATTTACTTATGATGAAGAGAATTTAAAAAAAGGACAAGTATTTATTTCTCCTATAATGGATGATAGGATGTTTCTATTGTCTATTTATAGAAATAATAATAAAAGTAAGGGTTTGATTAATCCAATGGGCAATAGTTTTAAAAAGAGTTATGAATTTTGGTACAAATATATATTCGTAGATAATGAAAGTTTAACCTGCCAAGATGATGAAATGTTTAAGGAATTGATAAAAAAATCCACTTATTTAAGATGGAGAAATTATGGAACATTTTATGGTATTAGTAGGTACTCATTTGTTGTACTTAAAAACAAAAATAAATCTAAAGAAGATGTTTTGATGAACCATTTTTATACTATGTATTATGAAATGGCTTTACTAGTATTGATTCAAAGAGCCTCAATATTGAGATTGTCAGATGAGGCATCAAAAATAGCAATATTTGATGAGGATGAGGCATTAGAAAATGTTAAGAAGCTTCAAAGATATTATACTGAATTTATTAATGATTTGTACTTTAGGGAGGTCACAGCACAAGAGCAGGGTATAGAAATTTATAATAAATTAGTTCAAATGATGGAAATTGAAAGGGATGTAAAACGACTGGGAGAAGAGATAGATGGAATACAAAAGTATACATCTATGATTTCAAGTGAAAGAATAAGTACATTATTGAGAATAATAACATATTTGGGACTTGGATTTACAGTGTGTTCATTTTTAATTAAGGTGTTTGGAAATGATGTTATTTCATTTGGAGAATGGAATATAAATGATAAGTTTTCTTCTTGGCTTTTGGAAAGGGTCATGATTAGCGTTGCAGGTATAGCGATTATTATAGCACTATTCAAGAAGGTAATAAATAGCTATTATTTTAAAATTACTAAAAGAATATTTTGGATTGCTTTTATTATAACATTTATTATACTTATGTTTGCTAAGAATTGGGTTTGAATTATTAAAAAATAATTTTATAGGCAGGTGATAATTATGTCAAAGTTAAGAATAACTTTAAGGCAGCATACTCCTTTAATTCATTTTCAACCAGAACAGCAGGGAGCAATATTGAGAGCAACTGAGTTTAAGCCTAAATTGGATAGGTTTTTAATAAACTATGCTTTTGGAAATAATGAAAAACCGAAAGAAAATTTTGAAAGATACAAAAAATATTTAGTTGGTTATAAGAAAAATGTTAGAGATAAATATGAAGATTTTCAAGATAAAAAAGCATTTAATTATAAATTAAGAATTTGTAATGTAGTGAAATTAAAATCTTCATGTGAAATTCAAAAAGATTTTCCTCTTTACTTTGGAAATATGGGAAAAAATAATTTCAATAGAAGTAAATTTGTATTTTGTGATACTTTAGATGTAGAGCTTATTTCATTTCACAATGAAATCATAGATAAAATAATAAAATGGTTGCCTGGATTTTTGATGAAAACAAATTTTGGACAAAGGCAATCAAAAGGGTTTGGGTCTTTTTACATTAATGACTTGAATGAATATTTTTATAATGGAAGTAAAAAGAAGTATGAAAAGGATGAAGTGGAAAAATGTAAAAAGTTGAAACATAGGTTTGAAGTTAAAGCTACTTATGATGATAAAATTATTAAAAGTAAAGATGAGAAATATAAGGAACAGTATGCATTATTTGAACAAATTAATGAATTTTATATGTCATTGAGATCAAAGTTGAAAAAACAAGACCCATATATAAAAGGATATGCCTTAGAGAACAAAATGACATGGGACAAAGATAAAATAAAATCTGAGTATGCTAACAAAAAAATAGAATTAAATTATCCAGCATATTTAATAAAAGATTTACTTGGTCTATCAGTAATGGAAAAATGGCATAAGCAAGGATTTACAATAACCAAAACACATATTAATGGGGAAATTGAAAGATTTCAGTCCCCAATATTTTTTAAGCCTATAAGAAAGTCTCAAAATAAATTTATTGTTTATTTTGAAGGCAGGGATATACCAAAACAGTTCTTAGATCAAGCATTTAATATAAAAAAAGATGGAAGTGGAGATTTGCAACTTAAAACACCTAAAAATTTTAATATTGATGATTTTATGAAATATGTTATTAAAAATAATAAGGATAAAAGTTTAAAGATAGAATTATCTTAAAAAAGAAGGTGAGTTAATTGAATAATACTGATTTTAATAATACTTATATAGGACTTACAATAGGACCAATATTTAAGACTATTAATTATGCAAAAGAAACTGGTGAGCTATGGGGAAGCAGTTACATGTTTTCATATATAATAAAAAATATAATAAGTAAGTTGATTGTAGATACTTCAATCAAAGATAGATTTATTGTTCCATATGTAAATGAAGAAGAAATATTTAAGGATAAAACTGAAGTAGGGTTATTTCATGACAGATTTATATTTAAGTCGAATAAAGGTGATTTTAAAAAGGTAAGCTTGGCAGTAGGAGAGGTAAAAAATTGTTTTAAGGAAAATGTTTTTAAAGAATTAGAGAAGATACGTAAAGAAGAAATATCTAAAGACATTGTGTATAAATACATAGATGATTATTTGAAAATATATTTTTTAGAAGTAGAAGTAAACCCAAATGACGAAAATGAAGATAATAAAAACATAATACTTAAAGTATCAAAATATCTTGATGCATTAGAACTTAGAGAAAATTTTGTTGATAAAGAGGAAAAACCGTACTTATTTGAAATATTAAAGAATAAGTCTGTAAAAAGTAGCTTTTTATCAGAAGATGCATATGGCCAAGAAGGAAAAAAAGAAGGGTATCCATCTTTGATCAATATAGCGCTAGCTAGTTTAAAAGATAAAAAGTTACCTATGGAAGATAGTAAGATTATCGATTATATTAATGAAAATTATAAAGAATATAACTTTAAAAAAGTTCATGAATATGTAGCATTAGTACAAGCAGATGGAGACTCTATTCGAGAAGTTATAAAAGAATTAGAAATAGATAAGAGTAAGAGTGATGAATTTGAAAGTTATAAAAGATTTTCTAAAAATTTATTGAAGTATGCACAATACGCCAATAGTAAAATAAAAGAATATGGAGGCTTCTCAATATTTGCAGGTGGAGATGATTTGCTTTTTATAGCACCTGTTATTAATAAAGATAAGAATATTTTCAGTCTCATAAATGATTTGTCCGATCATTTCAATATTAACATTAAGGAAAATGAAAAAAGTCCTACAGCATCATTTGGTGTAGCAATTATCCATCATAAATTCCCATTATATTATGCAATTGAAGAAGCACGAAGTTTACTTTCAGAAGCAAAGAAATTTGAGACAATAAATGAGAAAAAGAATGCTATAGCATTTAAGATTATAAAAAGTAGTGGAGAAAGCTTTAAAACTGTTATTGGAAAGAACAGTTTTGTATATAAAGAAAAATTTAATTTATTAATTAGTAAAACTTTTCAAGCTGATAAAGACGAAAAATTAAATAATTACTTAAAAAGCATTCATATAAAACTTTGGAATGATAAAGCTATAATAAACAAAATAGGTGTTAATAAGGATATGCTTAAAAATTACTTCCAAAATAATTTCAATGATGAAATTCACAAAAATTCTAAAGTAAAAGAATATATAAATATAATAATAGAATTTATACACACAGTATACTCTAGTGATGAAAAAGTTAAAAATGATGATGAGAGTTATTATATTAATTTGATATATTCATGCCTTAAATTTGTAAGATTTATGGATGAAAAATCAGAATTTATAAAAGAAAAAGGTGATAAAGAATGAGTAGATATTTAGTTACGTTAAAACCAGTAGAAGCTTTTTTCTTTGGGGGCGAAAGGACTTTTGAATTTTATGATGAGAACGATAAAAAGGAGCTTCAAAACAATATAATAAAGTCAAGCATGTTTCCTCAGCAGACATCGATACTTGGCATGCTTAGAAAAGAAATATTAAATATAAAAAAATTAATTAAAGAAGATTGGGATTATAAAGATTCAGATAAAGAAAGAATAAAAAAATATATAGGCTCAGAAAGTTTTAATATAGATGAAAAAGAACAGGACTTTGGAATAATAAAAAAAATATCACCAGTGTTTTTAGCACAAATTCATAATGGCAAATATAATTTTATGATGAGGATTCCTAAAGATCATAATAAATCTTTAGAAAAAATATGTGAATATACACCTCTTGAATTTAGCAAGGGTAATAAATGCCGATGTAATTTTGAAAATGAAGTATATATACCAAATAATTATAATGGTAAGATAGGAATATCTAATGATTTTGTAAATGTAGAAAACGGAGAAATAATAAAGAGTGAAGATATTTTTAAAGTTGATGATTATATTGGAATAAGATTAAATGATAAGAAAATTACGAAAAAAAATTCTCTTTTTAGATTGGTTAAATATAGACTAAACTGTGATTGTAAGAATGATATTAGATTTGTATTTACAGTTGATATCGATGAAAGTTTATTTGACAAAAATGAAAAAATAGATGGGTATAAAAATATGGTTTCTTTAGGTGGTGAAGGGTCATACTTTTATATTAACTTTAAAAGAGTAGATTATGATATTACAGAAAAAATTAAATTCTTAAAATATAATTGTAACAATGAATTTTATAAGAAAATAGTGTTATTATCAGATACTTATATTAATAAAGAAATATATGAGGAATATTGTGATTATTCTATAGCGGAGAGTATTGATTTTAGGAATATAGGAAGAAATAGCTATAAAAAAATAGAGGGAAGCTATTATAAAAGTTTTAAAAAGACTGACTGTAAATATTCATTTTTAGAGAAAGGCTCAGTTTTATTTGTAAAAAGCTACAAATGTGAAAAAATTACGGAAAGTATAGATAATAAAAATTTAAGAAAAATAGGATATAACTGTTTGTATATGGAGGGGGACAAAGATGAGTAATTTTGAAGTTTATATAATTAAATGTTTAACTAATATGCATGTGGGAAGTGGTAATGCGTCATATAGTATTATAGACAATCAAGTTCAACGAGATGTAATTACAAATTTTCCAACAATAAACTCTTCAAGTTTAAAGGGAAGTTTAAGAGAATATCTAAAAAATAAAATTGGTAATGAAATAGTAAAATATATATTTGGTGATGACAAAGAACATGGTATAGGTAAATATAAAATTTTCCCTGGAATGTTATTATCTATACCTGTGAGAAGCGATCAAAAACCTTTTTTTAGAGCTACATGTCAAAGGATAATAAGAGATTTTAAGAATCTTATTGATAGCTTTCATTATAAGAAATTAGAATTAAAATTAGAATTGGAAAAACTTATCGAGCAGTTAAATGAAGAAAAGTCTATTTCAAATTGTATAGAAGGAGAAGTAAATATAGAAAATTATAAATGCAACATAACAAAAGTTGATGATTCTATTATTACTAGCAAAATAAATAGTATGTTTGGACAAGACTTAATAATATTAGATGATGCTACGTTTTTGAAAATAGTTTCAGAGCTTCCAATTATAGCAAGAAATAAACTTGAAAATGGGGAAAGTCAAAATTTATGGTATGAAGAAGTAGTTCCAAGAGAAAGTAGATTTTATTTTGGTGTTATTAATGGAGAAGACAATCAATTAGATTTTAAAAAAATAACAGAAGAACCGGTACAAATAGGGGGAAATGCCACTATTGGGTATGGGTACTGTAATATTGAAAAAGTGGTAGGTGATTAATAGTGAATAAAAGAGAAATAGATAAACTTATTCCTATTTCCATTGATGAAATAGACAAATTAAAGAGTGATGCAGAATCAGAAGAAAGTTTTTTTGAAGTGGAAGAAGTTAATCATAAGAAGATTTATAAGATAAATAGAGAATTTAATGGATATATATCAAGTTTTGGATCAAGCATAGTGCAAAGTGGATTGATATCAACAGTTGCATTTTTTTGTATAAGAAATTCTAATTCAAATAGGGATAGAAAAAAAATATCAGAATTAATTTTAAAAATTATATTAAAAAATAAAAAAGAACAAGAGGGTAAATATGAAAGCTTGCTGAAGTATGTGTTAGAGGCAGATAAGGATGGAAAATTAAATTTAGTTAAGGAAGAAATTATAAATGCTGCTACAGCTCTTAAATTATCAATGAGAGTATTTGAATTTACTGGAAATGATGAAAGCAAGGTGAGTAGTTAATGTCTAGTTCTAATTTAGGATACCTATATTATAAGAAATACTATGATGAAATAATTAAAGATGACAAATATTATGACCATATTATAAATAAGAGTAAGAATGAAAAGATTGAGAAAGATATAAAAGAGCGTTTTAATGAAAAAAATAAAAGTATAATTGACAATAGCAACTTTGATAAAGTGAAGAAAATTAAAAGTGTGTATAATTGCAAGGTTAAGGAAGATGATCAAGAAATTTTTTTAAAAACAACATATCCAGGACTTTTAATTGGAAGTGGGTATAGTCATATTATTAGCGAAAAAGGAGAGTTTAAATTAGGACTTGAATTTGATTATACTACAGGTCTTCCTGTAATAAATGGGTCATCAGTGAAAGGACTACTTAGAAGTACTTTTTATAATGCTCAAGATGAGGAAGTGCTGCAGGAGTCGAAAAAAGAGTATATAAATGGTATTATTAAAAACTTAGGCTTTAGTGAGAGTTTTAGTTTTAAGGATCTGACGGAGGCAATATTTGATGGTAAAGTAGATGGAAAAAATATACCTATCTGTGAAAGAGATATATTTTATGATGCCATGATAGATGTGGAAGGGACAGAAAAAACAATTGGAGATAGTAAAAATATACTGGGAGAAGATTTTATAACACCACACAAAGATGTATTTAAAAATCCAATACCACTAAAATTTTTAAAGATTATGCCAAATGTAGTTTGGTGTTTTAGATTTAATTTGAAAGATAAAATTTTACCATCCAATATTAAGAGGAATATATTTAAACAAATTATTTTAGACTTCGGAATTGGGGCTAAAACAAATGTAGGATATGGCCAATTTGAAGTTGATAAAAACTATGAAAAAAAGTTAAAAGAGAATGAATTAAAAAGAAAAAAAGAATTGGAAAAAATAAAGAACCTTAAGGCAGAAGAAGAATTTAATAAAGCCACATTAGGAATGAGTGAGTTCGAAAAAGAATTATATAAAATAGAACAAAGTAAAGATGAATATGAAAAAAATGATAAAATAATGAATATTTATAATGAAAGGCTTGATGCTTTAGATACTGCAGAAAAAGTATTATTTGCGAGATTTTTTAAAGAGTATTTGTTGAGTAAAAATAAATGGAAATATAAAATATCTAAGAAAGGTAAAATTGATAAAACTTCAGAAAGAGTTGGAAAAATTTGTAATATACTGAAAATACCACTACCCACCAAATAACAGACCTTAAAATATTTATTCAAGATTAATGATGGAATAATTAAAATTACCTCTTAGTAGAAATTTCTTTTCAGAGAGTTTTTTATATTCATTGCCTTTTAAACTTTTAAATTTACAAATCAAAATAAGGAGAATCAAATTGAGTGATAAAATAAAAGACAAAGTAAGAAAAAAAATCTTTGAACTGGCAGATGAAAGATACAAAGAATTCCATAATAAATTATCTCCAACTGATTCCAATATAATTGGAGTTAGGATGCCTCTTTTAAGAAAACTTGCAAAGGAAATAGCCAAGGGAGATTGGAGAGAATATCTAAAAACAGCTGAAAATGAATACTATGAGGAAATAATGCTTCAGGGAATAGTGATAGGGTGTGTAAAAGTTGATGTGGAAGAAAGGCTTCAGCTTATTAGTGAGTTTATTCCCCAAATTGATGGATGGGGTATTTGCGACAGCTTTTGCAATGGACTTAAATTTATAAAATCGAATAAAGAAAGAATGTGGAATTTTATACAGCCTTATTTAAAGTCAGATCAGGAATTTTATGTTCGCTTTGCAGTGGTGGTTTTACTGGATTTCTATATAGATGAAGCTTATATAACTAGGGTGCTTTATGCCTTGGATAAAATAAAACACTCTGGTTATTATGTGAAAATGGCGGTTGCCTGGTCAGTATCAGTTTGCTATATAAAATTTCCTGAAATTACAATGGTATATTTAAAAAACAATTCTTTAGACGATTTTACATATAATAAGTCGCTTCAAAAAATAACAGAATCTTTTAGAGTTGATAATGAGATAAAATTGGTTATTAAAAGAATGAAACGAAAATAAAAAATTTTGTAGTAGTAAAAATTATTTTTTAGGGTGAGGAAAATGAAATTAAAGGTTTTAGTGAATAACAATACATATATAGATGAACTGGACAGTCAAAAGTTTATATGCTTAACAAGCCTGTCCAGTTAATTGTCACTATATAGAAAGAACAAATTTATAATAAAAAAGATGGCAGTATGTTGCAGCTGTCATCTTTTTTATTACTTTCATTTTTGAATAAGCTAGGAGGGTTAGCTGATTGCGGCTTTTGGATCAAGTAAATACTGCACTTAGTCCTCATATTTTTTAAGTGTTTAAACACTGGATAATGTGATAAAATGTAAGAAAGGTTCCATTTTCAAAATATAAAGGAAGTGATAAGATTACTATGGATAGTGGTAAAGTAAATATATTGAATAAACTGAAATCAAAAGAGGCAGTAGATATATTCAAACAAAATAAAATAAACACAGCTATAGTATTTGGCAGTATTTTAACAGGGGACTTTCAGGAATACTCTGATGTAGATATTGCAATTTTAAGTAAAAATAAAATTACCACGGATGTAATAATGATTATGGAAGAATCCTTTGAAAAGCTTTTAAATAGAGAGGTAGATATAGTTGATTTAAAATCAAAAGATACTCAACTAAATATGAAAGTTAATATATATGATAACGGAAAAATTATATATGATGATGATCATTGTAATTTATATAATTTAGATTATATGGAAGTGGAAAGGGTATATAAGGAAAATGAAACCTTTAGATTTTTCAGAGAAAGGGATTTGATTTTTGATGAATAAACTTAGATTGTATGATTTGATAAAAAACATAGAGGAAACCATAAGCCTTTTAAATAAAGCATTATTTAAATTAGGGGAGATTGAAGATGAAGATTTAAGTAGTTTGATAAAATCATCCATAAAACAAACTTTTTTAGAGTATTTTATATTGATTGAGAGTTTTACATCTATGTGTTTAAAAGAGCTGAAATTGTATAAGATTAGTGATGATATGGAAAAATCTTTAATAAAATTATACGAAAATAGAATTATAGATAAAAAACTACTGGATTTTTTAAATGTATATAGAAGATATAGGAATAGAATAGCTCATGTTTATAAGCAGCCTGACATAGATGAAATTATAAGTTTTTTAGAAGAAAATAAAAATAAAATGAAAAAGGTAGTAGATATAATGAAGAAAATTTATAGAAAATTATAATACTTACTATAGAAGAAATTTCACGTAGATTTGCAATTTGCAGATTAAATTATGATGTGAATTTTATATCCAATATAGAACTTTGTTTAGAATGGGAGTGAATTATTTGAATATAGATAAAAATGATATAAATAAAATATCCGTTATTGAAAGATGTATAAACAGGATAAATGAAGAATATGATAATAATCCTAAAAATTCAAAAAATTATACTAAGCAGGATTCTATAATTTTGAATATTCAAAGGGCGTGTGAAGCTTCTATAGATTTGGCTATGAATATAGTATCTGAAAAAAAACTAGGTATACCTCAGAATAGCAGGGATGTATTTGAGTTTTTATTTTATAACAATATTATAAATGAAGAACTTGCCGGTAATTTAAAATCTATGGTTGGATTTAGAAATATAGCTGCTCATGATTATCAGACAGTAAATTTAGATATAGTAAAGGAAGTAATTGAAAAACATATATATGATTTAAAAAAATTTGCAGATCAAATGCTTCTATTTTTTTGAGTTTGTTTTCATCAAATGACTTAGTTAAAATTTGTATTCCAACTATATTTCCAATCAAAATTTAATTTTTCACGTTAATTGATTATGATTAAGAAACATTTAATAATTTAAAGTAAATATTAAAATATACGAAAACTAATATAGATTGTAAATATTAGAGGAGGGATAGTATGGATATAGCGGCGCTTTCTGTGGCAATGAGTGATTATAGTGTTAAACAATCTGCAGGCATAGCTATTACTAAAATGGCTATGAATGCATCGGAGCAAAATGCTGTAAATATGACAGATATGATAAATAGCATTTCAGTTGATCCTAATTTAGGAAGTAAACTGGATGTAAAGGCATAATGTTTATGGACAAAAGTGAAAAATTGAAACTGATGTTGCATGAGGAACTGCAGTGGATTCAATACAGACAAAAAATGCTGAATGTCATAGAGAAAAAGCTTATAAAGATGAAGGAATTTGTAGTACAAGCTCAGCAGAATAATATTAGTAAGAAAGAGATTCAAGAGTTAAACTATAGTATCAATAATTTGGCCCAACAAGTAAGGGCATTGGATGAAGAGAGCAGAATAACAAAGTATGAAAAGATACTTTAACTAAGGAAGTGATATATATGATAAATTCAATTTTATCTGGTAATAGTCAGGGAGTAGTTCAAAATAAAAATAATAAATCTGATGAACAGATAAAATTGCTTAGACATCAACAGGCGGTAATTCAGAAGCAGATAGATAATATAAAAAATGGAGATGCAGATCCCAAAACCAAGCAAGAGCTTATAGCACCTTTAGAAGAGCAGATACAGAGTATTGATGCACAAATACAGCAGAAACAAATGGAACAAGGCAGTGATAAAGATAATGGTTCAAGAGCAAAGGTAAAAAAAGAATCTTCCTTTACCGGTACAACAGAAGAAAGTGAAAAGCTTTCAAGAGATGTTCTATTTTTTAATATGTCAAGCACATATGAACAAATTAGAGGTGTTAATTCCATAAGAAAAGATTTAATAGGAAAATCCAAGGTATTGAGTTCAGAAGCTTCCCTTGATGCTAAAAGGGGTAATACCAAGTCTGCTGGAAGAAAAAGTGCTGAAGCTGCTTCACTTAGAGGAAAGTCCTATGCACTGGAATCTAAAATTGGCAAATTAAACAGTGATATAAATGACAATGTAAAGGATATAACAGATAAAACCAAAGAAAAAGGCTCACATAAGGTTAATGAAGATAGTAAAAAAGATTTAGAGGACATTTCAAAAAAAGATAAATATGGTAATTCTGCTTCAGATGAGAAGTCTTCAATAGATATACTGGCATGATGAAATATGAAATCGTTAAATTATAAGGAAAAAGTGCTTTTTAGGTACTTCTTCCTTATGGTAAAATTTAAATTTTGGAATTGCTAAGAAGAGCTTCTTCGTTGAATATTTCATGTTTGCTTATATCCTTGTAGGCTCCTGTGTTTACTACACTTTCAGGATTTTGTTCTAATGATTCCTTTTTGGATATGGATTCATCCAGTCTATTTTTTGCCTCTATAAGCTGATCTTTAATAGGAGACATTATTTCAAGATACATCAACATTAATTTCATTTTTTTCTGTTTTTGAACTTCTGCAAGTTTTTTTTCATAGCTTTCATATTGTTTTTTCAATAACTCATAGTAGGCTCTATCCTTATTGATTTGATTTTGATATTTATCTGATTGGTAGCTAAATGCGAAACTTTTGTGATATGCAGAGATGTTTTTTAACATGGTATTAAAAATTTTCTTTCCTGCAAAATCAGATATTTTACCTGATTTCGCTAAATCTTCCGTCATGTTGTATGCTTTGTTTATGGCATTTGCTGCATTTTCTGTAGACCAGTTGCCAGGTACTGGGTTATATGTGCCATCTGAGAAGTATTCTGTAATATGATCCTTGAATTTAGGTAATTCTTTTAGAAAATTATGAATTTCTTTTATATCATTATAACTGATATTTTCAATATTTGAAGGTGAGTTATCACTGGAAAGGTTTATTTCAATATTATATTCCAGATTATTTAATGTGTCTGAATCTCCTTTTTGAAAAGCTTGTCTTACCACAGAAATGGCTTTGTCAGCCAGAGAAAGAAGGTTGTTTTTAAAGGATTCTGCATCAAATTTATTATCATTTGTAGTATTTCCATAGTTCCACTTAGTGGAAGCATAGTCAAAAAAGTATTTAAAATCCCTAGATACATTTTGGGCTGCAGTATTAATAGCATCATTGTAGGCTTTGTCTAAGACAGCTATTTTTTTCTCTGCTTCTTCTGGAGAAAATTGTTCTGTAATTTCTTTTCTTATCTTTGAATAATTTAAAGCATATTTTCCAATAAAGTCGGCATCTATTGCATTTTCAGATATGAATGTATCTCCACTGCCCTGTATACTTTCTGGAGCTTCTGTAGAGGACTTATTTTCTATATTATCTTCCACTCCTTTTAGTTTTTGCATATATTCATATTGTAATTTTGAGTCTTCGGATATATAGCTTATGTCATGTAGTAAATTGTTATTTAATTTTTCAGATAAATCTTTAAAAGGCGTTAATGAGAGTTTTTTATTTTCGGTGTGGATATTTTTAATTATGTTAGAAAAATTTATAGTAGTATTCTTAAATATAATCAAAGCTTATACCTCCTTTGTTTATGATATCGTTATTAAGGAAAGTAACTTGAATTATCTATTAATAATAAAATTTAAGAAATTATGCAAAACATGATATAATATTTAATATAATTTAAATAAGGAGTTTGTATATGGAAGCATATGGTAGAAATTTTTAATAAAAAGATACATCCCAAAAATATTGATGAAGATAATAAGAGGTATACATTTCCATATATAACTCAGGTATTTGAGTTAAATAGAGAAATAGAAAAGGAAATCAATAATATAATAGGAGAAGAGCAAATATCTAAATCCAATATAGATATGCTTTTAAATGAGTCCGGTTATACAGAACGTCAGGTAAAAAAAGTAGAGGAACATCTTAGGGATTTGGAAAAAAATAGTAAAAACACCAATTGAAAGTTCTATTAAAGAAAAGGTATGACAGAAATTATAGAGCAGCTCATGTGCAAATCTAAAGAGGGTATGGATAAAATTTTAAGTACAGCTTCGGGAATTAAAAGATCTGATGTACTTATGGATGATATTGTATTGTCTCAGGGAGAATTTTTAAAACATTTTGACAAGGTAAAAAATTCTCAGAAAAATAATTTAAGTGATGTGGAAGAGATAAACCATGAACTTATGAATATAATTAAAAAATCTAATGAGGATAAAGGTCAATTTGAAGGGCTAATTATGGGGTCGCAGAAGAAAGCGGATTATATTTTAAATATTTTGCATCATCTTAATCAGGTTAATATTTTGTGGAAAAGGTATCTCTCAAAGGATTGATAAAATAAAAACTGGATAGGAATCCTTTAAAGGGGCATTCTATCCAGCTTTTAACATAAATATAAATTTTAGTTTATTATAGTTTTATCCAATGTCTTTAATGGATTTTAATTGTTCAGGTGTAAATATATTGTGTTTGTCTATTACAGCTATTAACAAGAAGATACAAAGACATACCAGCCATTCCATGAATATTACATGAGGAAATATCCTGAATGAAGGCACCACCTGCCATACAAATAAAACTATTATACTTGCTAAAGTAGTATAAAAAGCAGAACCCTTTCTACATAACTTAGGGCAGAATATGGTAAATAAAAATACTATTGTAAAGGCAGTACATAGACTTAAACCTATGGAGATAGTCTTTAGTATACCTGATATGGATAGAGCCAGTATAAAAGTAAATACTCCAAGCACAATAACTGATACTTTATTTATTATAAGATATTTTTTGTCATCTACTTTTGGATTTATGGATTTTTTATATATATCCTGTGAAAATAATGTAGATGCTCCCAGTAACAAATTACAAGCAGTAGATACATCTGCAGCCCAAAGTGCCGCAAGAGTTATGCCTGCTGCTACAGGATTTAATGATAATATCATCTTAGGCAGTGCTAAAGTTGCACTTACATCAGGAAAAGCTACCTTGGCTGACATACCTATAAGTGCACATAAAAATCCTATGGGAATCATACACAATCCCCCTATTATGAATCCTTTTTTTGCAGTTTGGGAGTCCTTGGCGGCAAAGGCCAATTGCACAGGGCCTTGCATAGACATGACTTGAGTTATCATAATTAAAAACCAGCTTAAAATTATCCATATACCAGTACCCTGGGTAAAACTGAAATAAGGTACATTTTGTGGTAAATTTAATCTTATGTTTTCAAGTCCTCCGGTGGATGCCACGGCTAATAGGGTACAGAGTATAATTCCTGCATATTTTAAGGGCACGTTAAATAGATTGCATAATCCTGCAGACCACATTCCGCCCATAAAAGTTATGCCTATAAATACACAGGCACTGACTACCATACCAGATTTTAATGTAAATACTCCAGGTAAAAGTGAAGATAAAATAGAACCTCCAGCAATATATTGAAGTGACACAACTACTATAAGAATAATCATTTGACATATAACACAAATAAATCTTCCTTTTTCATCGTAAAACTTTCCAAAAAGTTCTGGTACTGTGGATACATTAAAGTTTCTGTATTTTTCAGCAGTGACAAGTCCCATAACTATGGCTGCAACTCCCCAGGCTACAGTGTACCACCCTGCAGCAAGACCTATACCGTAGGCTTGCTCTGCAACACCTATGGTAGAAGCACCCCCAATTGCAAGACCTATAAGTGAACATGCTACAAGAGGAGTTGAAAGACCTCTGCCTGCTAAGGTATAACTTTCTCCCCCCTTGGATACTCTTCGCTTGGCAAAGGAGCTTATTACAAAGAGCATTGCAATATAAAGTATAATAATTATTAATGATGCATTCATTTTTAACCCCCTATTTAGTTTACAGTTTAGAGCTGATAATTTTAGATTACTTATAGAAAAATCCATATTTAAATTTAAGTATCTATTTAGATGTAATTATATTTTTATCTTCCCCCCTTTAAAGCATTAAAGCAAATGCTGGAATTTATAGGATTTCTGATTTGAAACTTGATTTATGTGTAAATTTAGTTCAAATTCAGGAATCCTTTATCTTTTAAAATTACCTCCATATTATGTATAGATATAATAATTTTTATAAATTATACGAATATAAATATAGATGAAAATTATGTATTATACTGTGATATAGTTTACATTATAGTTGAAAATTCTTATAAATACAAGCATAAATGCCATTAAAACTTTATATAGAGTTAAGAATTTTGTGCGTATATAATATATAATATATAGTATAATAAAGATTTAAATTTTATTTATAAGGGAGGCATTATAATGATAAAAATATTGGATAATGGAGAAGTAGATTTAGATTTTTTGGAAGTAGAGGATGTTATAGATATAAATATATTGCAAAAATTTCAGGATAATTTTGCTGAAGGCATGAATATTGCTAGTGTAACAGTGGATAAGCATGGAAAACCTGTGACAAAACCTAGTTCCTATACTAATTTTTGTTTAAATCTCACCCAGTCAACTTCTGTGGGGGAGGCACGCTGTGCAGAGTCTCATAAAAGGGGAGGAGAAGAGGCTACAAGACTTGGAAAGCCTTATGTTTACACCTGTCATGCAGGACTCATTGATTTTGCTGCACCTATAATGGTAAAAGGAAAAACCATAGGGACTATACTTGGTGGACAGGTTATGTATTCACACCTTGGAGAATCGCGTTTTAGAGATACTGCTGCTGAAATAGGTGTGGATCCGGATAAATATGTGGAAGCTTCAAACAATGTTTATAAGGTAGATGAGAAGAATGTAAAGGCGGCATCTGAAGTTCTCTATGTAGTTGCTAATGCACTTTGTAAAATAGGTTATGAATCTATCCTGGTGGGAACAGTTGCATCAAACCTTTCTGAAAACTTTGAACAGATATCAGCTACTATGGAAGAATTAGCGGCATCTTCTGTAGATGTAAGCAGCAATCAGAAGATTTTAAATGAAGAGATTACCAGAGTGAAAAGCATTTCTCTTGAAATAAACAGTGTATTGAATGCCATAAAAAACATAGCAGAACAGACAAAAATGCTCGGGTTAAATGCCGCTATAGAAGCAGCCAGAGCTGGAGAATTAGGAAGAGGCTTCGGAGTTGTAGCCAGCGAAATAAGAAAGTTATCTGAGGACTCGAAAAAAACGGCTTCTACTATAGTAGATCTCACTAAAAAGATACAGCAGTCGGTAGATAATACCATTGAAACCTCCAATTCCACTCTTGAAACTACAGAACAGCAAACGGCAGCAATACAGGAAATTACATCTAATGTTCAACAAGTTTCAGAAATGTCAGATACCTTAAGTGAGATGGCAAATTCAAAAATATAACGCAACGATCACCGCTTACTTATTTTTCAATATATGGAATAAAAGTTTATAATTCATATTATTTTGAAAAAATTTTAATCGGTAAAAGAGAATTTAATGTAACTAAAATTATTAGATGTAATTATATTATGTAATATTTTTATGCTTTTTATTATTATTTTTATGCTTTTTATTATTTATATAATTTACAATAACACATAGCTAATCTTGAAAAAATTCTTAAATAGCTGGTAAAGTCATTAAGAAAAATTTTTGTAATTATCTGTTAGTGAAAATTATATAGATAAAAAATTTATGCTGAGAACCGTTTTGGTTCTCTTGTATTATTTCTATAATAAATAGCAACATACACAAAATTCTGGAGCAGAGATTTAATTTGAATAGAGAAACTAAAAAAACATCAAAGCAGGATGAAAATTCGAATATTTTTTTATTATTGATACATACTATTTTTAGAATTATATAAGCAGGAGGTGAATTATGGAGAAGGAACGTAAAGGATTATCTGTTTTACAGCTTACAATGATGGCTCTTGGAACCGTAATAGGAGGTTCTTTTTTTCTTGGATCTTCTGTGGCCATTCATGCTCTGGGTCCTTTTATAATTATTTCCTACATATTGGGAGGAATTTTAGTATATTTTATTCTTTCTGCACTTTCAGAAATGACAGTTAGAGATCCCTCTCCAGGCTCTTTTTTTACTTTTGCAAGAAAAGCCTTTGGCTCAGGAGCTGGATTTATTGTGGGGTGGGTGTATTGGACCGGGATGGTTCTTGCCATGTCCAGTGAAGCTGCTGCTGTATCTATTTTGGTGCGCAGATGGTTTCCTGGAATATCCATATCCTTTCTTGGCAGTATAATTATACTTGTAATTACACTGCTTAATTTATTAGGTGCTGATAAATTAAGTAAGCTGGAAAGCGGTCTTGCAGCTGTTAAATTACTTGCGGTGATATCTTTTATAGTAATAGCTCTACTTTTAACTACAGGTATTTTAAAATCAAATGCCGGAAGTATGGGGATTGAAAGTGTAAAGTTCTCTTTTTTTCTTCCAGGAGGAATAAAAAGTATTGCAGGCAGTATGCTTACGGTTATGTTTGCTTATGCAGGGTTTGAAATAATAGGTCTTGCGGCTTCGGAAACTGATAATCCTAAAAAAACCATTCCCAAAGCTATAAAGTATACTGTATCAAGTCTTGTAATCCTTTATATAGTTTCTGTATTGGCGGTGATTTTATTAATTCCCACTGATGTCCTGGGAGAAAATGTAAGCCCTATGGTAGCTGCCCTCAATAGATGGGGAATGAACTGGGCTGGAAATGTAATAAATATAGTAATGATTATAGCAATACTTTCTACAATGCTGGCAGCCATGTTCGGTATAGGAAGAATGATTCGTTCTCTTGCAAATGAATCTTATGCACCCAGGTGGTTAAAAGGTGATTCAAATATTCCATACAAAGGTATTATATTTTCAGGTGGAGCTATGTTTCTAGGATTAATGCTTGGACTCTTATTCCCTAGGGTATATTTATTTTTAGTAAGTTGCGGAGGGTTTTCACTGCTTTTTACATATGTAATGATTATAGCTTCGCAAATTTCACTGCGTAGAAATTACAAGCATATCATGGAAAAGAAAGGTCACAGCTATATTTCATGGATTACTATCATGAGTCTTATTGTTATTATTTTAAGCATGCCTTTTATTCCCGGGCAGTCATCAGGTCTTATAGCAGGTATTATAATTATTGTTTTTTATATGATAGTTTATACAATTATGAAATATTATATAAAAATTAAAAAGCAAGATGGCTTAGAGAGTAAATTTAATGCAAAGGAACATAGGAAGGGCTTTCTTATGGAACTTTCTAAAGAATTTATTGAAAAAAGAAAGCCTTTTGAAAAGCGTAGTAAAAAATATCATAAATAAAGTATCAAAAAATATATTGTTATTGTTACACCCTATATTGAAATTAAACATAGTCTATAAGGATAAGTTAATTATTACAAATTAATAGATTTACACCATAGAGGAGGAAAATCAGTATGAATTTTCTAAAGAACATTAAGGTGAAAGTAAAATTAATTTTATCCTTTAGTATTATTGCCATATTGATTACAGTGGTGGGAGTTATAGGAATAGGGTCTTTAAAAACTATAAATTCAGGTTCTGATGATATGTATAATAATAAATTAAAGAAAATATATATGTTGATGAATATGAAGCAAAGTTTTACTGAAATTAAAAGTGATATCTTTCAGCTCATGTATGAAAACAACGGATCTAAGCGAAATGAATTAGAAAAAAGTATAAAAGATGATATGGTGTTAAGTGAGAAAAATATTCTACACTACGAAAAGTTGGCTATAAATAATGTTGAAAAACAAATATGGACAACTTATAGAAGTGAATTTAATAATTATAAAAGCAGTATAAATAATATTATTTATTTTGTTAATAGTGGAAATTTTAGTGAGGCAGTGGAGGAATATGAAAGTATATTGAATTCAGAAGAAATGATGATGAATAATATTGATAAATTAATATATAAACAGGTAAAAGCTGCAGAAAAAGCAAATTCAGAAAGTTATTCCTTGTATTTGAAAAATCATAAAATTATGCTTTTATTCATGATTGGAGGACTGCTGTTTGCAGTGGCGCTTGGACTTATTATTTCACGGGATATAACTGTTCCTTTGATAAAAATAAAATCCCTTGCAGAAAAATTAGCTCTGTATGATTTTTCTACTCCTATTGTTATTACAAGAAGTGATGAATTTGGTAAGACAGGAGTGGCCTTAAATAGGGCACTTTTAAATGTAGATAGTCTAATTAAAAATATTATGGCGAATTCTGAAGAAGTCAGTGCATCCAGTGAAGAACTTTTTGCAACCGTGGAGCAATTGTCTATAAAAATTGAAAAAATAGAAAAGTCATTGAATAATATAATTGTTGGAATTCACGATACAAGTTTGTCCTCAGAGGAAATAACATCCTCTGTAGAAGAAATTAATTCAGGTATCAATGAACTGTCTGAAAAGGCTGAGAAAGGGAGTAATACCGCCAATGAATCCAAGAAAAGAGCAACTTTGGTTCAACAAAAAGGGGAACAAGCTATCAGAGAATCAAAAAATCTGTATTTAAAGAAGAAAAATAATATGCTGCAGGCAATTAAAGAAGGAACTGTAGTTAGAAGCATAAAGGTTATGGCAGATACTATTTCAGATATAGCAGAGCAGACTAATTTACTGGCATTAAATGCTGCTATAGAAGCAGCTAGAGCGGGAGAAAAGGGAAAAGGTTTTGCAGTTGTTGCAGAAGAGGTGAAAAAGCTTGCACAGCAATCAGCCAAGTCTGTAACAAATATAAAGAATACTGTTATAAAAGTTGAAAAGGCATTTGAAAATTTATCTGAAAATGGTAATGAAGTTTTAGGGTTTATAAATGAGAGTATTCATGAAAGGTTAGAGGAATTTGGAATTATGGGAGAACAATATCAAAATGATTCAGATTTTTTAAGTGATATGTCATTGGATATAGCAGCTATGTCTGAACAGATTACAACATCAGTGAATCAAGTAAATCAGGCAATGCAGCATATGTCACAAATTGCCCAAAAGTCTAATGAAAGTTCAGGAACCATAAAATTCAAATTAGATGAGACAAGCAAAGAAATAAGGCAGGTAGCTGTAGTTGCACAAAGTCAGGCAGAACTTTCTCAAAATCTTAATGAACTGGTGCAAAAATTTAAGATTTAATTTAAAGGCTAGTAGCTTTATTGCTATTAGCCTTATCAGTTCAATTAGATGTTATTTTTCTATTTACAATTGTCTCCAGGTGTTTTATAGGAAGTACTACTATTATTGCTATACATATTACACCTTCAATAGACATAAATATACCATTTAAGGTAAGAGAATAAATAGCGGGAGACATTCCCTTAGGGGCAAAACTTCCAAAAAAGATTACTCCAGATATAAAATGACATATAAATCTTCCCAAAAGGGCTAGAAATGTACCTATAATTTTTTTGTTTTTAAAATATCCAGCTATACCCAGTGCCATAAATGGCAGTGGATAATCAAATATAACCTGCACGGGATGAAGTATATAAGGATCTAGTATCAAAGTTATAATTCCATATAAAAATCCAGTAATAAAACCAACTTCCGGCCCATAAAGCAGTGCCATAAGAAGTATAGGTATCATGCTCCCAAGGGTTATGCTTCCACCTTGAGGAAGATGATATATTTTAAATATTTTAAGTATGGTAGCTAGTGCCAGGGCTATACCTATTTGAGTTATAAGCTGTGTGGTAAATTTAACATTTTTAACTTTAGCCCAGAATAGTATGAAAATAATCACCGCCATTAATGCAAAAATAGAAGTTGGATGAGATAGAATCTCTGTAATATTTTTTATTAAAAACATAAAAAGCCTCCTTACTTAAGCTCAGGTGCTAAAAAAGCCGCATTCCTGGGAATGCGACTTGTTATTTTTCAAAAAATCCGAATCCGCTTCCCTACGCTGGTGTTATCCAGATCAGGTAGAAGGGTTAACAACTGGTGTTTCTCAGCCTGTAAGGCACCCCTAGCATTAAGTATTTAATTATTATATAATCATTATAATATATAATATGCCATATTTCAATTATATAATAGGGCAATATTGTAATTATAGTTTTTAAGTAAATTTTGGAGGTGGTTTTATGGATAAAAATGTTTTCTGGGTAAACGAAAAAAAAATAGATAGAACTATTAAAGCTTTAAAGAGGAATAATATGAATGGATTTTATGTGAAAGACAGACAGGAATTTCTCAGTAAAATAGAACAGCTGCTAAAGAAAGATTCTGTAGTGAGCTGTGGAGGTTCTGCTACTTTGGAGCAAGCTGGTGTACTGAAATATCTAAGAAGTGGAAGATATAAATTTTTAGACAGGGCACAGGAGGGAATAACTCCGGAAAGAAAAAAGCAGATACACAGGGAAACTTTTTTTGCAGATGCCTTTTTCACCAGTGTAAATGCTTTAACTGAAGAGGGAGAATTGTTTAATGTGGACGGTACAGGCAATAGGGTGGCTGCTATGCTCTTTGGGCCTGATAAAGTTATTGTAGTCTGTGGAGTAAACAAAATTGTGAGGAACTTGGAAGAAGCCATAGAGAGAAATAAGAGAGTGGCTGCTCCTGCCAATGCCAGAAGACTCAATTGTGCAACACCCTGTACTACCACAGGCTGTTGTACAGATTGCATCAGTAAAAACAGAATATGTAATGAATATACTTTCATAAGAAACCAACTTGATGATTCAAGGATCTATGTATTTATATTTAATGAGAATTTGGGATATTAAATTCATCTTTGGCATGTATTATATAATATTTTAATCTTTTTCAAAGCAAGGGATAAATTATTGGAAATACTCTGATAAATATTTCAATGATTTTAGGGAACTATATATACAAATGCAATTTTAAAAGGTGATAGTCATGAATAAATTCAAGGTTTTTCTGCATATTACTGTAGTTGTAATATTTATCCTGTGCTTTTTGGGCACAAGTGGAATGCTTGTAGAAAATATGGAAATACCAGTAGGGGTGGGAGCTGATATAGAAAAGAATTCTGAGAATGCATTTTATAGTATACCACTTTTAGTATATTCTTTTAAAAATGCAAATCAGGTTATGAGTACTACTATTATTGGAAGTAATGGTAATTTAGGACAGACAATTCAAAATAGACAATTAAAAGAGGGAAGAAAATCCGTTATGGGGCTTAATAGAGTATTCTTATTTAGTGAAGAATCTGCAAGGTCTGGCATAAAAAATTTTTTGGATATATGGGTAAAGAATCAGGCCACAAATGACAGCGCATTATGTGCAGTGTGTAATGGAAAAGCTGAAGATGTATTTAAATACAAGGGTAAGGAGTTTTCAAATGCTGCAGAATATATTGAAGTAATGATAAAAAGTCTCCGTGAATACAATTTTTTTTCTATGCAGTATACTGCTATGGATTTGATAGTTAGAGTAGATGCTGAGGGAAGAAATGTGTTATTGCCATACATAGAGCTGAAAAATAATAGCATGGAAACTACAGGACTTGCCATATTCAGGGGGGATGTTATGGTAGGAAAAGCAGATATGATTGAAACAAAAATAATTAATATTTTAAAGGAAAACAAGGTGAAGGGTATATTGACATTACAAAAAGATTTAAGGCATTATATAAATTGTTATGCATATTCAAAAAGGAAGGTGAAGTGTTATAGGGAAGATGGCAAATATAAATTCATAATATATTTGGATATACAGGGCAACATGATGTCTAATGAACTATACAGCAATTTATCTTCAGATTATCAGGTATTGAAAAAATATGAAACAGATATGAAAAATTATGTAGAAAAAAAAGCTAATGAATCAATAAAAAATATTAAATGCAAGTATAAAACGGATGTTTTAGACTTGGGTAAAGTGGCCATAGCAAAATATGGAAGAGGTACTGGCACTGATTGGAATAAGGTGGTATGTGATTCTGAAATACAAGTTAATGTAAAATTCAAGGTAAATACTGAAGGTAGGGGAGATTACTGATATATAACTATTTACAGAATATTTTTTGGAAGGTTACGTCACACGTAAGTGGAATTTTACGTGTGACTAAAGTTTCATTTAAATATATCTGATAAACCTTATAATTATCAAAAATCTATTTTATTTTGAACAGTTAATTTCCAATTTACTAAGGGATGAACAATCAAAATTTCCACAATTGTATTTTACTCCGTTAACATTTATACAATTGGAGCAATTGGTACAATCTTTGGAATCCTTGCAATTGGAAGGATCTGTACAGTTATTTGATGTCGTTGAAGCACAAGAAGATTGACAAAATGAAGATATATTTTTCCCATCAGATGCATGGACACTTGTAGCAATCCCTGTATTTAATAATAATGGTGCTGCAAGTATTAAAGCTGAAAGTATTTTATGTTTAAATTTTAACATTTTTAAACTCCTCCTAATTTCTGTTGTTATATAATTTTTAGTTTGTTTTCGCCTTTAGATTTCATTTTCAGAAATTTAGGCTTATGCTATGGTTGTTATATTAACAGTATTTTTAGGGCGTATCATTATTAAATTAATGGATTTAAAGGGGTAAAAATGTTTTAAAGCAAATTTAATCATTATATATAATAAGCTGTTAAGGAAAATTCGTTATATATAAGCTGATTATAACAATATATCTTATAGAATATAATGCCATAATAGAGATGGTCATAAAAATAACTTTATTTCATAAGTGTGTGAAACTTAGTAGTAACAATGGTAACCATAAATATATATGGATTTCCATCGTAAAAATATAAATAATTATATCTCTAAAATAAAGCATTGACTTTTTATTAAATTTAAAAAAATATAGTTTTTTCAGAAATATAAAAATACTATTGGCATAATAAATATATTTTAACATTAAAACTATTTTGTAGAAATTAAAAGGAATTTTTTGAAAAGGAAACAATCATTATTCAGATATTTTGCATCTTATATTTAAATATAAGATGCAAATTTTATGCTGCTGTTTTATTGGTATGCACTGAATTTATGAATCTTCCAAAAACCCAAAATTTATATCCTAAAAAATTAATTATTTGAACTAATAGAGTAGAAATAATTTTTGCTAAAAAAGAATTCATAGAATTATTCATTAATATACTTAACACTATCAAGCTTATAGCTAAAGAAGCCAAGTTCACTGTAATAAATTGAATGACTTCCTTTAATGTTTTCTTTTTCACTTTTGTATCATTGAAAGTCCAAAATTTATTTAAAATGTAGCTGTTTAATGTACCACCGCTGTAGGAAACTATCTGACTTATAATATAGTTAACGCCAAATATGCTATTTAATACGCAAAATAGTATAAAGTCAACTGTAGTGTTTAAACCACCTACACAACTAAATTTTGTAATATGTTTAAAGTTTTTATTATTTACAAAGGTATTATAGATATTTTTAACAGTAGTCATATATTTCACCTCTCCTAAACTTATATATTCAAATAATAACAGGAGAATGTATCAAAATAATGGCATAATTGTGTTAAAATAATGTGATTTTTACATTATAAAAGTCAGGTATAAAATTTTAATTTATGCCTGACTTTTATAATGCTACTCAGTCCTTATTTCTAATGTATTTGAGACTTATACTTGGATTACTGGTCTTTATAGATCTGATTTCAAAATGTTTTAAGGAAGATACAAAAGGGGTAAGTTTTGAGTAACCGTAGTTTCTGGTATCAAAGTCTGGATATCTTTTGTTTAAGGTACTGCCAACTTCACCTAAAAATGCCCAGCCATCTTCGTCGGATATTTCAGTTATAATAGTCTTTATAGCTTCTATTAATTTATCCATACTGGTCATACCCACCTTTGGTTCCTCCTGCTTTTGTGATTCTTTGTTATTTGTATTTTCAGCAGGCTTTGAAGCCATTGAAGCTAATACTTCAAGGTATTTAAATTTTTCGCAGGCAGATATGAAAGGGGTGGGAGTTTTCTTTTCTCCCATACCAATAACAAACATACCCGCTTCTCTTAAACGTGCTGCCAGTTTGGTAAAGTCACTGTCACTAGATACAATGCAGAACCCATCTACATTACTTGAATAGAGTATATCCATAGCATCAATTATAAGAGCGGTATCTGTTGAATTTTTACCTGTGGTGTAGCCATATTGTTGTATTGGGCTAATAGAATAATTAAGAAGTACATTTTTCCATGAAGCCAGCTGGGGGTTGGTCCAGTCACCATAAATTCTCTTATAAGTGGGTGTACCATGATTTGAGATTTCATCGAAAATGTATTTTATATATTTTTCAGATACATTATCAGCATCAATTAAAACAGCAATTTTTTTATCTTTATCCATATCTATCTCCTTCACATATAAATATTTTAAAAATTATTTTACTATGGCTCTGTGTAATGAAGGGGTATTTACCATACATTATAATTATATCAGTTTTTTTATTTATAAATCTTTAAAAGTACAAATAATATTTTCTATATAATAGGATTTGAATTAATGATGAGTTGGAAGCTGCTGTAAATAACACCATGATTATTTTAGATTAAAATAGTATTTCGTGTAGAATTATTTTTATTTATGTAGTAATATAATACGTACATATATGTCACTTAGAAACACCTTGTATTTAGTTTTAGCCATTAATTAAATTAATGTAACTATCTATAGGTGTTTCAAATTTTTTGCCTAAATATTTTGGCGTAGTTCAAAATAAACTTAATGGTGCCTGTCCCATTAAAAAAAGACTATAAAAAATACAGCGTTATTTCCAATTGGAAAATGTAAATTTACCATTATTGATATCCACAGAGTTAAATCAATATCCTAATATGTCCAGCCAGTTTCCATAATTTTTCCCGGTTAAAAGTTCTAAGGGACTTTTACCCTTACGTTCCTCAACCCTACTGTTTAGATATTTCCTGGTGTTTAAGTAAAACTGTAGTAAATCTAAAAATTTGCCTTTTAGAACACGTTTTAAAAATAAATAATGAAAATCTCCATCATACTTGAACTACGCCAATATTTTGCACATTTTATAAGAATAAGGCTTAATATGTAAATTAAGATGTTTGTAATAGTTGAATATAATGTAAATATATTATAAGATATTATTATAACCACAAATTAAGCAAAAATTGTTTTATAATAAAATTTATTTTAGGAGGTAATTTTTATGCCATCTTTAAAGGGTACAAAAACCGCTGAAAATTTAATGAAGGCTTTTGCAGGAGAATCTCAGGCAAGAAACAGATATACTTATTATGCATCTGTGGCTAAAAAGGAAGGATATGTCCAAATTTCTAATATATTTTTAGAAACTGCAGAGAATGAAAAGGAACATGCAAAAAGATTTTTCAAGTTTTTGAATAAGGATTTGCAAGGAGAATCTGTAGAAATAACTGCCTCTTTCCCGGTTTCTCTAGGGGATACCAAAGCTGCTTTGAAGTCAGCAGCAGAAGGGGAAAATGAAGAGTGGTCCCAGCTGTATCCTGCATTTGCAGATGTAGCAGATGAAGAAGGATTCCGTGCTATAGCAGTAGTTTTTAGAAAAATAGCCGAAGTTGAAAAACACCATGAAGAAAGATATTTAGAATTACTTAAAAATGTAGAAAATGGTACTGTATTTAAGAAAGATGAAGTAGTTAGATGGAAGTGTGCTAATTGTGGATATATTCATGAAGGAAGTTCAGCACCGGAAGTTTGTCCTGCCTGTGCACATCCTCAAGCATATTTTGAAATACTTACAGAGAAATATTAATTTAATTACTTATATAAAAATAAAACCTGCACCATGGTTATAGTGCAGGTTTTTACTATATTTAGTATGATTAATATAGTCTTGCAAGTAAATGATATCATTAAAATAAATTTTATTCAATAATAAGTTTAAGAAATTTGTATTAAATCTAAAAATAAGGAATTTACACAACATACGACATATAAAAAATATTGTTAATTCTACATTAGCATAAAATTAAGAAGGAATATAAAGTTTTATGTAGAAATAAGTTATTTGTAGCAGAATCATTAAAACATAAAAGTGAGCAGGTGGTACAATGAAATATTTAAGACAACTGATGATTATTTTGATAATGTGCTTTCTAGGGCAGTTATTAGAAAAGATATGTCTTATACCTATTCCAGGTGTTGTAATAGGACTTATTCTACTTTTTTTGTCACTATGTGCAGGTATAATAAAAATTGAAATGGTAGAAGATATAAGTAATGTATTATTATCTCATATGTCTTTTTTGTTTATTCCAGCAGGAGTAGGACTTATGGTATCTTTTAATATATTAAAAGGCAAGTGGGTACTTTTTATGTTTATAGTTGGAATATCTACTATAATAGTCTGGATTGTAACTTTTTACATAGTTCTTCTTTTAAGAAAGGTGCATTTAAATGAATAATTTAATTAATACAGGTATATTTGGAATTTTAACATCATTGATTGCTTATGAAATAGGAATGTACATAAACAAAAACACCAATATTTCTATTTTTAATCCATTATTGATTGCAATAGTTTTAATAATATTTTTTTTAATGGGTTTTCATATAAAATATGAAAGTTTTAATATTGGAGGTGATATAATATCATTTTTCTTATATCCTGCTACAGTGGCATTGGCAGTACCTTTATATAAAGAATTTTCCTTATTTAAGAAAAATGTAATACCTATTCTTACAGGCATATTATGTGGATGTATTGTAGGAATTTTATCTATTATTGCATTTTCAAAAATTTTTGGGTTATCTAATGTACTTATACAATCTTTGATACCTAAATCTATAACTACTCCTATTGGAATGGCTCTGTCAAAACAATTAGGAGGATTACCTTCTATTACGGTTATTGCTATTATAATCACGGGAATATTAGGTTCCATTGTAGGACCTTTTTTATTCAAGCTTTTAAAAATCAAGGATAAGGTTGCATTTGGAGTGGCCATGGGTACTTCTTCCCATGCTATTGGTACGGCTAAAACTATGGAAATAGGAGAAACTGAAGGGGCTATGAGTGGACTAGCTATGGCTATTTCAGGAATTGTTACTGTTTTTATAGCACCTGTTTTATGGCAGATAACTATTATGATTTTAAAGTGACAGATAAGTAAATATATACATTTATCCGAAGGCTGCTGTTGCTAACCCCCAATCTTCTTCAAAGTAGGAATAAGCACTGATATGCCACTGGATGAGTTCTTTAAAAGGTTCAACGGAGATGGTATTATTCCATATGAAACTCCGCCGAACCTTGGAGTTATTTCACAGTAGTATTTTTGTTTTCAAGATAGTTTATGATATAACTTCTCATTTCAGTCATAGCATTCTTATCTCTTACCATTTCACCGTGAGTATAGGAAGTGTGTACTACACTGAATTTATTATTTACATGGGCAAAATTATTTGATTTTGTATTTAAAAGATTAACTATGTTCAATACATCATCTTTTGTCATATCGGGAAGCAACCCGGCATCAGAGGGATCTACGCCAAATTCCTCTGGATTTTCTTTAATCATAGATATAATTCCAGCCAGTGATGGAGTATCTGTAGAAGAATCTCCTGTGAAATTTTTTGTGTCTGCAGCAATTAGCAACACGTTTTTATTTATATTCCAAGTTTTAGTTATATCGTTATCCCAGCATAAGTTTATATACTGCATTTCTTCTTCTTTTGATAAGTCTGACTGAGGATCGTATTCTAACACAGAGTTAAGATTTTTTGTCATATTAAATTGTTCCAAATCTTTAAAATTATAGTAGGCTCTATCTAGAAGCACTATGTCTTTTACTCTGTCTGGATATTTTTTAGCAAACATCATAGCTGTATCTGCACCAAAAGAATGTCCCACAAGATGTACTTTTTTTATACCATAACAGTCCAGTACTTTTTTTATTGAGTTCAATTGGGTTTTCCAAGAAACTAGAGGTATGTGACTGCTTTTACCATGATCAAGATAATCTAAAGTTATTGTCATGTATGGATTATTTTCATTGTATAAGAATTCACCATGGCTGTGATTACCTCCCATACCATGTAAGAATATAATTGCTTCTTTTTTTTCTGGAGAATAATTATAGACTTCAGTATATATTTTTACTTTTTTGTAGGTTATATATTTTTGTTTAATATTACTGGCGGCTTTACAAGGTATTATTGTAAAACATAAAATCAATAGGGTAATAAGGGTCAGCTTAAAATTTTTTTTCATAACAAAGTTCCTCCTAAAAATAAGTTATATTTACATATTATTCCATATAAATTTTTTATTTCCTGCTAATTTGTATAAAAGTTTTATTATAAAAGCACATGGATAGTAAGATTATCCATGTACCGTAGCTTATTTTTTAAGATCTTTAATTTGTTTTTGAAGGTCTTTAATTTGGCTCTTTTTTTCTTCAGAAGATTTAAGATTTTCTTGTTGAGATGCAATATTGAGTATATTAGATGAAACTGCAGTCAAAAAATTTCCAAGAACATTATTTTCATCAGGAGATTTTCCTTCTGTAAGTGCAAGTGCAATCAGGTTGGCTAATATAGAAAGATCTTTAGGAGTTATTGAATCAAAAAGTGACATTATAATTCACCTCAAATTTATTATATTAAAATAAATTAAGTATAGTTACAAGGGGGGGACATGCTGATTTTCTATTTTTTACAGTAGATAAAATTATAATGGTAGCTATGATACATAATGTTCCAAGCCATTGGGATATAGCAAAATGGACATGGAACCATAGTACAGATAAAGAGGTAGCGGATAATGGTTCTACAGAAGACAATATACCATTGAACATTAAAGTTCCAGGGTGGACTGATAAAATTAAAGGCTAGTCCGCCAATTAACATTCTCCAGCCTACTATGAGTGCAGAATCCCATCTTGCAAGATGGGAACGGGGCTGAAGTGTATTGAAGGCTGCAGTAAAGGCTGAGCCAATTCCCCAGAATAGAGCCGACTTAGAAATAGATAGGATGTGGAGGTTAGCTTTTGTGATAATAAATAATGTGCCTAACACTGCCAGTATAATGGATAGAATTTCTTGTGGTATTAGAATTTTCTGGTAGAAATAGTTATATAATTAGTGCATTTATAGGGACTAGCAGTGAAAAAATAATGCTAGAGGTGATTAAGTGCAAAAGTATAGAAAATCAGCTCACGCTACTTTTGATTTAAAATACCATTTAGTATGGATAACAAAATATAGAAAAAAGATTTTGGGTGGTAATTGAGTTTACAAATCATAACATTTCAAAATTATTTGTTTAAAGAAAGAGAATACACTTAATTATTTTCACGGCCGAAACAAGGGGCGCACTTAGATTTGTAAACTCAAATATAGATACGTCCCTGTAAATCTACTTCTATTTTGGTAGGTGAAAGAGGCAGGTGCTTTTTTACAACTTATCTGCCATATGTTTATTCCGTAAAGAACTGTTTAACATTTCCATTTCTGAAGCAAGGCAATTTATGTGTGAATCTACAGCCATCATCATTTTCTTTTCATCCCTATTTTTTATGGATTTTATCATGTCTTTATGTTCAGCTTGAGCCTTTAATGCTCTATTAGGGTATAAAGAATTTAATTTGTATAATTTTTTATCTGAAATATTGTTAAATGTATTTATAAGTAACACTAGAGTCAAATTGCCTGTACATTTTGCCAATTCTATATGAAAATTAATATCCTCCTGTGTAAATTTTGATGTATCTCCAATTGCAGATTCCATTCTATTATATATTTCTTCTAAATTTCTTATGTTATCTTTAGTAGCTTTTTGAATGGCTCTTTTGGCCACAGCCTCTTCTAAAATTTTTCTTACTTCCAAAATTTCATTTAGATTTGATTTGCTAATAATTATAGCTTCTTGCAATTTACTGGTTATTACATTTTCCTTTGGAATAGATACATAAGCGCCTTTGCCAATATGTATTTCAACCAGGCCCTTTTCAGCCATTACTTTAAAAGCCTCTCTAACTACATTACGACTCACATTATATTTTTCAGCCATTAATCTTTCAGATGGTAATTTTGTACCATCAATTAAATCACCTTTTTTAATTTTTGATTCTAAATCATCTACAATATTGGCATATAAGAATTTACTCATAGTGATTACCTCCAATGCTTTAAAATTTGTAATACCGGTAGTACCAGTTGATAGATCATTAGCCTACTCCTAATATTGTAGATTAATTATATGAAAAATAATTTAATACTTGTATAAAATCCTCATACTTTTCTGCAATTTTCAAAGTTTTTTCTTTGAAAATTTATTGTTATATTAAAATTGTTATATTAAATATTTAGATTTTCTTATATTATACTAAGAGATTATATCAACAGTACATCCTTTTTTATATATTGTCAAGAACATTTTTATTTAATCACATTATATCGTAGGTTTTTAGGAACGTCCACATTTTCAGCAATATTTTGTGGTGTAATCTGCATTTGTTGTGAATCCATTTTTTGCAGCTTGAATTTGTTCGTGAAATTTTCTGTTTATATTATTACTTTTTTGAAAAAATAGGGTTTATATAGAACTTTCAATATTAAATTTCTAAAAATACAGAAAAAATATTGACAATTATTAAAATGATGATATAATTATTAATAAATTAATAATTGGTATTACCGGTAATACCAATTGCGCAAGGAGGATATATATGAATTATATGGTACAGCTTAATAATATTCATAAATCTTTTGGCAAAAGTGAAATATTAAAAGGAATTAATATGAATGTAAAAAAAGGTGAGATTGTGGTAATACTCGGTCCAAGCGGTTCTGGTAAAACAACTTTACTTAGATGTATTAATTTTTTAGAAAGAGCTGATCTTGGCAGTGTAACAGTGGATAATTTTGAGGTTGATTGTAAAGAGGGTTCTAAAAAGGATATAAGGAAATTAAGATGTAAAACTGCAATGGTTTTTCAGCTGTATAATCTATTCAGAAATAAAACAATTCTTGAAAATGTCATGGAGGGACTAGTAGTAGTAAAAAAGGTGCCTAAAGCTGAAGCAAGGGAAAAGAGTATAGAGTTATTGCAAAGTGTAGGACTTGGAGATAAGTTGCATAACTATCCCTCACAGGTTTCAGGAGGGCAGCAGCAGAGAGCAGGAATAGCAAGAGCTTTAATATTAAATCCTGAAGTAATATTATTTGATGAACCAACTTCGGCATTAGATCCAGAATTAGTGGGAGAAGTATTAAATACCATAAAAGAAGTAGCTAAGACAGGTATTACAATGGTGGTGGTAACTCATGAAATAGCTTTTGCAAAGGAAATTGCGACACATGTGGTGTTTATGGAAAATGGAGTAATAGTTGAAGAAGGATTACCTGGAAAAATATTTAACAATCCCAAAAAATTAAGGACAAAACAGTTTTTATCCAGAATTATGAAGGAAGAGGAAAAATCCGTGTATAGTTAGCAAATTGTTAATGAATTTTAAAGAATAAAAGTATTTGGGGGGCAATGATAATGAAAAAAATATTTAATGTACTAATTAGTGCAATAATGATATCTACCATATTTTTATCGGGATGTGGTAAATCTAATACAGCAGATAATACTTCAGCCAAACCTACTGCAGAGAATCCGAAAACAGTAGAAATTGCTATTTTGACTGGAATGGCACCTTATACATATGTAGACGATAATGGTAAGTTTCAAGGCTATGATTACGAATTTTTGACTATGGTTGACGATATGTTACCTGAGTACAAATTTCATTATAATTCTGTTGAACCAGATGCAGGTGCAGCGGCAGTTAAGGCAGGTACTTATGCCCTATCTTGCTCGGCACATTTTATAACTCCTGCAAGACAAGAAAATTTTATTTTGTCATATCCGCAATCTTATTATCCCGTAAATTTGATATCCCGTAAAGCGGATAGCTTTACTAAATTTGAAGATTTAAATGGAAAAACATTAGTTCCCAATCCTCCTAATGATGGATTATATGTAGTATTGCATGATTTAGCTAAGAAATATCCTGATGTTAAATTCACACAGGAAGAGGTCTCAAACTATATACCTTATGCAGATGGATGCCGCGGCGTGGCAAATGGACAATGGGATTGTTGGTTTGGCGGGGATACAATGTTTTATGACATTATGGAAAAAGAACCAATGGATCTTTTTTGTTCAGAACCTATATACTGTGCTCCATGTGTAGTTGTATTAAATAAAAATTATACTGATTTAAGAGATGAGATAAATAAATGTATAGTTAAATTGTATGAAGAAGGTAAATTATCTGATTTATCTAAAAAATGGTTAGGAAATAAGGATGTTTGGGAGATTGCAAAACAAACTGGTGCTTTATCAGATGTATTTAAAAAATAAACTCAACTAAAAATGCCGGGGGAGTTATGGTCTCCTCTGGCAAAATTAAAAAAATATGCTCAGTAGGGGGGTATTTTGTGGAAAAACTAGAATTTATGATTAGTAAAATGCCAATTATATTAAATGCACTGCCGATTACTTTAGAAATATTATTTTTTTCAGTGGTAATAGCACTGGTAGTGGGAATGATATTAACATATGCAAAAGTAGGCAAAAATAAGGTTGTTAGATGTATTGCCAGTATATATATATCATTTATGCGCGGTACACCAATGATTGTCCAACTTTTATTGGCTTTTATCGGGATTCCACTAATTTTAGATAGTTTTGGAATATCAACTGCAAATTGGAACAATATAATTTATGCAATAATTGCTTTTAGTCTCAATGAAGCTGCATTTTTTGCTGAAATATTCCGTTCGGCCTATCTGGATATAGACAAAGGACAGATAGAAGCAGGACAAAGTATTGGAATGACTAAGTTCCAGACATTTAGAAGAATAATATTTGTACAGGTAGCAGCAAAGGCACTGCCCAATACAACCAATATGATTATTGAACTTATGAAAAATACTTCATTAGGTATAGCCATTGGAGTAACGGATTTAATGGGAATGGCCAAACAAATTTCATACAACAATTATGGTGTTGGACAAACGGAAACTTTTATAGTGGCAGCATTTATATATTGGATAATGGGATTAATACTTACTATTGTTTCCAATAATATAACAGCTAGACTTAATAGATATAATAATCCTGTTTTAGTTAGTAGGAAAGCAAGTTGAAAATTGTTACAAGTTACAAATAGAAGAAAGGCGGATTTACTATGAATTTAGATATGGAATATATGATTCAGTGTATAAAACCTATAATATCCAAGTTACCAATTACATTATATATGGCTGTAACTGCTACAATTCTAGCATTAGTAGTTGGCTTGATATTTTCAGCTATAGTCAAGAAAAATATATTTTTATTGTCTAAAGTAATACACTTTATCAACTCATTTTTAAAAGGTATTCCAGTACTAGTGATATTATATATTTTATATTATTCAATGCCCACTATACTGGTTTCATTAGGAGATAGCTTAGGTTTTAAATATGATATAAAAAATCCACCCAAATTGATGTTTGGCATATTTGCATTTGGAATAACTTATATTCCCTATATGTGTGACATGATAATATCAGCATATGATACCATCCCAAGAGGACAAACTGAAGCATGTGATTCAATCGGATTTACAACCTTTCACACTATGCAAAAAATAATAATTCCACAGATGGTAGTTGTATGTGTACCTATTTTTGGCAATCATTTTGTTAATATATTGAAAGCCACCTCACTGGCATATATGGTAAGTATTATTGAAATGATGGGAGCTGCTAAAAATTATGCTACTGGTACCCAGAGATTTATGGAAACTTATATAGTAGCAGCATTAATATATTGGATTATTTGTATAGCATTTGATAAACTTTTTGCTTTGATTGAAGCAAATACCGGAAAATATAGAAGAAAGTTAGCACAGTAACTTGTATAGGGGGATAAAATAATGGAATTTACATTTAAAATGCCTACAAAAATTATTTTTGGGGTTAACTCAGCGTTAAAATTAAATAGTTTATTAAAGGAATTAAATTTTAAAAGAATATTTGTAGTTTCAGGTAAGTCTTTTGAAAAAACAGATTGTTTTAAGATATTCATATCTAATTTAATGGATAAGGATTTCGATGTAACTTTATTTACAGATATTATTCCAGAACCTACTGTAAAAGTAGTTGACAGGGCTGCGGAAGTATTAAAGAGCAGCTGCTCGGATGTTGTAATTGCAGTTGGTGGAGGAAGTACCATTGATATTTGTAAAGCAATATGTATGTTAAAAAATAATGAAGGATCTGTAAAAGAGTATTTGTTTAATGGAAATAAAACTGTAAAAAACAAATCATTACCTTTAATTGTGGTTTCCACAACAGCAGGCAGCGGCAGTGAAGTGACTGCTGCAAGTGTAATATCAGATGAGGAAAATAATATAAAGCTGTCAGTAACCCATAATTATCTAATACCAGAAATTGCAGTATTAGATCCCGCCATGCAAACAAGTATGCCCCAATTGGTAACTGCAAGTACGGGAATGGATGCACTTACACATGCTATTGAGGCTTATGTTTCAAAAAATGCATCAATAATTAGTGATACATATGCAGAAAAATCAATAGAGCTTATAGGAAAGAATATTTATACTGCAGTATTTACACCTGATAATTTAGAAGCTAGAGGGAAAATGGCTATTGCAAGTACACTTGCTGCAGTAGCTTTTGCAAATGCTGGACTTGGTGCAGTACATGGAATTTCCCAGGCTATGGGAGGGATAGTTCATGTACCCCATGGTGTTGCCAATTCTATGCTGCTGCCAGTTGTAATGAAAAAGAACATGGTTGGAAATTTAGAAAAATTTTATAGAATAGCCAAACTATTAGGTGAGAAAGTTGAGGGACTCACTGTCAAAGAAGGAGCCTTAAAGACTATTGAGAGAATAAGGGAGATGGCTTTAGATTTAAAAATACCTGGTAAATTATCAGAGGTAAATGTAAAAAAAGAGATGTTTCCTCAAATAGTCAAAGGAACAATGGAGTATAGATTATTACCTTTAAATCCAATTAAACTGGAAGAAAATGATGTATATGAAATATTGGATGTTTTGGTATAAAAATTTGTAAGTAAAGGGGAGTAAAAAATGAATTATGAAAATTATAAACAGTATTTAAGTCCGGCCTTAGCTAAAGCTACAGATTTAATTATGGAAAGTGGTAAAGGATGTTATATGACAGATATTAATGGTGATGAGTATTTGGATTTTGTACAGGGTATTGCAGTTAATGCATTAGGTCACTGCCATCCGAAGGTTGTACAAGCTGTTATAGATCAAACCCAAAAACTGATGAATGGTTCATTTAATTTAGTTAATTTTCCAAATACTCTAGAACTTGCTAAAAGATTATCTGAGGTAACCCCTGGAAATTTAAATTCAATATTTTTCTCAAATGGCGGTGCAGAAGCAATTGATGGAGCATTAAAATTGGCTAAAGCATATACTAAGAGACCTGCAATAATAGCCTTTAAAGGCTCATTTCATGGTAGAACTTTAGGTGCAACAACTATTACGGCATCTAACTCAAAGTATAGAAAATATTATGAACCTATGGTTGGATCAGTTTATTTTTCCACTTATCCCTCTAAAGATCTATGCCCAAAAGGCTTTGATGAAAAGCAAAGAACAGAGTATTGTTTAAATGAATTAGATAGTTTGTTTAAATATGTTGTGGCTCCGGAGATGGTGGCGGCAATTATAATGGAGCCGGTACAAGGTGAAGGGGGTTATGTGGTACCTACCAAGGAATTTGTACAGGGTGTTAGAGATATTTGCACCAAACATGGAATTTTATTGATATTCGATGAAATTCAATCTGGTTATGGCAGAACTGGCAAGATGTTTGCAGGAGAGAATTTTCATGTAGTTCCAGATATTATGACCGTAGGAAAGGCAATTGCAGGAGGGCTTCCAATGAGTGCAGTAATATCTACTCCGGAAATAATGGATGAATGGCATGCTGGTATGCATGGTACTACTTTTGGAGGAAATCCTGTATGCGCTGCAGCTGCAATAGCAGTATTGGAGGAATACAAGAATGCTAATATTTTAGAAAATGTCAATAATATGGGGGCATATTTGCGAAAAAAATTAGAGTTTTTAAAAGAAAAGTACAGCTGCATATCTGATATTAGAGGATTAGGGTTAATGGTAGCTATAGAATTTTCCTATAAAGATGGCACTCCGGCAGGTGATTTATTTGAAAAAGTTAGAGATAAATGTTTTAAGAATAAACTATTGACTCTGGCATGTGGGGTTTATGGAAATGGACTGAGATTTGCTGCACCTTTAAATGTTACTGAAGATGAAATAGATAAAGGTATAACAATTATTGATAAAGTGTTGAGTGAGATATGGAAGAAATAGGAGGAAGAATAATGGATAAGAAAAGAGTACTTTATTATAATATTGATGACAGTTTAGATTATGAAAATTCTTTATTAAAAAAATGGGGTATTGACAGTCTGGAACTTGTTGAAATTAAGGACAGGGAAGGAAAAAAGTCTTTTATTGAATATGCCTATGATTTTGATGGTGTAGTAGTAGAGTACCAGCAGATGACAAAAGAAGTTATAGAGAGTCTGCCTAATCTGAAAATAATTACTCTTCAAAGCATTGGCTATAATAATGTAGATATTTCTGCAGCTACTGAGAATAATGTATGTGTCACCAATATTCCAGGATTTTGTACAGAAGAAGTTGCCCTGCATACCATTGGAATGATCATTGATTTAGTAAGAAAAATAACATTTCTGGATAAGTCAGTAAGAAAAGGTAAATGGGATCCTTTATGTGGGTATAAAACATACAGATTAACAGATAAAACAATAGGATTATATTTTTTTGGGAGTATTCCCAAAGTTATGATGCCAATGCTAAAGGCCATGGGATTAAATGTTTTGGTATATGCTCCTACGAAAACCAAAGAATATTTGGAAGAATTTGGTGCAGAAAAGGTAGAAACATTTGATGAATTGTTAATAAAATCAGATTTTGTTTCATTACATTGCCCGTTAATGGCATCCACAACCCATTTAATTTCAGAGAGAGAATTGAAATTAATGAAGGAGAGTGCATATCTTATAAATACTGCTAGAGGTAAGGTTGTAGATGAAACTGCATTAATAAAAGCATTAAAAGGAGGGTGGATTAAAGCAGCTGCAGTAGATGTTATTGAGGATGAAGATAATGAACAAAGTGAATTATTTTCATTAGAAAATACAGTTATTACTCCCCATGCAGCATTTATATCTGAAGATTCATTTTATGAAGGTAGAAGGAGAGCTTTAAAACAGCTAGTTTTGAGATTGGCGAAAAATGAAAAGCCTGAAAGTTTGGTAAATAAAGAATTAGAAATTAAATTTTAAGGGGATTTGGTTATGAAAAGAGAAATAAGCATTGATAGTTGTGCATTAGCACAAGGACCCTATGTCCAAGGACTAGTTTATAATGGAATGATTTATGCCTCTCAAATTGGAATAGATAAAGAAGGCAATTTGGCAGAAGGAGGAATTAAGGAACAGACAAAGCAGATTATGGAGAATTTTAAGTTGATCTTGGAATCAGAAGGTTCAAGTATGGACAAGATTATTCAATGCACAATATATATTGTAAATATGGAAGATGCCCCCTTTATGAATGAGGTGTATGCAAGCTATTTTACCAAACCGTACCCATCACGATGCTGTGTACAAGCAGCTGGAATGTCAGGTGGAGCTGTAGTAGAAATGTCAATTACAGCAGCAATATAAAATTTAAAAGAGAAGGCAGGTCTTGGATGTGTGCTTAAGAGTAGAAAACCATATTGTACTGGATGTTAATGAGCCTTCAACTATGGTGGAAATAACTGTTGATGGCAAAACTATAATGGCTAGGGAGGGAGAACCTATACTTGCAGCATTACTTGCAAATAATATTTTTATTAATAGGTATACATTAAAACGTAAAGAACCAAGAGGATTGTTTTGTGGAATTGGCCAATGTACGGATTGTGCCATGATTGTAGATGGAATACCAAATGTAAGAACATGTATTACTCCTGTAAAAGCTGGCATGGTAATAGAAACCCAGTATGGCTTGGGAAGGGAGAGATTTTAATTATGATAGAAAAGGATATTGTAATAGTTGGAGCTGGCCCTGCTGGATTGGCTGCAGGAATTGAAGCATCTTCAGTAGGTGCTGAAGTCTTAATGGTAGATCTGAATATGAAACCTGGAGGTCAGTTGTTCAAGCAAATACACAAGTTTTTTGGTTCTTCTGCTCACAAATCCGGTGTAAGGGGTATGGATATTGGCAGAGAGCTAGTGAAAAAAGCAGAAGAGAATGGAGTGGAAATTTGGCTTGGAAGTACTGTTATAGGATTGTTTCCAGGTAATAAGGTCGGAATAGAAAAAGGTAATGATAATGAAAAAAGAAAACTTATCACTGTTAAGGCTAAAAAAATAATAATTGCAGCTGGAGCATCTGAAAATATAGTTAGATTCAAAGGATGGACTAAGCCTGGAGTTATGGGAGCTGGTGCGGCACAAACCATGGTAAATGTCAATCATGTAAAGCCAGGTGAAAAAGTTGTCATGCTTGGAAGCGGCAATGTTGGCTTAATAGTATCTTATCAGCTTATGCAGGCAGGATGTGAAGTTATGGCTTTGGTTGAAGCAGCTCCTAAAATAGGAGGATATGGTGTACATGCTGCTAAAATCAGAAGAGCGGGGGTCCCAATATATATTAAACATACTATAATTGAAGTCAAAGGAGACAATAAAGTTTGTGAAGTGGTAATTGCAGAGGTAGATGAAAAGTATCGGCCTATTGTAGGAACGGAAAAAATAATTAAAACTGATGTGGTTGCAATTGGGGTAGGATTAAAACCTTCTGTCGAATTGGCCAGACTATTAAAATGTCAATTTACATTTAATGGTATATTTGGTGGTGAGGTACCTCTACACAATAAAGATATGGAAACATCAAATGAAGGAATATATGTAGCGGGAGATACAACTGGTGTGGAAGAAGCTAATACAGCACTTGAAGAAGGACGTATTGCAGGCATTTCTGCTGCTCAAAAGCTTGGATATATAGATGATGATATTGCAGAAAATAAGAAAAAGAAAATTTGGCAGCGTTTGAAAAGTTTAAGATTAGGACCCTTTGGAGAAAGACGTCTTAGGGCAAAAGAACAAATTATGAAAGAATATGAATACAAAATAAGGATACCAATTTGTAAATAAGGTTATAAGAAGGTGGATAAAATGGCATTAATTGATACAGGTTATTTAGAGTATGAAGAATTAAAATCAATTCAAAAATTACCCGGTAATGAGAGGTATAGTAAAGGGCCTGTAGCTGTTATAGAGTGTGTACAGGAGATACCTTGTAATCCGTGCGAGGCAGCATGTTTAGAAGGAGCTATAAAAATAGGTGAACCTATAATAAATTTGCCTACTGTTGATTTTGACAAATGTGTTGGATGTGGAATATGTGTTGCTAAATGTTCTGGTATGGCAATATTTATTGTTGATAAATCCTATTCTGAAACTACTGCAACAGTTACTTTTCCCTATGAGTATTATCCCATTCCCAAAGTAGGTAGTTTTGTGAAGGGAGTAAACAGGAAAGGGGAAGTTGTTTGTGGTGGAAAAATAGTTAAAACAATGAATCCTAAATTTTATGATCATACTTGTGTTGTTACTTTAGAAATACCGTGGGAGTTTGCTGATGAAGTTCGCAGCATAAAAAGGGAGGTATTGTAGTGAGTGGAAAGTTCACTGATGATATATTAGTATGCCGCTGTGAAGAAGTCACTTTAGGAGAAATTAAAGAGGCAATCAGACAAGGGGCAAGAGATGTTACTGGCGTAAAGCGGCGTGTGCGTGCTGGCATGGGGTTATGTCAGGGAAGAACTTGCGAAAAGTTGGTTCAGCAAATTTTGTGCCAGGAACTTGGAATTACACTTAAGGAAGCAGGGAGCTCAACTGCAAGGCCACCGGTGAGACCAATTTCTTTTGGAGAACTTGCAGAGGGGGAAGTACAATGAATAATATATTTGATGTAACAGTAATTGGAGCAGGTGCAATAGGAACAAGTGTTGCATACCATCTGGCTGAAAAAGGCTTTAGTGTAGCAATAATTGATAGTGGAGATATAGCGCATGGCTCGTCAAGCCACTGTGACGCAGTGGCACTTATATGTGATAAAAAACCCGGAATTGATACAAAAATGGGAGCCGCCAGCATTGCTCATTATAAGGAATTATCAGAAAAATTCAGCTATGATTTTGAATTTGACCAAAAAGGATGTTTGTATGTTTGTGAAACTGAAGCTGAATATGAAGCTGCCTCCAGTTATGTGGCTGAGCAGCGGAGAGATGGATATGATATGTCCATGATTGATTCTAAAATGCTGCAGGATATGGAGCCCTATTTAGCAGAGGATATGGTAGGTGGAATTTGGACTCCGGGAGATGCAGCAATGAGTCCTTATAAAGTATGTTTTGCATTTATTGAAGAGGGAAAAAAGTTGGGATTAGAGGTATTTACATACTGTAATATTAAGGAGATTAAATTAGGAAGTAATAATGAAGTTGAAAAAATTATTTTTGATGAAGGAGAAATAGTCACTAAGAAAATAATTAATTGTGCTGGAGTGTGGGCACCTGTAATTGGGAATATGGTAGGAATTGACATTCCCATACAGCCTAGAAAAGGCATGAATTTAGTATCAGAAAAAACTAAAAAAATTGTATTTCACAAAATATTAGAGTTTGGATATATGATGAGTAAATTTGATGATATTAATTTCAAAAGAAATGTGAGTGCTTTAGTTGAAGAATACAATGTAGCATTTAATATTGAATACACCCATGCTGAGAATATATTATTAGGGGGATACAGAGGATTTAGAGGATTTGATAATCGTTCAGAAATTGAAGCCATGAAAGCTATTGCTGAAAGGGGATTGAGATTTTTTCCCTGCTTAAAAGATGTCAATTGTATAAGAAGTTATGCTGGTGTCAGACCCTTTGTAGAAGATCATTTACCTATAGTATCTGAAGTGGATGAAATTCCAGGTTTTTATATAGCAGCAGGTCATGAAGGTGATGGAATTTGTCTGTCACCTATTACAGGAAAGTTAATGGCACAAATGGCAGCTGGTGAAGAAACAGACTTTGATATTAGTCAGCTGAAATTCAGCAGGTTTAAGGCTAAAGCAGCTCAATTAGATGGGAGAGAATGTTGATGAATAACAGATCATACGGATATATATCTTCAGTAAATTCTTGCGGTAAAGTTAAAATGTTAAAAGGACAAAATATAGCAGGTTATTCCATCGGTATTTTATATATTGAACATGTCTGGTACCCTATGGTACCAGGCAATATTGTCAATGCCTATACATTTGATTTTCCAGTTAGATTAAAGGCAGTAGATGGACTAGATATACCTAGGTTGTTTAAAGCAGAGAAAAGTGTTTTAGACGATTTAATAAAAGCAGGAAAACAGTTGGAAAAAGAAGGAATACGAGCTATTAGTGCAGCTTGTGGTTTTTTTGGAAATTTTCAAAAAGAACTAGCGGAAGCTCTAGATGTACCTGTAGCTATTTCAAGTTTGATACAAATACCATGGATTGCTGCTATTATAAAACCAAATCAAAAGATTGGTGTTTTAACTGCAGATAAATCATCCCTAACGGATAAACTATTACAAAATTGCGGAATTGTAAATAAAGAACAATTAATTATTGAAGATTTAAGGCATGAAGCGGAATTTTCATGTATATTGGAAGGCAGGGGAGAGTTTGATAATAGTATTGTAGAACAAGAAGTAGTTGCAAAGTCCATGGAGATTATTAAAAAAGAACCGGATACAGGAGCTATTTTATTAGAATGCAGTGATATGCCTCCTTATGCAGCAGCAATTCAAAAAGCGGTTAAATTACCTGTTTTTGATTTTACCACTTTAATTAAATGGCTTCACAATAGCGTTGCTCAAAAGCCATATAACGGTTTTATTTGAGCACAATTATGAATTATGGAAGGAAATACACATTATGATAATAAGTACGTTGATTGAGGTTATTGGAAAAATATTTTTCATGATTTTATTTGGATTTATGCTGAAAAAAGCAGGTATTATAACTAATGAATTTCAAAAAGGGTTATCCAATTTATTGTTAAAGGCTATATTGCCAGTAAGTATTCTTTCATCAGCATCTAATCCATTTTCAAAAGAATTATCCAGAGGACTTTTAATTACTGCCTTATTGTGCTTTATGTATTATATTTCCACATTGATACTCACCCATCTTATTACAGGTACATTCAAAACAGATAATTCAACCAAGAAAATATTTATCACAATGTCTGTATTTGCTAATGTTGGATTCATAGGTTTCCCAATAGCTGATGAATTATTTGGGAGTAATGGAATGCTTTATACCGTGATTTATAATATGTTTTATCAAATATTTTTCTTCACCTATGGAATTAATTTGTTAAATAATAAAGGAAAATTTAATATAAGTTCAATATTTAAAAGTTCAGTTACATTATCATCATTTGCAGCAGTTATAATATACTTATCTCCTTATAGATTTCCTGTATTTATAAATGAATCCCTATCCACAGTTGGAGGAATGATGGTTCCACTGTCCATGATAATAATTGGATGCACATTAGTTGATATAAGACCAAAAGAAATATTAAAGGATAAATATTCTTATCTTGTATCATTATTGAGGCTGCTGATATTCCCTTTAGCAGTGATTGGAATACTATTATTAATAGGTATTAGAGGAGAAGTGGCGGTAATAATTGCTGTTTTAACTGGATTACCATCAGGTTCTTTAAATGTTATATTAGCTGAACAATATAATTGTAATCCAGAGTATGCTGCCAGGACTGTTATACAGAGTATGATTTTAATGATAGTTACGCTTCCTGTTATTATATCATTGTCATTAAAATTATTAATATAGCCTGTCAATACCTTACATAGATAGCTAAAAAACAAAAAATCAAATAATTACATATATTGATTTTTTTTTGCTTTTATGATGAAATATAAATAAGTACTATTTTATCCGAAGACTACCATTGCTAACCACCCCCCATCTTTTTCAAAGTGGGGGGATAAGCATTGCTACGCCCTTGGATAAGTTCTTCTAAGGTTCAGATTACGATGCGTATTCCTTATAAGCAAACTCCACCTGAGCCTAAGAATCACTTGATAAATACATTATTAAAAATAAATGTTCTAAATATTAGGAGGAGATTATAAATGGAACATAGAACATTGGAAAAGGTTGAACCTGTTGAAGTATTTAAGTACTTTGAAGAAATCAGTAATATTCCGAGAGGTTCAGGTAATGAAAAGGAAATCAGCGATTATTTGATTTCTTTTGCAACAAGATATAATTTGGATGCTATACAAGATAAAGCATTAAATGTAATTATAAAGAAATCGGCTTCCAAAGGATATGAAGCCAGTCCCGGCATAATAATTCAAGGACATATGGATATGGTTTGTGAGAAAAAATCTGGAACAGAACATGATTTTATGAAAGATCCAATTAAATTGAGAGTAGTAGATGACATGTTATATGCAACAGATACAACTCTTGGAGGAGATGACGGTATAGCAGTTGCTATGGGGTTGGCAGTTTTAGCATCAGAGAATATAGCTCATCCACCAATTGAATTAGTGGTTACAACTGATGAGGAGACAGGAATGGATGGAGCATTGGCACTGGATCCTAAAAATGTGTCCGGCAAGACACTTATAAATATAGATTCAGAAGAAGAGGGGGTACTGCTTGTAAGTTGTGCTGGAGGATGTTCGGCAAAGATAAATATTCCCATAACATGGAATAATATGGATAATGATTTTAATACTTATACAATTGAAATTGAAGGATTAAAAGGTGGCCATTCTGGTTCGGAAATACATAAGGGAAGGGCTAATTCAAATAAATTATTAGCCAGGCTGCTTAAAAATTTAAGTTCTAAAATAAATTATAGTATAAGTTCTATAAAGGGAGGCTCCAAGCATAATGTTATTGCCTGTGAAGCCAACGCAGTTATATGTGTCAATGATAAAGATAAAGCCCTATTAAAAGATCTGGTTTCTATCTTAGAAAAAATATTCAAGGATGAATTCAATAGAACAGACCCAGATTTAAAAGTTAATTTAAAGGCTGCAGAGGAAGTGCCAAAAAGAGTCATGGATGCAAAGACTGTAGAAAATATAATAGATTTTCTGTATCTTATTCCAAATGGAGTTCAAAGTATGAGTATGGATATAGAAGGTTTGGTAGAAAGTTCATTGAATCTAGGGGTAGTTCAAACTAAAGAGGATGGCATTGAGATTATAAGTTCGATAAGAAGTTCTGTGGGAAGTATAAAGGAGAATATATTTAATACCATAGTTGCTATAGCTAGTGTCACAAATGGAACAGTAGTTGCAGAATCGGCTTATCCAGAATGGAAGTATAATCCTGATTCTAAAATAAGAGAAGTTTTTATAGATGTTTATGAGAAATTATTTGGAAAGAAACCTTTGGTAACTGCAATTCATGCAGGACTTGAATGTGCACTTTTTGAAGAAAAATTTAATGGACAGTTAGACATGATATCTTTTGGGCCAACTATGTTTGGAGTTCATACTGCAGAGGAACATCTTAGCATACCTTCAACCCAGACAATATGGAAATATTTAGTAGAAGTGCTAAAAGCTCTTAAGTAAGCAATAAGAATAAGCATTACAAAAATTAGAGAAGTTTATAGCAATTTATGTATTTTAATCAGTGCTATAAAAGAGGGTATATATTGTGAGTAAAAAATTATCTAAAGGTGCTTATGGGGAATATCTGGTAAAGATTATGTTCCCTATATTTCCAGCGGCTCTAAATCTGAAGGAAGTACTGCTGTGTTAATAATTGGTATCCTTCTAGCTGTGCTGTTTTCGGCATCTACTGCTTATTCAGGTATGAAAGCAGGACTTACAGTTGCTGCTGGTATACCTGGTTCTATATTGGGTTTCGTATTTATAACTATATTTGCTAAACAAAAGGGTATACTCGGTAAAAATTTGATTCAAGGTATGTCAAGTGGTGGGGAATCTATTGCCAGCGTATGATATTTGTATTGCCAGCAATTCTTTTAATAGGTTCGAAGGTTTCTTTCTTAGAAGGTTTTGTTGTTGGTGTAGGTGGAGCTTTGTTCGGCATATGTAATATAGAAGAATATGCTAAAAAGGTTTGTGGTGATAACAGAATACTTGGAATTATAGGGGGCTGCATTTATTTCAGGTGAATTTTCAAGCTGTTAGAACCATTGAGTATTTAAGGAAAAATAATGTAAAAGAATTATATCCCTGTCACTGTACTTCTTTTCAGGTTAAAGCAGAAATGTATAAATCTTTACCTATAGGGGAAGTGGGTGCTGATATGGAGATAAATTGGAAATAATCATACAGAGAAATAAGGTTTTCAAATAATTAAACTAATCTTTAATACAATTTTATTTTATCAGGCCATGCTTCTTGTTTTAATATTCTCCAGGTTTTATCTATATAGTAGTGAGTATAGGCTTGTTCAACTAGGTGATAAGCATAGGCTCCTTTTTTGGTTAATTCGTAACCCTCTTTTGTTTTAATAATAAGTCCTAGAAGTACTCCAAGCCATAATTCCAGTTTGAATATATGTTCTAATTTGGTGTCAAAAAGCTTTTTAAAGTGGTTACTATGGATTTTTAAAGTATAACAATTCCAAAACAGCCAGTAAAGGGCACGGGTTTTCCTGCTAAAATTTAAAGTAAGAGAAGTGGGTATCTTATTGTTATTTATACAGTTTATATACTCCGATACTGAGAAAGTATTAATTTTAAAAAAATCCTTTAAAATAGTAGCAGCACTTGAGCCAAAGCCTATAAAGTTATCCCTTGTAATAGAGGAGTATTGGGGAATATCCTTCCTTCCAAAAGTCCATACAGCAGTTCTGCTACAATTAAGTTCTCTGCTTATTGTTTCAAGGCATTGAAAAAGTTCCTTTTTGTATTTTTTACCTAAAGGTTTACTTTTATTATCTGCATAGGAAAAATCAATAAAAGGATAGGTAGAAACTTGAGTTGCTCCTGAATTAAATGCAGTAGTAAAATCATTTTTTAAATCTTCCTTGGTCTGTCCCTTTATACCAAACATTAGATTCACATCTATGGTGGTAAAGCCTGAAGCGGCTGCTATTTTTACCTTTTCAGTACCATTTATGTACCCTCTATCTAAAATTTTTAAGCATTTTTCCTGAAAAGACTGAATACCTATGCTAACCATATCAAAGCCAATATTTTTTAGCTTTAGAAGATCTTCCTCATTAATATCCTGTGGATGAAGTTCTATACCTATGTTGGATCTTATATGAAAGTTATTTTTAAGTACAGTCAAAATATCAGAAAGTTCATCAAGCATAAGTGCCGGTGAACCGCCTCCAAAATATACACTGCTTATTTCATTATTTTTGTTATTTAAAGCACTTACCATATGGATTTCTTTTATTAAAGCATCCTTGTAAGAAGAAGCCAAAGCCTTATCGTACTTTACTTTGTTATAAGGGCAAAAAGGACAAAGAGTGGTGCAAAAGGGGATGTGGATATATATACCAAGCTCTTGAATATTTGTATCAAAATTATAGTTATCTTCATTGGTAAAAATAAAGGGCTTTAAGGATCCTGTAAAAAGGAACCTCAATAAATTTGTAATCATTAAGCAGCACTCCTAAACATATTTTAAATAAGTTTTTAGCATATCAATAATAACTTTAATATTTCTCCTGCAAAGAAGATAAAATTCGGGGGCGAAAAGATAACTGCATTTTTTACAGAGACCTTCAATATAAAAAGCTATTTTTCAAGTTCCTTTAATCTTTTTTGTATATAATCAAAATCAAAGGATGAACATATTCTCATATTTTTGTTATTTAAAATTCTATAATGTTTTGATATTATATTCTGTTGAATTTTATAAGTACTTTTGAGTTCAATATCTCTCCACCATATATGTCCACCTAGGGTTTTTTCATAAGTTTTATTATCATAACTGTTGAAAGCTAAAGTTAGTATAATATTCTCTGTATCATCTCCAAAAGCTAGTTGTAAAATTTCACTGTCTTTAAAAATAGTGCATGCAGCAACAGCAGTAGTCCATCCCAAGGAATGACGTCCTTTTTCTATTTGAATTAAGGTTTTCTTCGATATACCTAGCATATCAGCCATTTTATCTTGGGTATAGTTTTTTTCATTTCTTAAAAGTTTGATTTTTGAATCTACTATTTTTATAAACTCTTCTTGTGTCATGGTAGTCCTCTCATTAATAATATTTTTAATAGGATATAGTTATTCTTTTATAGCAATTAATTATATTATAGTGTAATTATACACTATAGTATAATGTTGAGCAAGCTATATAATTTACAATAACACATAGCTAATCTTGAAAAAACTCTTAAATAGCTGGTAAAGTCATTAAGAAAAATTTTTGTAGTTATCTGTTAGTGAAAACTATATAGTGGTTCAAGACGTAATTAAGTGGATACCTAATTTGTAAATAAATTAAAATATTTCCATATAGTTACTTGTAAAAAGAATAAAAAATATGCATGATAGTATTGCCAAAATCACCTAAAAAAAGAAGGAAACTATCATGCATAATAAAATTATAAATGGTTTAAAAAACTTTTTCAAGAAAAATAGTACAAAAAATATTGATATAGATAAATTAAAAAGTGAGAACCTGTGTTTAGGAGTTGAATCACCTGATAAATCAACAAAAATTGTAGATACAGCCTTTACTAAGTCGCAACAAAATTTTAATGTAACACCTGAACAGCTGAAAATTCTTGAAAAAATAGCAGGTAGCAGCAATGTATAACTTAATCAAAGAAAGAGCTAAAATTATTTTAGAACTATTAGAGAAACCAAACAGTTCTACTGTTTCAAAGCATAGTTTATTAACAATGTACCTATATAATTTACACTAACAGATGATTATAAAAATTTTTCTTAATAGAATAAAATTTTTCCAACCGACTTTTAAAGTAAAAGTAGTTCTATCTGTTTAAATACAATGGTTTTGGGTAGTTTTTTATGTCTATTCTGAAAAATAGAAAACGGTTGGAAAAATTTCGATTAAACTCTTTATTATCAATGTTTTTAGGGTTATAATAAAAATAAAAAATGCTTAATTTACGTTAGGTTGAACCTTAACAAGGATTGTATTTAAATCATCGTTCTATCACTAAAATGTAGAGAATAAGAAAAAATGAAAGAAGAGCATTAGGGAAAGTCTTTAAAAAGTATTAGACTTTAAGTTAAAAAATGGATATGAATCGATGCGAAATGAAATAGAAAACAGAGTAGATAGTCTGCTCTGTTTTAATTTTTTTGATTATGAATTCATTAAAATAGTAGTGAAAAAATTAATAAAAATTTGATATAATAAAGTTAAGAGATGAATCACAAAATATGAGGACGTGAAAGCTTTTGACAAAGAAACATGATTTTGATACAGCATGGAAAACAATATTGGAAGCATTTGAAGTAGAAATAGTAGAGCTGCTTTTCCCGGAACTTTTTTGTAAAATAGCATGGGAACTTGGGACAGAATCTTTAGATAAGGAATTAAATGAAATACAAAAAGAGATATTTGACAAGAAGAGTAGTGAAAAAATAATTTCGGATAAGATTATAAAGGTGAAATTTAAGCATGGGGAAAGCAAAATACTATTTATACATGTGGAAGTACAAAGTTACAGCAGTGGGCATGAAGTCTTTGGGGAGAGGATGTTCAGATATTTTTACAGGATATGGGATAGGTTTAGGTATAAGTATGATGATAAATCTGAAATAGTGGCGGCGGCAATCTATACCTATAAAGGAGAAAGAGGAAAAGATAAAAGATACGTATACAAATTGCCGGAACTTTCAGAAGACATACTTGTATATAATTTCAGGACCATAGACGTTGAGCAAATAAAACTTGAAAGTATAAGTGATAAAAATCCTTTGAAATTGGTATTTAAAATGGGTAAAAAATTATTAAATACAGGTATAACAGATGAAGAAATATATAATGCAAAAATAGAATTGGCGAGGGAACTTAAAGGTTATGATAAAGTGAAAAACAATGAACAGGTGAAGGCATTAGTAGATTTTTTAGAATATTTATTTTTAATTGAAAATCCAGAATTAGAAAACAAATATCATGAATTTAAAAAATCACAGGGAGGTGTGTTCAATATGTCTGTTGATGAAATAAGAAAAATACACTACACACAGAAAGGCAGAGAAGAAGGCAGAGAAGAGGGGATAAAAGAGGGCATAAAAGAAGGCATAAAAGAAGGTAGAAAAGAAGAAAAGATAAAAATAGCAAAAAGTTTACTCGATATATTAGATATAAAAATAATTGCTGAAAAAACGGGTTTGACAGTGGAGGAAATAGAGAAATTTAAACATTAGTAATTTTACAGGCTGCTTGGTATGGATGAAATGAAAGGCTTAAGGTAAGTTCCCGAGTCCCTCATAAAAGAGGTAGATTGTCAGTTGAAAGATAAACAAAAATGGAAAACAGAGTAGATAGTTTGCTCTGTTTTTCTTTTTGAGCCTTTAAAAAACTTTGTGTGAAGTGAATAAAAAACACTCTTTCAAGGCAATAATTTTAGATGATAAATTTATAATTATTTACATAGAGGAGTAGTTTTTTATGTCGAATATTTCTAAAGAAATTTTAAGAAATTATGTTAATGAACAAAAGTTTAGAAATCCTGATGAAGTTCTAGCTGCTATGAAGGAAATGTTTAAAGATGTTCTTCAAGAAGCACTGGAAGCAGAAATGGATACCCAGTTTGGAATGGATTTAAAGATGCAATAGGAGCTGTATATCCTTTTGCCAAAATCCAGAGATGTATAATTCATCAGCTGAGAAGCAGTATGAAATACATACCATATAAAGATAAAAAGGCATTTGCAAAAGACTTGAAAGCTGTCTATGGTGCAGTAAATGAGGATGCCGCACTTGAGAATCTCATGGATGCAAAAGAAAAATGGGAAAGCAAATACCCAAATGCCATAAAAAGTTGGGAAGACAACTGGGATAACCTTGTAACCTTCTTCATGTTTCCTGATTATATCCGTAAAATCATGTATACTACAAATGCCATAGAGAGCCTTAACAGTCAGTTTAGGAAAATAACCAAAACTAAGCTTATATTTCCAAGTGACGATAGTCTAATGAAAATGTTATATCTTGCCACACAGAGAATAAGCAGGAAATGGACCCGTTCCTATGAAAATTGGGATATGGTTGTAAATCAGCTTAATATCTTATTCAGCGAAATATTAAACAAAGGAGCATAGCACCCACCAGGGACTCTTATCGCATGTGTTCTGTAGATTTATAATAACAGTGAAATTAAATATTGTTAATGCCTGAATAGGTACAAGTTAGCACAACGGTTAAAATTAAATATTTTTTCTATATAATTAGCTGTCCATAATATCTTTTTCTTTCAATTTCCCATAAGGAACATTTTTATATATTTGTCAAGGGGTTTTTGAAATTTGACATAAAAAGGGACAGTGTATATGTTTCTTATATACACTGTCCTTTATTTGTCACTGTTATTATCTTAACTAAATGGTATTGAGCTCTAAGATGTTCTTTTTTGCACTAGCTTACACCTTCTTAGCCTTGCTATGTTTTAATGCAATAGAAACCGCCACGAGGAATCCGCCCCACAAACCACCGCATCCGATGATCATCATGATAATTGCTCCAGTATTCATGTTATTCAACCTCCTTATGTTTGGACAGGTCTGCATAACCATCCTTACCCTTCATAGAGGTAAGGATAATTGTTGCGATAATTCCGACAAGAAGAGATCCCCATCCAAATACAACAACGTCAATGGTGGCATAGTTGCCATAACCATTCCTGATATATCCAATGGTATTGGATATGACCATAAAGCCGAGTACGATGACCGTGACGATTTTCAGTGCGTAAATCCACCATTTTCCTATGCTGAAATTAGAGAATTCATTGGCCTCCTGACGGAGAGTTTCTAGATTAAAGAACCAGCCAATCAAAAATACTTCCAGCAAGCCTGCACCTGCGACGCCTATGTTATTGATAAACGCATCAACGATATCCAAAATATTAAGTCCCGCTCCGGTAATAAACAGGATGCTGATAAAAAAGGCCGGAACAATGACAATGGTCGTTGCTTTTTTATGTTCGAGCTCAAATTTATCGGCAATACCAGAAATAACTGCCTGAATAATTGAGATTAGTGAGGTAAACCCGGCAAACAGCAGCGTGCCGAAGAAGCAAACTCCGATCAATCCGTTCATTGCCGGCAGTGAGTTAATTGCTTCCGGAAAGACCATGAAAGCTAGTCCAACTCCACCTGCGGCTACTTCTTTTACGGCCACACCCTGCATGTGAGCCATGTATCCTAGGATGCTGAACACACCGATCCCCGCAAACAGTTCAAATCCATGATTTGCAGTGGCCGTAATAAATGCACTGTTTACTACGTCTGTATCTTTTGGTAGATAACTGGAATATGCAATCATAATTGCAAATGCAATACTCAAGCTGAAAAAGACCTGACCGTAAGCGGCCACCCAAACGCTGGAATCGGTAATCTTCTCCCAATTTGGAGTGAATAGATAGTTCAAACCGTCTATAGCCCCCGGCAGTGTGATGCCTCTTACTACCAGTATTGCAGTCAATATCAACAATGCCGGCAATGCGATTTTGCATGCTATTTCAATTCCCTTGCTGACGCCCCTATACATTATAAAAGCGGCCACGATCCAAATAGCCAGGAAAGGTCCCACAAGATTTCCCTGTATACCTCCCAGTTTAAGGGCACTCGAGGATACCCCCAGATACTTTAAAAAGAAGTTAGTCGGATCATTACCCCATGCTTGAGTAAAGGCAAACCCGATATAACTGATTACCCAAACGATGATGGCCAAGTAATAAACGGTAATTATAAAGGCCACCATGACCTGAAACCAGCCCAGCCATTCAAATTTTTTGTTGATTCGAGCCAAAGCGACAGGTGCCCCTCCCCTGTAGCTTTTACCAATAGTGTATTCTAGAATAAGAATAGGAATACCCGCCGTAATAATTGCGAAAAAATAAGGTACAAGAAACGCACCGCCTCCGTTTTCTACTGCAGTATACGGAAAACGCCAAATATTTCCGAGACCCACAGCGGAACCGATTGCAGCTAATAGGAAACCCAGTTTAGAATTCCAACGATCCCTTTTCAAAATAAAACCTCCCTTTGTTATAATAGTTAAAAATAATTTTAGGTACTAATAAACACATTGCAGACGTATGTATTAATACTTCCATTATTATTATATATGACAAAGTTCAGAACTGGCAAGTGTACAGGAATTATAAATTTACTGTCCGTAGGTTTAGCTTTAAGCATACAAATTGTGGGGAAATGTTTAGAAAGTTATAGAAAGAAAAGCAAGTAATTCTATAGTATTTTTTATATTGTCAGTAGAATCTTGTGTGGAAGCTTTAAGTTCCTGCGTAATCAACCAGAAAATTGTATCTTGATGTATCAAAGGTTTTTAGCTTACTTGATAATTTGATAAAAATTCCTCACTTTTTTCCTTTGATAATAATCCCTTAAAAGTTATTAAAAATATACTTTTTTCTGGCTTGATTTGTAATTTATACATATAAATTCCTTTCGTTAAAATTATAAATATTAATTTAGGTAAATCAAATAATCAAAACTTTGTGCAATATAAAATAAAAACTTGAATACCTTTGTGGATTATATAGTTCTTTTTTTTCAACGTGTTGTATAATGCTGTTAGAAGCATTCTTGTTATAGTAATGATTGCTTTCTTGTGGTAGCGATGTTTCGTATCGGTTACGAATTTCTGGGTGTTTTTCACTTTTTACCACGGAATTAGTATTGCACTCTTGTAGAACTTTTACTAAAAGTGTCCTAAGCAACGTTTCCTAATTGAATATTAGAAACTTGGATGTGCAAGTACAATAGAATAGTCTTTCAATCAAATCTTTTGGGATTAAATACAATAATAGAAGCTTCAAGAGCAGGTGAACATGGTAGGGGTTCTTCCATAGTAGCATCTGAAATGAGAAAATTAGCAAACTATATTAATAGACAAGTTTGCCAATAGTCAATTTCCTATTTAATTATGTCTTGAACCACTTTTTTTCCCGTAGCAAACATCAACTTTTTCTTCAAGAGAGATTAAAAATTTTTTTAAGAATGTTTTTTCTTCATCAGAACTATCTTTTAAAATATTGTTAACAAGATCATCAAACTCCTGATGGATTTTTTCATGGTGTAAATGTGCAGTTTCTCCTTTAGGTGTTAGTCGTAGTATTAGTCTTGATAAGTTATGTGGGTCAATCTCTTTGATGATCATGCCTTTTTTCTGAAGTCTCATGATTATTTGGGAAACTGCTCCTTTCGTCACTCCCAATTTTTCTGCAAGACCAGTAACATGAATACCTTCATTTTCTTTTATAGCTTTAATCATGTGAATTTCCGCCTCAAAAAGCTGTTTATCTGTTCCATAATAATTAGTTTGTTTATCAAGTTCAGAAATCTTTATACCTAATCTTAGAAGAGTATAACTAATTTTTAATTTATTATCAAAATTTAAATTCATCATATTATTAGTGTATAGTATATAAACGCTTTTGTCAATGTGGAGATTGTAATAATAAAAAGATATTATTGCATAACAATAAAAGTACTCCTTAAGGTATTGCTAAATAACTTTTGAAGACTACTTGACAAAAGTGTATAGGATGTATACACTTTTAATATATTGAAAATAGTGTTTTCAGTGCTCTATTATCTAATATTGCAAATTTGTCTTAGAATGTAAATGCTATGCTAATGGTTTCTAAAGTGGTATTTTTTACGTAAAGTGTATAGTATCTATACCATTAGATAATGCAAATTAAACTTTGCCATCTTAATTAGTTTGTAGATAAATAAAAAAACATAATATATTTTTTATTTGAATGGGTGCTGTATACATATGAAAGGATTTGATTATTATGGATTCGAATGACCAAAAGTTTCAAATGATGAGGGATGAAAAAATCTCCAAAGCATTGATTAAACTGGGTATACCAACTATGATTGGTATGATGGTTTCCGCTCTTTATAGTGTAGTGGATGCTTATTTTGTTGGAGGACTGGGCACCAGCCAAATAGGTGCAGTGTCTGTAGTATTTCCAATAGTACAAATTATTGTGGGTCTTGGTATGACCTTTGGAAGTGGAGCAGCTTCCTACATTTCCCGGCTCCTTGGGGAGGGAAACTCAGATGAGGCAAACAAAACAGCATCAACAACGTTATTTACTAGTCTTTTCGTGGGAATAATATCGATCATTATTTCACTATGTTTTCTAGATAATATACTGGTAGCTTTGGGTGCTACAGAGACAATACTACCATATGCTAGAGCCTATGCTGTGATCTATATTTCAGGCTCTATAATGAATATTTTCAATGTAACTATGAATAACATCATAACCTCAGAAGGTATGGCAAGATTCACCATGATATCTATGCTTATTGGTGGAGGGCTCAATGTGATATTAGCACCTATTTTTATCTTTCTCTTAGGATTTGGTATACAAGGGGCAGCTGCTGCAACAGTTGTTTCTCAGGCTGCAACTACTTCTTTCTACTTATGGTATATCCTGTGTAAAAAGGGTTGTTTGCGTTTTTCTATTGGTTACTTCAATTTTAATGGTAGGATATATAAGGAGATTCTAAAAGTAGGGGTGCCTATTCTTGTTTTTCAGATTTTATCCAGTGTTGCTATGGGACTTTCAAATACTGCGGCAAGTAGTTATGGAGATTCTGTGATAGCTGCTGTAGGTGTGGTAACGCGAATTATGACACTTGGAACCTATGTGGTGTTTGGATTTATGAAGGGTTTTCAGCCACTAGCTGGTTATAATTATGGTGCCCAAAATTACGATAGACTTAATGAAGCCACAAAAGTATCCCTCAAATGGACAACGATATTTTGTGCAGTAGTGGCGTTTTTTATGATTATAATTCCTGAACAAATCATGTTAATGTTTTCTGAAAATGACAGGATGCTCATCTATATGGGAAGTAGATTATTGAGGGCAAATGGAAGTGTGTTTACACTGTTTGGGTTACAGATGGTATATATGTCCTTGTTTCTTGCACTTGGAAAGGGGAAAGAAGGAGGAATTCTTAGCATCAGCCGTCAGGGAATATTCTTTATTCCAGCTATTTTGATTATGCCACATTTATTTGGAATTGAAGGAGTTATCTGGGCACAGCCTGCTGCGGATTTTTTAACGGTTATTTTAACCACAATATTTGCTTTATCATTAAAGAAAAAGCTGAAGATCTTGAAAAGGAATATTTTTATTAAGAATAAAACAATTTGATTCTTTATCTATTTTTTTGTTATCATGGGTTTTGTCAAAAATACTGGTATATTACGGAAAATGATCTAGTTTTAAAAGTATAATTATCTGCCTCAATGATAATCTATTTGGTATAATTATTATTGATATATACAATAAGGTTAAGATTGGAAGGATAAATCAATACGTGATCACAGGAGGAAATAACTTTGACATTACAACAGTTAAAATATATCGTTGAAGTTGCGGATAAGGGCTCTATTACTGAAGCCGCAAAAAATTTATTTATTTCTCAACCAAGTCTGTCGGCTTCTATAAAAGAATTAGAAGCCGAAATAAAGACAACAATTTTTGTTCGTACCAACAGAGGAATTACTGTTTCAAATGAGGGTGCAGACTTTTTAGGTTATGCCCGCCAAATATTACAACAGGTAGTGTTGGTTGAAGATAGATATATCAACGCCACACCTTCAAAACAACGTTTTTCAGTTTCAACACACCATTATACTTTTGCAGCTAATGCTTTTGTAGATTTAATTAAAGAGTTTGGTGGTGATGAATATGAATTTACTTTTCGTGAGACAAAAACCTATGACATTATTGAAGATGTTAAAAGTTTACAGAGTGAACTGGGCATAATCTATTTAAGCAGTTTTAATGAGCACATTATTCGTAAATATTTAAATGAAAGTAATCTCATTTTTTCCGAGTTATTTGTGGCAACTCCCCATATTTTTATTTGTAAAGAGAACCCTTTAGCTAGCCGTTCCAGCGTTACCATTGACGATTTAGAGGATCTACCTTACCTGGAGTATGAACAAGGAGAACATAACTCTTTTTATTTTTCCGAAGAAATACTAAGTACCCTAAACCATAAAAAAACAATAAAAGTGAGTGATCGTGCGGCGGTAGTTAACCTTTTGATTGGTGTAAATGCCTATACTATTTCTACGGGCGTATTTCCATCATATTTGCACGGAGACGATATTATTGCAATTCCGTTGGAGGTTGATGAAAAAATCCAGGTTGGTGTTATTACTCACAAGGACTATATACCCACCCGGTTAGGTGAAATTTATTTATTGGCATTAAAAAGAATTGCACAAAAATTTATATAGTAAACGGCTTATTTTATAATATGGTCTGAAATAGTTTTAACCTATTTCAGGCCATAGTTTTTTTATGTTTTCCTATGTCAAGACTTCACGATATCATATATACAAGGGGGTGATTATCATTTCACAGAGAAAGGCCGATTTGATTATAGCCTTAATTACAATTGCATGGGGATCATCTTATCTCTTCATGAAAATGGGATTAGACAGTATTGATGTTTTTAATTTAGTTGCCCTGCGTTTTGGAATTGCCTTTTTGTTAACTGCCCCAATTTTTTATAAAAAGTTATGTAATATAGATAAAAAGACATTACTATACGGAGGGATACTAGGAGCGGCACTGTTCTGTGTACTTTCAACACTTATGTTTGGATTAAAAACAACTTCCGCATCAAGTGCAGGTTTTCTAGCAGGAACAACTGTCATTTTTGTACCACTGCTTCAAATTATTATTCATGGAAAAAAACCTACATTGCCCATAACAGCTGGTGTATTTTTAACGATAATTGGGATTGGCTTGCTTACGATAGACATCACATTTCAACTTGATAAAAAATCTTTGCTTTGCGTATTGGCTGCATTCATTTATGCAGGTCAAATTCTGCTTACAAGTTATTTTTCCAAAATGGTTGATCCGTTAGCATTGGGAGTATTACAATTAGGATTTGCAGGGATATTTGGATTGCTATTTTCCTTTATATTTGAGCAGCCCAGATTGCCAGCCAATTCTGTTGAATGGCTTGCTGTATTATCTCTAAGTGTGGTATGTAGTGCTTTTGGTTTTATATTGCAACCGGTTGCTCAGAAATACACAACTCCTGAACGTACGGGTATTCTATTTTCTCTTGAACCTGTTTTTTCAGCCATATTTGGATTTATTTTTCTCCATGAGGTCTTAAAAGTTCAAGGTTATCTGGGAGCAATACTTGTATTTTCCGGGGTTATCATTTCTGGTATAAATAAAAAAAGGTGTGTTTTAAAATCAATTACCAAAGAGAAATAATAATGATACTATTCATATAGATGCCGCTGTCTATTTTCAGTAATGAAAAAAAGCAATATTTAGTATATAATTTATATATATGTAAAAAAGTTCAGTGGATATGTTAAAACACAGGCTGAGGGGTTGGGTATATGTAAAATTTTTCATTTATGCATAAAAATGGCCTATGTTGGCTAAGCTTGGGACTCAGGGAGAGAGTTATCTGCACAGGGACAGCAATGCAACAATGTTAAAAATGCGTATGTTTGGAGAGAAGATAATTGATTATATATTGGTAATGTATAATGTCTGGTTTCTATGTACAAAATAGCTGCATGGTTTTATATTAGGATTACAAAGGATACTTCAATTAAACCTTTAACATATAAAATACCAAAACGTGAGCCAGTTAGTAATAAGGTCTATGATATAGAAGCTTATGATAAAGAAAAAGAAAAGATTAAAGAAGAACATACTAAAGAGGTGACGGCTGTAAAGGAATATACAGCTAAATTGGTTCAAACTGAAGAAGATAAAAAAATACAAAAAGAGGTTGAAAGTACTTTACAATTTAATGAATCACAAACAAGGAAGAAACTTAATGATATAATGCTGAAAGATGCAGGTTGGGATATAAATAATAAGGAGTCAGTAAAACTTGAATTACCTTTAGAAAATCATAAGGAAAAAGGTAAAACAGGATACGCTGATTATGTACTTTTTAATAAAAAAGAAGCCTGTGGCAGTGGTTGAAGCTAGAGGAAGAAGGCTATGACGGTGATGAAATAGATTATGATAAGAAAGAACTGGAGAAGAAAATTACTAATAAAGCCAACAGGTATATTTTAAGAACCTTGATGGAAAAAAGGATAAAGGTAGGGGATTATATTGGCAAGAGCATAATATTTGCTAGGAATAAGAAGTATGCCAATCTTTTGGATTCACTATTTAATGAGCTTTATCCTCAATATAAAGGAAAGCTTACAGCAGTAATTTATTCAGATATGAAGGATAAATCTATTTTAATAGAAAAATTTAAAGAAGAAGATTTTCCTAGAGTAGCTATTTCAGTGGATCTTATTGATACAGGCATAGATATGCCAAAGATTGTGAACCTGGTATTTGCAAAGCCTATTTATTCAAAGGTAAAGTTCTAACAGATGATAGGAAGAGGAACCAGGATATATGAAAACCTATTTGGAGAGGGACAGGATAAAAAAGAATTTGCAATTTTTGACTGTTATAAGAATTTTCAGTTCTTTGAAATGCATGCAAAGGGATATGAACCAAAACCTCAGAAAACTTCTGTTCAGCTAAGATTTGAAATCATGTGCAGCCTTTTAGAAATATTTAAACAAAAGGGAGAGTTGAATATATGTGAGGCATTTGCAGCTAAATTAAAGGGAGATATAGAAGAACTACCAGAGAACAGTATAAAAATCAAAAAGAATAGAAAGAAAATAGAACAGGTAAAAAGAGAAGAGTACTGGAACAATTTAAGCGAGGATCTTATTAAAAAATTAAAACTTGAAATTGCTCCATTGACAAAATGGATAGAAGGCGTAGATAATTCAGATTCAGTGGCATTTGACAATTTTATTTATAAAATTATGGTTAACAATATTTCAAATGATAATGATATTGCACGGAATCGGGGAATATCATTTGCAGCATTATTTGCAGAATCCTACACAAATTTCAACCCAAATGGTGTTGATGGTATATTTGGTAAAATGACAGATGATGTATTGAATTGATTGAACCCTTTAGGGCATGGTATATTTCTTAGGAAGGAAAAGGGGAAATTCTTTTTAATCGAACTAATAGTAAATTAGTTGGAAAGACAACAGTTTATAAAGAACAAGAACCTATGGCTTATGCTGGATATTTAGTAAAAGCAATACCAAATCAAAAAGCAAATGGAGTATTTATTGCAACATATATGAATACTAAATATATTAAATCAAAATTATTTAATATGGCAAAGAATATTGTAGGAATGGTAAATATAAATGCAGAAGAATTTAAAAAAATAGATATTTATATTCCACCAATAGAACTACAAAACCAGTTCACAGACTTCATTAATCAAGTCGACAAATTGAAATTTAAAATGAAAAAGAGCTTAAAAGAATTAGAAGATAACTTTAATTCACTAATGAAAAAGGCTTTTAATGGCGGATTATTTAATTAAGATTTTATAATTGTATATTGTTTAGGATTAAATTAATAATATGAGAAAACTAAAGGTGTCATGATACAGAAAAGCTTTTAAGAGGAAGTGAAATTTTTATCCATTTTTAAACAAAAAATAATTTCTCTGTTTAAAATAATCATAAAAAGTTAGGTGAAATTCTCTTTAGATATTTATCGGCAAAGTAATGCCTTAATATGGTATAATAAAAACTGTGAATACTGGATTGAGACTGTGAAAAAATATATTGTTTTTAAAAGGAAAGGAAAGAAAATGATAGATGTAAACAAGGAATTACAACGGTATAGTTTAGAAGATATTGAAATTGATTTTGAAAGTGATATTTCAGAACTTTTGAATGCTTTTAATAAAATATTTGAAAAAATCGGTAAGCAGCAATATAAATCTGCAACAAACATGGAAGAAATTTTAGAAATAATTGATGAAATCAAAGAAGATAATGAATCACTGAAATCTTTTAAAAATGATGTAAAATCAATGGATAAGGAAAATCAAATCCTTATAAAAACACTGATAGAAGTTGCTGACTTATTTGAAGATATATACATATATAGTAGAAAATCATCAAATCAAGCTTTAAAAGAACAGATGGGTCTTCAATGGAATAAGTTGGAGCAGATTCTGCTAACTTGTGGATTAACACGTTTTGGTAAAGAGGAAGATATGTTTAATAGCCATTTGCATATACCAAAGGAAACTAAAGAAAATGGACATATAAATCAAATTCAAATATTAGAAATTATGAAAAGTGGTTATATATATAGAGGAGAGGTAATTAGAAAAGCTGAAGTTGTTGTGAATGGTATTGAGAGATAACTTAATAATTGGATTTGTATATTATGAGAATGTTTATATAATTTTAAAGTAAAGAAGGTGAAAAATAAGGTGAGTAAAATCATAGGAATTGACCTTGGAACATCTACTTCTGAGGTAGCAGTAATAGAAAATAATAAACCAGTTGTTATTAAAAATAAAGAGAAAAAATTGATAACACCTTCAGTTGTGGAAATTTCAGATAGCGGAGAAATTATTGTAGGTGAGTATGCAAGAGAACAGCTTTTAATAAAACCTGATAACACGGTAATGGAAGTAAAGCGTCTTATGGGAACCGACAAGAAAATAAGTTTAGCTCATAATGAATATACACCTCAACAAATATCTTCATACATATTAAAATATTTAAAGTCTTGTGCTGAAGATTATTTAGAGGAGAAAATAGAAAGAGCTGTGATTACGGTTCCGGCATATTTTACAGATGAACAGAGAAGGGCAACAGTTCAGGCAGGAGAAATGGCGGGGTTTAAAGTAGAAAGAATTATAAATGAGCCTACAGCAGCGGCTCTGGCATATGGAATTGAACATATGGAAGATGAGAAACATATACTGGTTTACGATCTTGGTGGAGGAACTTTGGATGTTACTCTTCTTGAAATGTTTGAAGGCGTTTTAGAGGTTAAGGCTAGCAGCGGCAACAACAAGCTAGGTGGAAAAGATTTTGATGAAAAACTGATGAATATGATAATTAATGATTTTCAAGAAAAAGAAGGCATAAATCTTAGAACGGATTTAAGGGCTGTTGCTAGAATAAAAGAAGCTGCAGAGAATTGTAAAATTGCTTTAAGTGTAGAAGAGGAATATAATATAAATTTGCCCTTTATAGCTGAGAAAAATAATCAACCGATTGGCTTAGTAAGAAAAGTTACAAGAAGTGAATTTGAGGAGCTTATATGGGAATTGGTAAAATCTACAGAAGAATCAATAAATGTAGTATTAAAAGATTCAAAAATTTTAAAAACAGATATAGATATAGTTCTTTTGGTAGGAGGATCAACTAGAATACCCATTATAAAAGAATTTTTAAAGGAAATTCTTGATAAAGAACCAAAGACATTGGTTGATCCTGATATGGCGGTAGTTATGGGAGCAGCTGTTCAGGCAGGAATAATAAATAATGAGCTGTCACAAGATAATGATATATTGATCACAGATGTATGTCCGTATACACTTGGTATTGCAACAATGGAATTTATGGGTGGATTTCCGGTTCCAGATGTTTATGATGTCATAATTCCGAGAAATATAACTATTCCTGTAGTTAAAGAAAAAATATATGGTACTGTTGTAGAAAATCAAGAAAAGGTTGAAATTAAAGTTTATCAAGGCGACTACAAAAAGGCATCCAGAAATAACTTTCTTGGTAATTTTATTCTTGGGGATATTCCTGAAAATGAGGCCTTTAAGGAAAAAATAAAGATAAAGTTTATGTATGATATAAATGGAATACTTCAAGTAGAGGCCCGAATAGTAAGCACAGGTAAGCAAGCTAGCATATCAATTGAAACCACAGGGGTAAAGATGGAAGAGGAAATGGATTTGGACTTGTGGAAAGAATCTGCCAATGCCAGAAAATTTAGAGCAATTATAAAGCGTACGGAAAACATGCTTGAGGAATACTTTGGCAGTAACGAGTACGATGAGCTTGATGAAACATTAAAGAAGTTAAAGAAGGCTATAATAAAGGAAGAAGATAAAAAGATACAAGAACTTAAGGAGAAACTTTCAGATATTCTTTTTGACATGGAGGAATAAAAAATGACATTGGAAGATATGTGGAAAGTCTACTATAACAAAGGACTGATTTTATTTAGAGAAAATAATCTCACGGACGCGTTGGAAGTTCTTAGGAAAGCTGTAGAGTTTAATATATATAATTGGAAGTGTTATAATCTTATGGGATTATGTCTTTATAAAATTGGAAAGTTTAAAGAATGCAAAAATGTATGGAAGAAAAGTATTGAAATCTATGATCAGGTGGATAATCCTGCAGTAAGTTATTTGAATTCCATGGAGGAAGTGGCTTTTAAAAATATGTGTGAGAGATATAATAAAGCCTATAATCTTTCTTTAAACCAGAATTACAAAGAAGCTCTAAATACGCTGTCATATGTTGATATAGAAAAATACCCCGTGGTTATTATTAAAAATTTTTGGGGACTGTGCAGCTATGCTGCAGGAAATAAAAATAAGGCAATTGAAGTATGGAAGGAAGTATTAAGAATTGATACTTCCAACAAACAAGCCTTGTTGTACTTGGCGGAAGTTTGTGAGGCAAAAAAAGAATCTAAAGGATTATTAACACGGCTAAAAGAATTTTTTAATAACTAATTGAGGAGATAAAGTAAATGAGCACCTATTATGATATTTTAGAAATAGACCAGGATGCCAGTTCTGCACAGATAAAAAAATCTTATTTTAAGATGGTTAGGAAGTATCCACCAGAAAGATTTTCAGAAAAGTTCATGGAAGTTCGAAAGGCCTATGAAATATTAAGTAATGAGAAAACTAGAGAAGAATATGATAGTTTTATTAATATACCTGGTACTGCCAAAGAAAGATTTGATAATGCAAATGAATTATTCAAAGAAGGTGAAAATCAAAGGGCCATAAAGATTCTAGAAGAATTACATAGAGAGTTCCCGAATATATTGGTAATACAAAGTCTTCTTGGAGAGGCATGTATTCAAAATAACAATAGTGGTAAGGCTATAAATATTTTTGAGAAACTTGCAAAATCAGCCCCTGATAACGCAAGCTTTGCCGGATATCTGGCAAAGGCATATCTGATGAGAGGATGGCATAAAAAGGCAGTTAAAAGTTTTGAAAAGGCCATAGAACTGGATGAAGATAATTTTTCCTTGTGGATGGGTCTCAGCGAGGCATACATGGAAGGAAACAACGCTGAAAAAGCTAAGGAAGTTCTCTATGGGCTTATTGAAAGAAATGGAAATGAAGATTTTATTATAAGTGCCTATCTTGCTGTTTTCATTATAGATTTAAAAGAAGGTAATTTTGAAAGTATGAAGAAAAATCTTGAAAAATTATCAACTGAAGCAATTAAACAAGAAGATGAGAAGGAACATATAGCATGGATATTGCTTATGATTTCCAAACGAATGGTAGAAGCGGAATTGTTTGATCCTGCTGGAGAAATATTAGAAAAAGCAGAAAAAATTTCACCGGATAATGAGGAAATAAGAGAACTTAAACTAAGAGTAGATAGATTTCATAAATTTGAAGAAGACCTTTTGAGTTTGGAAGAAGATGAATTTTACGATGAAAGTTTTGTGAATTTTATAGTCAGTAAGATATTACCTGAAGAATCAATGGGTTCAGAGCTTTATATCCGGGGGGCAGAATGTGAATTTTTAGTGAATATAAATAAATATAGAAAGTATATTATAGCATTTTCAAAAAAATATTTTAATCTATATGAGGAGTTAAAAGATTTTTTTGAAAAAGCACTTAATAATAAGGAAAGAAATAAATTGATTAAAGAGCATGAAAAGTATTTTAAAAGTCATAGAGGTATGCTTGAAATGGCCATTGAAGGCATAGGATTTGAAAATTTATTTGATGATTTTGGAAATGATGAAGGTTATAATCCCTGGCAAATGGGACAAGATACTTATGTGAGAGAAGAACCCAAAATAGGAAGAAATGATCCATGTCCTTGTGGAAGTGGTAAAAAGTATAAAAAGTGCTGTGGCAGGTAGAAATGCTTTAAGTACGAACTGCAATCAAACCAGCATACTGCTAAATTAATAGTCTGGTATGCTGGTTTATTATAAACTACTTGCCGCTGGTACCGTAATTTGACAATACCCTGGCACTAGGATCGTTAACGTTGCAGCCTTCCCACTCTTTATTAGGCATCCAGAAGTCTGTTATCATTTCTGCTTGTCCTGAATAGTGTTTTTCAAAAATTTCCCTGTATAATAATGATTCTTTTGTAAATGGTTTAGCGTGATATTCATAGTTTTCACATATTTTTTCAAATTCCTCATCACTATAGAATGTTTCTGAATATTCTTTTAAATAGTCCACCATGGAATGACCTACAGCATCACTAAATGCGGCTTTTTCACGGTACAGTATATCCTGTGGCAGATAGTCTCCTTCAAAGGAGCGTCTTAAAAGATATTTGCCCATGTTGTATTTGTTTAATTTCTTTTCAGGGTCTATGGACATAACATATTTTACAAAATCCAAATCCCCAAAAGGTACCCTTGCTTCCAGGGAATTTGAACTGATGCAGCGGTCTGCACGAAGCACATCATACATATGAAGTTCTCTGATTCTCTTTTGTGATTCCTTTTGGAATTCTTCTGCATTTGGAGCAAAATCAGTATACTTATATCCAAATAATTCGTCAGAAATTTCACCGGTTAAAAGAACTCTTATATCGGAAATTTCATGTATTTTCTTACAGATCAAATACATTCCCATACTTGCCCTTATTGTAGTAATATCATAGGTGCCGAGAATTTTAATAACTTCATCCAGTGACTGGAGCACTTCTTCTTTTGTCATATAGACAACGGTGTGATCGCTGTGGATGTAATCTGCAACTTCCTTTGCATATTTCAAATCAATGGCATCTTCAGTCATACCTACAGAAAAGGTTCTAATTGGTTTCTCAGGGTTCATTTTTTGGGCAATTGCACATACTAGTGAACTATCTAAGCCCCCACTTAACAGAAAGCCTACAGGAGCATCCGCATCCATACGCTTTTCCACAGCAGCCACTAATTTATCATGAATTTTATTGAAGATGGTATCCAGGTCATCTTTGCAATAAGCACCTTCTTTTGCTGCTATATCATAATAGCATGTAAATTTACCGTCAGTGTAATAATGTCCTGGTGGAAAAGGCATAATTTTATCTGTAAGGCCAATTAAATTTTTTGCTTCACTTGCAAATATAATTTTACCTGATTCAGAATAACCATAAAAAAGAGGGCGAATTCCAATTGGATCACGGGCTGCAATATAGCTGTCCTTTTTTCCGTCATAAATAACAGTTGCAAATTCTGCATCCAATTTTGAAAACATATCTAGTCCGTATTCATAATACATGGGAAGTAATATTTCGCAATCGCTGTCAGAAATAAATTTATGTCCCTTTTTTATAAGGTCTTTTTTAATTTCACGGAAGCCATAAATTTCACCGTTACAAATAGCTGCATCCATTTTCCTGGTGAAGGGCTGCATTCCACTGAAACTTAAATCCATAATAGAAAGTCTTTGAAAGCCCAATATACCAGAGGGTAAAGTGAGAATTTCCATCATATCAGGTCCTCTGGATTCCGTTCTTTGAAGAGCCTCTGCAAATTTTCCATGTTTCATATCTGTTCCTGTATAACACATGATTGTGCACATATAATATTCCTCCTAATACAATAAGTTTAATAAATATCTTTTAAATTTTATATTTTAATTTTTCTATAAAAGTTTTGTAGTCTGCCCGTTTGTTATAATTTGTTTTAGATATAAAAATAGCGTCAATCCGTCTTAAATAATAGGACGAATTAACGCTTATCCGTGGTGCCACCTAATTTACCATAATAATACATATTGGTCTCTTTCCAGCTAATACTGGTATCCAAATAACGCATGGAATACGACGCTCCTACTTTATTTGAACCTGCTTTAAGAGGTTTAAATTAAATACACAAATATTTCGGTTTGCAACTTCGGAGTGTTATTCAAAAAAACCCTGCCCCCTGGGTTTACACTGTCCCCAGTTCACTGTCGGTGGAACATTTTTCCTACTTGTCTCCATCATCGCTTTTCTTTGATGAATTTAATTCTAAACTGTATATATGTTTTTGTCAATACTTTTTTATGAGTAAAATTATTAATGTTAATAAAATAACCAAGATATAAAATAAAATTTATTTTATATTGCCATTTTTTTTGATAAAGTCATAAAAGCAGTACATTTAAAAACATGTGGAAATTTAAGTTACAGCTTTTTATCATCTATTGAATTGAACCAATTATTTATAACTTCAATAATTGAACCTATGCATCCGTTCTGGAAAGGAGATTTAAGATTAGCCATTTCAACAAGTTCCAAAAAGGACTTTGTACCTCCAACTTTACATATTCTTATATAGTCTTCCCAGGCAGATTTTCTATTGTCCATTGATTTTTTCCAGAATTGAAGAGCACATATCTGGGCAAGAGTGTAGTCTATATAGTAAAAGGGTACGTTGAATATATGGGATTGCTGAAACCACCATGCTCCATTTTCTAAGAAATCACAGCCGGTATAATCTTTATGGGGCAAATATTTTTTTTCTATGCTTCTCCAGGCTTTTTTTCTATCATCAGGGGTTGCCTCTGGATTTTCATAAACGTAATGCTGAAATTCATCTACTGTAACTCCATAAGGTATGAATTTTACAGCATTCTCAAGATGGGCAAATCTGTATTTATTAGTGTCTTCCTGAAAAAATAGTTTCATCCAGGGCCAGGTGAAAAACTCCATACTCATTGAATGTATTTCACAGCTTTCATAGGTGGGAAATATGCACTCTGGAATTTCAATCCACCTGGACAGATAAGTTTGAAAGGCATGACCTGCTTCGTGGGTTAAAACATCCACATCTCCTGAAGTTCCATTGAAATTTGAAAATATAAAAGGTGCCCTGTATTTTGGTATATAGGTGCAGTAGCCGCCTCCTGCCTTATTTTCTTTAGTCACTAAATCTAAAAGTTCTCTATCTAACATAAAATTAAAAAATTCTCCAGTTTCTGAAGATAATTCAGAGTACATTTTACTGGCATTTGAAACTATCCATTCTGGACTGCCTTTTGGTATGGCATTTCCAGTCGTAAATTCAAATTTTTCATCATAGTAGGCAAGGGTATCAAGGCCCAGCCTTTTAAGTTGTCTTTTGTAAAGCTCTGAGGCAACAGGTACAAGGTATTTCTCCACCTGTTTTCTAAATACAGCTACCATTTCAGGAGTATAGTCGCTTCTTTTCATGCGGATATAACCAAGTTCTACAAAATTTTTAAAGCCTAGTTTTTTAGCTATCTTAGTTCTTACCTTTACAAGATTATCATATATTCTGTCAATTTCATTTTCTTTTTCTTTGAAAAATTTATATTTGGCATCTGAAGCATTTTTCCTTATTTCCCTGTCTTTGCTTTGCATGAAAGGTGTGAGACCGGATAAATTTCTTGTTTCACCCATAAATGGGATCTTCGCAGAAGCCAATAATTTAGTATATTCTGATGACAATTTATTTTCAAGTTGAAGGTCTTCTATTACTTCTTTTGAAAAGGACTTTAAAGAAAATTCAGCTAGGGTAAAAAATTGTCTGCCAAGTTTTTTTTCCAGTTCTTTTCGAAAACTTGATTGAACCAGTTCTTTATAAAAGGTAAAATCCAGTTCATCGTATAGGGGAGAATATTTATCCCAATAACTTCTTTCTGTATCGTAATATTCATCTTTTGTATTTATACTGTGTCTTATTTGAGCCAAGGTGCCCATGGTCTGCAGGTGGTTTCTTATATTATTTACATGGTTTATACATTCAAACTGTTCTTCACAGCTGTGAGCTGATTTTAACTTATTCACAAGAGAGTTTATGGACTTTTTTATTTCATCATAATCCGGTCTTTCATATTTGAATTCACTAAATTTCATATGATTTTCCTCCAATGCATTTAAATTTACTAATATTATATTATAAATGGGTTAATTTTCAAAATGAATTATTTAGTTAACAAGAATTATCTACTTGACAGTGGTTTTGATAAAGTTTATTGTATAAATACAGCATAAGCTGTATTACATATTATAGAAAGAAGGGTAAATAAATGAAAAATCCTATAGTTACAATTGAAATGGAAAATGGAAAATTTATAAAAATAGAGCTTTATCCAGATATTGCACCTAATACTGTCAATAATTTCATATCACTGGTACAAAAAGGATTTTATGATGGTACAATTTTTCACCGGGTTATACCAGGATTTATGATTCAGGGAGGAGATCCTGAAGGTACAGGAATGGGAGGTCCTGGTTATTCAATTAAAGGTGAATTTTCATCGAATAACTTTAAAAATGATTTAAAGCATGAAAAAGGAGTGATTTCTATGGCCAGGACAATGGCTCCTGATTCAGCAGGGTCACAATTTTTTATAATGTCAAACAATGCACCTCACTTAGATGGACAATATGCTGCCTTTGGAAAGGTAATAGAGGGTATTGAGGAAGTAGACCAAATAGTGTCACAGAAAAGGGATTATAATGACAAACCTTATGAGGATCAAATAATGAAGAATGTAACTGTGGAAACCTTTGATAAAAGATATGATGAACCTGAAATAGTAGAGGATTAAACGTGTAAAATAATATTTTGGTGAAAAGTTTTAAAAAAATAGTAGTTCTCAACTATCTGTTGAGGCTATTATTTTTATCCATTAATAATATTCAAAGGGGAAAATAGTGTAAAATGAAAAGTATACCCAATGTTATGTCCATATTAAGAATGTTATTATCTATAGCTTTATTATTTCTAAAACCATTTACTCTTTTGTTTTGGATTTTATATTCCCTGTGTGGATTTAGTGATATTGTTGATGGATATATTGCAAGAAAGACTAATTCTACAAGTAGACTGGGGAGCTTACTGGATAGTATTGGAGATATCATGTTTATGGGTTCTGCAATTATTGTTTTTTTTCCTGTAATATATATTCCAATAAAAATATGGATATGGATAATGAGCATTTTTTTCATTAGAATTATTTCGATGCTTGTAGTCTTTCAGAAATATCATACCTTTGCTATGCTTCACACCTATGCCAATAAACTAACGGGATTGATGCTGTTTTGCTTTCCGTATTTGTATAATTTTACAAATACAAATATTATAGGATATTTAATTTGTGGTATTGCAAGTATAGCTGCCGTAGAAGAACTTATAATACATATAGTGTCAAGAGAATTGTCAAGAGATATTGTGGGCATATTTTCTAAATTTTTAAAAGTAAATCATTAGAACCTTGTTCCCATGGATGAGTATTATATAGTAGTAAAATGGTGAGATATTATTTAATTTGGGGATGAGAGTATGTACTATGAATTTAAAGAAGACATAAAAACTCTAGCACATAAGGAAATTAGCAAAGCACATAAAAAAGAAGGAATAATATTAGATTTAAGTGACTTACATTATACGGTGGAGGTTGATGAAAAAAATGAAGCATATCTTTTAATTAGTGACTTGAAAAAGGTGTATTTTTATAATTCTGAAAACAACTTAACTTTAAGTGATATTGATTATATAGTGATTAGTGGAGATTTTGTGGAGGATGGCAATTCAGAGGCATCCTTTCAGAAGGCTTTTCATTTTATAGATATACTGAGTAAACAGCTCAATATACCATATAAAAATATAATTATAGTACCTGGAAATCATGACCTGAGTTGGAATATCACTATGAACAGCTATCACTTATCCATGGGTATCCCAGAGTCTAAAGATAAAGTAGTTACAAATATCGGGAAGGATTTATTCTATTTAAAAAGAAATAGCAGGGAATGGCATAAAAAATTTGCAAACTACAATAAATATCTATACCAGAGGTTATATAAAGTACCTTTTCCAGAGGAGCCTAAAGAGCAGTTTAAAGTTATATTAGGAGATTTTATGGATAATAGGAAACTAGCATTTTTTATGCTCAATACATCAGCTGAGATTGATCACTTTTATCGTAAAATAACTTATTTTGATACAGAAGGTTTGATAAAAGCTTCAAGACAAATACCTGAAAATGACATAATTAAAATAGCAGTGGGACATCATCCTGTAAATATCATAAGTGGATATGAAAATAATATTCCTTTTGCAAATGTACTGCAGAACGAGAATTTCAAAATTTACTTACATGGTCATGTCCATAGAAGTATAAGCCTTGACTATTTAAATCCTCAAAATATAAATCCCAACATGATTATGATTGGATCGGGAGCTTTAAGTGTGGGAAAAAATGGCCTATGGCCAGGTGTTCCAGGAAGATATAATGTAATAAAAATATCCAAAACGGATATGCCAAATAAAATACTTGTATCTGTAAATACTCGCCAGCGTGAATATATAGGAAATTACTGGCAGCCGGCATATATATACTACGAAGATGATGGTAAAAGGCTCACTAATATATGGAGTAATATTATATAAAATTATACAGAATTGAAATATAAATAAAAGGCTAGATAAAATAATCTAATCTTTTATTATGGCAATAATGGCCCATATTTGGAAAGCCTTAAAAGTAGATGCAATTATTATTTGACCACTTTGCGTCAGTTCCTGTATTCCAATAACAGAATTAATTGTAGTATTATCTGACTTGGTTACTATAGTAATTTCGGAGCTGTAATATGAATCTCAAAAATCCAATGTCTTTTTTCTTTCCTCAGTTATACTCATACCAGACACTGAACTGTCTATTTGGCTTGATTGAACAGCTGGTATTATTTCATTTAAATCATATTTTTATAAAAATTCATAGCTAATAAAATCAAATTTCGATTTGATATCTGATTGACATTAATGAATTAATTACATATAATAAATATATGAACAATCACTCATATGTTTATGTGTTCATAAAATATGCAGGGATTATTGATAGGTAACTTAAATTATAGCTGTATCAAGACTATTTTTTACTGTAAATCAGCTTATATATAAGAAAAATTTTAACTGTTGGGGGGAGGAGAATGGATAAAGTAATTAAAAATCCAAGCAGGAGCAATATAAAATTAGTAACTAAAAATATCATTAAGAGTAGTGAAAGTGTTACACCAAAGGAAATTAACTCAAATATAAAAAAAGAATTCATATTAGAAGGGCTGGATTGTGCTAACTGTGCTGCAAAGATAGAAAGAGAGTCTAATCATATAGAGGGTGTAAAATCTGCTGTAATGGATTTTGTTAATTCAAAACTTATATTAGACATAGAAAATCCATCTAGAAAAAATGATATTATTTTAAAAGTTGAACAAATTGTTAAAAGAATAGAACCAGAGATAAATGTTGTTGAATTTGAAAATAAAGTTCATGAACACAAAGAAGGGCATGGAGAAAACAGCAAAAAACAAATAGCCATATTGATTATTGGTGCAGTAATTTTTGGGATAGCAACTGCTTTTGAATTTTCAAATATCCTGGAAGTTGTAATGTATTTAATAGCCTATGTGCTTGCGGGAAGGGGAGTAGTCCTAAGAGCATTGAAAAATATAAGCAGGGGCCAAATATTTGATGAAAACTTTTTAATGAGTACGGCAACTATTGGAGCTTTTGCTATAGGGCAGTATCCAGAAGGTGTGGCAGTTATGCTTTTTTACCAGCTGGGAGAGCTGCTTCAGGGAATAGCTGTTAATCGCTCTAGAAAGTCCATTACGGATCTTATGGATATAAGACCTGATTTCGCCAACTTGAAAATAGGAGATAATATTAAAAAAGTATCCCCGGAGGAGGTTCAAGTAGGCAGTGTTATAGTGGTAAGACCAGGAGAAAAAGTACCCCTGGATGGCATGGTAGTTGAAGGAAATTCAATGGTGGATACCTCAGCTCTTACCGGGGAATCAGTGCCAAGAAAAGTAATAACAGGTGATAGCATACTTGGAGGTGTTATCAATAAAAATGGATTACTTTCCATTAAAGTAGAAAAGGAATTTGGAGATTCAACTATTGCAAAAATACTTGATTTGGTTCAAAATGCCAGCAGTAAAAAGGCACCAACTGAAAACTTTATTACAAAGTTCGCCAGATATTATACTCCTTTTGTTGTTTTTTCAGCTGTAGCCTTGGCATTGCTGCCTCCGTTGTTTATTTATGGCGCTACTTTCTCCCAGTGGATATATAGAGCTTTGGCATTTTTGGTAGTATCTTGTCCTTGTGCTTTGGTAGTATCTATACCCCTTGGATTCTTTGGAGGAATAGGGGGGGCTTCAAAAAATGGAATATTAGTTAAAGGCGGAAATTACCTTGAAGCTTTAAATAGTGTGGAAGGTGTAGTATTTGATAAAACAGGAACTCTTACAAAAGGCGTATTTAGGGTAACGGAAGTAAAATCACAAAACGATATTTCAAAAGAGGAGCTTATAACTTATGCAGCTCATGCAGAAAGTTATTCTAATCATCCAATAGCAAATTCCATATTAAATGTTTATGGAAAGGAAATATCAAAGGGTTCAATAAAAGGCTATGAAGAAATATCAGGTCATGGTGTAAAAGTTATGGTTGGGGGTAAAGAAGTGTTAGCCGGTAACTATAAACTTATGAATAAAGAAGGTATAGACTATGAACAGGTTGAAACGACAGGTACAGCAGTTCATGTTGCTGTGGATAAAGTATATGCAGGATGTATAATAATATCTGATGAAGTTAAAGATGATTCAAAAAAAGCAGTTAGGGCTTTAAAGGATATAGGTATAAAAAAAATAGTCATGCTTACCGGCGACAATAAAACAGTTGGAACTAAAGTGGCCAGACAACTGGGAATAGATGAAGTCTATACTGAACTTCTGCCAGATGAAAAGGTTGAAAAGATAGAATTGTTTGACAGGGAAAAGTCACCAAAGGGTAAATTGATATTTGTAGGGGACGGTATAAATGATGCCCCTGTTCTAGCAAGAGCTGATATAGGTATAGCAATGGGAGGAGTGGGTTCTGATGCCGCAATTGAAGCAGCAGACGTAGTTATAATGACCGATGAACCCTCAAAGATTGCTTCAGCCATAAAAATAGCTAGGAAAACGAGAAATATTGTGATGCAAAATATAGTTTTTGCATTAGGTGTTAAGTTGATTCTGCTTGTACTTATAGCGCTTGGGTTAGGTACTATGTGGGAAGCTGTATTTGGGGATGTGGGGGTAACACTTATCGCGGTGTTAAATTCCATGAGAGCCATGAAAACAGTTAATATCTGATATATGGGAAGGTACCCGGGTTTGTGTAAAACAAATCAAAGTGCCTTCTTTTCCTATTTATTATTAATTATGGATTTAATCATAGCCCGATTATTTATTTCAAAGGCATAATCTGGCTGAGATGATCTATATTCTTCAATTCTAAAAGTTTTTTCAAATTTTTTAAAAATATTATCTTCGTTAAATCTTGCTGCATATAATTCCAGTACAAAATTTCTGGTTTTATTTGTGGCTTCAATACATTCTTCCCAATATGTAGGTGTTTTACTTTTACTAACTAATCCAAAATGATAATGAGCATTTATTATATTCTTCAAACCCATGGTAATTTTGTCACTTCCTTTATGATTTTTATTATTACAATTATTATATGCTATAAGACTTTAGGGAAAAAAGAAGGTATATACAAATTTATTGATAATATTTAAATCATTTAGGCAGTTATAAACGTTCTATAATATAGAAGAGTCTTCGAAGCATATTTAGGAGGATTAATTTTGAGTGATGAATGTAATATATTACAAAAAACAAAAAATGACCATGCAATTTCTTTAGAAGATCTGATTACTCTTTATTATCCAGATATATTCCGATATTGTCTTTGGCATACCACTGATCCTCAGACAGCAGAAGATGCTACCCAGGAAACATTTTTAAAGACTATTCGTTATTTTGGAAAATATATTCATTGTGGCAAATTCAAATCTTATATATATAAAGTGGCTTCAAATGTATGTATTGATATCTGGCGAAAGAAAGGAATGGAGTCTCTGCCTGAAAATATTACATATGTGGAAAAAGGATTTTTACAAACTGAATTTGATTTAGACCTTAAGCATATGGTAGAAAATCTGCCTGAAAAATATAGGGAGATTGTACTATTAAGATTTGCACAGGATTTATCCATGAGGGAAATTGCAGAAATAGAAAATATCCCTCTTCGCACTGTACAATCCCGTTTGAGAGGGGCACTTAAACAGATTAAAAAAAATATTAGAAAGGGAGAAAAAAATTTGTGAATAAAAAATTATCTTCGGATTTAAAGAGAACTCTCAATACACATCCAATATATTCGCAGAGACATGTGAATGAAACTGTGGACTTAGTGTGCAAAGAGTATGGAGTTTATAGGGCAGCACAGAGAATAGGTTATAGTGAATTCTTATGCCGTCAAATTTCATTTATAGGTAAAAAGGTGTGGATGTATCAAGGAGCAATATTAACTTTTATGTGTTTTTTGTTGAATACTGTTTTTCAAGGAGATCTCCAATATATTGTAAATCGCCATACTCCAGAGGTACTTTGCTTTTATGCAGTTTTTATTGCTGTAACAGGATTATCCGCTCTTCAAAGATCAAGAAAATACAGAATGTATGAAGTGGAATTAGCATGTTGTTCCATATTCAAATTGTTATCAAGCAGATTAATCATTATTGCCGTTGGTGACAGTGTTTTTCTGGCTGCAGTTGCCCTTATAGTGTTAAATAGAGTAAGTATGTCTATGGCTTTTATAGCAGTCTATTTATTGATGCCATTTTTAATATGCTGCTGTGGATGTATTTTTGTATTGGGTTTTAAACCTGGGCAATACAGCGTGTTTATTTGTAAAGTTTTTTGTGTAATTATATTGCCTGTACAGTTTTTGTTCCACAGGCTGATACCGCAGGCTTACTATAATACGTCTTTAACGGCATGGGTTATTTGCAGTATTTTCTTTACAGTGATTCTGGTTTTTCAAATGTATAAATTAATAACAAAATCCACAAGAATGTGTGACCATTATTTTGTAGATTGGAGTGATAACTATGGAACTTGAAATTTGTAATTTGACTAAAAAATATAAAGACAAAACTGCCGTTAATAATGTGAGTTTGAAAATATCTCCTGGTGTATGGGGGCTTCTTGGTGCAAATGGTGCAGGAAAGACTACTTTGATAAGAATGATTACTGGCATTATGGCCCCAACTTCAGGAGATATATTATATGATGGAATGAAAATCAGTGTACTGAAAGGAGCCTATGGTGATATTTTAGGTTATCTGCCCCAGGACTTTGGGTTCTATCCTGAATTTACAGTAATGGATTATTTGGAATATATGAGTGCCCTGAAAGGACTTACCAAAAGGGATACAAAAACAAAGATAGATGAATTGCTTCAGATACTCACTCTCACTGAAGTGAGAAAAAAGAAAATTTCTAAACTTTCAGGGGGAATGAAAAGGCGGGTAGGTATTGCACAAGCTCTCTTAAATGATCCTGAAGTTTTGATCTTAGATGAGCCAACCAATGGATTGGATCCAGGAGAACGGGTGAAATTCCGTAAACTTATTTCTGAATTTGCCAAAAATAGAATTGTGTTAATTTCCACACATATTGTTTCTGATGTGGAATACATAGCTACCTGCAACGCTATTATGAAAGAGGGAGAAATTATTTGCACAGGAGCTACTGAAGAACTTGTAAAGACTATTGAAGGCAAAGTATGGGAGAGTATAATATTACCCAGGCAACTTCTTTCATATGAAAAAAGTACCCGTATTGTAAATATATTAAATGAGGAAAATGGAAATCTTTCTATAAGATATTTGTCAAATACACCGGATATACCTAATTCAAAAGCTGCTGTTCCACGGCTGGAAGATTTATATTTGTGGATGTTTCCAGAATATGAAACAAGTAAGGGGGATATTTGATATGCGTATTTTCTACTTAGAACTAAAGAGGGTACTGAAGACTCCTTCAACATGGATTTTAATCCTTACAACTATTTTGTTGTCTGGAATTATGGCATACTTTCCTGTATCCTATGTCCATTATGCTTATATGGATAAAAATGAAAAAAATATAAACATCTCTGGAATAAAGGCTATAGAAGCAAAAAAAGAATTAATGCTGCAGGGAGAGATTACACAGGATAAAATACATAAAGCAGTTGAAAATTATCAGGAAGTTGCTAAAAAATATGGGAGTATATATAGTGATGATATTCCCCAGAATATATATAATGAAAAAATACTTCCTGTTCAATATATAATATATCAGTTGGAAAGTGTGTATGCAGATCCGGCCACAAAGGCACCTGGAGACTTAAGTAAAATTTCTCCTGAAGAAGCTGGGGTAAATTTCCATAAAAAATATACGGAACAGATAAAAATGAGAGTTTGGGATCCCACGTCACAAAAGAAAGCACTTTCCATGTATGAAAAAGTGAATAAACCTTTTAAATTTATGTATGGTTATGGCAGCAGTGATGCTGGAAGCTATCTTATAATATTGATCTTTCTTTTGGTAATTATATGTACATTTATTACTGCCCCAATATTTTCAGCAGATTATCAGACTGGGGCAGACAACATATTGAGGTGTGCTAAATATGGCAGGTTAAAACTTTCTGTATGTAAAGTGATTTCTGCTGTTTTAATTTCCAGCATAATTTTTACAATCTGTATTTCCATATTCAGTATCATTGAAAACAATGTATTTGGATGGAACAGCCTAAAAGCATCACTTCAAAGTGTAGAAGGTATTTGTCTGCCTGCTTTAAATGTGGGTCAAACTCAGATATTAACGGCAGCAGCAGGTATGCTTACACTTATTGCAGTTGTAAGTTTTACATTGTTTTTATCTTCAAAATGTAAGAATACAGCTAATTCAGTTACATTAGGGATTATATTTTGCATACTGCCCCTTATACTCTCTTCTATTTCTGGAAGTAACATTATGAATTGGATTAGAATGATTCTCCCAGCGGGAGGAGTGGGTATTGGAAATAGCTTTGGGAGTGAACTTGTGGGGCTTACTTTTCTTAAGTTAGGAGCTTTTAGCTTCTGGTCACCTTATGTAATAATTGGAGCATCAATAGTTTCTATTCCATTATTCATAACTCTCTCAATTTTATCCTACTGCAGCCATGAATCAGCTTAGAATTATTTTGTGCAGGATTCTCAAGAAGAAATAAATGAGAAAACTAGTGTAATTTAGACCTGGGAATATGAGAAGGGGAAAAATGGATTTGTTATTGAAAAAGATTATAATAAAATAAAAACAAGCTTTGTATAGAGTAGAAAAAGAATACTTTAAATGTTAAAATAATTTTTATTATTAAATAAGGCTTTCTATGGTAGGTTAAGGTATCATAGAAAGCTATTTTATCCGAAGGCTACCCATTGCTAACACCCCAATCTTCTTCAAAGTGGGGAATAAGCACTGCTGCGCCCCTGGATAAGTTCTTCTAAGGTTCAGATTACGATTCGTATTCCTTATAAGTAAACTCCATCTGAGCCTAAGAATCACTTGATTAGGAGAGAAGAAACCTTGGAGAAACAATTAACTAGAATTAATCCTAAATTACTTTTATTGGTGGGAGTACTTGGAGTATCTTTTTCATCCATATTTATAAAATATTCAAATGCTCCTAGTTTGGTTATAGCCACTTACCGTTTGGGTTGGACAGTTCTTATTCTTATTCCAGTAATAGGAATAAAGTTTAAGGGTGAAATTTTAACTCTAAAAAGAGAGGATATATTGTGGAATATACTAAGTGGATTCTTCCTTGCAATTCATTTTTCCCTGTGGTTTGAATCTTTGAAATTTACATCAGTAGCCAGTTCCACAGTGCTTGTAAGTACAGAAGTTATTTTTTCCGCCCTTGGATTTGTACTTGTATTTAAAGGTAGAATAAATAAAAAAGGAGTACTTGCAATTGTAATTACTTTTTTAGGAAGTGTAGTAATTGCAGCAAATGACTATGGCGGCGGAAAAAATGTATTGTATGGAGATGCCCTGGCACTGTTTGCAGCTGTTATGGTTGCAGTGTATACGTTAATCGGGAGAAAACAAAGAACTCACTTAAGTACAACAGTGTATACATTTGTAACCTATAGTGCATGTTTTATTACACTTATGATATTTGACTTTATAAGCCATACGCCAATTTATGGATATGGAATCCGAGAAATCATTTTGGGACTTTTGCTGGGCATTTCCTGTACATTACTGGGGCACAGTGTATTTAGCTGGTGTCTTAAATATCTAAGTCCTTCTTTTGTGTCTTCGGCTAAATTATTAGAACCGGTGTTTGCTTCTATACTTGCGGTATTTATCTATGGGGAAATTCCAGGAACTTCACAAATTATAGGAAGTATAATTGTTATTGGAGGGGTATATATGTATTCTAGGTATGAATAGTATGGGAAGAGAAATTATATATTAATCTTCTTGACAACGGTTATAGAAAAGATTTATCATATACTATAAGCAAGTACTAGCATGGAGGGAAAATATTGGACGAAACTAAACAAAAAATTATGAATGCAGCAATGTCTCTTATTAAAGATAAGGGCTATGTTGCGACTACTACTAAGGATATTGCAAATCTGGCACAAGTAAATGAATGTACTATTTTTAGAAAATTTAAAACAAAAAAAGATATTGTACTTTGTGCCATGAAAGAAAAAGAAAATTATCCAAATGTAACTCCTGATATATTTTCCAATGTAACATGGGAATTAAAAACGGATTTACAAATGTTTATGGAAAGATATTTAGAAAGGGTGACATCAGATTTTGTAAGGCTTTCTATAGGACTAAGGGCACCTCAAATTTATGAGGAAACTGCATCTATGATTATAAAAATACCAGAAGTCTTTATTAACTCATTGACAGAATATTTAAAAAAAATGTGTGAAAAGGGAAAGATTAAAAAAACGGATTTTAAATGTCTGGCTCTGACTATTTTTTCAGCAACATTTGGTTTTACATTTTTAAAAGCATCTTTTCAAGATAAACTTTCAAAAATAAAACAACAAGAATACATAAAAAAAAGTGTGGAATTATTTGTGAATGGTATTCAAATAAGAAATTAATTTTATGGTACTAACTATTCAGTATAGTACCATAAAAAATATCTTTTCATGCAAGCAAGTACATGCAATAAAAAGGAGGTCAATATATATGAAAATAACAGGTGCTGAATTATTTGTAAAAGCATTACGTAAAGAAAAGGTGAATATTTTATTTGGTTATCCTGGTGGTCAGGTAATAGATTTATTTGATGTCTTATACGCTGAAAAAGATATTGAAGTGATTTTACCTCGTCATGAACAAGGACTGGTTCATGCTGCAGATGGCTATGCACGTTCTACTGGTAAAATTGGCGTATGTTTGGTAACTAGTGGCCCTGGTGCCACAAATATTGTAACAGGAATTGCAACAGCTAATTATGATAGTGTTCCATTGGTGTGTTTTACCGGACAAGTACCAATAAGTTTGATTGGAAAAGATGCTTTTCAAGAAGTAGATATAGTTGACATTACAAAGAGCATAACTAAATATTCAATAACTGTCCGTAATAGAGATGATTTGGGTAGAGTTATTAAAAAAGCTTTTTATATAGCTCGTACAGGTAAACCAGGTGTGGTTGTAGTTGATTTACCTAAAGATATCCAATGTGCTTATGGCAGTGATGAGTATCCAGATAAAATTGAAATTGTAAGTCATAATTATGATGATAACATTCAAGTAGAAAACATAAAAAAAGCCATGGAAACTTTGAAATGTGCCCAAAAACCCGTATTTTTAATTGGCGGGGGAGTAAACATTGCCAATGCCAAAGAAGAAATGAAAAAGCTTGCAGAATCTACTGGAGTTCCAGTTATAACAACTATTATGGGTAAGGGTGCTATTCCAACTTATCATCCTCTTTATATAGGCAATATAGGTATTCATGGTAGCTATGCATCCAATACAGCAATCAGTCAGTGTGATGTACTGTTTTCTATAGGGACAAGATTCAACGACCGTATTACCGGTAAAGTTAGTGAATTTGCTAAAAATGCTATTATTATTCATGTGGATATCAATCCAATTTCAATTTCAAGGAATGTTAAAGCAGATATTCCAATAGTTGCTGATGCAAAAGAAGCTATTACTATGATGCTTGATGAAGCAGTTACTTTAGATATTTTAAAGTGGAGAGAAGAGATAAACCAATGGAAAAGAAATTATCCTATTCATATGAAATGCCAGGGAATGACACCGGAAGTTATTATTGATAAGATAAATAAAATATTTAGTAATGCCATTGTTGTCACTGATGTTGGACAAAATCAACTTTGGACTACACAATTTTTAGAATTGGATGAAAATAAAAAGATGTTAACTTCTGGGGGACTAGGTACAATGGGATATGGATTTCCAGCTGCACTAGGAGCCAAAATAGGAAATCCTGATAAAGATGTAATTGTTATTTCTGGTGATGGCGGTATGCAGATGAATATTCAGGAAATGGCTACAGCAATTGTTTATGAAATTCCATTGATTATTTGCATTTTAAACAACGGGTATTTAGGCAATGTGCGACAATGGCAAGAAATGTTTTTTAATAAGAGATACTCAAGTACCTGTTTACAATATCGAAAACATTGTAGTAGGGAGTGTAATAATCCCAATAAAGGTTGTCCAAAGTACACACCGGATTTTGTCAAGCTGGCAGAAAGTTATGGGGCAATTGGAATTCGTGTTACAAGGACAGAAGAAATTGAAGATGCTTTTAATACTGCTAAGAAGAGTACAACTATTCCTACTGTTATTGAATTTGTCATTGGGCGAGAAGAAAATGTGCTGCCAATTGTCCCTCCTGGAAACTCTCTCAGTGAAATGATAATAGAATGAGTATTAAATAACACAATCTTGTTGAAATATAAAATATGGTAAAATTGAAGTAATAAAGTAAATGTTATTATAGTGATATGAAATACTAGTGATATAGGGTATTAATAATTATGTATGCTCCAAGGGGATAAAATTTTTGTAACATACTTAAATTAAGGGCTTTGGGAGAAACCAAAACCCTATTTATTTAAGAGGGTAGCTTTATGCAATTGTCTTAAATGCATATCCTTCAGATTTTAAATATTCTATAATTTGAGGTAGTGCCCTGGCAGTTTCTTCTTTACCGTAGGTATCATGCATTAATATAATTACCTTTTCTTGTGTTCCCACACTTTCTTTTACATGCTGCAGTAGTTCTTCTGAATTTTTCCATCTGCCTTCTGCATCAAAATCATAGGCATTCCAGTCTATACTGTACATATTTTTTTCTTTCAATCTTTCATTTAATTCATTTAAATTAGGATCATTATAATATACCCTTGACATATATCCTCCTGGAAGTCTCAATATTCTTGTATTGAAGTCTTGTCCAACAATATTTCTTATGTCGGTATCAGTTTGTTCAACTTCTCCCATAAGATAACTTACATCTAGTGTATTTCCAGGATATAATTTCCTCATATTATGAGAATAGGTATGATTTCCGATAGCATGTCCTTCTTCAAAGATTTGTTTTACCAGTTCTTTGCTTTTTTCACTTGCTTCTATGTTTTGTCCTACTAAAAAGAAGGTAGCTTTTACGTCATAATTTTTTAATGTATTTAGTATTTGTGGCGTTACAGAAGTAGATGGACCATCGTCAAAAGTAAGAAATGCTATTTTTTCACCATCACTTTGAAATTTATTGTCCAGTATATCTTTTACTTTTTGTGCATCATAAGTATACTCTTTGCCGATAGAGGACACATTTTTTCTATCATCATTTTTTTTGTTATCAGAGGAAGTATCCTTATTGTTATTTGTATCATTATTTTTAATTACATTTGTATCTTCTACATTGTCATTTTTATTATTTTCTTTAAGGGGCTCAGCTTTATAAGTTTTATCCCTGGTTAATTCTGTTGCAGATATTACTTTATTATTTTTTATTTTAGAGGCATAAAAATAATTGTAAGTTTTGAAAGATATAGTAAAAGTTAAAATTATACAGATAAAAAACAAACATCTATTCCTTAAAATTTTGATACGTTTATTTCTTTTATTTATTCTAGTCATTTTAGTATCTCCTATCCCTATAAAAACAAAATTTGTATAAAACCCTTTTTATAATTTATATTACAACATATTTCTTAATTTTACCTAACTAAATTATAACAAAAATATAAACTATTTTATCCATTTCAAAATAAAAAAGGATTTTTTATGGATATTATGGGTTATTTAGTGGAAGTTTAATTTTTTAGATGAGATATTTTTTATTTTAGTGAATAATTTTCATAACATTCTAATATTAGGTTGACATATGAGAAAAATAAATATAACATTTATTTTAACATTATATTGTAGGATGGTGATGTAAAATAGCTAGAATTGTAGATCCTAAAAAGATGGATAATATTAAGAGAGCAATAATGGAATGTATAATAGATTATGGTTACTCAGGAGTGTCAATTGCTTTAATTTGTGAAAAAGCAGGAGTTTCACCTGGATATTTATATAGATATTATAATAGCAAAGAGGAGTTAGTACAAGAATTAGTGGATTCAAAAATGAGTATAATAATTGACAATTTTATATCAGATATTAATTCTTCTAATACTATGTATGAAGCTGGATATAAAACAATAAGAAAATTATTTATGAGTGCAAACGAGGAACCAATGCTAGCTAAATTTACTGCTTCAGTAATAATGGATTTAAGGATACCAGCAAAGGAAAAATTCAATAGATTTAGTGGCGTTTTAAATCTGGCTCAAAAGTGTATTGAGTTGGGTAAAAAAACAGGTGAAATTAAGTCTGGCATAACTACTATGGAAGTATTAGTTGTATCTTTTACCATTCCATTTAGATACTTAGCATTTTCATTAGAACTGGAAAATGATAAAAAATTTACAGAAGAGGAGGCTGAAAGAATAGCAAAAATATGTATTAATGCATTGAAATAAATTTTTTTCTTCATTAATAAATAAACATTTATTTATTAATGAAGAAATTGTAGACTAAATAAAAATTAAAAATATAATATGTATCAAATTTATTATACGGGGGGTATATAGATTGTCAGAAAAAATTATTTGCACAATAAAAAAAATAGTCAATGCAGCTAAGAAAAAAAAGATTTTATTTACATCCTTAGCTGTTACAATTATGGCTTTGTGTATAATATATTTTGTGTTTTCATCTCAGGATAAAACAAATGAAAGCAGTGTTAGAAAATATCCGGTAAAAATAATGGAAGTTAAAAGTGGAAGTTTTCCTATGACACTGCAATATGAAGGATTAACAGGAGGTAGTGAAGTTAGAAAATTGTCTTTTAAGAGTTCAGCTAAGATATCAAAGATATATGTATCAAAAGGTGAACACGTTAAAAAAGGTAAAAAATTAGCAGAACTCGATAAAACAGATTTAAACTTTGCAGTGCAGGCTGCCAAATCTCAAATGGATACAGCTTCAGCACAATATAATAAGGTATTGAATGGAGCACAACAGGAAGATATAAATAAGGCTGAAATAGCTGTACAAAATGCACAGGATAACTATAACTATTATGAAGATTTGTATAATAAATATCTTAAATTAAATGAATCTGGAAGTATTTCAAATCAACAGCTAAATGATGTGAAGCTTCAATTAGATAGTACCCAGAGTGCATTAAATAGTGCAAAACAAACTCTACAGCAGCTCCAAAATGGATCAAGAGAAGAAGACAAGCAAACAGCTTTAGAACAATTAAATACTGCAAAAGCGGATTATGATTCGAAAGAAAGCCTGCTGAACGATGCCTCTATGATTGCAGATATGGATGGGTATGTTGTTGACATATTGGGTAAAGAAGGTGAGATGCAGCAGGCTGGTAATCCTGTTATATTGTTTAGAAGTGAAAATCAAGTCATTACAGTAGGACTTTCAGATGATGATGTAAAAAAAGTTAATGTAGGCACAAAGGCACAAGTGGATATTGGAGATGATAGGGCTCAGGGACAGATTATAAATATAGTCCAATTGGCAGATAGTACTTCTGGAACCTATAGTACTGAAATTAAACTCTCTACTCCTATAGATAATAGTAAATATTATGTGGGCGAAACTGCCGTGGTTTACATAGACATGGGTGAGTCAAATGCTATATCTATTCCCATTAGTTCAATTTTAAATGATGGAGAAGATTATGTGTATGTAATTGAAAATGGACATGCTGTTAAGAAAAATATAACTTTAGGTGATACTACTGATGAAGATAGAGTATCAGTAGAGGGCTTAAAAGATGGAGATAAACTTGTAATTGAAGGAATGAAAAATCTAAAATCGGGATATAAGGTTATAGTTAAATAAAGGAGAAGGTAATATGGGATTAATTAAAGTAGCTATAAAAAATAAGAAAATTGTATTATTTCTAGTTGCTATAATTATAGTTAGTGGATTTTATTGTTACAGGGGTATTTCAAAACAGGAAACTCCAGATATTGAATCTCCGGCAGCTATGATTACCACAGTTTATGCAGGTGCTTCACCTAGTGATATAGAAAAATTGGTCACTAAAAAGGTTGAACAAAAAGTTGAAGAAGTTGATGGATGTGATTATGTAGAATCTTACTCTGAAAGTAATGCATCAATAGTTATACTTTATTTGAATAATGACGCCGATGAAGAAAAAGCATGGAGGGATTTGAGGGATAAGATAAAAGATTTAAAATCTGACCTTCCAGCAGGGTGTAGCGATAGTGAAATTAACACTAATCTTACAGAAACAGCTGGAAGTATAATAAGTATATCAGGCAACAACTATTCTTATCAACAGTTAGGAGATTATGCTGATGATATAAAAAAGCAAATTCGTGATATTGATGGAATTTCTAGAATAGATGTTAAAGGTAAACAGGACAGGCAGGTAAATATACAGGTAGATTGGAAAAAGATAAATAAGTATGAAATATCCATAAAGGATATATGTACTGTATTAAGTGCACAAAATGTAGATATACCATCAGGGTCTTTAAATTTAGCTACAGGTAAAATAAAGGTGAATACTCCTGGAATGTTTAGTTCGCTGCATGATATAGAAAATACTGTAGTAGGGGTTTCAAGCAGTACCGGCGAAATGGTAAGAATTAAGGATATAGCAAAAGTATACATGGATTATGATGATGATTCTACCTATAAATTCATTGATAATGGTCAAAATGCGGTGTTGCTTACAACATATTTTCAGAAAAATAAAAATATAATTCCAATAGGAAATAATATAAAGGAAAAATTAGATACAATAAAAAAGGGAATGCCAGGTGACTTAAAGATAGACGAGGTTACTTTTCAGCCTAAAGATGTAAATGATTCTGTATCATTTTTTATGAAAAATCTTAGGGATGGAATAATACTTGTAATTGTAACTGTACTTATAGGTATGGGTTTTAGAAATTCTATGGTAGTGTCTACAGTTATACCTATATCAATATGTATGAATTTTATTATTATGTATGCCCTTGGCATCAAAGTTGAGCAGATGTCTACTACAGCACTTATTATAGCTCTTGGGATACTGGTTGATGATGCTATTGTAATAGGTGATGTAATACAAGTTGGAATAGATAATGGAATGAAAAGGGATGAAGCGGCCTTTGCAGGCATAAAAAAACTTTTTATACCAGTATTTACTTCCACTTTAATTATTGTAGGAGCTTTTTTACCTTTGCTTTCTATATCGGGAGTAGTTGGTAAATTTATAAAAAGTCTGCCTCAAGTTGTTATAATATGTGTGATATGCTCTTATTTGTGTGCATTGTTTGTAACGCCAGCTATGTCTTCTTTATTTTTTAGAAAAAGCAAGGAGAGTAGAGGAAAAAATCCAATTCGTATGATGTTTGAAGGTCTTTTAAAATATGGACTTAAGCATAAGAAAACTATTATTGGGTCAGCATTGGGAGTTTTTGCAGTGGCGTTGCTTTTGATTAAAACACTTGGGATGCAGCTTTTTCCATATGTAGATAAAGATATTATATATATAGATGTTTCCAATGAAAAAGTTGCAGATATAAAAAGTACAAGTAAATTAGTAAATCAAATAGAAAACATGTTAAAACGGCAAAAAGAAGTTACAAGATATACTTCAGCAGTAGGCGGAGGTATGCCTAAATTTTATGTAACCTTGCCTACAGTTGCACCAGCCGACGATACAGCCCAAATTATGGTAAAAGTAAATTTGAATAAGACCAAAAAGTTTAAAACAAGGCAAGAACTGGTGGAATACATACAGAATCAATTGGATAATAATATTTCTGGAGGTACGGCCACGGTAAAACAACTTGAAGAAGCCATGCCTATAGGGGCTCCAATACGTTTGAGACTTACAGGGGAAGATTTAGATCAGATGCAAAATGCTTCGGAAAAAATAGAACGTCAGTTAAAAAATATGTCTGGTACTATGAATGTAAGAGATGATGTAGCTAAAAAGACTTATGAATATGAAGTAGACATAGATGAAGATAGAGCAGCACAACTTGGATTATTAAAATCAGATATTCTGCAGCAGATTAATATTGCACTGAAAGGCTATAAGGCTTCCACTTATAGAAAAAGTGGTAATGAATATGATATTATGGTTAAAACGAATATTTTATCTGTGGGAGACTTGAAAAATTTATATATTAAATCAAGTGTTACAAATAAAAAGGTACCGTTATATGAAGCAGCATCTATCAAGCTTAATTCAGAAATAGATAAAATAACTCATTATAAAGAAGATAGGACTATAACCATTTATAGTGATGTTAAAAGCGGATATAATTCTGTTAACATAGAAAATGCACTGAAGCAAAAAATAGACAAAATGAATTTAGATCCGGTTAAGGTTATATATGATGGTGAAAAAGCACAGATAAGTAACTATTTTACAAGTCTTGGTATAGCAGGTGTACTTATTTTATTAATAATATATGTGCTGTTGTTTATCCAATTTAAATCATTTGTACAACCACTTATAATAATGTGTTCTTTGCCGCTGTCACTTATAGGAGTTTCAATAGGACTTCATGCTTTTGGAATGAACCTGTCACTTACGGCTTTTATGGGTATAATAAGTCTGATTGGAGTGGTTATAAGAAATGCAATACTTCTTATTGAATATATAAATAATGGCAGAGAAGAAGGACTTTCTATAGATGATGCCTGCATATATGCTGTAAGTCAGAGATTTAGACCTATAATATTGAGTTCTACGGCCACTATTACAGCACTTATACCATTGGCCTTTTCAGGAAGTGCATTATTTGGGCCTATGTCAGTTTCTATGATGTGTGGACTTTTGACAGCTACTTTTTTAACATTTATTGTTGTTCCGGTAGTATATTCTCTAATTAATACTAAATTAGAATATAGATTAGCAAATAAGGGGAGTAAATAGTGTCAATTTATGTGAAGTGATTCAAAAGATCAGCTGGGGTTTGCTTATTAAAAAGAGGAAGAAGGCTTTAAAGAAGCTGCTTAAGCTGCCCATACATTAAAATAACGTACCTTGATTTGTTTTACACAAACTTGGGTACGTTACTGCTTAATATGGTAAATTAAAGTTAATATTCTGCAGTATTTAATTTAATTATTTACGGAACTGGTGCCAGAATTTAATTGCTTGCTGAAATATGCAGAATAGATATCTTTTGCTACATAGGCAGAACCAGATCCCATACCTCCGTCAAATACCACTACATATACAGCTATTTGGGGTTTATCCAGTGGTGCATAACCTACATACTCTGCATAGTCCGTTCTTCCAATTTGAGTTTGATGTTCCTGGCTTACCAGGGTTGCAGTACCTGTCTTTCCTGCAGTTTTTATAGGGAAATCTGCAAAGGCTTTAGATGCAGTACCTTTTTCATTAACTGCTTCCATGCCGGCTTTAACTGCCTCTATATTTTCAGCCTTAACTTCTGTATTCTCAAGAACTTCAGGTTTAATCTGTTCAATGACATTGCCATCAGAATCTAAAAATTTATCCACCAGGTGAAGTTTATATCTGGTTCCTCCATTTGCTAAGGTTGCAATATAGTTTGCTATCTGAAGGGGGGTGAACTGGTTTAAACCTTGTCCTATAGCTGCATTTTCTATGTTGGCGGGTACGTCCAGCTGGGCATTGGCATCTGAAACGGTTATGTAGTATATGGATTGAATCAAATTGTCCATATCCTTGTTACTTATATCTTTTTTATTATTTGGATCTTCTGAGGTGAGTTTTAAAAATAATTCTTTGTACTTTTCTTTATCAAAGGCACTTTTTCCACCCTTTATAGAATCTTTTATTAAATTTTTTACTTCATTTTTCAGTGATTTAATTCCCTCAGAATCACTTTCATTATCATACAAGTCTATTTTGACTATGCTGCTTCCCCTGTCATCTATTCCATTTTTAAGCACTGACATGGTGTTTGCAAGGTAATTTCTTGCAAAGGTATTTTCATTGAATACAGTATTATATACCTGACCATAATTTTCTGAAATCTCTATACCTGTAGAGGGTTTTTCTTCACTACCTGAAGGTATGCCAAGGCCGAATTTCCAGGCGTATTTAGCTAGGGTATCGTCTCCAAAAGCTTCTCTAATAAGTCTTGCTACCTCCATAAAATAAGGATTACTGGATTTTTGTATGGCAGTTGTAAGGTTTACCCAATAATTGGCTCCATCCACTTTAAATTCTGCAGTTCTTCCTCCCTGATTATAAGTACCATTATCGTAATAGCTAAAATCAGGGGTTATAACACCGCTTTCCAGTCCTGCAATGGCAGTGATGGGTTTAAATGTGGAGCCTGGAGGTATTAGAGATTGAGTGGCATAATTATAAAAGGGTTTTGGATATATGTCATATAGATCCTGCCTTATGGCAGTATTGTTTTTTATGCTTTTATCAACGGGAAAAAGTATATCTAATACCTCATCCTCGGCTTTCCCGGGGTAATTGGCTGTAATGTTTCTTGCCCTTATATATTCTCTTCCAAATTCCTCTAGATTGGGATTAAAATATTGATTGTATGCCTCTGCAGTAAGTTTTCCAGGGACTGCAAAATCATTTGGATCGTATCCCGGTCTGCTGACAAGGGCTATTATGCCACCTGTATTTACATCAATTACCACGGCGGCTCCTCTGGTTGCATTTGTGGTATCAGCTCTTTCATAAGAATAGGCATTTTGCCTTAATTCTTCCATTCTCTTATCCAATGAAGTTTCTGCAGCTGCCTGTACATCCTTGTCTATGGTAAGCTGCAGGGTTTGTCCTGGATAGGAATCGCGGCTGCCAAGTTCCTCAAGTACCCTTCCATTTTTATTGAGTTTTACTATTCTTCCGCCCTTGGAGCCTTTTAGTCTGTCTTCAAAAGCTGCCTCAAGTCCCCCTTGACCCACATAATCACTGTTTATATCGTAGCCCTTGTCCTTATATTTTTCATAATTGGATGCTATTTTTGATATATACCCCAAAAAAGCAGAACCCAGATCTTTATTTGGGTATGACCTTATAGGCTGGGTATTTACGTCTACCCCTGGAAGTCCATTTAATATCTGCAAAAACTTAAAGGCAGTATCTTTGCTTATATTATTTGCAATAGTTGCAGGCTTATAACCTGAAAAGCGCTGCATCTTTAATGTATCCCTTATAATCATGAATCTTCTCTGTTCCTCCAGTGAATATCCATTTGGAATTTCATATTCTTTCAGGAGTACTTTAAAGGTATCCTCTGCAGATATCTTTAAAAGTTCTTTATTAACTGAGGTTTCTAAATCATCATCTGAAATATCTTTATTTTTACTTTTGATTTTTTTCTCTATGGACTCATTTAATCCCCTGTCTTTTTTAAATCTTATTTCCAGGGCATTTCTCACATTTTCATCCTCACTTCTAAATTCAAATTTAAAGGGATTTATTTTAATTTCGAAATCGTCTTGTTGGCTTTCACCACTTTCATCCAATATTTTAAATACCTTGTCCATAGTGGAAAAAAATGTTTTGTCACTTTCATCTGTCTGATTATATACAAGCATATACCCTAGTGCACTTGTAGCCAGTTTATTTCCTTTGCAGTCTAATATGTCACCTCTTGGGGCAGCTTCCGGGATTTCTCTTATAGCCTTGCTGTTTGATTGCTCTACGTATTGTTTACTCTTTACTACCTGAAGGAAAAAAAGTCTTCCAGCCATGGCTGAAAAGATTAATAGCATAATTATCATAATAACAGTATACCTTGTGGTGTTAAAATGTTTTTTATTTTTCACAAATATCATCTCCACTTATTAAATAATTATAATTAGTTTAATAGCAGCATATAAATGGGAATAATCAACATACTGGAAATTGTAGTTAGTACTACATTTACAGATGCATATTCATAATCTGCATTACAGTTTCTTGAGACTACAGCAGTATTGGTCATTGCTGGCATGGCAGCTTGTATAACAAATACCTTCTTCATAAGCGAAGGAGTACCTGAAAGAATACACAGCATATAAGCCATCATGGGTGAAATGAGAAATCTCCCTAAAAATAATACTAATATATCAGCACTAAATTTAAATTGTTTTAAATTTACAGAATAAATGGTTATTCCTATAAACAGCATGGCTAAGGGCGTAGTTAAATTACCAAAATATCTGAAAGTATCTATAATAAATTTTGGAAGATGGACATCCAGTAAAACCAGTGCAACTGACAGTATGAAGCTTAAAAGTGGGGCAGACATAATTCTCTTTAGTGTATCAGGAGAAAATATCTTTGTATTGCCATATTCTCCATCTCTGCTTATTTCATAGGCACCTATGGTCCAAAAAAAAGCGGTATTTGCTATGTAATATAGTAAAACATCAGGTACACTTTGTGTTCCAAATAAAGATAGATTCACAGGGAGGCCAATAAATATGGCATTGGATACAAAGAACATGGATCTAAAGGCACCTATTCTTCCTTTTTTTACTTTGATAATTTTAGAAACTATAACCGCAATTAAATAACAGATTGCCATGGATGTAAAGGGAACAAATAACCCTCTGCCCAGAGTAAGCAGTTTATGTCTGTCAAAACTCTCATTAAATTGAGATATCATAAGGCAGGGAATAGCCAGATTACATACTATTTTGGAAAAAAGCCTGGAGGTATTTTCATTAAACCATCCTTTATGACATAAAAAAAATCCTGTAGAAATCATAAGTATAATACTGAATACACTTTCTAGAGCGTTTAAAACTACCATTTTATATCCTCCTATATCATTATACTGGTTTTTATTACAAAATTAAACACATAAATAGAATATTTTCACATCTAAAATCTTTATGAAATCTTTATATGTACCACTATAATCTTAACAACAATTTTATATTCAACCTGATAATATAATAAATCATAATGGTAAAAGTGTAAATTCACTTAAATAGAGGTGTTAAAATGAGCTTTAAATTAGGTAATTTATTGGATAATTTAACGGGTAAAAGGTTAAAAACTGAAGAGATAGCACAAGAAAAATTTAATGTATTTTGGGGACTGCCTATAATGTCTAGCGATGCAATTTCTTCAGTAGCATATGCCGGGGAAGAAATATTATGGAAACTTATTCCTGTTATTGGTATATTGTCATATAATTATATGCTTTATGTGTCTTTATGTATCGTATTTTTAATGTTTATGCTTACGTTTTCATATAGACAAACTATTGATGCCTATCCAGGAGGGGGAGGCTCTTATATTGTAGCAAAAGATAATTTTGGAAGAAATACGGGACTTGTAGCGGGAGCTTCTTTGATTATAGATTATATACTAACTGTAGCGGTAAGCGCTTCTGCAAGTACTGCGGCTATAACTTCTGCTATACCTGCCTTACTCTATCATAAAGTAGCCATAACGTTGATGCTTATAATATTTCTAGTTATTGGAAATTTAAGAGGTATAAGAGAATCTTCAAAATTATTTGGTGTTCCCACATATTTATTTATATTTTCAATATTGTTTATGATTTTATGGGGAATAATTAAAGTACACTTTGGAGGGTATGTTCCAAAACCTGTTTACAACGTACCGGATGTTTCAGGGGAGGTAACCTGGTTTTTGCTTTTAAATGCTTTTGCAGCAGGATGTACTGCATTAACAGGCATAGAAGCAGTAAGTAATGGTGTTCCAAGCTTTAAAGAACCTTCTCAAAAACATGCTAAAACTGTGTTGTTACTTCTATCATTGACAGTACTTATAGTTTTTGGGGGAATTTCATACCTAGCAACACTCTATCATGCTGTTCCAAATTCAAAAGTAACTGTAGTTGCCCAGATTTCACACCAAATATTTGGGGGCAATATCATGTTTTATGTAATTCAGTGTACTACTGCAATTATACTTATCATGGCCAGCAATACTGCCTTTACTGGATTGCCCCTTCTACTGGCATTTATAGCTAAGGATGGGTATGCACCAAGACAATTTACAAAGAGGGGTAAAAGACTTAGTTATTCTAATGGTATAATAGTACTTGGGGTATTGTCATCTATACTAGTTATAATATTTAAAGGAGATACTCATTTTCTATTGCCTCTTTATGCGGTAGGAGTGTTTATATCATTTACATTGTCTCAATTTGGCATGTTTACAAGATGGATTAGAAATAAGGGGAGAGGATGGAAGCATAGAGCTGTTATAAATGGAGTAGGAGGATTATTGACTTTTATTACAACCATTATTATAGGAGTGACTAGATTTAAACATGGTGCATGGATAGTTTTTATACTTATACCTGCATTAGTTTATATAATGCTGAAAATAAATGAGCATTATATAAAGGTTGCAAAACAGCTAAAGTTGTCTAGAGATGAAATTCCTAAAAAAGTTAATTTTTCAGAGCAAAAAAGATATGTAATAGTCCCTATAGATACTTTAAATAAATCATTTTTAAAGGCTTTAAACTATGCAAGAACTATATCTAAAAACATAATAATATTCCATGTTTCCATAGAGGATGAAAATACCAATAAACTTTTGAAAAAATGGAAAGAATATGACATTGATATACCTATAGTTGTAAAAAAATCTTCCTATAGAAGTGTTATAGGGCCACTCATTAAATTTATAGAGTCAGAGGAATATTATGCAGGACCTGAAGATACGGTAACTGTGGTGATACCGCAATTTGTAATTACTAAATGGTGGGGCAACATACTCCACAATCAAACTGCACTTTTGATTAAGACTATACTTTTAAGGAGAAGAAATATAGCTATAGTTACCATACCTTATATAATAGATGAATGTTAATCAGGTATAATTGAAAGGGATATAGATTCAGAATATTGCGGAGGGAGTGAAAATAATGTTAAAGGAGGAGAACACTTTAATGAAATCTTCCGAACAGATAATGGCCTGCATAAGTCCCTCTCCATCTTCGGAAAAAGTGATACAAACTGCTGTAAAAATGGCAAAAAATTATAATTCAAAATTTATAGTATTGTATGTAGAGTCTATAAAATCTCAAACATTGAACCGGGAGGAGAAGAAAAGATTGAATTCTTACTTCAATTTGGTAGAACAGCTTGGAGGAGAAATGGTTACAGTGTATGGAGATAGTGTAGATAAACAAATAATACAATATGCTGAATTGAGAAATGTTACTAAAATAATAATAGGAAAAAATCATAAAAAGCTTACCAGTATATCTCATTTCTATAAAAGAGACTTGGTAGATAAAATTATGGATTCCAACCACTATATTGATGTCTACATTATACCAAGTCCTTTTTACAAGGAAGAGAAGAGTAATTTTATTTTAGAATTCGGTAATGAAGTGTTATCATTTAAAGAAATCGTTGAGACCATAATTATTATGGCAATTGTAACTGTAATTGCAAAATTCCTTAATTATATGGGATTTACTGATGTGAATGAGATTATGATTTTTATTTTAGGGGTTATAGTGGTATATATAAAGACCAAGGGATACTTAATAGGAATAATATCTTCCATAGTAGGGGTATTGATATTTAATTATTTATTTGTACAGCCAAAGGGTTCACTGCAGTTTTACGATAAAAATTATATAACTACCTTTGGAATCATGCTTATAGTTTCATTTGTAATTGGGACCCTCACAAATAGAATACAAAAAGAGGCTTGTAATTCCTATACCAGGGAAAAGAGAATGGAAATACTCTATAAGGCCAGCAGCAGATTATTAAGTGCAAGTGGTACTTCGGATGTGATTTTAACAGGAATAAAGTATATTTCCAGGTTAATTGGCAGAAATGTAGTGGGATATTTAGAAGAAGAGGGTAAACTGTCATCGCCTTTAATATATAGTGAAGATAAATCAGATAGTAAAAGTGTATTTTTAAATAATGAGAAAATAGTTTATTGGACTTTTTTAAATGGAGAAGATTCTGGAAAAGGTACAAATGTTTTTGGTCAATGTGATGTATATTACACACCTGTAAAAGTGCATAACAAGGTGCTAGGGGTAATTGGAATCTCTTGTATACAGGGAATTATCCATAGGGAACAGAAATTTATTGTTCAAACTATTGTGGGACAAATGGCGGTGGCTTTAGATAGAGAAATTCTTTCAAGTCAGCAGGAGGCTTCTAAAGTTCAAATTGAAAGGGAGAGACTTAGAAGCAATCTTTTAAGAGCAGTTTCCCATGACTTGAGAAGTCCTCTTGCAGGTATAAAGGGTTCTGTAAGTACAATACTGGAAAATGGACAGTTCATAGATGAAAATACAAAAAAAGATTTACTTATTGGAATTTATGATGATACAGAATGGCTTATAAGATTAGTTGAAAACTTGCTCAGCATGACAAGATTTGATGAGGGAAATGTAGATATTACTAAAAACATGGAATTAGTGGAGGAAGTAGTATCCGAAGCAGTTCAGAGAAGTTCAAAATGCCTAAAATATCATAGGGTAAAAGTAAATATTCCTGAAAAAATTATAATGGTTTCCATGGATGGCAGTTTAATTGAACAGGTACTCATAAATCTTTTTGACAATGCTGTAAAATTTTCTTCAGAAGGTTCTCTTGTAGAAATAAAGGTTTATGAAGAAAGTGAAAATGTAATTTTTGAAGTAATTGATGAAGGAAGGGGAATACCAGAGGAAATATTACCGTATATATTTGACAGATTCTTTACAAATGGTAGTAAGGTATCTGATTCAAGAAGGGGAGTAGGTCTTGGGCTTGCTATTTGTAAGTCAATAGTGGAGTTACATGGAGGAAAAATTACAGCCTGCAGCAGAAAAGAAGGAGGAGCTGTTTTTAAATTTAACATTCCAAAGGAAAAAAGAAAGGAAATTAATTATGCAAGATAAGCCTTATATTCTTATAGTTGAAGATGATAAACCTATAAGAAATTTTATAGCTGCAGCCCTAGCATCACAAGGATATAAATATATTGAAACGGACAAGGGAAAGGAAGCCGTTGCACTGTCTATTGCAAATAATCCAGATATTATAATACTTGACTTGGGCCTGCCGGATATGGACGGAATTGAAGTTATATCAAAAATAAGAGAATTATCAAATATTCCAATTATAATCGTGTCTGCCAGGGAAAAGGAAAGACAAAAGGTTGAAGCCCTTGACAAAGGAGCCGATGATTATCTAACCAAACCTTTTGGGATAGGGGAACTTTTAGCCAGAATTCGTGTGTCTTTAAGACATGATATATCAAATAAAAAGGAAAACACAGTGCTGCATACCTTCAAGGTAAAACAGCTTTTTGTGGATTTTGATAAAAGACGTGTAACTGTAAATGGTGATGAAATACATTTAACTCCCATAGAATATAAGATAATGGAACTCCTTTGCAAATATTCAGGAAAAGTATTGACACATAATTTTATTACCAGGGAAATCTGGGGAAAATCCCTTGGAAATGAAACACAGTCCCTTAGAGTTTTCATGGCTAATTTAAGAAGAAAAATAGAAAGAGACCCTTCCCAGCCTGAGTATATATATACAGAGGTTGGGGTAGGATACAGGTTGGTTGAAGAATCAAGTGATTCTTAGGCTTAATCGAATAAGATTTTACCTTCTACCTACTTAAAACTATTGTTTGGAATCTGTTTGTTTAGATATAAATAAAAAATTAAAAAGGCACTAATATCACATATTAAAATGAGTAAGGACATGGGTACATAAGTATGGTTTCCACTTATACCTACCAGGGGGGAAAGTACTCCTCCAATTAGGTTCATGCCAAGCCCTAGTATGGCAGAGGCAGTTCCAGCCCACTTTTTTTGATTTTGCATTGCCAGAGAAAAAGCAGGAGTATTTACCATACCTACCATTGATACTATAAAAAAAAGTGGAATGGTTACAGCTAATAGGTGTTTTGGTAGAAACAAGCTTATAAACAAGGCTATACTGCCAAAAGCTGCAGTGGATATGCCTATTTTAAGCAGCAGTTTTTCTCCTAATCTGTAGGATAATCTACCAGCGGCTTGGGACATAAGTACAATTCCAATACCGTTAATTGCAAATACCAGGCTAAATTCTTGGGCAGACAGGCCGAACATATTTTGTAGTACAAAAGAAGAACCGGAAATGTAGCAAAACATGGCACCTGTAACTAATCCCTGTACTAAGGCGTAGCTCATAAATATTTTATCGCTGATCAGAGATTTCAGTGCAGTAAATATAACTTTAGCATCATTTTTTTGTGAATTGTCAACTGTAAGTGTTTCTTTAAAATATAAAAGGGTGACAAAAAATAAAATTGAACCAATAATGCCAAGAATTATAAAAATACCTTTCCAGTTAGTGAATTTTAATACTATACCTCCAAAGATAGGAGACAGAATAGGGAATATACCATTTACAGCCATAAGCAGTGAAAAGAATTTTGTGAGTTCATTGCCCTGGTATAAATCTCTCGCAATTGCCCGGGAAATTACAAGACCTGCTGCACCAGACAGCCCTTGAATAAATCTTAAACCAATTAGAAGCCATATTGAGGTTACAAAAGAACATAAAAATGAAATAATTGTAAAAACAATTAATCCGGCTATAAGAGGTTTTTTTCTTCCATGTTTATCACTGTAGGGGCCTATTAGAAGCTGCCCAAGGGCAAGGCCTATTAAACAGGTAGTAATACTCATCTGTGTGAGGGATGCGCTAGTCTGCATTTGTTTTTCAATTAAGGGAAGTGAAGGTAAATACATGTCCATTGAAAGAGGGCCAAAAGCGCTTAAAATTCCAAGCAGTATAATAAGTGCTGCAGGTGATTTTTTTTCTTTATTTTTTATTTCATATGCCAATTATTTCTCCTCCTGAGTGAAAATATCATCAATTACAAGTTATAATTATCAAAAATCATTCTATCCCCAGCTTTAAGAAGATTTGGATGTTAGTAATGGTAACCTCGGGATAGATAAATAATGTGAATTATAACACCAGTCAGTTTAATATGCAAGGATAATACTAATAATATCATAGAAAAAGCTAATAATATTTGAGAAAAGTAAAAATTCAAAAAGAGGAATAGTTATGGGAGAAAAAATATCTATTATTGTTTTTATAGTTTTATTTTTTGTGTTTTTTCCTATGAGTTCATGGGTGAAAACCAATTTTCCAGTTAACATTAGTTCTAAGGAAAAAACAACCAAGAAAGAGATAAGCTATAGAGAATATGGCTACAATATAGAAGGCAGCCTGTATAAATATAAAAATGCATTAAAAAATGTAAATAAAGAAAAGGTAAATATATACTGTATAGGTGAATCCAATACAAGAGGAGAATATTCCAGTGACGAGGTAAATAAATCCTGGGTGGGTGTAATGAAATCATTATTACAAAATCAATATGGAAATGCAGGAGAAGGATTTATCAGTGTTTATGAAGGTGCCTTGCCACAGGGTACCAGACCTAGGTGGACATTGGGCAGTGGATGGAGTGTTTCTGGTGCATCTAAAGAATTTACATCTAATGTAGGAGGTTTCGGAGGGTGTTTTGCAATTTCTTCCGGAAATAAATCTCCTTTGACCTTGAAATTTGTGGGCACAGATTTAGAATTATTATACTCCAGGGCAAAAGATGGAGGAAGAGCAGACATAGTAATAGATGGAAAAAAGGTAGGAAGTATAAATTGTTTAGGAAAATCAGTAAGTTTTTCAAATAAAGCTTATTATTCTGGTTTAAGTGATGAAAAGCATGAATTAAAGGTAATTCCAAATACAACCTCAAATGTTTTTGTAGAGGGTGCATTTGCTTTATCCAGTAAAACAGGAATTGAAGTGGATAAAATAGCAATTTCCAGTAAAATGGCAAGCTATTTTACTGGAAATTTTACAGAAGAGGTTTGGAATGGTTCCCGGAAACCGGCTCTGGTACTTTTATCTTTTGGACTTAATGAAGCGGGAAATGGGGTTTCTTTTAAAGAGTATAAGGAAAGTATGATAAAGTTAGTAAGCTATTGGCAAAGAAGAGACAGTGATGTATGCCTGGTGTCAAATCAGAAACCTGCAGATTCATGGAGTAATAATTGGTCAGATTACATAAAAGTATTGTATGAAATAGCAGATGAGTATAATGTGGGTGTCATAGATATTTACAAGGCTTATTTTGAAGACTATGCTGCTGCCCAAAAATTAGGACTATTTGGAGTGGATAAGAATGATTATTCTGGAAATAGTGGAAGAAACACCGCCCATCCCGGTGACAAAGGGTATGAATACATTGGAGAGGTTATTTATGAAAATTTGAAGTTGTAATATTTATGAAGTGATTTAGAGATTCAGATGGAGTTTGTCATAGAGCAATGGTTATCTCCACCCAAATTGTCATTTTTTAAAGGGTATTTTTAAGAACTTTGCAGGTGGATTCAATATCTTCAGGAGTTGTTCTGCAGCAGCCTCCTATAAGTCTGGCTCCTCTGTGAAACCATTCTTTTGCATTGCAGCTGAAGGTTCTACTAGAGGAGTCTCCATGCCAGGTCTTTGTGGTACCGTCATATTTTTCCCCAGAGTTTGGATATACTATTATGGGCTTTGAAGAATTTTTTGAAATCTGTTCAATCAATGAATCTATGTACTTAGGTGGAGTGCAATTTACTCCAATGGCAGCCACCTGGCGGTTTGAATCCAGATATTTAGCACATTTGGATATGGAGGTTCCCTCGCTTATATTTGATTCATCTTTGGCACTAAAACTTATCCAGCAGTAAACTGAAGGAAATTCTTTCAGTAGTTTTAAAATTGCCTGGGCCTCTGCAAGGCTTGGAATTGTTTCGCAGGCCAGAATATCAATTCCCTCTTCTATTAAAATTTTCATTCTGGGTCTATGAAATTCCATTAACTCATCTTGGGAAATATTATAATGACCTATATATTCAGAGCCATCTGCAAGATAAGCTCCATAGGGACCTATTGAACCTGCAATTAGCGGTTTGGGTCTGTTTATTCTATTTAAGGGATTTTCCCAGAATCTATCTCGTGCTTTTTTTGCTACTTGTACAGAAAGTCTTATAAGATCTATGGCTTTATTTTCTTTAAAGCCTTTTTCCATAAAACCGCAAAGAGTAGCCTGGTAGCTTGATGTGATGGCACAATCTGCTCCTGATATAAAATAGTCATAATGTACATCTTCTATTATTTTGGGATCTTCATCAAGTATTTTGGCTGACCATAGGGAATCATTTATATTGCAGCCTCTTTTTTCAAGTTCTGTGGCAAGAGCACCGTCCAAAATAATAATATTGAAATCTTTTAAAATATGTTCTACTGGATTCATGTTTTATCTCCTTTTTTTACTAAAATTATATATTATATTGCTTATATTTCATAGTGTGTTAATATATTAAATATGAAAAATATACATATAAGAGATAAGGAGGGCAGATATGGATTTAAAAAATGAAAAAATTCACAATGGTCTTAAAAGACAGTTAAAAGCAAGACATATGAATATGATTGCTATAGGTGGTTCTATTGGTACAGGACTTTTTTTTGCCAGTGGAAGTGCGGTAAGTACTGCAGGACCGGGAGGAGCACTTTTGGCATATCTGATAGTAGGTATACTGGTGTACATATTAATGACTTCTCTTGGAGAAATGTCAACATTACTGCCTGTTTCAGGTTCTTTTGAAACCTATGCTACCAGATTTGTAGATCCTGCACTTGGATTTACTCTAGGATGGAACTATTGGTTTTGCTGGTCAATATGTGTAGCTTCTGAATTAGTTGCAGGCTCTCTTATAGTGAAGTTCTGGCTTCCACATACTAATACTACTTTATGGAGCATATTGTTTCTTGTAATAATCTTTGTTTTAAATATTTTCTCCGCAAGAATTTATGGAGAAAGTGAATATTGGTTTGCAGGCATAAAGGTAGTTACTATTATAGTATTTATTATAACAGGACTTCTTATGATAATTGGAATTTTAGGAAATGATAATGTGGGATTTAGCAATTGGGTGATTTCAGATGGAAGTGGGGGAAAGGCACCTTTTGTAGGGGGAATAACTGCAATTATAAATGTATTTTTAGTAGCTGGATTTTCTTTTTCTGGAACCGAAATAGTGGGGCTTGCATCGGGAGAAGCTGAAAATCCAGAAGAAGATGTACCAAAAGCCATCAAGTCTGTATTTTGGCGAATATTATTATTTTATATTTTTTCAATTATAATAATAGGATTTCTTATTCCCTTCAATGACAAGAATTTATTGAAAAGTGGATTGGATAATATAGCCTACAGTCCTTTTACAATGGTATTTGAAAAATGCGGCATAGCCTTTGCAGCTAGTGTTATGAATGCTGTTATCTTAACTTCAGTGTTATCTTGTGGAAACTCTGGACTTTATGTATCATCACGTATGCTCTATGCTCTTGCAAAAGGAGGAAAGGCTCCTGGGTTTTTAGCAAAAGTAGACAAACATGGTGTTCCTAAAAATGCATTGTATATTACCACAATAGTGGCCTGTACTGCTTTTTTTTCCTCATTAATTGGAGATGGGAAAATATATTATTTGCTTTATAATGCTTCTGGTATAACGGCGTTGTTTGCTTGGCTTGGTATAGCTATTTGTCATTATAGATTCAGAAAAGCATATATATTTCAGGGAAAGGATTTAAAAGATTTGAAATTCAGGGCAAAATTTTATCCCTATGGACCTGTAGCAGCTATAATATTGTGTATAATAGTTATATTTGGTGCCAATATATGGATATTTCAAGCAGATACCTTTAGCTGGTTTGATTTTATTACCAACTATATTTGTATTCCTATATTTATACTGTTGTATTTCACATATAAACATATTAAAAAGACCAAAATAGTTCCACTTGAAGAATGTGATTTTACATTGAAAGATTATGAATGATTTATATGTTGATTAAAAAACATCAGAACCCAACTAACTTGGGATGCTGATGTTTTTTAATAAATAGAATTTTTAAATTTCAAGATCTTCTTTTTCAATATGAATTATCTCAGCGTCAGTATTACTTTCTATGAAGGTTGTAATATTTTCCATAGTAGAATCTGTTTGAGCTGTAGTTGCACATATTCCTGCAATACCTATAATTATGGTTTTGTGGTTGTCTTGCTTGGCTATTTCTGATACGGATATATTAAATTTATTTTTTAGTTTTTGAGTTATACTTTTTACAATCATTCTCTTTTCTTTTAGTGAATGTACCCAGGAGGCTCTTAAGGTAATTTTCATAAATAAAATTTTCATAAGCTATATTCTCCATATTAAGTGATTCTTATAAAAAGTTATATCATAGGTATGTAGATTATTCAACTGCTTAGTGTGAATTTTTACATTAAATAAAAGTTAGCCATATTCATGAAATTTCATTTTAAAAACAAATTTCGACTTAATTTGTAATGTTCTTATAGTATACTGGATTCATAGAAATTGATATGATAATGGAACTTATTTTGAGAAAGGAGTGTTATAAATATTAATATTGATGAATTAATGGGCACTTTGAAAGAAATTAAAACTATTCCCCTGGATTTTTTGAAAAAATGCATACAAAATAGCATTAAGTTTTCAGACTCTTCTATAAAAAACGTGTTTTTTTCAAAAGATCCTATGCAGCAGTTTTCAGTTTATAATTCTGATGAAAATATGGAACACCTTAAGGAACTATCAAATAAATATATAAGTTTTGTAATATCTGAATGTACAAATAAAGATTTTAATAAAACCATTAAAAATAATGTGGATTATGAAATTATATGCCAGTGGTTTGAGAAAAATGGAAGTACATTGGGGAAAAATTTATTTGTAGATTACATGCTTTATGAAAAACAGCTTAGAAAATTTCAAGCCAATGCCAAAGAAACTATTGAAAGTATGGTAGCTAATGGCATGAATGAGTCCTTTGTAAATGGATTTTTAGTTGAGTGTGATACTGCCGGTACCAATATTCCGCCTAAAGCTTTTCTAATATTTCTAAATGTTTTAGATCCTTCAGGTAATTCTGTAGACAAGATTTTGCCGGTATGGAAGCAGAATGTGAGATGGAAAGTAATAGCGGATTTTCAGCAGGTTCATTGGCTGGAATCTGTAAGTTCGTATTTTAAACAAGATTCTAATAATTTTTCAGAGATCAAAAGTTCCGTGGATAACTGTATTAATTCAAAAACTGGCCCTTATTCCTATACTTCACGTGAAGTCATTGATTGCGGTCCTACAGGAGCCCCAATAGTAGGAAATGTTACAAGATATCGCTATGAATATGGTGAGGATGTACTTAATTGGCTGAATAGTAATGATGGCCCCAGTAAATATAATCTTCGGTCAAATAGTAATCCAGATAATTTTCAGCAGGCTTCATCTCCTTCTTCTGGATGTGTTTTAATTAATACCTCTATACTTTTGGCTGATGGAAGTTCTAAAACTGTTCAGTCTATTCAAGAAGGGGAGGAAGTTTTAAATGGAAATAATACAATTTCTATTTGTTCTGGTGAGCTGATTTACAATCCCTATGTGACAATGTTATATAGTGTAAATGATGACAAACCTTTTATGTCACTGGAACATGCAGTAATGACAGACAGAGGATGGTGCAGTTTAGATCCCCAGCTAACCAGGCAAATTAATTCTTATATTGATGTAAAAACCTTAGAGATAGGTGATAATATTTGGATTTTTAACTCTGATGAAAATATAGAGGGTATATTTGAAAGGATAAAAATTGAAAAGATAAATATAACAGAAGCGGAAAATGAATATTTTATTGGATATGATCTGCATTTCAGGGAAGGATATAATTCCTATATAGCAAATAATTACTTATGTCTGCTTAATTATCCAGAAATTACTATTAAGAATATTTTATCAAATATCCATAAGAAGATGAGTCATTCTGAGAGAATTCAGTTTGTTGACTTGGTAAATGATTATGAGGAATTACTTTCTAAAGCTTTTGGGAAAGAAGCAGTGAATATGCTTCAATTATCAATGGAGAATGTAGAAATATGAACAAACTAGAAGTTTAATTATGAGAGGAGAGTTTTGATATGTTAATACCTGAGTTATTTGTCAGGCCTATGGATTCAAATTCCAACTATAATGATTTAGAAAAAATATCTTTTGTAGATCACCAGATGCTTATAAATCATGAGCCTGTTGAAAGTCATTTTGATGGTGATAATTTTTACTGGACAAGAAAAAATTCCAAAGGTCAGGATGAACATGGTGCCATAAGGCTGTTTTCCCATGGACTTATGGGTGATGGCGTTATTGAAAGTGGTGGTTTTAAATATGCCTTTAAAGCTAGTGCGGCTATGGGCTATTCTATAGTTATAGATGATGATATCTCCTGGAACGAGTTTCATATGGGTTTTCAAGAGGATGAAAAAGGTTATATGCATGCCTATGGCTCTTTCCATATACCAGGTAAACCAGAAGATACTAAAAAATTCAATGATATTACAGCAGTGGTTTTTTCAATAGTACAAAATGATCGTAAGGAAGATGTACTTCATGTACATTTTGATGTGGCACCCCTTTATTGCAGTTTAGGTGGTTCAAAGTGGGTAGGCGGAGATTTCAATTTTAATTTGGATTATAGTAATTTCAAAGGTGATATCTATGAATATGATGAAATGGCTCCAGATTATCATGGCACAAAACATCCTGTCAGGGGTTTTTGCAAGATTTCTAATTTAATTGAACAATTGAAAAAAAATATATTGAGTTCCACGAGAAGTAAAGAAGATAATAAGTTTGTTACATCTAAAGGTTCCAATATACAAAATACCTTGTTTAAGGCTGTGAGCCTGGGAGGTGACATTAAAAATACCATAGAGGATCTATACACTTTACCAGCACCGGATTTGTCTAATGTGCATGAATTGAGTTTTAATAAACTTAAATCCCTTATGATATATACAATTGATGACAACTGGAGAAAATGGTTTGGGGAGAAGAAACCCACAGTTGGCCCAAATGGAACTCTTACACAGGATGATGTGAAGCTTTTAGATAATAAAGATATAAAATCTTTTTTAACAGATAAGTTTGCAGTAGGATATTTGACACAGGCTTTTTCAAAGAGTTTAGATCCTAAAATTCAAGAAGAATTTAAAAAGCTGAATAAATATGAAGATAAACTATCTTATTTCTGGAAGGGTACTGGTGAAAAATGTTTTGGCAAATATCCAGGGTATAATTTAGCCACTGCATCTTTACTTGATAATGCTTATTCTGTTAGTACACCGGGTCTTCAGAGATATCTTTCAGATAATCCTGTAGAGTGGGCAAAGGAGCTCTATGAGTACTGTACTACACCTGTTACTTTAAATGGCCTTGCCCTTCAAAATACTTTAGATGGAAGAAAAAGACTCACCCATTTGACTACCATGTTACACGCATTAGATCCTGTGGCTAGAATTGTAACAAGTGATAATAAAAACATATCTTATGCTACTTCACTATATCAGAGGGTAATTGATGTAAGATTGAACTTTGTCATTTCCAGATTTTCCTCTGATAATAAAGAAGATTTTGTTTCATTTTTGACAGAGTATTTTAAACAGTATTTTGATTCACTGCTTTCGGGAGGGACATGGCAAGATGCTGTATGCAGTGAAGCAAAAAAAGATCTTGATGCTTTAATGGAAGAATTTAAGGTTAAGGATACATCTGCTCTTATGCTGGAAATAGGAAATATTATTGCAGATTCTGTAGATCTACTTATAAAGTTTAAAGATTTGCCTATGCCTGCAAGAATAAATAAATGGTCAGCTAATAATCCCAAAATAAGTAAATTTTTGGGTTCAACTATGACTATGGCGGTGTATTCCTTTGGAATCTTTAGTTCTATAAAAAGTTTTATGGATTGGAAGGAGTTGGAGCCACAGGAAAAGGTTCAGGCTGTTGTTGATATGGTAGACGTATCTGCATCTATTTTTAATGATATTATTAAATTTAACGCTGCAAAAAAGCTAGCTACTGCAGAGGCATCAATAACAGAGATAATGGAAGCCGGTGGTGAGATACAGAGTGCAGTTGATTTGGAGAGAGCTACTGAAATCGCCAATAAAATTGGTGTAAAGGTGGAGGTGGAACTGGCAGATTTAAGTTCTCCTGCTCTGGCGAGAGGAGGGGCTGCTGCGGGAGAAGCCTTAACAGAAGCTGGTGAATTGGCAGAGACAGCCTCAAAGTGGACTTCTTTTGCCAAGGTTAGTGCTGCCTTTGCTCAAGGAATGACTATCATTGCTCTTGGTGCAGCTTGTGTTTGTACTGCTTTTCAGATTGAAAGTGATTTTTCAAGCGGTCAGCCAGTTGCTATCAAAGTACTGGATATTTTGGAGATAGTATCAAATGGGGTAGCTTTTCTTGTGGAATTAGGCTCTGGTGCTGCAGCACTTTTAGGTGCAGAAGTATGTTCTACCATTCCTGTTATTGGAATTGTAGCGGTTGTTGTAGGAATTGTTATAGCAGTTGTATCTATGTTTATCCATAGAAATCCACCTCCAACAGAGGAAGAAAAATTTATAACGGATCATGCTGCTGTATTTATAAATACGCTGGATATGCCTTCAAATCAGTGGATTAGTGATCAGGAGAAAATTGCAAAACATTTAGATCCGAATAATTCTGCAAGGACATTAACTTATGCTATATAATATCTAGTTGAAATCTGGGCTTTTAATATATTCCAACTGCTTTTTTAAAAATTAGTGTTTTCAGAGCTATAATTTCTAATAGGTGTATAAAAAAGCAACACTGTTGTCTTTTACAACAGTGTTGCTTCAGATAAATGTTGTTTTTCACAACATATTTTTATAATTACATTTTAGGTTCTATGAAATACTAGTTATATCAAACTTCCTACAATAAAGGGTATATTGGCATAGTATTTGCTGATATAAATATATAAAATATTGTTTTTATTGGGCATAGATATAGAGTTCATTGCATTTTTTATTTTTTAACCAATTTTAGATTCAGAGGAATCCTCTGTGTATTTAAAGTGCAAAAGTTCATGTGCAAGTCCATGCCCTGGCTTACCAAAGTAGGCATCATACATTTTTATTATTGCGGTGTTTTCATGTGATTTTCTCTTTGGCAGATGGCTATCCTGATTATATAATACAGAAGCTCTTAAGGCCTTGTAATCTACAAGTTCTCTGTTCAATGAATTTAGATGAGGCTGTCCACCGCCGTTTATGCAGCCTCCAGGGCAGGCCATAACTTCTATAAAGTGGTATTGTTTTTCTCCCATTTTTCCAGAATCTATAAAATCAAATAAGTTTGCGGCACCATTGATTACAGCGATATTATAGGTGTTTCCTGAAATCTCAACAGAAGATTCCTTTATTCCTTTTAGGCCTCTAACTTCCATATATTCTATATCTTTAAGATCCGCATTTTCTGCAAAATCCTTTGCAGTTCTAAGAGCAGCTTCCATTACTCCACCGGTGTTACCAAATATTGCGCCTGCTCCGCTGTATTCACCCATGGCAGCATCACATTTACTATCTTCAAGAGAGGCAAATTTGATTTTGGCAGATTTAATCATTTTAGCCAGTTCTCTTGTGGTTAGTACAGCATCTATACATCGCATACCATCAACTTCCATATCAAGGAGATCTGCCTCATATTTCTTATCATTACAAGGCATTATTGTAACAGTATATACATCTTTTGCATCTATACCGGATATAGATGGATAATAAGTTTTAGTTGCAGTACCAAATATTTGCTGAGGTGACTTTGCAGATGAAAGATTTTCAAGCAATTCAGGGTAGTAATTCTGAGCCTGCCTTACCCAGGCAGGGCAGCAGGATGTAAACATTGGAAAAGGACCTCCTTTGTTTATCCTCTCTAAAAGTTCTGTAGCTTCTTCCATTATAGTCATATCAGCTCCAAAATTTATATCAAATATTTTGTCAAAATTAAGCATTCTTAAAGCAGTGTAAATTTTACCTGTTACATCTTTGCCAAATCCCATGTTAAATAATTCACCAATAGAAGTTCTAACAGCTGGCGCCATAGCAACTATTACATGTTTTTTAGGATCATTTAATGCTTCTTGTACTCTGGATATGTGAGATTTTTCAGTTAGAGCACCTACAGGACATGCAATGACGCATTGTCCGCACAATAAACAGTTTGAGTCATCAAAACAAGGATTGTTTTCAATTCCAACAGTTCTTTTGCCGTCTTTTTTTATAAATTGCATTACAGAGGTACCGGAGTGCACTTTACATGCTGCTACACATCTACCGCATAATACACATTTGGTTCTATCCAATACAAGTGCGTTGCTTCTTGAGTCTATATACTTTTCTCTATCTTCTGGTAAGAATGGTTTTGAAGCTTTTGCTTTGGTTTTGATTACAAGCTTCAAAAATTCACAGTCTTCTCTTCTTGGACATGGTCCGCATTTAAACTCGTGGGTATGCAAAAGTGAGGATATTCTATTTTTAATTCTCTCTTTTGCCACTTCTGATTTAGTGTCGATTACCATACCTTCTTTGATTTTTGTGTTACAGGCTACTGTGATTTTATTATTTGCTTCCACAAGGCAAACACCACATTTACCCACACTCATGCAGTCTTTTAAATAACATAGGGTAGGTATATCCACATTGTTGTCTCTTGCTACCTGTAATATAGTTGAATCTTTTTTTGCTTTTATTTCTTTACCATCTAAAATAACTGTAATCATTTAAATACTCCTTTTAAATATTTTCCTTAAATACTGTATGTTGAAAAATAATCGTTATAAACAAGTTAGTAGTTATATTAACAATCGAAACCGTTTTCTGACAATTCGCATGATAAAAATTTAACATTTCAGATTATAAAACACTCTCAACTGCATTTGGCCATTTTAAATATAAATACAGTACTTAATAGGTATTTTATGATTTTATTTATTCATTTTTAGTCAAATCATCTCTAAAATTATTCAATAAAAATTCTGATTTAAGACTAAAATGAAATTTATTTATTATATTAACTAAATTATATCATCTTATGTGGGTTATGTAAATTTAAAATTTGCTTATTATTCTTATAATGTTACAGCGGGAAATATAAGGAATTTAGAAATATATAGCAGTGTACAATTTAGATAAACTATAGTGAAATAAAGGGGAAATTATTGAAGTATTTATATTTGTAGTGTTTGTTTTTTATTGATTTGGTATGGTTAAACATTATTTTTTTCAAAACTATAAAAAAAATTCATATGTTTTCTATATATTATTGTAATTTTTTATAATAAAGATTTATCTCTTGAGAGAATATTGAATTTTTATAAATATACATAAGTAATGTATATTTGCTTTTTATATTCTTTATTGTTAAATTTGCAAGAAAGCGTTCATTAGGCTAAAATAAATTTTATTTTAACTTATAAATTATCTGATGCTGCTAAGATGTATACCTAAAAATTTTCTGATATAATAAAATGGATTAAATATGATGGGAGTGAAAGTTTGTATATGAATAAAAATTGGGAAAAAAATATAATAATTTTTTTGGCTAGTCAGACCATATCCCTTTTTGGAACATCACTAGTCCAATATGCTATTATATGGTTTATTACATTAAAGACACAATCTGGGATTATGATGACTGTATCCATTGTAAGTGGCTTTCTCCCTACCTTTTTTCTTTCTCCTTTTGCAGGAGTATGGGCCGACAGGTATAATAGAAAGAAATTAATTATTTTATCAGATTCTTTTATTGCAATGTCAACTTTTATTCTGGCAATACTGTTTCTTCTTGGGTATGATAAGATATGGCTGCTCTTTGTTATATCTGCTATAAGAGCTCTTGGAACTGCTGTTCAAACTCCTGCAATAGGTGCATTTATTCCACAGCTTGTACCTGAAGATAAGCTCACTAAAGTTAATGCTACAAATGGAAGTATACAGTCAATTGTTATGTTGATATCACCTATGGTTAGTGGAGCACTTCTTACTATAACTAAAATAGAGATAATATTTTTTATAGATGTTATCACTGCAGCTGCAGCAATTTCTATGATAATTTTATTTTTACATATTCCTGCTCATAGTAAGGCATTGAAGAAGCAGGACAATAGTTATGTTGAAGATATGAAAAAAGGGATTACATATATTAAAAATCATGAGTATATAAAGAAGTTCTTTTTATTTTGTATTGGATTCTTCTTTTTATCTGCTCCTGCTGCATTTTTAACTCCCCTGCAGGTATCTAGAAGTTTTGGAAATGATGTATGGAGATTGACTTCAATTGAAATTGCTTTTTCTAGTGGAATGATATTGGGAGGACTGGTTATGGCCTATTGGGGAGGATTTAAAAATAGAATTTATACCATGACATTATCAAGTTTTTTTATAGGTTCATGTACTTTTTTACTTGGAGTTACACCTAATTTTATACTGTATTTAATTTTTATGGCTCTTGTTGGAATAGCTATCCCCCTTTTTAATACACCTTCTATGGTATTATTGCAAGAAAAAGTAGAAGGAGACTTTTTGGGAAGAGTATTTGGAGTATTGACTATGATATCCAGTTCTATGATGCCTCTTGGAATGCTTATATTTGGACCGGTATCAGATATTATTAAAATAGAATGGCTGCTTATAGCTACAGGTATACTTATGTTTATTCAAAGTTTTTTCCTAATAAGCAGTAAAATATTGATAGAAAATGGAGAATCAAGTTTCAAAACCCAACAATAGTCCACAATATTTCTTTAATTATATTTAAAGTCATACAAATACTTCATAAGCTTTAAATATAATTAAAATTGTAGTAAGGATATTCCAACTTTATTGGAATATTGAATACTTCTTCAAACAAGAGGGATTTTTTTTGAAATTTATTTATAATTTTAGATATGTTTTCTCCATTAATTGAAAGTGTGAAGATTTCATCTTTAAGTTGAATTTTTTCTAAGGATATTTTTAATTTGTGGGTGTGATCTAATACATCCGCAATTCTCAATAGAGCTATTAATTGAAGTATACTTAATTGAATTTCATGGGAATAAAATTTTATACGAGAGTCAATTGATTTACCATGACAACTTGCAATAAGGGAAATGAGAAGTTTTATGTCATCTGGCATTTTATATAATATAGGTTCCTTTAAAATAAGATTTCCAGTATATTTGTGATGTGATTTTTTACTAATAAAATATCCTATATCATGAAAAAGAGCACTATAGTATAATATATCCCTATGTTCTTTTGTAAAGGTATAATACTTATTTATATAATCGAATAATTCTAAGGCATAGTATGCTACTTTTTGTTGGTGCAAGGCAATATTTTTTACATTATATTTATTTAAAATTGAGATTTGTTCTGATTTACTTAAATAGCTTTCAATAACTTTCATATTTTTCTCCTAGTATAACCATAAGATTTTGTTAAGTTAATATTGTCATACAATCGCTCCATTTAGGAGTTATAATAT